>CALAME010000127.1 GCA_937925675.1 uncultured Paenibacillaceae bacterium | reverse complement strand
CGGGTCACTTCAGCGTCTTTTTTCGCATCCTGTTTCCGCTGCTTGCTCCTGCGACCGCGACAGTCTTTATCTACAATTTCGTGCACACGTGGAATGAGTTTATCTTTGCGCTTGTTCTGATCCAGAGCACGAGTTCGATGACGCTGCCGCTCGGTTTGCGAGAATTTTACGGGGAATACTCCGTCAATATCCCGGCGATGATGGCCGCATTGACATTGGGGAGCCTGCCGCTTTTAATCGCCTATTTTATCGGTCAGGAAAGAATCGTGCAAGGTTTGACTGCTGGTGCGCTGAAAGGATAGGCGCGCCCGCAGTCTTTTTTTTATCACACTTCTTTTATTTTTGTGATAAGATTTAATGATAGAATTTTATCTTCTTTGTGAGGGGTTTACAGAAGAAAAATGAAAGCTTTGAAAAATCGAAAAACCGCATCTGTTCTGACCTTGCTTGAACAGTTTCGCGCCAGCGGTGACAAGCCGTTCAATGCGCAAAAACTGTCGTTTGAAGGCACAGGTGGAAAAGATGTTTATAACATAACTGCTCCTTTCTTGGATGGAGGTGAGAAGGTCATCGCCGGCCGGGTGGAGGAACGCCACAGTGAACAAGCACAAACGGTGTTTTTCGTCGAAAGGGATGGACGCTGGGTGCCGCGGGAGAACGCTCCGGTATTTGCGCTTCAGGATCCGTTTTACACGTTCATCTCGGGAGAACTGGTATTTGGTGGTGTCGAAATCTTTCCTCACCCGACGGAAATCGGCAAGCTCGGCTGGAGAACGATCTTGTACAGAGGGGAATCCGTCGCTCGTTTGCAACCCTTTTTCACGGGCCCCGATCAGATGAAAGATTTGCGCGTCGTGCAATTGCAAGACGGAACGATCGGTGTATTTACCCGTCCCCAAGGGGAGAAGGGAGGCAGAGGAAAAATCGGTTTTACCCGCATCAACTCCCTGGATGACCTGTCGCTGGAAGTGATTGATCAAGCTCCCATTCTCGATGGGCAATTTCTCGATCATGAATGGGGGGGAGCCAACGAAATTCATTTGCTAAAAGGCGGTTTGCTCGGTGTGCTCGGCCATATCGCCCGTTTTGACGAAGAAGGGAATCGGCATTATTACCCGATGATTTTTGTGCTCGATCCCGCTACGGGCGAATATTCGGACCTCCGCATCATTTCGGAACGTTCGAATTTCCAAGATGGTCCGGCGAAGCGGAAAGATTTGCGCAATGTCGTGTTCAGCGGCGGTTTGATCCGGCATCCGGACGGTACGGCCGATCTGTATGCGGGAATCAGTGACGCAGAGGCGCACAAGATAACGATTCGCGATCCGTTTATGGCATATGAAAAATAATGATCCCAGGAAAAGATAAACGAAAAAATCGCCAATTTTGGAAGGGGATTTACGGTGAAAAAAATAAGTTATGATTTATTTCCCGATGGAAAAAGGAAGGCGCTTACACTTAGTTATGATGACGCTACCGTAGATGACCGCAAAATGGTGGAAATTTTGAATCAATATGGCATTAAGGGAACTTTTCATTTGAATTCCGGCTGGCTGGACCTGGAAGGACGGGTGACGGCGGCAGAAGTCCGCTCGCTGTATGCCGGTCATGAAGTCGCTGCCCACACGGTGTCCCATCCCTACCTGCCTTATATCCCCGTCGAGCAGCGTGTAAATGAAATTATGCAGGACCGCCAGGCCCTGGAGAAGCTCGTCGGGTATCCGGTAAAAGGGATGTCTTATCCGTTCGGCGAGGTGACGGATGAAGTAGCGAAGCTGTTGCCGCAGCTCGGAATCGATTATTGTCGCACGGTCCATTCCCAACGCGACTTTACCATGCCGGAACATTTTCATCGCTGGCATCCGACCTGCCACCACCTGGAAAATCTCCTGGAATTTACGGAACAGTTTTTGCAGCTTAATCGACCGGGCAAACCGCTATTGTTCTATGTGTGGGGACACAGCTTTGAATTTGCTCGGGACGACAATTGGGATCTTTTGGTTCAATTTTGTGAACAGGTGGGCGGACGCGATGAAATTTGGTATGCCACCAACAAGCAGATTTTCGATTATGTCCAGGCTCTTAAACGGCTTGAAGTTTCCGTGGATGGTTCGATGATTTATAATCCGTCAGCGATGCCGGTATGGTTCAGTGTGGACGGCGATCCGGTGAAAGTGGACGGAGGTCAGCTGTTGCAATTGTAAAACGGAACATGAAATGGTAAAACGCCTAAGGCCATTTCAGGCCTTAGGCGTTCATTATGTTCAGGCATTTAATTTTTGATCGGCAAACTGGCTGTAATACAGATCGGCATAAAATCCGTTTTGCCTGAGCAACTCTTCGTGCGTTCCTTGCTCGATGATGGTTCCTTTGTTCATGACCAAAATCAGATCGGCATCCCGGATCGTCGAGAGGCGATGGGCGATGACAAAGCTGGTGCGGCCGGCCATCAGTTTGTTCATCGCTTTTTGTATATTCATTTCGGTACGGGTGTCGACATTGCTTGTCGCTTCATCGAGGATCAAAATTTTCGGATCGGCCAGAATCGCCCTCGCGATCGTTAGCAATTGTTTCTGCCCTTGGGAGATGTTCGATGCATCTTCACTCAGCATCGTATCGTAACCGTGCGGGAGCGTGCGGATAAAATCATCCGCATATGCCGCTTTCGCCGCACGCACGATGTCGTCAAAGCTGGCATCCTTACGCCCGTAAGCGATGTTTTCCCGGATCGTACCTTGAAACAGCCACGTGTCCTGAAGCACCATCGCGTACATGCTTCTGACCTGTTCACGCGACATTTCTTTCAGGTTTACGCCTCCGATCCGGATTGCGCCGCTGTCCAACTCATAAAAGCGCATCAGCAAATTGATTATCGTCGTCTTGCCTGCCCCGGTCGGACCTACGATGGCGACGGTCTGACCTTCGCGTACGTTCAGATTCAAATTTTGAATGACCGGCTGATCCGGCACGTAGCCAAAGCGGACGTTTTCGAACTCGACGTCACCTTTCAGGGCCAAGGGATCGATTTTTGCCGGTTGTTCGGCTTCTTCCTCTTCTTCGTCGAGGAGTTCAAAGACCCGCTCCGCAGATGCGATGGCAGACTGGATCATATTGGCGATCCCCGCTGCTTGGGACATCGGGTGTGTAAATTGCTGTGAATACTGGATAAACGCCTGCACATCACCGACGCGGATGCTGCCGTTCAGCACAAGTATGCCACCGACGATACAGACAAATACATATCCGAGATTGCCGATAAAGAACATCATCGGCATCATCATTCCTGAAAAAAACTGGGCCTTCCATCCCGAACGGTAGAGGCGTTCGTTGATTTCTTCAAAACGATTGATCGATTTGGGTTCCTGACCGTATGCTTTAACTGTCTGGTGACCGCTGAACATTTCCTCGATATGTCCGTTGATCTCCCCGAGCTCTTTTTGCTGGGTTACAAAATATTTTTGCGAATACGAGGCAACGATACGCACCACGGTTAAGCTGAGCGGTATCGTAATGAGAACGACCAGCGTCAAGAGCGGGCTGATCACGAGCATCATGACGATGATCCCGATAATGCCGATGACGGAGGTGATCATTTGCGTCAATGCCTGTTGCAAGGAAACGTTGATATTATCGATGTCGTTGACAGCGCGGCTAAGGATATCGCCATGTGCATGCCGATCGTAATACCGTAAAGGCAAACGGGCCAGTTTTTCGTGAACTTCACGCCGCAGTTCGGCCACCGTTTTTTGCGATACACCGGCCATGACGTACCCTTGCAGATACGCAAACAGGGCCGATACGACGTAAAGGCCGGCCAGGAACAAGACCAATTTTCCTAGAAAGGCAAAGTCGACTCCGGTCCGGTTGACGAAACTGTCAAACAACGAGGAAGTCGCCTGGCCGAGCAGCATCGGGCTGATCACATTAAACAGGGTGGAAAAGATTGCAGCCACGACGACGATTACCAACGACCAAGTGCGCGGTTTGAGATAACCGAACAGACGCATGAGCGTTTTTTTGAAATTTTTCGGTTTGGCGACGGGAAACGCACCGTGCCTTCCCGGACCGATCGGACCTCTGTTTGCATGACGGCTCATGCGCCCACCTCCCTAGCTTGTTGCGAAGCGACGATTTCCTGATACACAGGATTGCTGTTTAACAATTCCTCGTGCGTACCGATGCCCATCACACGGCCGTCCTCCAGCACGATGATGCGGTCGGCATCCACGACCGTGCTTACTCTTTGCGCTACGATGATGACGGTCGCGTCGGCGACGTCCTGTTTCAGGGCTTCGCGCAAGCGAGCGTCGGTTTTGTAATCGAGGGCGGAAAAACTGTCATCAAAAATATAAATTTCCGGCTTGCGGATCAAAGCGCGGGCGATCGAAAGCCGTTGTTTTTGTCCCCCTGACAAGTTTGCACCTCCGCGTTCGATGCGCGCATTTAGCCCGCCTTCCATGTTTTCGACGAACTCGAGCGCCTGCGCGGTTCTGAGCGCCGCCAACATTTCCTCTTCTGTGGCGTCCTCTTTGCCGACGCGCAGATTGTCCGCGACCGTGCCGCTAAATAGAGTGGCTTTTTGCGGAACGTACCCGATTTTTTCACGCAGCTCTTCCTGGCTGATTTGCCGGATGTCGACCCCATTGATACGGATCGTTCCGCTTTCTGCATCATAGAAGCGCAAGATGAGCTGCACGAGCGAAGTTTTACCTGCGCCGGTACTGCCGATAATCGCCGTAATTTCTCCCGGTTTGGTCTGAAACGATACGTTTTCAAGCGCCGGCTTTTCTGCTCCTTCATAGCGGAAGGTAACGCGGTCAAATTCGATGGTGCCGCGCAGTTTGTTGGCCGGTACGGGCACATCCGGTTCTTTCAAGCTCGGTTCGACCGCCAACACTTCATGAATGCGGTCGGCGGACGCCTGTGCACGCGGGATCATGATAAAAGCCATGGACAGCATGACCAGTGACATTAAAATCATCAGCGCATATTGCAAAAACGCCATCAAGTTGCCGACCTGCATCGCGCCGCTGTCGATACGGATCCCGCCAAACCAGATGATCAAAATGCTGGTAAAGTTCATGACGATCAGCATCATCGGGAACATGACCGCCATCAATCGGTTTACAGCGATACCGGTGTCACGGAAGTCTTCATTAGCGCGGTTGAAGCGCTGTTTTTCATCTTCGACGCGATTGAAAGCTCTCACAACCCGGACACCCGACAACCCTTCCCGTAAAATCAGGTTCAGCCGGTCGGTCTTTTGTTGCAAAGACTTAAAAAGCGGGATCGCTTTCCGCGAAATCAGATAAATGAGCAAGGCGAGCAGGGGCAATACAGCCAGGAAAATAAGGGACAGCACTTTGTCCCTGGATACGGCGAGAATAATGCCTCCCAGCAACATGAAAGGGGCACGCGTCATCATGTTCAACATCATGTACAGGACGTCCTGAACCTGTTTGACATCATTTGTCGTGCGGGTGATGAGCGATGCTGCCCCAAATCGGTTATATTCGCGCATAGAAAAGGATTCAATGTGGACGAACAGCTTGCTCCGCACGTTTTTGCCGAAATTGAGCGCAATGTGGGAGGAAAGGTACAGTTTGGTTATGGTCAGGATCATGGCGAGCACGGAGAACAGGATCATCCAGACTCCGGTTTTCAAAATATAAGGAATGTCCGAATTGACGATACCGATATCTACCACATCCGCCATGAGCACCGGCAAATACAGTTCGAGCAATGATCCTGCCAGTGTCAATACCATGACGAGCACGACCTTAAGCCAATACGGTTGCAAAAAACGAATCATCGATCTCACAAGCTTTTCCCCTTTTAAAATCAGGTTAGTCTTTTCAATGAGGATGCACTTTCGTTCCAAAATACCTAGTGCCTATTATAACGGCTAATCCGTTAAAAGAAAACCGACCTTTAAGCCTCCCAGACTAAGGTCTAGTTTGAAAGTCCACCGCAAGTCCGTTCCGCTCAGATGGGAAAAAGGTTTAAAATAGAAGAAGTTTAAAAGAAAAGAAATGAAAAATCCTGAAAGTGCGAGTGGGGATGAAGATGAAGCTTACAATTTTTACCGATACGTACTGGCCGGAAGTAAACGGCGTAGCGCTTTCGCTCCAGCGCTGGGTGAACTTTCTCGAAGAGCGCGGACATCAATGTCAGGTGTTTGCCCCCAGCCTGAACGGGGGCCGAGTGGTAAGGGACGGCTCGGTCATCCGTTATCCCAGTTTTTCTTTTCCTTTATATAAACAGTGTAAACTGGCTGTGCCTGTGCCGTGGCGGATGATGAAAATGGTTCGGGAATTTGCCCCCGATCTGATCCATGTGGCGACACCGTTTAACATCGGCTTGTGCGGACGATATGCAGCATTGTCGCTCAAAGTACCGTTTGTCGCTTCTTACCATACGCATTTTGAACGTTATTTACCGCATTACCGGCTGGGCGCGTTGCTGCCCGTACTGGATCGGTACATGCGATGGTTTCATCAACACTGTGACAAAATTTTTGTTCCATCCCCATCGACGAAAGCGCATCTTGAACGGCAAGGTTATAAGCGGGTTGAGGTCAAAGGAAATGGCGTGGATCTTGCTTTGTTCCAACCGCATGTCGACCGTACAGCCGTGAGAGCTCGCTATGGTCTGAAGGATGATCATTTTATCTTGCTTTTTGTCGGCCGTCTGGCTCCGGAAAAAGGGATCGATGTGCTGTTAAATACATTTCATTTCCTGCCCGAACGGATCAAGTCCCATTCCCGACTTGTGCTCGTCGGGGAGGGGCCACTCTATGAAGGTTTGGCGAAAACCTACGGAAACGGACATTCCGGTGTACACGTGCTCGGTTTCCGCCACGGTCGGGAACTGGCCGATATTTATGCCGCTTCTGATCTGTTTGTGTTTCCTTCCGCAACGGAAACGTTCGGTAATGTGGTGCTGGAGGCCATGGCTTCAGGCATTCCGGTGATCGGCGCCAATGCAGGCGGAATATGTGACAATATCCGCCATATGCGAACCGGATGGCTGTGTCAACCGGGAGATGTGGAACAATTTAGGCAGGCGGTGGTCACACTGCATGATGAGCCGGAATTAAGGCGCACTCTGGCTCAAGCAGGCCTTTCGTACAGCCGAATGCAATCATGGCCGGCGGTTTTGGAAAAAATGCTGGATAGCTGCCAAGAGGTCATTGAAGAAAAACGTTGCCTGGCCAATCATCTTGAAAATGTATCTGCGTCACTGTAAACCGTTTTAGAGCTTAAGTGAGGGTAAAAGAAGTAAAAAATGCTCCGGCTATGAACGCTTGCGATTGTTCACGGCCGGAGCTCATTTTATTCGCGAAAGTTTATTTCATACACATTGAGCACATCATCCTCTTCGCTTTTTCCATCCTCTCTCACAATTTCTCCCCGATAGACCACTTCTCCTGTTTCCATATTAAAAATACGCAGACTCGCATTTGTGGACGGTGGATTTTCCTGTTCGAGCACATAAAGCAATCCGTTATCAACGAACATGTGATTTATGTCCTCATGCGGACCATTGTCGATGGTCAGTTCATGGATGACTCTCTCTTCGCTGATATTGAATACTTTTACTTCGGTATGATCGTTGGAAGAGGAGACAAAATATAAATGGGTTCCGTCGAACAGATTGACTTCCAGCGATTTAAGCTCCGTTGGAAGTTCGATGCGCTTGATCGTCCCTGTTTCTACATGATAGGCATACAGATCATTGATCGGTTCTTTTGCTTCTTGCACATCTTTTTCGGTTTCATTCACAGGGGCTTCGGGATCCACGTTTGCTTGAACACGTTCAACGCCACGGTTTTCTTCTTTTAATCGATAAACGATATACGGCATCGGCCGCCAATGGACACTTTCATACAGCGGATTCAATTCGATATGCTCACGCTGATCCGAGAGTATCGTTACGTGTTCTACAAATTTGGCTTCCGCCATGTTAAAGGTATACGTATCTGCAAACACTGTCGTTTTTTCCTGCTCATAATCATAATCCCAACCGATTGTAAAGACGATGATGTTGTTACCGATGACCTGTACGTCATGGATGGTGGCAAAGTCTGTACGGTTCAAGCGATGAGAGATGGTTTTGACCGTCTTTTTCGATTCCTTGTTCAAATAACGGATTTCCATTTCCCGGATGGGTTGGGTGTAGTAGCCGCTGGTATTTAAGGATACGATGACCAAATATTGATCATCTTCATAGTATGTGTTCCATCCATGGTGAATACCGCGCAACACATGTTTATATTCATCCCTTATTTTTCTGTCATAGCTGTAAGGCATGCTTTTCATCGAGTCAAAGAAGGACTCTTGAGCACGATAGAAGGAACCTTGATTTGTAATTTGCAGTGGAGATGCGTAAGGCAAAACGCCATAGTATGCGGTGATGGCGAGGTTTTCCACCATTTCCGGATCGCCCTCAACCGTTTCGATTTTAAAATTCGGATACGAATGAACAGCGAGCGCGTAATGGATATAAAATGTGCCGATCCCCAAAAAGATGACAAGCATCATGCTGAGCATTTTCCAATATTTTTTCATACGTTGACACCTCGTCTAAACTCGGATTTTCTTTCTTAGCAGATAGGAAGCCGTCCATGTCGACAAAGCAAATACGACAAGCGCGGATAAGATAAACAGTTTATACAGTTCGTCCGGATAAAAGTAATCGTCGAGCATGATGTGAATCCATACAGGCATAAGAAATAGGAGCACGGACAGAATGATATATCCGATCCCCAAGCCGATCCCCAACAGGCGGTACGAGCGTTCAAACAGGATTCCTGTAAAGATCATGGCCACAGAAATGATCCCTATACCGTACCAAATGGCAAATTCGGTAAAGGTGGATTTGAAAATGAAGCTCAGTTCGATATGGTTTGTCAGGGCTTCCCGCGCCGATATATGGATATAGTGCTGTTCGGGTACGATCCAACTCATCAGCTTGATTTCCAAAGGCATTGCGATGATCTGAATCGATACGAAGCTGAGTGTCATCAGCAAAATGGTGACCAATTTGGCCAGGTAGATGTTGATCCGTTCCGTCGGCAGCGTCAATAGCCGGTAGATAAAAGTGTTTTTGCCGTACCAATCGCGATACCAGATGAGAAAAATGTAAAAGAGTACGGAGACAATGCCCAAAAAAATCGGTCCGACAAACCAGAGCGAACCTGTAACTCGTTGAAACGAGATCTGTCCGTAATTCGTATGAATCTCTTCTATAGACATGCCCATTTCGAGCGCATGCTGAATTTCATTCAAATAAACAAGTGAAATTTTCACTGTACCCACCATTTGAATGGTGACTACGCTGATGAGCAGAACGAGCAAAATTTTGAAAATGCGATTGAATTCAAAGTTGATGAGCTTAAATAGCCGCGTCATTGTTGGTAGACCTCCCTCATGACGTCCACGACAGATTTTCCTTCTTTTTCTCTCATCTCTTCCGTGAGAAACTCCATGCGCACGACGCCGTCTTCGAGCAATACAGCCTTGTCAATCAGGTGTTCGATATCTTGAATTTCATGCGTCGTGATGATCACACCGCGGTCTTCAATCAAATGGCTGGTAAACACTTCTGCAATTTGCTCACGGCTGAAAATATCGATGCCGGAAAACGGCTCATCCATCAAGATAAAATCAACATCGAGGGACAGCCCCATCAGCAAATTGGCTTTAGCGGTGTTTCCTTTGGAAAGAGAAGCTATCTTGTCATTGCGGTTGAGTTTGAAAAATTCAAGGATTTGTTCGGCACGATCCGTGTTCCATGAATCATAAAAGTCACCCATGAAATCCATCACGTCTTGAATTCTCATTTGCGGCAGCATCGTGATCGTATCCGGAATGTAGGATACTTGTTCAAACGTCTGTTTGGACAACGGTTTGCCATTGATGAGAATTTCGCCACCATGGATCGGGGTCAAGCCGCAGATGGCATTCAGGATCGTCGTCTTTCCTGCTCCATTAATTCCGATGAGACAGGTGATCTCTCCTTTGTTTGCGGTGAAGCTTACCCCGTTTAACACTCTTTTTCTGCCGTATTTTTTGATCACATTACGAACTTCGATCATGTGAATCCTCCTTCTTGTCAGCAAGGGCATAATTCTGCTTGATAAGTTCCAGCGCTTCTTCCAAAGGGACGTTGATCGAGCGCATGGAGCTTACAAATTGATGGACCGATTCCTGAATCAATTCATCGCGTACAGCCTTGATCATCGATGGATCATTCGTGATCCGGCTCGGCTGGTTGCTTTCTGTCTTGATCAAGCCTTCATCCTCCATTTCTTTATAAGCCCGTTGTACGGTGTTCGGATTAATTTTGAGCATACTGGCCAGTTCCCGCCTGGACGGGATTTGCTCTCCGGGCTCCAGAAATCCCATCGCAATCTGTCGTTTAAAATGTCGCACAACTTGGACGTAGACGGGATCGCGACTGTTAAAATTGATTTGCATTCCATCAACTCCCGAAGTTCAATGGTGTATTAAGGGGGTAATACACCGCAAGTACAAGCAAGTGTATTAAGCGGTTCATACACCGACAGGTGTATTATATAGTTAATACACTTTGATTGTCAAGCAGGAAAAGCCTGTATTTTTAAATCTTTTTTAATCGATGAAAACACATTGGGCTGGGCATCTGCATATACTATCCAAA
>CALAME010000126.1 GCA_937925675.1 uncultured Paenibacillaceae bacterium | reverse complement strand
CGGCGACGGAGACGGATATTAAAAGGTACAGCCCCATCAGAAGCGGATAGTCCCTTTGCATAATCGCGTTCATCATCAAGCTCCCCGTTCCAGGCCAGGAGAAAACGATTTCAACAATAGCCACCCCCGCAACGACGTATGCCAATGTGATGCCAAAGGCTGTGATGGTTGGCAGCATTGCATTACGGAAAACATATTTGTAGAAGATGCGATTTTCACTCATGCCGGCGGCACGGAAAGTGAGAATATAATCATCGGCCAGCGCTTGCATCACCGATGTTCGTGCCACGCGAAAAAAATAGGGAAAAGTGACAATGACAACGGTCAGCATCGGCAAAATCAAATGTTTGAGCACGTCCATGGCATAGGCCAGACCGGTATGGGAGGCTCTGAGGTCGACCATGCCGGATGTCGGCAAGATTTTGAACCCGGAGGCAAATATCAGTGACAGCATCATGCCGAGCCAAAACGGGGGCATTGAATCAGCGACGTAGGAAATTCCGTTCAGGAAAATGTCCCGTTTTGAGCCGGGGCGTTTGGCGCTGTAAATGCCGAGAGCGGTTCCGATGATGAGTGCCAGGATCGCTGAGGTGAGGGCCAGGAGCAAAGTGGGGCCGATGCGTTCTCCGATCAGTGCAGTAACAGGGCGGCCGTTGGAAATCGATTGACCGAGGTCCCCTTTGATGAGCGAGGTGATATAGAGAGCAAATTGGGTGTACAAAGGTTTGTCCAGGCCATATTTTTCGGTCAATTGCGCTTTCAGTTCCGGTGCAGGGAATTCGGTTCCGGTTATGTATGAAATCGGATCTCCGGGCGCCAGGCGGATAAAGAGAAAGTTGAACAGGATCGAGATGATGACGGTCAAGACTCCGGTCAGCGCCCTTTTGCGCACATATTTCAACAAAAGAGAAGCCCTCCTTTCTCTTTTTAAGCCCATGACCCCGAATAAAACGCCCGCGTTTTATGTCATGAACTGGAATAAAAATGGAAGTTTCAGGACGTTAATTTAGTGATAACTATACATGAAGCCTGTCGATGCGTCAATGGAGGAAATAAACGAATAAAAACCGAACTATTTTCAAAAAATAATCTGAAATGTTCGTTTTTCAGGTTGACATGGTGATGTCTCGATTGTTAAACTGAACTTGGATTGCGAAAAATGGAATCTGGAGGGTCATTCATGTCAGAAGAGACCCAGGTAGCGGTCATCATGGGTAGTCAGTCGGATTGGGACACGATGAAACATGCTTGCGATGTTTTGGATGAACTGGGGATCCCTTATGAGAAGAAGGTCGTTTCCGCACATCGTACGCCGGACTACATGTTTGAATATGCTGCGAAAGCGCGGGAACGCGGTCTGAAAGTGATCATTGCCGGCGCCGGCGGTGCTGCTCATCTGCCAGGCATGGTGGCGTCCAAAACTACGGTGCCGGTTATCGGTGTGCCCGTCAAGTCATCAAACTTGAACGGGCTGGACTCGCTTCTATCGATCGTGCAGATGCCGGGCGGTGTACCGGTAGCGACGATGGCGATCGGCAAGGCCGGCGCGACCAACGCAGGATTGATGGCGGCGCAAATTCTGGCGCTGGAAGACAGTGAACTGGCAGAACGTCTGGAAAAACGGCGCGAACGGATTCGCCAACAAGTGCTGGAAAGCAGTGATTTGCTGTGAAAGAGGCGCCCGTCATTTTGCCGGGCAGCACAATCGGTGTGCTCGGCGGAGGTCAGCTAGGACGAATGATCGCGCTTGCGGGCAGGGCGATGGGCTATCGGTTCATCACCCTGGATCCGACCCCGGATTGCCCTTGTGCCCAAGTTTCCGACGCGCAGATCGTGGCTGCTTATGACGACCAGGAGGCAGCGCGACGGTTAGCTGAGCGTTCCGATCTGATCACTTATGAATTTGAAAATGTCGATGCGTTTGTCGCGGCCATGTTGAGCGAATGTTCCTATGTGCCGCAGGGGAGTGCTTTGTTGTATACGACCCAGCACCGTTTGCGCGAGAAAAAAGCTTTGCAGGATGCCGGTGTTCCCGTTGCGCCGTATCGCGCGATCACCGATCGGGACTCCATGCAATCCGCCATGGGAGAGATCGGACTGCCAGCGGTATTAAAAACGTGCAGCGGCGGATATGACGGCAAGGGACAGCGCGTCATCCGCGATCGCGACGAGGCGATTCAGGCCTACGAACAGCTTGCGGGCAGCGGACAGGAACTGGTGTTGGAACAATGGATTCCGTTTGACAAAGAATTATCGGTCATTGCGGCCAGAACGCCGTCCGGCGCGGTTCGCACATTTCCGCCCGCTGAAAATGTACATGTCGAAAATATTTTGCATCTGTCGATCGTTCCGGCGCGTATTTCCCGGGAAATTGCCGAAAAAGCGGAGGCGCTCGCTGTGCGCATCGCCCAATCGCTCAATGTGGTCGGATTGATCGCGGTGGAAATGTTTCTGACAGCAGACGGACAGTTATATGTCAATGAACTGGCACCGCGGCCGCACAATTCCGGTCATTACACGATGGACGCTTGTGCAACGTCCCAATTTGAACAGCATGTGCGCGCTGTGTGCCATCTGCCGCTCGGCAGTACAAGACTCTTGTCCCCTGTCGTCATGGTCAACATTCTCGGACAACATGTCCCTTTTGTCCTGCAAGGGATGGAAAAGGGTCTGTTCCAGGCGGAAGGACTGGAGTTCAAAATCCATTTGTACGGCAAAAAGGAAGCCAAACCGCAACGGAAAATGGGTCATATCAACATTTTGACCGATGATGTAGAAACAGCCTTGGAATGGGTGCGAACGGCTCCCGTATGGAGAGACATATACGGCAGTAACAATGGAAGCGGAGGTTTGAAGCATGATTGAACGTTACAGCAGGCCGGAAATGAAAGCGATCTGGAGCGAGGAGAACAAATTTAAAGCCTGGTTGGAAGTCGAACTGTGTGCTTGCGAGGCATGGGCGGAACTCGGGGTCATTCCGCGGGAAGATGTGCAAAAATTGCGGGAGCGGGCCCGTTTCGACATCGAGCGCATCTACGAGATCGAGCAAGAAACGCGCCATGATGTGATCGCATTTACGCGAGCTGTGTCGGAATCGCTTGGCGAAGAGAAAAAATGGGTCCACTACGGATTGACTTCAACGGACGTCGTCGACACGGCCAACGGTTATTTGCTGAAACAGGCCAATGCGATTTTGCTGGAAGATATCGATCGCTTTATTTCGATTTTGAAAGACAAGGCGCTCGAACATAAATATACGGTCATGATGGGACGGACGCACGGCGTGCATGCCGAACCTACGACATTCGGTCTGAAAATGGCGCTCTGGTATGAGGAAATGAAGCGGAATCGCGAGCGGTTTGTCCGTGCAGCAGCCGGCGTCGAATTCGGTAAAATTTCCGGTGCGGTCGGCACTTATGCAAATATCGATCCGTTTGTGGAACGCTATGTATGTGAAAAACTGGGTATTTCCCCGGCGCCCATCTCGACGCAGACATTACAACGTGACCGCCATGCCGAATATATCGCGACGCTGGCGTTGATCGCCACTTCGCTCGAAAAGTTTGCTACAGAAATTCGTGCCCTGCAAAAAAGCGAATTTCGCGAAGTGGAGGAAGCATTCGCCAAAGGACAAAAAGGCTCGTCGGCCATGCCGCACAAACGCAATCCGATCGGAAGCGAAAACATTTCCGGTTTGGCGCGGGTCATGCGCGGCTATATGATTTCGGCTTACGAAAATGTGCCGCTATGGCATGAACGGGATATCTCCCATTCGTCGGTAGAACGGATTATTCTTCCCGATGCAACGACCCTGCTCAACTATATGCTCAACCGTTTCGGCCAAATCGTCAATAATTTGGTCGTTTTCCCCGAAAATATGAAGCGGAATATGAAACGTACGTACGATGTTCCGTTTTCCGGTCGGGTGATGACCAAGCTGATCGACAAAGGCTGGAGCCGGGAAAAAGCTTATGATACCGTACAGCCCTTGGCGATGCAGGCATGGGAGGAAGAACGCTCTTTTCGCGAGATTGTGGAAGCCAATCCCGAGATTACGTCCCAACTTACTGCCGATGAGATTAGAGACTGTTTTGATCCGTCCTGGCATTTGAAACATGTGGACACCATCTTTCGCCGGCTCGGTCTGGATGAGGGAGGAACATCGGGTGAGTGATGAGACTCGGGTGCTGGCAACCGCAGAGGGAAAAGTGAAAGCTCCTTTGCTGCACAAGGGAAAGGTGCGGGAGTTGTACGACCTGGGCGATGCGATGCTGATCGTCGTCACGGACCGCATATCGGCATTCGATTACGTATTGGAACCGCCCATTCCGGAGAAAGGAAGGGTGCTCAACCAGCTCGCCCGGTTTTGGTTTGAGCAGATTGGCGGCTGGATGGAGCACCATATGCTGCATACCGATGTGGAACAAATTAAAGATGTGCTGACGGATCCCGGACTGTTTTCGGAACGGGTGATGGTAGTTAAAAAGGCGAAGCGAATCGACGTGGAATGTGTCGTGCGCGGCTATATTACAGGCGGCGGTTGGAGACAGTATGAAAAAACAGGAACGGTGAACGGGCATCGTTTGCCTCCGGGGCTTAGAAAAAATGAAAAGCTCGACCGCCCGCTCTTTACCCCCGCCCTCAAAAATGACGTCGGGCACGATGAAGATATTTCGGTTGAAAAGTTGGAACGAAAAGTCGGCAAGGCACTGGCACGGGAACTGGAAGAGAAAAGTATGCGGCTCTATGAATTTGCTTCGCATTTTTGTGCGCAGCGGGGAATCATCTTGGCGGACTGCAAGTTTGAATTCGGGATCGTGGAAGACCGCGTCATCGTCATCGACGAAATTTTCACGCCGGATTCGTCCCGCTTCTGGGCGCGGGAAGACTACCGCCTCGATACAGACATCGACAGTATGGACAAAGAACCGGTGCGCAACTATCTCGCTGCGAGCGGTTGGGATCGGAACAGTCCGCCGGCGCCGCTGCCTGAACAGATTGTAGTGGAAACGACGAAACGGTATCTGCAGATTTATGAAAGGTTGACGGGTGCGAAAAGTTGACGGTTGCTTAAAAATCAATGAAAAAATGAGGAGGAACGACTAGCCATGTGGAAAGCGGTCGTATATGTAACGGTCAAGGAAGGGGTACTGGATCCGGAAGGACAAGCGGTGGAACGAGCCCTTCACTCCCTCGGCTATGGGGAAGCAAGCGGAGTTCGGGTCGGCAAATATATTGAACTGACCCTCGATACTGCAGACCGGGACGAAGCGGAGTCTCGCCTCAAACAGATGTGTGAAAAATTGCTGACCAATCCGGTCGTCGAAGATTATCGGTACGAGCTGGAGGTTGCGTCATCATGAAGTTCGCCGTGCTCGTTTTTCCGGGTTCAAGCGAAGCCGAATGTGTGCGTGCAGTGGAGGAATGTACAGGCGAACCGGCGCAATGCGTATGGCATATCGAAGAGGATTTGTCATCCTTTGACGGCGTGATCATTCCGGGAGGTTTTTCGTACGGCGATTATGTGCGCCCGGGCGCCATAGCGTCACATGCTCCCGTGATGAAAGCGGTGAAAAAGGAAGCGGAGCGCGGCGCGCTCATCCTCGGCATCGGCAATGGCTTTCAGATTTTGCTGGAGAGCGGTCTGCTACCTGGAGCGCTCATGCGTAATACGTCGTTGAAATTTCGTTCACAGTGGGCGGAGATCGTTGTCGAAAACCATCGTACGCCGTTTACGATCGATTATGAGGAAAAGGAGGCGATCCGCCTCCCGATTGCGCACGGTGCAGGGAACTATGTGTGTGACGAACAAACGCTGGCATCTTTAAAGGAGCAAAACCGGATCGTGTTCCGTTATGCAGGGGAAAATCCGAACGGTTCCCTGGACAACATCGCGGGCATTGTCAATGAAGCGGGAAATGTACTGGGTATGATGCCCCATCCGGAACGGGCGGTGTCGAAATGGCTGGGCTCTGAAGATGGCAAACGGTTATTTACTTCGATCTTGCGAACTTGGAGGGAGAAACATGGCGTTGCAACAACCCGTTAAGGAACCGACGGCGGAACAGATCGCGGAGCAAAAGATTTATCGCGAGTTTGGCGTCACCGACGAAGAATATGCCAAAGTGTGCGAGTTTCTGGGCCGTAAACCGAACTATACCGAAATCGGTGTGTTCAGCGTCATGTGGTCCGAGCACTGTTCGTACAAAAACTCTAAACCGGTACTGCGCAAGTTCCCGGTCACAGGTCCGCGTGTTTTGGTCGGACCCGGTGAAGGAGCCGGGATTGTCGATATCGGTGACGGGCTGGCGGTGGCGTTCAAGATCGAGAGTCACAACCATCCGTCCGCAGTGGAGCCGTTTCAAGGCGCAGCAACCGGTGTCGGCGGCATCATTCGCGATATTTTTTCCATGGGTGCGCGGCCGATCGCCCTGCTCCAATCGCTTCGTTTCGGCAAGCTGGACAATGAACGCGTCAAATATTTGTTTGAAAATGTCATCGCGGGTGCAGGCAGCTACGCAAACGGCATCGGGGTACCGACCGTCGGCGGCGAAGTGATGTTTGATGAAAGTTACGAAGGCAATCCGCTCGTCAATGTGATGTGCGTCGGCCTTATCCGGCACGATCGCATCCAGAAAGGGGTAGCGGAAGGCATCGGCAACCCGGTGTTTTATGTCGGACCGGCCACCGGGCGTGACGGTATTCATGGTGCTACGTTTTCCTCGGAAGAATTGAATGAGGAAACGGAAGCCAAACGGCCGACGGTGCAGGTGGGCGATCCGTTTATGGAAAAGCTGGTGATGGAAGCTTGCCTGGAACTGATCGAAGAGGGCATCGTGCTCGGTATCCAGGATATGGGCGCAGCGGGACTGACCTGTTCGAGCTCAGAGATGGCGGCAAAAGCCGGAAACGGGATGGAACTGTATCTCGATGATGTCCCGCAGCGGGAAGCGAATATGACGGCCTATGAAATGATGTTGTCCGAGTCGCAGGAACGGATGCTGTTTGTACTTGAACCGCAGCACGAGGAAAAGGCGCGCGCCATTTTGAAGAAATGGGGTCTGGAATGCCATAAGGTGGGCAAAGTGACAGACGACGGACGGCTAAAACTGTTCCACCATGGCCAGATTGTCGCCGACATGCCGGTAAAAGCTCTGGTGGACGACAGCCCCGTTTACCACAAGCCTGCAAAAGTACCGGAATATTATGTGGCGAATGCGAACGTGGATACGACCCGCTATCCGGAAACGAAAGAGATCGGTCAGGCGCTGAAGAAACTGCTCGCTTCCCCCACGATCGCGAGCAAAGAATGGGTATACAACCAGTGCGATTCGACTGTGGGCGCAACGACAGCGGTCGGCCCGGGTTCGGATGCGGCGGTCGTGCTCGTTCCCGGAACGAAAAAGGCGCTCGCCATGACCACGGACGGCAATGGTCGTTATGTGTATCTGGATCCGGAAGTGGGCGGACGCATCGCGGTATGTGAAGCGGCGCGCAATATTGTTTGCAGCGGCGGTGAACCGCTTGCCGTTACGGATAACCTCAATTTTGGCAGCCCGGAAAATCCAGAAATTTTCTGGCAACTGGAAAAAGCGGCCGATGGCATCGCGGACGCGTGCCGGGTGCTGGAGACGCCCGTCATCGGCGGAAACGTCAGCCTGTACAACGAGAACCTTAACGGAGCGATTTATCCGACGCCGGTGATCGGCATGGTTGGACTGGTCGAAGATGTCAACCATATTACGACCCAGTCGTTCAAGTCGGTGGGCGATGTCATTTTGCTGCTTGGGGAAACGAAAGCGGAACTGGGCGGCAGTGAATTCCAATATGTGATTCACGGTTGTACGGAAGGGCGGCCGCCGGCGATCGATCTGGAAGTGGAGAAAAGGCTGCAACAGACCGTACTGCAGGCCATTCGTGACGGTCGGGTGCGCTCTGCGCACGATCTGTCCGACGGGGGACTCGCGGTGGCGCTGGCGGAGTCGTGCATCACCGGCCAGCTGGGTGCCGAGATCGACCTCAATACGGATTTGCGGGCGGACATAGCCCTGTTCAGCGAGAGTCAGTCGCGCGTGCTGCTGTCAGTGGCAGCGGAGGAGGCGGAAGCTCTGTGCAAATGGATCCAGGAGCAAGGCGTGCCTTGTGCGGTGATCGGACGTGTTTCGACCGATACGCTGCGTGTGAAAGTCAACGGTACGGTTGTGATGGAAGAGCAGGTGAAAGAACTGGAACGGATCTGGAAGGAAGCGATACCATGTCTGATGAACTGAACGATCAGACCATCCGGTACAATCAGACAAGACCACCTGTAACTGCTTTGGAGCGGAATGCGCGGTGGAAAGGCCGCGTTCCGCTCTGGAGCGGTCGTTACTACAATGACGGCGCCGAAGCCAGCGCGCTCGGCAAAATTAAAGAAGAATGCGGTGTGTTCGGCGTGTTCGGGCATCCGGAAGCTTCCTTTCTCTCTTATTACGGATTGCATGCCCTGCAGCATCGTGGACAGGAAAGTGCGGGCATCTGTGTAAGCGACCGGGAGCAATTCCGTTATCATCGCGATTTGGGGCTCGTCAAGGAAGTGTTTGACCAGCAAAAATTGACGGAACTGTCCGGTGTCAACGCCATTGCTCACGTACGCTACTCGAGTTCGAACGGCAATCCTCTATCGAGTGCACAGCCGCTCGTGTTCAAATACAAAGACGGGGAGCTTGCGATTGCGACGAACGGAAGTCTCGTCAATGCGGCTTCGCTGAAACGGCGTCTGGAAGAGGAAGGCTCGATTTTTCAGACGTCGAGTGACACGGAAGTCGTGGCCCATCTTATCGCCCGTTCGCGTAAGGAACGGATCGAGGATGCGATCATGGAAGCATTGGCTGCCCTCGAAGGGGCATATGCGTTTTTGTTCATGACCAAGACGAAGCTGATCGCGGTGCTGGATCCGTACGGATTAAGACCGCTGGCGATCGGAAAACTCGGCGATGCCTATCTGTTTGCCTCGGAAACGTGTGCGTTTGATGCGGTCGGGGCGGAATATGTGCGCGATGTGGGTCCCGGCGAGATGATCGTGCTGGATGAAAACGGGTACCACGAACGAAGGGTATCGCCAGTCAAACGCAGAGCGACGTGCGCGATGGAATACATTTATTTTGCCCGCCCGGACAGCGACATCGACGGGATCAACATCCATATGGCACGCAAGCGGATGGGCCGTGAACTGGCGCGGGAAGCTTCTGTCGAGGCCGATGTTGTGACCGGCGTCCCCGATTCCAGCATCTCGGTGGCGATCGGATACGCCGAGGAAACGGGCATTCCTTACGAGCTGGGATTGATCAAAAACCGCTATATGGGCCGCACGTTTATCCAACCGACCCAGGAATTGCGTGAACAAGGGGTAAAAATGAAACTGAGTGCGGTGCGTAAAGTCGTTGAAGGCAAGCGGGTGGTCATGATTGACGACTCAATCGTCCGCGGTACGACCAGCCGGCGAATCGTCGGGTTGTTGCGCGAAGCGGGGGCGACGGAGGTGCATGTACGCATCAGTTCACCGCCATTTGTCAATCCATGTTTTTATGGCATCGATACGCCGCGCAAAGAGGAACTGATCGCTTCTTCGCGCACGATCGAGCAGATTCGACAAGAGATCAATGCCGACAGCTTGCATTTTTTGAGCAAGGAAGGCCTGATCCGCTCGATCGGCCGCAACGTCTCCGATATCAATACCGGCATGTGCCTCGCCTGTTTTGATGACGACTATCCGACACCGCTGGGGGACCATGCGTCGCTCGTAAAGGTAAAGGAACGTGTATAGATAGAGAACAAGGTACAGGTAAAGACCAAATATAAGTAAAGAGCAAGTATAGGTAAGAGCAGCTCTCGGTTAAGAGCAGGAACAGGCAAATATTTGCAAAACTCCGAATGGGAATGGGGTGCGAAAAAAGCGATGGCGGATGCTTATCGGGAAGCGGGTGTAGATATTGCTGCCGGCAATGAAGCCGTGGAACGAATGAAAAAACATGTAACACGCACGATGCGCCCTGAAGTCATCGCCGATCTGGGCGGTTTTGGTGGCCTGTTTGCATTGGCCAACAAATATGAGGAGCCGGTGTTGGTGTCCGGCACCGACGGTGTCGGTACGAAGCTGATGATCGCCTTTCAGATGGACCGCCATGATACGATTGGTATCGATGCGGTGGCGATGTGTGTCAACGACATTGTCGTGCAGGGGGCAGAACCGCTTTTCTTCCTTGATTATCTCGCCTGCGGCAAGTTGTCTCCAGCCAAGGTCGAGACGATCGTGAGTGGAATCGCAGAAGGTTGTGTGCAGGCAGGATGCGCACTGATCGGCGGCGAAACTGCGGAAATGCCCGGCATGTACAAAGAGGACGAATATGATATTGCCGGTTTCGCTGTCGGTGTCGTCGAGCGGCGTGAGCTGCTGGATGGTTCTGCGATTCGTGAAGGGGATGCCATCATTGGCATCGCCTCTAGCGGACTGCATAGCAACGGTTTTTCACTCGTGCGCAAAATTTTGTTGGCCGACGCCGGATACCGGCTGGATGAGCGCATTGCGGAACTTGGTGAGCAGCCGCTCGGGGAAGTGCTGTTGACCCCGACCAAAATTTATGTTAAAACGGCGATGGCACTGCGCAAAGCTGTCGATGTGAAAGGATTTTCGCATATTACCGGCGGCGGTTTGCTGGAGAACATTCCGCGCGTGCTTCCGAACGGATTCAATGCCGACCTGATCCGGGGCAGCTGGCCGATTCCGCCGATCTTTGAACTGCTGAAATCCGTTGGCAAGTTGAGCGAAAGGGAGATGTGCCGCACGTTCAATATGGGCGTGGGGCTGGTTGCATTTGTGCCGGAAGAGCAAGTCGAGCTGGCGATTGAGACCGCCCGCCAGGCCGGGGAGCAGGCCTACCGCATTGGTACGGTGACGCGTGGCGAAGGAAAAGTCACGTTGGATGGGGAGGAACCGGTTTAAATGGAGAGACGCCGTTTGCGTATCGCCGTCTTTGCGTCCGGCTCCGGCAGCAATTTTCAGGCGATCATGGAAAAAATCAAGGCGGGGGAACTGTCGGCAAGTGCGGAACTGCTCGTCTGTGATCGTCCCGAAGCGCCGGTCGTAGAGAAGGCGCGCAAGTTCGGAGTGCCGACCTTTGTGTTTCGAGCGAAAGACTATCCTTCCCGCGAAGCGTATGAAAAAGAAATCTTGCAGAAATTGAACGAGAAGAAAGTCGAACTGGTCGTGCTGGCCGGATATATGCGCCTGTTGACGGAAACATTGGTCAAGCCTTACGAGGGGCGCATGATCAACATCCATCCGTCATTGCTTCCGGCTTTTCCCGGTATGGATGGAATCGGACAGGCATTGAGATACGGCGTGAAAGTAACGGGGGTTACGGTGCATTTTGTCGATCACGGCATGGACACCGGGCCGATCATCGCGCAACGGGTCGTCGAAGTAAAAGATGACGATGATGAAAACAGTCTGGCCGAGCGCATCCATGCGGTTGAACATGAATTGTATCCGTTTGTGATCGAACAGTTTGCGCGCGGCAAGATCCATTTGTCGGGAAGAAAAGTGACGATGAAGCCATACGATTGAACGCAAAAAACATGAACGGACTTGGAAAGGAGTTTTTACGGGTGTCTATCAAAAGGGCGCTGATCAGCGTTTCGGACAAGACAGGAATCGTTGAGTTTGCACAGAAGTTGGCGGCACGCGGGATTGAAATCATCTCAACCGGCGGGACAGAAAAGTTGCTGAAAGAAAACGGAATCCAGGTGACGGGCATCTCGGACGTAACCGGTTTTCCGGAAATTATGGATGGCCGTGTCAAAACGTTGCATCCGAAGGTGCACGGTGGTCTTTTAGGGCTGAGAGATCATGCTGAACATCGCGCACAAGCCGAGCAGCTGGGGATCGGCTGGATCGATCTGGTCGTGGTCAACCTGTATCCGTTTCAGCAGACGATCGCCAATCCGGAGGCGTCTTTCGAGGATGCGATTGAGAACATCGATATTGGCGGACCGTCGATGTTAAGGGCCGCCGCCAAAAACCATGCTTATGTGACTGTGGTGACCGATGTTGCCGATTATGATGAAGTCATCGCACAAATTGAGGAAAACGGAAATACGACACTTGAGCTCAGAAAGAGACTGGCCGCGAAGGTGTTCCGTCATACGGCAGCATATGATGCCCTTATCGCCGAATATTTGACCCGACAATGCGGGGAGACATTTCCGGAACGGCTGACGGTCACTTATGAAAAGGTGCAGGACTTGCGTTATGGTGAAAATCCGCACCAGAGCGCGGCATTTTACAAAAAACCATTGGCCGCCTCTGCCAGCATCACCACGGCAGAGCAATTGCACGGCAAGGAGCTCTCATATAACAACATCAATGATGCCAATGCAGCGCTGCAAATCGTCAAGGAGTTTGATCAACCGGCAGCCGTTGCGGTGAAACATATGAACCCGTGCGGCGTCGGAATCGGCCGCGATATCGATGAAGCGTACAGTAAAGCATACGAAGCGGATCCGACTTCCATCTTCGGCGGTATTGTCGCATTTAACAGGGTTGTCGGAGCGGAAACGGCCCGGAAGATGAGCGAGATTTTTCTCGAAATCGTCATTGCGCCTGATTTTACGGAAGAAGCGCTGCAAATTTTAACGAAAAAGAAAAACATCCGCCTGCTCAAACTGGGTGAATGGGAGCAGGACCGGGCGCCAGAAACTTTCATTACATCCGTTGAGGGCGGCATGCTTGTACAAGACAGCGATGTGTACCGCTTGCGTCCGGAAGAGCTGAAAACGGTGACGAAGCGGGAACCGACGGCCGAAGAACTCGAACAGCTTTTGTTTGCCTGGAAGGTTGTCAAGCACGTGAAGTCAAATGCGATCGTGCTGGCACGCGACAGCATGACGATCGGTATCGGTGCCGGACAAATGAACAGGGTGGGTGCGGCGAAAATTGCGATTGAACAAGCCGGTGAAAAAGCGAGGGGCAGCGTGCTGGCTTCCGATGCCTTTTTCCCTATGGGCGATACGTTGGAGCTGGCAGCCAAGGCGGGCGTCAGTGCGGTGATTCAGCCCGGCGGTTCAATCCGGGATGAAGAATCGATACGGGTCGCTGACGAAAACGGAATCGCGATGGTATTTACCGGTGTCAGACATTTCAAACACTAGGCGCGGGGACAGCGGCCAGTGCGGCAATGCACGAAATCAGTCGTGAAGGGGGACGTTCAGATGAACATACTCGTAGTCGGCCGCGGCGGACGGGAGCATGCGATCCTGTGGTCACTTGCCAAAAGCCCGAAGGTGAAGCAGTTGTTTTGCGCTCCAGGGAATGCCGGAATTGCGGAATTGGCCGAATGTGTGCCGATCATGGAAAATGACTTTGAAAAACTGGCTCAATTTGCGATCGATCAAGAGATCGATCTCGTTGTGGTCGGGCCTGAAGATCCGCTCTTTCATGGCCTGGTGGATGTATTGGAGGAAAAGGGAATCACCGTGTTTGGTCCGCGAAAAGATGCGGCCATGATCGAAGGCAGCAAAGTGTTTGCGAAGCAGTTGATGAAAAAGTACGGCATTCCGACCGCAGCCTACGAAACGTTTGAGCGTTATGAAGAGGCGTTGGCTTACTTGAGGGAGCAGTCGCTTCCCATTGTGATCAAGGCGGACGGGCTGGCTGCAGGCAAAGGGGTGACCGTGGCGAAGACGATGGCTGAAGCCGAATCCGCGCTGGAGGCCATCATGCACGATAAAGTGTTCGGTGAAGCGGGCAACAAAGTGGTCATTGAGGAGTTTTTGCAAGGTCAGGAAATGACGATCCTTGCTTTCGTTGACGGAGAAACGGTGCGGCCGATGGTGCCGTCCCAGGATCATAAACCGGTATATGATGGCGATCGCGGCCCGAATACAGGCGGCATGGGAACCTATTCGCCCGTCCCGCACATTTCACCCGCCATCGTCGAAGAGGCGATCGAGACGATTCTCAAGCCGGCTGCGCGGGCGATGGTGCAAGAAGGACGGCCGTTTCGCGGCGTTCTTTATGCCGGTTTGATGATCACCGATGCCGGACCGAAGACGGTTGAGTTTAACTGCCGCTTCGGTGATCCGGAAGCGCAGGTCGTATTGCCCCGTCTGAAAACAGACCTGCTCGATATTATCCTGGCGACGCTGCACGGACAGCTGGCCGATATTGAGATAGAATGGAGCGATGAGGCTGCCGTTTGCGTCGTGCTCGCATCCGGAGGCTACCCTGGCCTCTATGAAAAAGGGTTTCCGATCGAAGGGCTGGATGAGGTGAAACATTCGGTGGTGTTCCATGCGGGAACGAAAAAAGTGGATGGAAAAATCGTGACGGATGGCGGGCGGCTGCTTGGCGTAACCGCATTGGGGGCTGATATTGCGGAAGCGCGGCGTAAAGCCTATGAAGACGTGGAACGTATCCGGTTTCAAGGACGGCATTACCGGACAGACATTGCCATGCGTGCATTAAGAGCCATGCGGTAGAGGTCATGCGTGATTAGGGGTAATAGAGCTCGGTGCAAGCGTTCGACGCTTGCACCGTTTTTTTGTTGTCTCCGTTTTCCATGTATACACTGAAATGACATTAATTGACGGTTTCTTTTCCATTATTTTATAATGATAGGGTATACATGTAATGATCGGATATACATGGTCATGCTCGTACAGGAAGGAGGACTTTCAGTTCGTGGATGCGATCATTGTCGAAGATTTGTGGAAGATTTACCGGGTCAAGGAACACCGGAACGGATTTGTCGGCGGTCTGATCGATTTGTTTCGCCCGGTCTGGAAAGAAAAGGAAGCCGTTCGCGGTATCCATTTCACCATTCCGCAGGGACAATCCGTCGGCTATATCGGGCCGAACGGTTCCGGGAAGTCGACGACGATTAAAATGCTGACCGGCATTTTGACACCGACGAGCGGCAAGGTCCGGGTAAACGGCATTGATCCGAGCCGACGCCGCAGAGAAAACGCCAGACAGATCGGGGTCGTTTTTGGGCAGCGGACTCAATTATGGTGGGATCTGGCGATCAAGGAGTCGTTTGAGCTGTTTCGCCACATTTACCGCATCGATGAGAAAACATTTCGCAAAAATGTGGAGATGATGACAGAATTGCTCGATCTGGACCAATTTGCTTCCATTCCGGTTCGCCAGCTCAGTCTCGGGCAACGGATGCGAGCGGAGATCGCATGTGCTTTTTTTCATGATCCGAAGATCGTGTATTTGGACGAGCCCACGATCGGACTGGACGTCGTGGCGAAGGAACGAATCCGAACCTTTTTAAAAGAAATCAATCGGGAAAAGAAGACGACGATTATATTAACGACACATGACATGGATGACATCGAACACGTCTGCGAACGACTGATCCTGATCGACCACGGGCGCATCATCTACGATGGCAACTTGCAACGGTTTGTGGACAACTATGGCACGGATCGTATATTGACGGTACAGTTCGAAGAACCGCAAACTTCTGTAGAGCTTGAATGCGGGGAACTGATCGGCTTCGACCAGCGGCAGGCGAGTATTCGTTTCAAGAAAAACGAAATTTCGGCCACAAAGCTCATTCAACAATTGACGGCTCGATACCCGATTCGGGATTGCCAGATCGAAGAGCCGAAAATCGAGCATCTGATCCGGCACGTCTATGAATCGGAAAATGTTGAAGATGAGGGGATCCATGCCCATGATCACATATCCATTTAGCCATTTTGCGAAAACGGTTACATTTTTGGCTCGCCAGGCTTTTTTAAATGCGACCGTGTTCCGTGGCAATACCTTTTTTGCTTTGTTTTCGGACCTGTTGTTTGTCTTTCTCAGCATCGAAGTGTGGCAAGCCCTGTATGCGAGTAAAGAAACGTCTCTGGTAACGGAAAGTCAATTGATTACTTATGTCGTTTTGGCGAGGTTATTGCCCAATGTGATGATGGAATTTGTGGATACGGTCCAGCAGCGTATACTGAGCGGAGAGATCGCCAGCGAACTGTTGCGCCCGATCCGTTTTTCCGTATATTTGCTCGGACTTGAAATCGGGCGTTATGGCCACCGTTTTTTGCTGCAGGTATTACCGATTGCCCTTTTGATCCATGGGTTAATCGGCATCAACTTGCCCACGTCCGGCCTGTACATGGCGCTGTTTGTCATCAGTCTGGTCTTTTCGTTTTTGCTTATGTTTTACATCAATTACATCATTTCGCTGCTCGCTTTTTGGTACACGCAGGTTTTCAGCATCAATACGATCAAAAACCAGACGGTTCGATTTTTGTCAGGCATTTATGTGCCGCTGTGGTTTTTTCCCGAATGGGCTGTACCGATCGTGCAATCGCTTCCGTTTGCCAGCATCGTTTACATCCCGATGCAAATTTATTTACAAACCTGTACATTGCCGCAGGCGGTGGCCTATTTGGGACTGCAATGGTTTTGGACGATATGCATGATCGTTCTTGCGCATTGGATATGGAGCAGGGCCGTCAAGCAAATCTCGATCAACGGAGGATGATCGATGGATAGTTTGAAGTTGTACTATAAATCATTTTTGCTGCAACTGAAAACGTTCCGCATTTACAGGGTGAATTTTTTTGCTTCCGGGATCGGTACTTTGTTCGTGTACGGCACGCAACTGTTAGGTCTGGTGACCGCATTGTATCATTTTGAGTCTGTGCATGGATGGAACCTTTACGACGTCAGTTTCTTGTATGGGCTCTGGTTGGCCAGTTACGGGATACATATCACTTTTTTTGCCGGAGTTCGCGATTTTGCGTCGATGGTTCATCGCGGACAATTTGATATTTTATACGTTCGTCCGCACAATTTGCTGTTTCAGGTCATGTGCGGCCGCATGGATTTGCAGGCCATGATCCATATGGGAGCATCCGCACTGGTTCTCGTTTGGAGCACGATGCATATGGACCTGCAATGGTCGTGGAACCTGGTCTTGAAGCTGGCTGTGATCCTGCTGGGCGCTGTCCTGATTCAAATGGGACTTACGCTCATTTGGGCTACGCTGTCATTTTGGCTGATTCATGTCGGATCGCTGGTGCTTTTTGGTTGGACGATCAATGCCAATTATATGACTTACCCGCTATCCGTTTACGACTCGGTGATCCGCTGGATTTTTACGATTTTCCCCATGGCATTTATCACCTATTTTCCGGCCGGATGGTTTCTTGGTAAGTTTTCTCCGGGGAGCTGGGAATATCAGCTCGGTTCATTCACCGTTCCCGTTGGCTTGCTCTTTTTCCTATTGGCTTATGCTTTTTGGTTGTACGGTACGAAACATTACAAAAGTACTGGAAATTAAAGGGCGACAAATTTGGGGAAATGTGTTTTAATAGAGTATGTCCAAAGTGTCCAAATCTCTGAATACAGGTGATTGTTTGTGAAGGGAACGGAAGCAGCACCCGCATCCATGGTGAAAACTGTCTTTGTGCTGTTCGTGATGGTTATTTTTTTGCTGGCTTGCGGACAAAACTTTGAACCGCCCGAGGAGATCGAAAAACCGATCCGCGTGGTGGAAGAACCCGAACCCGAACCGGAGCCGGAACCGGAACCCGAGCCGGTTTATCCCTATACGTACCCGCTCACAGGTTTAGGGACGGAAGAAAAAGTGGAGCGCCGTCCTGTCGTTGTCTTTGTCGAAAATTCACCTCGAGCGAGACCGCAGTCCGGACTCGACCAGGCGGATATCGTATATGAAATGTTAGCGGAAGGGGATATTACCCGCTTTGTCGCTGTGTTCCAGAGCGAATCCCCCGAAGTGATCGGTCCGGTTCGCAGTGCGAGGCCGTATTTGGTGGAGATCGGGGACGGGCTCGATGGATTGATCGTCCATGCCGGTTGGAGCCAGGAAGCCAAAAATCTGCTTGTGCAGCGCAGGATCCAGCATTTCGATGCGGTGTATGGCGACCATGATTTTTTCTGGCGCAGTTCGGAACGGGTGGCTCCTCACAATTTGTACACCAGCATGGAAAAAATTTGGGAAGGGGCCGAAAAACGAAACTATCGGATTGACGAGTGGGACGATCCTGGCATTCTTTTTGTGGACGAAACGGAAGACGCTTCTTTGGACAAGGCTGAATCGGTGCATATTCCGTACATTGGCGGTTATTATGTGTCATACGAATGGGACGCAGAAGAAGGACATTATACCCGTTCCATGATGGGAGAAGAACATGTCGACAAGGAAAGCGGCAACGCTTTGGTGGCGCACAACATCTTGGTGTTGAAAAGCGATCATCGTATCGTCGATAATGCCGGACGCAGGCATATCAATGTAAACGGTCCCGGAAACGGATATTTGGTGCAATCCGCCACGTATCAGGAAGTGACCTGGCAGCGGGTGGACGGATTGATTCGCGTATTTGACGACCAAGGCCATGAATTGCCATGGATTCCAGGCAAAACGTGGGTTCATATCGTTCCGCACTCTTCTGAGATCGGATTTGAATAAACAGAAAAACTCCCCTCAATGTAGTCCTGATTTTTGATATTTCAGGTGTCTACTTTG
>CALAME010000125.1 GCA_937925675.1 uncultured Paenibacillaceae bacterium | reverse complement strand
GCTGCATAATTTTCTCGATTCTGGCTGTCCAATCTATTGACAGAGGTCCACGTTCCGTCATATAAATAAACATGATTTGGATCAAAAACCCCAAAAGGATTAGTGTAAGAAGGCGGTGGGGGCGTTGGACTCTTCTCAGCTGCTACCAGACCTTGTGAATAATACACCGATAACGATAAAAACAGAACCAAGCATACGGATAATAAAACCCTCAATTTCCTCTTCAATACAAACATAGTCAACCATCTCCTAATGTGAAATTTGAACAAAATCATGTAATGTGTGAGTACTGTGTCAGCTAGCGAAACGGATACATGAGTGTTCAATCTATAAACACATAAAACTAAAAGAGTATCACGCTTATTGGTCTTTTAATGGGCTAGCTTTTTTCTTAAAGCGCAATGCTTATTTTATTTTTTTAAAAAAAATTATAAAAAAACGTGATACCATTCTGAATCGACGTGTTATATAGAGTGAAGGCATTTATAAGTGAAAATTATTGCGGTTGTTAACAAGTCATTTATGGCTTGTTCTCAATAATCTGTCTTTGGTCGCTATTCGAGGATCAAGACATGTTCTCTTCTTTGCATTGTGCTGAACATCAGCTTAGAGATCATGGCAGATTACATCGCAAAATAAAAAAGTGCAGTCAAAGTAGGGAAATCAAATGTAAAGGAGGCGATATGTTTTTTTCATTATTTATGAGGATCAAGTCAAATGCTTACATGTGCTCTTGTACACAAAATAATATTGGAGGTATTGAACGTGAAGAAAAAAATCATTATTTCTCAGCATTATTGTAGTTGTCGTATTGGCCTTCGCTCCAATCATTAATGCGGCGGAGGATGTAGATGTGTCCAGTTCGCATTACGGTAATTATAACTGGCACTACATCACAACCTCTAATTCCATCACTTCTCCATATGGTCCTCGTGGTTCGGGATTCCATTACGGGTTTGACATCGGAGTTATGCTTGAGCCAGCTTATGCCATGAGCGCAGGAGTAGTAAGGCTAGCTGGATGGAGCAACACTGCCGGAAATTGGGTCGTAATCACTTCCAATGATACGGACACAAATGGCAACGAGTTTACCGCCAGATATCTTCATTTGGATGGATATGTCGTATGGACGGGTAAATCCGTTGTTAGGGGAGAATATCTTGGAGATACCGGTAATACTGGTGATTCAACGGGCTATCATCTTCACTTCGATGTGAACAACGGACTCTTTATCAATGGCAGCGATTTAACCCAGAGTAACACGATCGATCCAGTACTCTTTTGGCCAAACCGCAACTTTACTTATCCTTCACCACTATCATCTGGCGAGTCGGCTAACGCAGATCTTGATCTTTCAACAGCTATTCCAGACTATTTGATCGACTACGTTGGTCAAACAACATTCCAAGATTGGGTTGACTCAACCCCTAAGGAAGATGCAGTATTAGTCAACTTCTTGAGTAATTTCGATATCGATCCAGAAGACATGGATGATATCAGAGATGATTTTTTTGAAAAAATGAATAATCAGTAATGTAAACAAGTTATTTCAAGCACTTTATGTTTTAAAGTGCTTGCAATAACTGCTTTTAATGATTTGTGTAAATGGGTAATATTTTTATGAGCTTATAGAAAGCTAAAAGTGGAGGGACATCGTATGAATAAGGCATTAAAGGTACGAAAACATTTCATCGTTCTGGCTGTAGTTATTTTGCTCCAGTCTTCATTGGTCTCATTGGCGAGTGGCATGTCAGATGTAGAGGGACATTGGGCTGAACGTGAAATCCATTATGCGATTGAAGAAAATTGGATGAGAGGATACTCTGATAGTGAATTTGGGGCAAACGAGCCTCTGACACGTGCTGAAATGGCAGTTGTCCTATCCAGAATTTTAAATCTATCTCCAAAGACGGCTTCTTTTACGGACGTTCCCCAAGAACATTGGGCGGCCTTATCCATTTCGGCAGTATCGGAAGAAGGATATATGATGGGATATCCCGATGGATCGTTTTCGCCTAACAGTTTAATCAGCCGAGAGGAGTTGGCTGCCACGCTGGTCAGAGCCTTTCCGCTCACTGTTGAGGGAGAAGAAGTTCATTTCTCAGATGTAGCCTCAGAGCGTTGGTCTTTTGAAGCCATTCAAACTTTAGTATCCAATGGTATAGTATCTGGATATCCTGATGGCACATTTCAGCCCACTCAACCCGTGACACGGGCGGAATTAGCAGTAATTCTCCAGCGCATGATGGATAGTAGTAAACGGATTTGGAATCTTCAAGCCATCAAAAATAGTTTGACCGTTGGCATGACACAAGAGGAAGTCATTCATTTGTTCGGAGAATCCTATCACATCGTTGATCCTGTGCTCGCTCAACCTGGACCGGTCTGGCGATATGATTTGGGAACGCAAGAGGATTATGAATATGATGCGATTGCAGATAGTATAGACTTGGAAGGACTTCGCGAACAGCAGGTTCAGTATCAGTTATTTTTGAATTGGTCAGAAAAGGAACGGTTAGAGCACTATACAATTTACTATGCTGATGGCGCTGGCATCTATGAATATCGAATGCGTGCTAATGGAGAAAGCGAAACTACCCAGATCCGCTAACGATCGCAAGAAGCCATTTGGAACATGAAAACCATAGAAGGAGGTGCTCAAACCTGCTTTTGATTCTTTGTCGTTGGGCATCTCCTTGTTAATAATTGGTGTACTACGTGCCATTGTTCATGTTACAAAATATGAATCAGCTGTTTCTTAAAGCCTTGCTGGTCTGCCGTGTATCCCAGCGATTTGTAAAATTCGTGGGACTCCTTCCTCTCGATCTCGGATACCAATATGATATATTTGCATCCATGACGTTGTGCAAATTGTTCAATGGACTTCATCAGCTTGGTACCTGCTCCCCGCCGGCGGTATTCGGGATCGACCACTCACCAGCATGAAGCTGTTGCACTCCCCGACCAAATCGTGGCATTCCGTTCTGGAATTAATTCGTGAGGCCAAAGTCCAAGAAGCAACAGAACCAGGGGGAGATACCAATCAGATTTCAACGTTTACCAACAAAAGATCTGATCGTGTGGTTTCTTTATATAACAAATCATGGTTATGGCTTGCGCCAACATGGGAAATGCCAAGGTCGAACTACTGGGGGAAAGACGAGTGGATCAAGGGAATTAAAGTGGATCCCGAGTCTTGTGAATATTTTTACTATGGAACACAAAAGAAATTCAGTTTCCCATTTCTTCAGCGACTTTGAAGGAAATGTTTGCTCCCACCATGCATGCTGAAGTTCGACAACAAATTAGGCCGACAAGTTTTGAACCGGTTTTCGGAATTCCCATGTTATATCCACTGTTGGATGGTGACGCTGAACAGTCTTTTCAATTGTACCGTCGAATGCTCCGTCAAGAGTCCAACATGTCCAAAAGCGATTTGCATTTGAATTTATTGGCGGGATCAGATCATGTCATCGAGGGATGATTGAAGATATCATTCCCGGTGTGGCACGCAAGGTGCAAGAGATTCTGTCCGACACCCAAAACATCATGGTTCCGGATTTGCAGCGACAATATAGAAGAAGATTCCACCACCGTTCACCTAAAAAATCCATCCTGCGGCGACAAGATTCAACTGCAGCTTGAAGTGGAGGATGGCAGGATCCAGAAGGCGCGTTTCAAGGGGGAGGGTTGCTCGATCAGTCTTGCCTCCGCTTTCATAATGACGGATGCGATCAAGGGTAAAGAATTGAATGAAACATTGCGTATGGCCGAGCAGTTTTCCCAAATGATGCAGGGTGAAATGGTGGAGTTTTAGTATGAGGATCTTGAATCGCTGTTGGTGTGAGCAAATTTCACGCCAGGATCAAATGTGCGACATTGGCCTGGAACGCCTTGAAAAAAAGAGTCGTGGAAAGCAAATATCGAAAGTAAAATTGAAATGAAGGAGGCGGTGTCGGTATGGCTAAAAAGATGCCGGAACTGGGAGAGTTATTGAAATCTCCCGTCAAAAAAATGAACCGGATTGGGTGCTGGATTTTCGCCTGAAATCACTCGAACAGTTCCAAAAGATGCCTCTGCCGAGATGGGGAGGCAATCTGGACGATCTGGACTTTGATGATATTCAGTACTATGTAAACCGGCTGAAAAACGGGGAAGAACCTGGGAAGAGGGTGCCGAAGGAAATCAAGGAGACCTTTGACAAATTGGGTTTTCCGGAGGCAGAACAAAAGTTTTTGGCCGGTGTTTCGGCTCAGTACGAATCGGAGGTTGTTTACCACAGCATCCAAAAAGATCTGAAAGAGCAAGGCGTTATCTTTATGGATACAGATACGGCGCTGAAAGAGCATCCTGAAATTTTCCGTGAATATTTTGGCACGGTAGTACCGCCGACAACCCCCATCTACAGCACGAACTCTCTGCACAGCGCCGTTGTCGAGATCATTGTGAAAAAGGACGCGCGCGTCCGATACACGACGATTCAAAACTGGGCCCCGAACATTTACAATCTGGTGACGAAACGGGCAGTGGCGGAAGAGAATGCAACCATGGAATGGATTGACGGCAACATCGGCTCGAAGCTGACGATGAAATATCCATCTGTCATCTTGAAAGGGCGAGGCGCCATAGGACACGTCATGTCCATTGCTGTCGCCGGTAAGGGACAGCACCAGGATGCAGGTGTAAAAATGGTTCACCTGGCACCGGAAACGACTTCTACGATCGTATTGGATAATCCTTGATTTTTCGTTCCTCGTGAGCACCAACCATCCGACCCGCTGGTTGGCCGCCGTCCGGAAACCGGCCGGATTTTGAGGGCTAAAATGGAAAAACCCGCAAAGCGGCGGTTTTACGGGTTTTTCTCGTGTTTTATTCTTCTATTTTGACGGAAAGTTCCTCAATTTTTGTGGCTTCTTCATAGGTCCGGGCGGGGGCGGAAATTCTCCAGTCGGAAGATTGTCCGTTTTCAAACGGAAAAATGATGAGTTGCGTAAAATCCCCGTTGATCCATATCGTGCCCAATGTGCGTATGACGGTTTGATGGTCCACCGTTCCGTAATAAATTAAGAATCCTCTGTTTTGGGAAAACACAATATCAAACATTATGTAAGTTTCTGTAAAATCGTATCCGTCGATCCGGATTTGCCCTGCGAATTCTTTCCTGCGGAAAAGCGGGCGACTGATTTTTCCTTTGACCTCGACAGTCGTAATTTGGGCACTGGATGGATCGTTCAACTGGTATTGAACGGCGGGAAGGGTGAGGTCAATTTTTTGAGGGAAGTCATAGGTCATGAAAAACGCCGTTCCAAACACCAAGAGTACAACGACCGGTAACCACAGCCATTTCTTGTTTGCCCTGACCAAAATGACTCCCCTCTTTCATTAAACTAAAGGATGTACTGTTATTTTAGAAGATATGTGCCGGGAATTGAGGTGAAACGGGATAAATATATGCAACATTCTTCGATTCAATACCTGTAATTTCAATTCTATCGACTGTTGCTCTTTTTTTCGCATATGGACTTAAATATGCGTCCACTGCATTAAATCCGCTGTCATATCCATCAGGTATTGCAGTAATGGTGCGTGTACCTTGAATAACGTTCGGTTGTACAGTAACTTGATTTCCATTGTTATTGATATAAGTAAAAACAGGGTATTGCCACCCAACAGCCACCGTTGCCATTGTGCTAATATATGTTAATTGTTGATATTCATCCGATTGGTCGGATTCCTTGACATAAGAGAAAACTGCTGTTGTAACTTGAGCCCAAGTGTAAGAAATTTCTGCATCGGTGATGGTAGTCTCTTTACTAATTCCAGAAACAAAACTGCTAACAACATCGTAAACACTTAACGCTAGACTAGCCCCGGGAATATACCCGGCTCCACTCATAGCTGCTGATCCAAGTGCATTCATGGTGCCAGCTTTCCAATTATAACTTGAAGATAATAGTTTGAATCCAGATGACTTCAAATTTGAATCCAATTCATTGGGCTGCGCAACTAGTCTTTGAACTTCATAGGTTTTACCGTTTGTTATAACCCATGATGTATAAGTAGACCAGTTTACATTAGGTTGGGATGGAACATCAATCAACGGTTGCACAACATTATTATTGATAAAAAAGCGTTTGGCTTGTTCATGTGTAAGAAACTGAACGCCCAATGTACGCAATTCATTGTCGATATTATCTAATTTTTCGTGATGAATCAAGCCTTGAGCTATAAGTTCAGCTTTCCGCATGTACAATTCTCTTATTTTTTGTTCCCGTAATTCATAAATATTATTAAAGCTTTCTGGAGCGGCAAATGATAACGACGAATTAGCAAAAAGAAAAAGAAACACCAAAAGAGAATAAAAAACCTTCTTCTTCAATCACACTTTTTCTCCTTTCTTTTGATTAAAATTAACACTTCGAGGAGATTATTAGAAAAATACCCTGTAATAGTAATGATATAGATATATGTCTATTTTTTGGAATAGGTATTTCATACTATTTTTGTTAAATCTTATCACAATATGTTGTGCGGAAAGAATTCGCGTTTTGGTGAACGTGCCGGTTGGCTACCTTGGATGTGTAGGAAGGGAAACGTTTCCTCCGGAGGATGCCGGGGGCTCAACATTGGGTTGCCATGGATATGAAGATGATAGTGGATGGATTGCGAAATAAGACAATATCTGGCTGCAGTTTATATAACGAAGGGTGAGAGCAGTCGCATGATTGATCAAATGATTAGTGTCACCGGTACATTCATATGGTACTACTACATTTGCAAAAGAGAAGTATGGTTGATATCCAGACAACTGAGTCCTGATGAGCGAGATGAAAATGTAGAATGGGGAAGATTTTGTACCTCTGTCAATAAAGTAGACACATAAAACCGAGAAAATTACGATACAGTACGGCACATACGTTCGTATTGATTGGGCGTATGATACCCGATCGATGAGTGGATCCTTTTTCCATTGTAGAAACACGTTATATATTCGAAAATGCGTTTTCGAGCTTGCTCACGAGTTTCGAACTTTTCCAGGTAGATCAGTTCTTTTTTGATGACACTGTGAAAAGACTCGATGCACGCATTATCATAACAGTTCCCCTTGCGGCTCATGCTGCCTTTCATGTTGTATTCCTTCAATCTGGCCTTGTAGTTGTGGGAAGCGTACTGGCTGCCGCGATCAGAATGATGCAGGATGCCTTGCGGTTTTCCTTGCTGCATGTAGGCGCGATCCAGAGCCTTGATCACCAACTCCTTGGTCATCCGCTCATCCATGTGAAATCCGACGATCTTGCGACTATATAAATCCATCACACTTGCCAGATACAACCAACCTTCAGCGGTTGGCACATACGTAATGTCGGAAACCCAGACTTTATTGGGGGCCAGCACCTGAAACCGCTGATTCAACTCGTTTTCAAACACCGCAAGGTTGTGTTTCGAGTTCGTAGTCGCTTTGTATTTTTTAACGGTACGGGACACGAGTCCAAGCTCTTTCATGATCCGGGCTACTGTCTTCTCAGATACCTTGGTTCCTTGTTTTTGAAGGACCTGGTGGATCTTGGGGCTTCCATACAGGCGACGGCTTTCCAGAAAGATCCGTCGGATTCGCCGTTCAAGCTTTTTCCGGCGTTTATCTCGTTTGCTCTGTTTCCTTTTGGTCCACTTGTAATAACCGCTTCTGGATACTTCCAAAGTTTCGCACAACTTCGCGACACGGCACTCGAAGCGATGATCATGGATAAACGAATAGATCAGCGTCGGTCTTTGGCGAAGTAGTGCATGGCCTTTTTTAGGATCTCGTTCTCCTCTTTCAGGTCGCGGATTCGTTTTTGGAGGTCACGCATCGCTTGATCCTCGGGCTTAAGCTTTCCACTACCGGGGAAGGCTGGATTGCCGTCTTGCTTAAACTCGGCAATCCAGAGGTAGATCGTGTTCTCATGCAAGCCCATTTCCCGGACTACTTGGGACACCGTTTTTCCTTCTTCCTGAACCAATCGGACGGTTTGCAATTTGAATTCCTTGTCATATCTTATGGTCATGTCAGACACCTCGAATTAAGATAGGTTTATTGTATCTCATTCTCGGTTCTGCATGTCTACTTTTTAGTCTAGCATCAGGATGCATGAACTGCGAGGATTTCTGCAGTTATTGGTGAGCCTGATCATATTGGACCAAGGTGTAAAAGAGTTTAGACAGCAAAATAAGCTGCTGGGATGGATCTATGTTGTGCTTTTTATCGTTTCTATGTATATGTCTGTTGAATTTATCATGGAATTGTTAGTGGATTAGATATGGTGCAAGGTACAAAATAGATGTAAGATGGATGAAAGGGAGCTCATTGGCGACTCCCTTTTAGTTTGCTTCGTGCAAGAAGTCCCCACATATGGAGAATCCAGCAGTGATAAAATAATTCTCAAAGATCGGCCGCCCATATCAAGCTAGAGGACGATATGGGATAAAATAACGAAATATGTGCATCGAAGGGGGTACAGGTGGAATTGACGAAGAATTTTTGGAATGAGCTGCCGCGGCCGTTTTTTGTCCTGGCGCCGATGGAAGATGTGACGAATGTGGTGTTCCGCCATGTAGTGAGCCGAGCCGGCAGACCGGATGTGTTCTTTACGGAGTTTACGAATACGGAGAGTTATTGTCACCCGGAAGGGGTGAAAAATGTGCGCGGGCGCTTAATCTTCACAGAAGATGAGCAGCCGATCGTTGCCCATATATGGGGGGACAAGCCGGAATTTTTCGAGCGAATGAGCATCGGGATGAAAGAGATGGGGTTTGCAGGTGTAGATATCAATATGGGCTGTCCGGTTGAAAATGTAGCTGATCGGGGCAAAGGGGCCGGTCTTATAAAACGCCCGGAAGTTGCGGCAGAAATTATCCAGGCGGCCAAGGCGGGCGGACTGCCGGTCAGCGTGAAAACAAGGCTCGGCTACACCGACGTTGACGAGTGGCGGGATTGGCTGAAGCATCTCTTGCAGCAGGACATCGCCAATCTGACCATCCATTTGCGCACGAAGAAGGAATTGAGCAAAGTCCCTGCGCATTGGGAGCTGATTCCGGAGATCAAACAATTGCGTGATGAAGTGGCACCAAACACCATCTTGACCATTAACGGAGATATTCCGGATCGCACCAAAGGGCTGGAGATGGCAGAGAAGTACGGCGTTGAGGGGATTATGATCGGCCGCGGCGTGTTTAAGAATCCCTTCGCCTTCGAGAAAGAACCCAGGGAACACAGCCCGCAAGAACATATCGAGCTGCTGAAATATCACCTGGATCTGTATGATCAATATGTTGAACAAATGCCGCTGTCGTTTGCATCCCTTCAGCGCTGTTTCAAAATATATGTCAAAGGCTTCCCGGGTGCGAGTGAATTAAGAAATCGGATGATGAACACAAAGTCAACGGATGAAGTGCGCGCACTGCTTGCGGAGTTTGAACGTGCGTGGATGAATTGAGGCGAATATAATATTCCGTATCCAAGTTTTTGAGCAGAAGAAGACCCTTCCGGCAGGGGAATGACGCCCAGCCAGAAGGGTCTATATGTTTTGACGGATCCTTTTACTTCGCTAGATATTCGATGAGTCTTACAAAGACCGTTGCTGCTTCTGCACGGGAAGCTGTGCCTTGAGGATCAAAGATGTTGTTGCTCTTGCCTGTTACAATATTGATTCCTTGCAGCGCTTTAACGGCCTCTACCGCCCAAGAACTGATCTCGCTTTCGTCCGCGAAGGGCGGAGCTTGAATTTGTGGAATATCGTAGCCCTTGTAGTTCATGTAGTTGTACAGGATCAACAGCATTTGTTCGCGCGTGACGAATGCATGTGGATCAAAGCGATCTGCGCTTATACCGCTTACGATGTTGTTTGCAGCTGCCCACTCGATCGCCGCCGTGTACCACTGTCCGTCTTCCACGTCGCTAAAGCGGGAAGTTGTATAGTCGGAACGGTCTATGTTCTCAAGATTAGCCAGCACCTGTACGAACATGGCACGCGACATAGAGATCTCTGGCGAGAACGCAGTGGACGACGTGCCGTCGAACAGACCAAATGTGTAAGCGGCGTTTACGTAGCTGTAGTGCCAGTCGTTATCATTAACATCATCGAAAGGATGACCTGATACTACGGTGAAGCCCAGTGAAGAATTTTCATCGAGCGCAAGCTCTGCACCCTCCCGAATGTTAAACGATAAACCGCTGACTAAGAGGACTGAAGCGCCGCCTGATCCTATCACGACCTTATCGTTGGCGTCTATGGTTGTACCAGCTGGTACACGAATCTTCGTTCCGCCCTTGGTTACAATCTCGCCGCCGCCAGGGAGGGAAATGTTGCCGTTTTGATCGGTGACTGCAGGCTGATCCTTCGGTGTACTCAGTGTGTAAGCAGGCTGCGATGCTTTCTGGTCTGTGTCGGCATCCGGATCTCCGGCGCTGTCATCATTGCCGCCTCGATCAGGAACGAAGACAACCGAACGGCCGCTGCTGCTTCTTCTTGGCGTCGCCGTCACACTCGCCGTCGCACCAAGACCTTTCTCGTTGAACGCTGCGATCTTGAAGGTGTACTCTTGGCCGTTTTTTAAGCCAGTGAAAGTATATTCATGCGTCAATGCATCGACTGTGACCGGTGTTTCGTCGTCATACCAGACTTTGTAGCCCAATATTTCATGGCCTCCGTCGTTTGCTGGAGCAGACCATTTCAAGGTGACTCTTCCGTTACCTGCCGTTGCCGTAAAGTTGCTCGGAACATCAGGCACGCTTGTTTTACGTTGTGAGAACATCCAATCAAAGATGTCCGTGTAGTCATTGTTCCACTCCGGCAGGTTCGGGGACTGTGCCGTCGGAGCGATGCTCCAAGTCTCTCCAGTAAACGGATTCTCCATCGTAATCTGGTTATATAACACGGCTGCTTCTACTTCGTGTGCGATGTAGTCTTCCATAACAGGTGTGGCTGCCGGATTTGGTCTCTGACTTGGCTGATCATATTGATTGTATGGCCATGTAAGAGCCTCATTGCTCTCAAAACGAGATGCTCTTGCATTGGTCATTGCCGGCATATTCGTGGTTATAAAATTATCGAGATTCGTCTGATAGATGCCAACGTTATGAGCATTTACAAAGATCCAATAGGCCAGATCTCGATGTGCTTCGTTTTCGCTCGCTTCCGGTGAGCCGAACACCGGGGCCAAAGGTGCAGCTGCTGCGAAGAAACCGGGATAAGTGTTGACCAAAGTGTTCGTGTATGCGCCGCCCCATGAAAAGCCCGACACATAGATGCGGTTAGGATCGACTAAACCACTTGCAACTAAATCATCGATGACTTTCTTCACGTCATCGGTATCTGGAGTAGAAGTGCCAATATAGGAAATATTCAGGATATGGCTGGCATATTTGTCGGGATTCTCCTTCATTTTCTTCATTAAGGCGACCGAACCGTTAGCGGATTTCATCGATGCTTTCTGGTCGATATGCGCCTGGGTGCCGCCGCGTGACATCCCGTGAGTATAGACATATAGCGGCAATCCTTGTATTTCATTGCCGTCTTCATCCTTGTGGATGTAGAGGGCATAGTTGAGCGATTCATAGTTATGGGTCGTGAACTGGTCAAGAATCGGGTTCACTACTTTATCTTGCTTAAAGACGGCGTAGCTGATGGGTTCGCCTTCGGTCAGTATGATATCGCCATTTTGAATAATGTTGTAATTTTGCTTGGTCGAATTGCTGCTGCCGTCCAGCGTTGTATGGCCGCCGGCTTCTGTATAGAACTCAAGCTCAACGACGATGTAACGGCCGCTTGCCAGACCCTCTTGATAATCCGGAGAATTCCTTACTTTCCCAAGATAACCGCGTACTTTCGGTTCGTTATTGGCATACACTCTTGTGATCTTGCGAGTGCCTTCGAAGACTACCGAGTCCCCCGACAAGGTTGTGTCTCTAGCTGACACGGTAAACAGACCCGGATGAAGTTCGGAGCCTAATGCTTCCCGTCCTTCACCTAAGTCAATGATGACCGCTGTTGTGTACTCACCTCTGGCAAAGTTGTCGTTCCATACGATAAACGAAAGCTGTTCAGCGTCTGGGTCATCTTGGAAAGTCGCGTGAATGTGATGGTCAGAGCTGACTGTTAAGGAGAAGGTAAGATCGTCGGCTAAGGCCACAGCTTCGCCATCCACCGTTACGGCATCCACGATCTTTCCATGATCAGGAATCACGGTAAACGTGAGGTCTGTACCGTAAACGGCTCTTATCACATTGCCGGGTGCGTTCGGTGTAATGATGCCGCCGATATCCGTCGAGATGATAATCGAGTGTCTGGGGTCCGGTACGTCGGCTTCGATGAGCTTTACCTGTCTCTAAAGGAAGCATCACTGCTGAAACCTGTGTCGGGCTCCCCAAAGGCGGATACGACTTCATAGCGATCCCCGCCTTTTTCTGTAGAGTTGTTGATACTCACTTCAAAGGTAAGCTTGCCGTTCGGCTCCAAGATCACATCGCGTTTGGGGATTCTCATCTCCACAATGTATCCTTTGTCCGTGATTATAGTCCACGCAGCTCTGTCCTTATGGGACTGTCCAGATAACACGCCCGTTGCACTGACCCGCCATTGGTTGGAGCCGTTGGATCCCGGCCCGACAAAAAACTCTACGCTGTCGTATGTGTGGTCCGCTCCGGGGCCGACATATAGATTGCTGTCTTCTACAACGACGCGGGCATACACGTAGTTATCGTCCCAAAGAATTCTTACTGTGCCTGAAGCATGAGGCCGTGGATCGTCTGGCACAGTGCTTTTGTTGATGGGGTATTCTTTTGTCCTGTTCCACAGCGGGTCGTTGGATCCGAGTTGTGGTGTACCGAACATGGCGGTAGGAGTGTCACTCGCTTCTGCGTTCTCGATGTTGTCAATCTTAGCAGCAAAGCTGACAGGCATCAGCGACGTTAACAATAACAAGGAACAGAAGAACGAGAGCATTTTGCCAAGTCGTTTTGACATACTTGAATCCTCCTTATTCAATACATGTGTGCCCACGGCTAACTCAATATGGATTAGGATACATTGCTGAATTTATCTACCCCCAATTCTTCGATTTTTTCAAAAAATTTAAGATATTAAGATAAGTAAACAATGATCAAATATAATGATATAATGCCTGGTACATTTTTTTAACCAAAATAATTAAAGGGTTTTCTCAACAAATTATGGAACATTACACGTTATATCAAATTCAGAAATCGGATGATGAACACAAAATCAACGGATGAAGTGCGTGGGAATGCTTAACGACTTTGAATCTGCTTCACTGAATGAGTAAAATGGATACTAGCGAGCGGATGCTCAGGCGTTACGGACGCTTGAGCTTTTGTTTTTGGGGGTATACAGAATTGATCAATCGCAGCAGCACATTTACAGGTATTTTGTTTGGATTGATAACAGGGGCAGCATGGGGATTGTCTTTTCTCATTCCGAATATGCTTTCCGACTTTTCCTCGCTGGAGATTACGATAGGCCGCTACTTTGTGTACGGTTTGTATTCTCTCATGTTGTTCTTTGTATACAAAAGCAAAAGGAAGACATTGTCGCTTTCACCCAAAGTGTGGTTCTGGTCATTGCTTTATGCTTTATCTGGCAATATCGGATATTTCTTTTTTCTTGTTTTAGGCATTCAATATGCGGGAGCGACGGTTACAACGTTGATCATTGGTACTCTGCCTCTGACGATCAGTTTTTTCGGCAACTTAATAAATAGAGAATTTCCGTTCAAAATCATGCTTATCCCTGCGTCTTCGATATTGATCGGGATACTACTTATGTATTTCAGGGAAAAAGGAAATGGCGTGAATCTGTCCAGTGACGGTTTTTTATTTGGCTTTTTCTGCTGTATGGTTGCATTGGCGTTATGGACGTGGTATGGAATTTCCAATTCGAATTTTCTCAAAAGAGAAACCCAGCTTTCTGCCGATCTTTTTGCGACGATCATTGGCGTCCAAACGTTGTTTTTAGTGCTTCTGTTTATGTTGATCTGCTGGATTGCGCAAGTTCCGATCGTGGAAAAGCTCGTTATTCATGATCAATTTTTGCATTATTTGATCGGTGTTACGGTATTGGGAATCGTGACTTCCTGGGTAGCGGCATGGGCATGGAATCAGGCTTCCGTGCGACTACCGGTCGTGTTGGTGGGAATGATTGTCGTATTTGAAACGTTATTCGGTTTGCTTTATTCGTATATCTATCACGCGCGATTCCCAGCGGTCCTGGAGTGGGGAAGCATTATTTTTATTCTTCTTGGTGTAACTATGGGGATATGGAGAATAAGTGTGTATAAACACGCTTCGCAAATAAAAGAGAGGGAGACTTTGGAAGTAAACCGAATGAAACAAAAAATACATTCATGAAAAAAGCCCGAATTGTGATCCGAAAAAGCTCGGATCGTGATCTTGAAAAAGCCCGGATGGGACGTGATCTCCACCGGGCTTTTGTCGTTGACTTTTGAGCCACGTTGACATGTAGCCATTCAAGAAAGACTTTTTTGACCAGACGGATCGTATGGTCCGTATTACCGTGATTCCCAAAACGTCAACCGGTGTACATTCTGGCTTTTGCTATACTTTAAAAGAGAAAAAGTTTAAGCGGTTTTCATTCGCAAAAGGTGAATATTGCCCCCCCTTAGACAGGATGGTCACCTGTAAGGAATGCACAAATTACAGTACTTTTAAAGTACACCGATGGTATATCGTTCACGGCACAGGTACACCAGGCGAACCTTAATGAAAATCGTAAAGGAGAACGATAGCGATATTGCCTTCAGCAAGCTCAACCGCACAAAGGGATCGGAAAAATCCAGGCAAGTTGCATTCCGAAGCTTTGTTTCAATAAACTCTCTCTACAACATCCAAGAATTCCTGCATTCTCTCGATTTTCTCGACAGACTTCGTCCATGCCATGATGACGACATCGATGCCTTTGCGATCGATCGGGTGGTATACATATCCGTGCATGCCGAGGCTGTGGAGATGGTGATTAATCTTTTCCGCTTGATCGGCACTGCTCATCATTATGATATTACCGTCCTCTTTGAAATATGGGTTGAGATTGTCTATTGCTTCCAAAATAGTTTCCGTGGAATTCGGGGAGAAGGGGACTTCAGTGACGATGGAATCGAACTTCTTTCCAGGGAATTGAATCTGGCTTGCATCTCCGACATAGTGCTTCGCTCCATATAATTGGAGTCCTGGGGACACCACAGGGTCGATGTCCACACTATAAACTTTAAGAGAGCTCTTGATATATTTGGCTTGAAGGACGATGCCTCCGCCGCCGGAGAAGGGATCAAGCAGTTTAGTTGCTCGGTATGGGTTTGAGAGATTCACCATGCACCGGGCATCCTCTACCGGCAAGGCTCTTCGTCCGGTTTCAGAGCCATCGCCGCGGTAGCCGTGCACGACTTTTACTACATTGTTCTCGTCCAGAATCTTGAACTTCCGTTTATGCGGGGATTGGTCTTCGTAGAGGGTAGGGTTTTGCTCATGATACTTATGGAGTGAGAACCGTCTGCCTTTCCAAATCAATTCATTGATCGTGACAAGATCCGTGTGGTTCTCTGATTGATCGCTGTGGAAATCGAGGAGATAGAACCGGTCACAATAACCGATCCGCGGCAAGATATGCTTCAATTGATCTAAGTGTTTCATCGGCACGAAGAAGGTGAACAGGCCTTTGACATCCCCAAGAGGACCGTTGCGAATGAAGATTCCACCGATGGAGGAAAGCGCAATATAAGCCTCAATGATCGCCAGCCGCTTAGCTTTGATCCTGGAATTCCTCAGTTCGAATGCAATCACCGCATAATGATCGAGGTAATGGTCGATGTTCTTCCCTGTGATCGTGATGTAACCTTTCATTTATTTCACTTTCCATTCTGCAAATGATGATAAACTTTGAGCGGATAGCTGCTACCTGCTATTCGCTAAAAGTGTTCCTATTCAACTAGTCTACACGACTCAGCAAGATTTGTCTAAATTTTATAGAAGTTTCCAGTGGCTGAATCAATGATTTTCACAGTATGGCTATAAAGTATGTTGGAAGGTTGGAAGGACAGGACGATCGATGTGACGGCTCAACATACGTGGAGGGGGAAAGTGTGTACGAGACGACAATTACTATCGGCTTAATGTGTGAAACAGCGGGAACGGCTTATGAGTCGACAATTATTATTGTCTTAAGCTGCGATGAAGCGTTTACGAGCACTGAGACGACAAAAAATATCGTCTCAACACACCAAGCAGCGGTAACGAAACTCGAGACGATAAAAAATATCGTCTCAGGGCGCGAAGTTAGCAGAATCGAAACTCGAGACGATAAATAATATCGTCTCAACGTACGAAGCAGCGGAAACGAAACTTGAGACGACAAATAATATCGTCTCAGGGCACAATACAGCAGTAACGAAACTTGAGACGATAAATCTTAATGTTTCAATTGACGTCAGTGAAAGGAAGTAAAAGAATGCTTGGGTGAACGGCGAAACAAGTGGTTGCGGTACAACCAGCAATAATGTATTTACTTTATAATAAAAGGAGATGAATGGGTAAAGAAGAGAGCGAAAGGATTAAAAAGCATGAAATATAAAATCATGATCGTTGAAGATGATGTTTCAATAGCCAAACTTCTTGGTGCGCATATTGAGAAGTATGGATATGAAGCCATAATCGCCAACGACTTCGAACGGGTTTTGGATATATTTGTAAAGATGAATCCTCATCTTGTTTTATTAGATATCAATTTGCCGAAATACGATGGCTACTATTGGTGCAGAAAGATCAGGCAGGTATCCAAGCATCCCATCTGTTTTTTCTATTCAATATTTTTTATTATGTTTCAGTTCGCGCAAGGTATGTAAAGGTTTTAAAAAAGTTTGTGAGGCAATAATCGTACGCTTCTGTTGTAAATGACGAATGCTGCGACATACGTAAAAAATAAAAAACGTTTTGTTTGGACTCCGTGGATGGCGGAGTCCATTTTATTCGGCATTTTTACAGCATTTTTTTGATTTCCAGTGTTTGCCTGGAGCATATCTGTCATGTGCAGGTTTTTATGTTTGCTCCGGCTTGGTTTCGGAGGGAAACCATTTCTGGGCTAACGCGATCGATTCCTCATCGAACAGAACCAGGTAAACGTTCATATCATGGTTGGCTAAAAATTCACGAATCGTCGAGACGGCGACCTTCAAGGCCTCTTCCTTGGGGTACCCGTATGCACCAGCTGAAATCAGCGGGAAAGCGACGCTTTGAAGTTGGCGCTCTTTGGCCAAGGCGAGCGAATTGCGGTAACAATCCTTGAGCAATTTTTCTTCGTTATGCCCTCCCCCGCGCCATACAGGACCGACGGTATGGATCACGTAGGAAGCAGGCAGCCTGTAACCCTTGGTGATCTTGGCTTGACCCGTCTCGCAGCCACCCAGTGTCCGGCATTCTTCAAGCAGTTCGGGCCCTGCTGCCCTGTGAATGGCTCCGTCCACTCCCCCGCCGCCAAGCAAAGTCGGGTTTGCCGCATTCACAATGGCATCGACTTGAACTTTCGTAATATCTCCCTGGATGATTTCAAATGGCATGCCGACAACCTCCGCATTTCAGATTGAATTTATATTTATCATAACATGAAATCATACCCCGAAAAGAAAAGGTTCCTAAGTCAATGGATGGCTTAGTGAAATTTTTATCATGCCCTTTATCGAGAGCAAACCATTTGTTACAATAACGTACAGAAAAATTGGTGAATACCACACAAGCCATTTGGAGTCCGTCATTTAGTTGAAGTTTTTGTTGAAGTTTAAAAATCAAGCTGATTGCAAAGATAAGAAGCAAAGAGAAAGAAAGGTTTGAATGATTCATCATGGATTTTGCGCAAAATGTTGTTGACAGAAGGATGTTTACAAGGGCTGTTCAATTTTTTGTGTTTGCTGCCGCAATCACCATCGTGGCGACAATTGTTACTTATATCATCAATCCGGATCTAAAAACGGCTGTGGAAGGACTTAAAAAAAGTACGTCAAGTGAAATCCATCCTGCTACAGGGTTAGATAAAATCTGGTCATACTTTAGGCATAATGGTCTGGCCGTACCGTTTCAAATGTTTATTTTGGCGCTAATCCCCATTCCTTTCCTGTATTTGCTCAATGTCGTTTCAACGAGTGCCTTGCTGGGTGTAGCGTTTGGCATCGCTTTGCAAGTGGATCTGGATCAGGGGGTTAAGCTGATCTTATCTTCCATTCCTCATTCGATCGTTGAAATTTTTGCATACACCGTACTTGCTGCGGCACTTTTTGAAATGAATCGGGCTTGGAGAATGAAAATTAAAAAGTTATTCAAGAAAGATAGCGTTCAGGAACAACAATCCCTTGTTCAAGGAATCCTAAAAACCGTAAAAATTTATGTTGTATTTGTGATACCGTTAATCGTTGTGGCGGCGTTTTTGGAAACTTATCTCGCTGATCTGATCTTTCATGGCGTTTCATAAGTTTTTGTCCATGATTTTATTGGTATATTTGACACAAGTGAAAGATCAGAACCTTTTTTATCGACCATTTTGCCTATTGCAATTTTTCAAAAATC
>CALAME010000124.1 GCA_937925675.1 uncultured Paenibacillaceae bacterium | reverse complement strand
TGAATCCCGTTTTAATCCGTTAACCATCGTTTTGATCGTTTGGACATTTCCCTGTTTTTTCACTCTGTTATTTTGCTTGGCGCCGCACAACGCGATTTTTGAGCGATCCGATCGGCTCGACGATACATTCGATCGTATCGCCTTCCATCATCATTTCGGCTCCGTAAGGCGCCCCGGTAAGTATGACGTCGCCTGGATAAAGGGTCATGATTTGAGACAAGTATGAGACCATTGTCGGAATGTCGATGATGATGTTATTCAAGCCGCTGTTTTGCTTCTCTTCCCCGTTCAGAAGGGAGCGGATACGCACTTCATTTTCGTCCAGATCCGTGACAAGAATCGGACCGAGCGGCGTGAACGTGTCCGCAGCTTTGCCCAGTGTCCAATGTCCTTCCGGATGAAACAGCGACGTCGCCGTCACGTCATTGGCCACCGTATAGCCGAAAATGCAATCATGGACCTGTTCAGGCGTGATGTGATGGGCCTTTTTTCCAATGACAACCGCAAGTTCCGCCTCAAACTTCACTTCATCCACGGAATCGGGAAGCACGATGTCTTCATCGGGGCCGATCACAGAAGTCGGCGGCTTGAAGAAAAACACCGGGATGTCCGGCAATTTTTCGGGTTTCGTCTCATTCGGACCGACGAAATTTTTGCCGATCCCGATGATCTGATGCGGCACGATCGGCGCCAGGAGACGAACGTCCTCCACTTTTACCGTGCGGCCGGTTTCCTTCCATTCTTTCACCGGCTCGCCCTCAATCTCCCGGATCGTCTGTCCGTCTAACACCCCGAACCGTGGATGCTCGCTATTCTTATCGTTTTTGTCCACGTAACGTACGAACTGCATCCTTTCACTCCGTTCCCGTTATTGTTCGAGTTCCAGGGCCGGTTCCAACACGCGTTCTTTTTGCTGTTCGGTGCGGAATTCCGGCGGAATGCGGCGGGCGACATTCGTCTGTATAGCCGCACGGATGACCGCAGCGCGCACGCGGCTGACGACGTTTTCGTTAAAAATGCTTGGTATGATGTAATGCTCGTTCAATTCTTCATCGCTGACTACAGAAGCGATGGCATGCGCGGCAGCAATCTGCATCTCATCATTGATCTGTCTGGCCCGGCAGTCGAGAGCACCGCGGAAAATTCCCGGGAAGCAAAGCACATTGTTGATCTGGTTCGGATAGTCGCTGCGGCCGCTGGCGATAACTTTGACATAGGGCTCCGCTTTTTCCGGATCGATCTCCGGCTCGGGATTGGCCATCGCAAATACGATCGGATCGGGAGCCATGTTTTTCAAATGCTCTACCGTGAGCAGACCACCTTTGGACAAGCCGATAAAGACGTCGGCTCCTTTCATCACTTCCAACAAGTCGCCTTCAGCTTCCATCAACTGCGGCTGCTGAGCCAGCCACTGCCATGCCGGATTGTCGTATGAAGTGCCGGGTACGAGCGGACCGTCCTTGTCCACCGCGATCAGTTTTTGCACGCCGGCTTTGATGAGCATTTTGCAGCAAGCGGAACCGGCAGCACCGATACCGTTCACAACGACTTTTACTTCCGACAGCGACTTGCCGACCACTTTCAAAGCGTTGATCAGTCCGGCCAAAATGACAACGGCCGTTCCGTGCTGGTCATCGTGAAAAACGGGAATTTCCAGTTCTTCTTTTAACCGTTGTTCGATCTCGAAGCAACGGGGAGCGCTGATGTCTTCCAGATTGATGCCACCGAACACCGGCGAAATCAGTTTGATCGTGCGGATCAGCTCTTCCGTGTCCTGGGTGTCCAGGCAGATCGGAAATGCGTCGACACCCGCAAGCTGCTTGAACAGCATCGCTTTTCCTTCCATGACCGGAATCGCTGCATGTGGGCCGATATCCCCCAATCCGAGGACGGCGGACCCGTCGCTGACAACGGCGACCGTGTTCCGTTTGATCGTCAGGGAATAAGACTTGCTTTCATTTTCGGCGATTGCTTCGCACACTCTCGCCACGCCCGGAGTATAGACCCGCGACAGATCTTCCCGGTTTTTGATCGGTACTTTTGGGCTGACCTGAATTTTACCGCCCAGGTGGACGAGGAATGTGCGGTCAGAAACGTTGATCAAACGCACACCCGGTAAATAGCGCACCGAATCAACGACGCGCTGGTAGGCGGAATCCGTCAGGTTGACGGTAATGTCCCGCACCGTGTTATGTTTGCCGGGCTGGATGACGTCGATGGCGATGACGTCTCCTCCGGCTTTCGTTATCGAAGTGATCACCTCTCCAAATGACACTTCTGTTTTGTCCATCTCCACCCGAAGGATGATGCTAGTACTTACTGCCACTGAGGTTCCCCCTTTTGATGTTCGAATGACACGCGTCTTGCTTGATCGAAAGAAAGCCGGTTCGCTAGCCGGCGTATTTCCTGGATGGCCAAATCTTTCTTTTCATCCCAGTGATGCGCCGGCATGGATACGCTGACCGCGGCATGAACCGTACCATCCGACCGTTTGACGGCTGCTGCCGCACAGCAAAATCCGACCACGCCTTCTTCCTTATCGATAGCGTAACCATTCTGGCGAATCATGTCCAGTTCTTTTTTCAGGTCTGTTTTGGTGGTCAAGGTGTAGGGTGTGATTGAAGGAAGCTTCTCGTCCGGGTACAGTTCATCGATCCGCTCATCGCTCAAAGCCGCGAGCAGCACCTTTCCCAGACCTGTTGCGTGCGCCGGAAATCTTACGCCGGGACCGGAAACCATCTGCACCGGAGTCGGCGCTTCCATTTTGGCCATATAGACGATGTGATCGCCTTCGAGCACAGCCAACTGGACCGATTCATTCAGACGATCCCGAACGCCATGCGCTTCCTGCTTGAAATAATCCACCAGATCAAACTGGCTGAAAAAGGCGTGCCCCATCATACCGAAATGGACGCCGAGACTGTACGTATCGGACTCGCTTTTTTTGATCCAGTGCAATTGTTCCATCGTATTTAATAAAGAAAATAAAGTGCTTTTGCTGATACTGAGCTGGCGACAAATGTCGGTCAGCTTCAGTTTCCCGGGATATTCCGCGATCAGTTTGAGCACCTTGTGGGCTCGTTCCAGCGCGGGTACCCAATATTTGTTTTTCACACCGACCACCCGACCCTGATTTTTTTATTTTTATAAAGACATTTTTAAAAGTTTTTTTAAGACTCAAAATATTTGTACAACACCTGAGTTCCTTTGTCGCCAAATCCGTTGTCGACCATTTTTTGGTACAGTTCCGACGCCAGTTTCAGACCGGGCAAATCCAGCCCCATTTCCCGGGCCGACTCCAGGGCGATCCCCATATCTTTCACAAAATGCTTGACATAAAAACCCGGCTCGAAATCGCCATTGATAATGCGCGGTGCCAGATTGCTGAGCGACCAGCTTCCGGCCGCACCCGTTTCGATGCTTTTCAGCACATTTTTGGGATCGAGACCGGACTTTTTCGCGTAAATGAGCGCTTCACAAACGCCGATCATGTTGCTGGCAATGGCGATCTGGTTGCACATTTTGGTATGTTGCCCCGCTCCGGGACCTCCTTGCAGCACGATGTTCGTCCCCATCGCCTCAAACAGAGGCAACGCCGCCTCAAATACTTCTTTGTCACCGCCGACCATGATCGACAAACGACCTTCGCGCGCCCCGATATCTCCGCCCGACACCGGTGCATCGAGAGCATACAGGCCTGCTTTTTTCGCCTCATCATAAATGCGCCGGGCCAGTTTCGGGCTGGACGTTGTCATATCGATCAAGTAGGCTCCCTTTTTCGCGTTGGCAATAATTCCGCCTTCGCCCAGATACACTTCCTCCACATCGTGCGGATAGCCGACCATCGTAATGACGGCGTCCGCATCCTTGGCGGCTTCTCCCGGGGAATTTCTCCACTCTGCGCCGGCTTCGATCAGTTCTTCCGCTTTGGCACGCGTGCGGCTGTACACAAGCAAGCGGTAACCGTTTTTCATCAGGTTTTTCGCCATGCCCTTGCCCATGACACCCGTGCCGATCAATGCGACGGTCGTATTTTCCGGTCGTAACGCCATCTTTCTCACCTCATTTTACTTAAGTCAGTTCATTATATTGAACTAGGTTCTCTATAATGTTATGCATATTTTAACATGCTCCGAATAAAAAAAAAAAGACTCGGTTAACAAGATTCTGTCTTTTGTTTGGCAACGTAGTCGGAAATGATCTCCAAAAACCGTGCGCCGTACTTGGCGAACTTCACTTCTCCCATCCCTTTGATCGACAGCATCGACGATTTGTCCGTCGGCAACGAACTGCACATTTCGCGCAGCGTCGCATCGTGAAATACGGCAAAAGGCGGGATGCCTTCCTGTTCGGCAAGCTGTTTGCGCAATTCGCGCAGCTCTTGAAACAACTCTTCGTTCACTGCACGGCTTTGGGTCTTGACGGGAGTAATGAAGCGGTACACCTTCTTTTGCCCTTTCAACACTTCCGCCGCTTGCGCTGTTAAGCTGATTACCGGGAATGGGCTGTCGGACATGCGCAAATAACCGTCAGCCAGCAGCACGTTGATCATTTCCACGATTTCTTTTTCGGTGTGGTCGCGCATGATCCCAAACGTGGACAGACGATCGAAGCCGAATTGAAGCACTTTGCGATCGCGGGAACCTTTCAGCACTTTGGCCGTCAGCAATACCCCGAACCGCTCGCCCATCCGCCGCACACAAGAGAGCACTTTTTGCGCTTCCGTCGTCATGTCAAGCTGTTCTCGTTCGTCGGCGCAGTTAAGGCAGCGGCCGCAACGCTCGTATTCATGATCGCCAAAATAACGCACGATATAAGCCTGCAGACAGCCGTTCGTCCGCGTGAAGTTGATCATCGTGCGCAGATGGTTCATATCCGAAGCTTTCCGTTCCTCGTCCGCTTCCGACTGGGCGATCAAATATTTCTGAATCACGATGTCCTGCGGTGAAAACAGCAAAATGCATTCGCCCGGCTCCCCGTCTCGTCCTGCACGGCCGGCTTCTTGGTAATACGATTCGATGTTTTTCGGCATGTTGTAGTGGATGACATAGCGCACGTTCGACTTGTCAATTCCCATCCCAAATGCGTTCGTCGCCACCATCGTTTCCGTCCGATCAAATAAAAACGCATCTTGACTTTCCTTGCGCTTCCGCTCCGTCATCCCTGCATGGTATTTACCTACGGAAAAACCGGCCTTGCTCAAATGATCGTGAATTTGATCGACTTCTTTGCGCGTAGCGGCATAAATGATGCCCGACTCGCCGCGGCGGCTCCGCAAAAATTCGAGTAAATATGCGCGCTTGTCCACACCTTTCACGATGGAAAAACGCAAGTTGTCGCGCGCGTATCCGGTCTTCACCACGTGCGGCTGCCGCATGCGCAAGCGTTCGATGATGTCCCGCCTCACTTTGTCTGTCGCCGTCGCTGTAAAAGCGGCGACGACCGGACGTTCCGGGAGCACGTCCAGCAGACGGCTGATGTGTAAATAGCTCGGTCGGAAATCATGACCCCATTGCGAAATACAATGCGCTTCGTCCACAGCAAGGATGGGAACGGATATGTGTCGCAGCGCATCGAGAAACGACTCCGATTCGAGCCGTTCCGGCGCGATGTATACGATTTTGTAACGCCCCTCAGCGAGCCCTTCGAGCCGCTCCAGCGACTGTTTGCGCGTCAGCGAACTGTTGATGAACGTGGAGGGTACTCCGAGCGCACCGAGGGAATCGACCTGGTCTTTCATCAATGAAATCAGCGGGGAGACGACCAGCGTCACACCGGGGCGCATGAGCGCCGGCAATTGGTAACAGAGCGACTTGCCGCCGCCCGTCGGCAAAATACCGAGTGTATCGCTCCCATCAGCTATGGAAGTGACGATCTCTTCCTGCCCGCGGCGAAATGACGAATAACCGAACACTTTCCTCAGCAAATCCCGCATCGATTGCATAAACTTACCTCCCGGAATCCAGTATAGCATAGATGAAAACGATGCAAGGAGCGGCTCATCATCAGCCTCATCATCACGAACATACTCGGCTTTTGATCACCCGCTTTATTTTGTTGCCGGACTTGAATGGGGACGATGAAGACGAAATCGAGCGGACGATCACATTTATAATGCGTGGCCTCGCACCGAAGCGTTGATTTTTTTTGCGTGCTTGAACTTTAGCTTGCAACTTTATCCAAACATCCGACGTTAAGAACGTAGCACAAACTTTTAAAGAGAAGGAGCGATAAAGATGGGGAACAAAAGAAAAATCAGCATGATTGCCGCAGTCGCCGCGATCGTCGTCGCGGTTCCGCTTTTCGCCTCCGCGATCGGTGACTTTCTGAACCCTGCCCCCGCACAAGCGCAAAGCGGTCAAGTGCTGCAAGCAAACACGATCCAAGTCGTCGGCCAAGGAACGATTTCCGTTGTGCCGGACGTCGCTTACATCTCTATCGGCATTCAAACCGAAGGCAAAACTGCAGAGGAAGCGCAAGCGGCCAATGCGGAACAGTTTGCCAAGCTGGAGAAACTGCTCTACGACACGTACAAATTTGACAAAAAAGATGTACAGAGCTCAGGATTTTACGTCCGGCCCGAATATCGGCATGACAGCGGTCGAGCAGAAATCGTCGGCTACACGGCCATCCACAACGTCAGCGTCACTTATCGAGATATGGACAACATCGGCACGCTGTTAGACGACGCTTCCTCCGTCGCCGCCAATCGGATCGATGGCGTGCGTTTCGGAACGGAAAAGCATGACGAGTACCAGCTGCAAGCGATGGAAAAAGCGTTGGCGAATGCTCGTTCCAAGGCGGAAGCGCTCGCTGGGTATGCCGGCAAATCGCTCGGCAGCGTCGTCCATATTTCCGAGACAGGCGCGTCTTCCCCGCCGATCATTTACGGCGAAGCGATGGGCTTAGCGAGCGTGGCGAGGTCCGATTCGACATCGATCCAAATCGGCGAGCTCGACGTGCGGGCGACGCTACATGTCACGTATCAATTTGAATAAGCGTATGATGTGCGTCGTAAGCAGCGCATAAGCATCGCGAGCGCAACAAGCGTCGCGTTAGGCGTCGTGAAAAATCACGGCGCTTTTTTTGGTGTGATTAAGTTTAAAATGAACGAGGAAAAGAGAAGACAGATTTTGCACATGTTGGATTACAGACAACATGTCATCTTGGCCAAGGCAGAATGGGTGCAGGCAGAGATTGAACGATATAATACCACTCAGAAGTAAAATAGATGATGTCGAGGGAGAGAAACCATGGAACGACTTTGGACGAAATCGTTTGTGCTGTTGACATTATCGATGTTATTTTTATTTACGGGATTTTATTTCCTACTGCCCACGTTTCCGATATTCGTACGGCAGTTGGGAGCTAATGAAACGCAGATCGGCATTGCGGCAGGGTTGTTTACGCTAGCGGCGGTCGTATTCCGACCGATCGTCGGGGAGTTGATCGACCGTTACGGCAGGCGAGCTTTTGTCATTTGGGGACTCGTCTTTTTCATCGTGTCCATATACGCCTACGAATGGGTCGGCGGACTGCTCGTGTTGTTCGTTTTGAGAATCGTCCACGGCATGAGTTGGGCGTTTTCCACGACATCGATCAGCGCGGCGACAACCGACATCATCCCCGCTAGTCGGCGCGGTGAAGGGATGGGATGGTTCGGCATGGCGATGACAAGCGCGATGGCGATCGGTCCGCTGCTCGGAGTATGGATCATGGAGCATTTTTCGTTTCACACATTGTTTTTGACCGCAGCGATTTTGTCAGCAATCGCATTGACGTTAGCGGCCTCTAACCGGATGCCTTACCGAGTGAGCAACCAAAAAAGACGCATCGTTTTTTTTGAAAAACCGCTATTGCCGATTATGGCGCTCATCTTTTTCCTAACCGTTTCCTATGGGGGCATCACGACGTTTTTGCCCTTGTTTGCGGAGTCGTTGTCCGTCAATGCCGGTTTATTCTTTCTGATCTATGCGATCATGCTCACCCTCATTCGCCCTGTAGCTGGAATCATTTCGGATAAATACGGGGAAACGGTCGTCATCTTGCCCGCGTTAGCTGTGACCGCATCCGCTATGATCGTACTCGCCTTCTCCGCCGGTCCAGTCGGTATCTTCGCCGCTGCCGTCCTATACGGCATCGGTTTCGGGTCTGCCCAGCCCTCGTTGCAAGCTGCCGCCCTTCATCTGGCCGATCCACAGCGCAAAGGGGCAGCGAATGCGTCTTTTCTCACGGCGTTCGATCTCGGAATCGGTCTCGGCTCCATACTGCTCGGAGCGGTTTCCCAGTTGATGGGGTACTCGCAATTGTTTTTACTCAGCGCTTTTTCCATCGCGATCGCACTGATTATTTTTACTCCGATCGTCGGGCGCATGTTGAAAAATCAACGAGAAAAAAGCGGCAACGAGTCAAGCGCTAATCGCTGACCGGGCCGCTTACCTCGTTCCCGTTTACTTCTTTATAACATCGATTAATCTCTATTGCTATTGTATCGACACTCCGTCATTTAAAATAATAAGTAACTTATCTTCAAATTCACCCCATCTATTTGAGTATGAATTATTTTCAATAGATAACTCGGCCTTTACCAATCTTTCATGTAATTTAATTAATTCTCCCTTTTCTTCATCAGTATAATATTGTTGCGGATACCCTGTATGCTTATCTATATTATCAAAGAATTCATATATTCGATTTAACAACCCCTTCTGATGCTCAGTTAATACCTTCAGGTTTGTACCTATATGAAGAGCTTGGCTTATATTTTTTTTGACTTCATATATTTTAAGAATAACAAAATTCTCATTTTCCCAATTTGTAGAAATTTGAAAAGTAATTGCAGCATCCAGATGTACTAAGTCTTGTTGAATAAAAGAATAGTACTGATTCATCACCTTTTCATTCCTTGCATTTTGAATAAAGATGTAAGATATAAACAATATATTTACGACTATGGAAATAAAAAGCAGTATAGTCATCGTTTTTTTCAAAGGAAACGCCCCCAAAAATATTTTTTCCCAAATATAAGGTTGTGTTTTTTACTATTTATGTTATTATATGGGTGTATTATATCATAAAATACGAGGTGAGGGAATGGAA
>CALAME010000123.1 GCA_937925675.1 uncultured Paenibacillaceae bacterium | reverse complement strand
GGGGTATTTTGACCAGGCTCATTTCATCAAAGATTTTAAAGCGGTCCTCGGCATGTCCCCGGCCGCTTACAAAGTATGGACGAATTCAAGGTGATGCGAAGTGTTCCGCAACTTTTCCCACAGCCAGGAAAAACCACAAACCGAAAGCCGAAAACTTGCATGCATTCATGGATTGGATATAATATAAATTAAAATAATTCTAATTTAATAAAAATTACATAAAAGGAGTGGGAACCTTGGAAATTTACAATTTTGAAATGGAGCGTGCGGATGGCCGGAAGGTTTCCATGTCCGAATTCCGGAATAAGGTTCTGCTGATCGTCAACACAGCCAGCAAATGTACCTTTACGCCGCAATTCGAAGATTTGCAAAAGCTGTATGAGCGGTTCGGGAACGAACGCTTCGAAATTCTTGGTTTTCCCTGCAATCAGTTTGCTGGCCAGGAACCGGGCACAAGCCGGGAAGCAGAATCGTTCTGCAAATTAAATTACGGCGTGAAGTTTCCCATATTCGCCAAGGTGAACGTAAACGGACCGGATGCCCACCCGCTGTTCAACTATTTGATCCAATGCCAACCGTTCCGCGGCTTTGATGAAACAAACATTCAGGAGAAATTGTTGAAAATGATGATTTTCGAGAAAGACCCGGCTTTGCTCGTCGGAGACGGCATCAAATGGAACTTCACGAAGTTTCTCATAGATGCAAGCGGCCGGGTGATCAAACGCTATGAACCGACGGATGAGTTTTCCGACATCGCAACAGATATAGAACAGTTGTTAAACACTGTTCCCTCCGCCTGACGCCTGATGGAGATGCATGGGCGGTATCAAAAAACCGTCACCGGAATTTTTGCAGCCCGCATTAGCCTCCCCTCTTCAACCTCTCCGTCTGCCGGACGAGCACATGCGTGGAGCGTTCGAGATAATCGAGGATGAGCCGAAGTTCGTCGGTGCTGTACCGGGCATAGAGCTCGGTCATGGCTTCAGCGAGCGGCGCAAATACATCCGCGAGCGGCTGCAGCCGTTCGGGAACCGGTTCAACATAGACGATGCGCCGGTCATTCGGGTCTTTCGCCCGACGGACGAATCCCGCTTTCTCCAGGCGGTTGATCACGTTCGTGATGGCACCGGTGGTCAGCCCCGTAAGTTCGGCCAGCTGCCCTGCCGTCGCCCTTCCCTGCCCCAGCACGATGTCCAGACACTTGTGATCCGTAATGTTGAGTCCCAAGTATTTGGCGACCGCCTGATGAAAAAACACGGTCTGGGTGGACAGTCCCCTGGAGGCATCCTGTAGAGCATCGTACAGTTTTGTTTGCGCTGATTTACCATGGTTCAAAGCCAATTCACCCCATTCACACCGCTTACGATGGATTCCCCGACCAAAGTCCAGGATTCATTTCGGACTGTGGCCGGTACATGAACGTTCATATTTCGAATAAGATGGAATCAAAAATCTTAATTATTAAGATATCTAAAACCGCCAGCTGATGCAAATGGCTAATGCAAATGCTAATGTAAATAGCTGACCACAAATAGCTGATACAAATGTACAATTCTGGTCCGATATCTTAATTTTTAAGATATTTTTGCGTAAATCCAAAAGGAGGAAAACGACATGACAACAAAAAACATGACAGCAAACAACATGGCAGCAAACAAAAGAGCGTTGGTAATCGGCTGCGGCATCGCCGGACCTGCTGTCGCGATTTTTCTGAAGCGGGCCGGATATGAGCCGCGGATCTTTGAAGCGCAACCGAATCATGACGATTACACCGGCCTGTTCCTTAACGTGGCGCGCAACGGCATGCGCATCTTGAGCGAGCTGGGCGTGGATCATCTTATCCGCGAAGAAGGGATCGAATTGCGCGCCATGAGCTTTCGCAGTGGTAACGGCAAATGGTTGGGCAAGATTGAAGATCCCTCCGGCAAGCCACAAGGGTACACGGTCAAAAGGGGGGTTCTGCACAAAGTGCTGCGCGAAGCTGCGCAGCGGGAAGGCATACCGGTCGAATTCGACAAAAAGTTGGCTGATCTTAAAATATCGGGTACCGGCGTGTCAGCCGTTTTCGAAGACGGAACACAAACGGAAGGCGACCTGCTCATCGGTTGTGACGGCATTCATTCCCGCACACGCAAGCTGATTTTGCCCGACGCTGCGGAGCCGGACTACACGGGCTTGATCAGCTTCGGCGGCTTTTCACGCGGCATTGGAATTCCGCATGAACCGGCCCAGCATATGGTCTTTGGGAAAAAGGCATTCTTTGGCTATCTGGTCAAGCCGGATGGTGAAATTTACTGGTTTGGCAATCTCGACTACCCGGGTAAACCGACGCGCAAGGAATTGCAATCCATTCCGCAGGCGCAGTGGCGCCGGATGCTCGATGATCTGTACCGCAACGAAATTCATCCCGTCCCGGACATCATCCGGGCAACGGAAAGCGAGATCGGCGTCTATCCGATCTATGACCTGATCTCCGTCCCCTCCTGGCACAGCGGGCCGGTGGTGTTGATTGGCGATGCGATTCACGCAACCTCGCCCAATGCGGGACAGGGCGCTTCGTTGGCACTGGAAGACGCCATGGTGCTGGCCAAATGCCTCAGGGACAGCGACAATCCGGAAGAAGCGTTCTGTCGGTTTGACAGGTTGCGCCGGGAACGGGTGGAAAAGGTTGTCAGGTATTCTAGAAGCATCGGACAGCGCAAACATGCGACAAACCCGATTCAAGTATTCTTCCGTGATCTGATGCTCCCGTTCTTTCTGAAACAAGCCAGCCGCCAATCGAACGCCTGGTTGTACGATTATCGCGTAAACTGGCAAGACAAGGTGACAATTTGAAAAGTACCCTAGAGAAGGTGCCAAGGAGTAAATCCGGTGCTCGAAGTATTATATGGGTTGGAGTTTCTATTGCTCATGTCGCTTGTGGTTGTTTGGGGGCTTGCTGGATTTGCGGCGAACGGCTTGAAATATACGTCTCAACGTCTATGGAGGCAGACCGCTCACATCGGCGTATGGACAGGGTTCATCCTGCTTGCGCTCTGGTGCGCCATCACGGCGACAGTGTATTTTGCTCTGGGCTGGCATTTCGTCATGGACCGCGTCATCGTCATGCTGCCGCTCTTTGTGTTACCGGCGCTTCTTGTGGCCCGACGCGCGCTGCCGCTTCTGAATCAAAGCACGGAAGTGACGCCGGAATCTGCGGCAACAATCGCAGCGGCCGTGCACACCATGGCCGCTGGTACCTTGCTGACAGCCTACCTGGTACTCTGTGACATTCCGGCCATTCCGGATCTCAGGGAGTCTGTGGTATATCTGACCGTGCTGGCTGCAAGCGCCCTTCTGCTCCATCTGTATCATCGGCGGCGTGCGGCGGTTATCCGTGCCCGACGCCAAGGAATCGGGGTGCTGGCGTTCAGGTCAGCCGTGTGGATGCTTTCGGCATTCGGCCTGCTTATGACCGGGTATTTGTGGTCACTTTACGACAGCAAATTCCCTGCTTCCATGTCGATGATTCACCCGGAGACGTTCACATATGGCGGAGGTGCCATACCAGCGGCGGCACCATTCCATCGCAATCACCACAACTTCCACCACCATCATCACCACCATGCCTCGGCCACACAGGCGGGCGACCACGGAATGATTAACGTCACCGAACTGACGGGCCCGCAGGCCGGGTCGCCCGACAAGCGGTTTAAACTGATCGCGCAAAAGCAGATGATTGAACTTCCGTCGGGGCATGTCATCGAAGCGTGGACGTTCAACGGTCAGGTTCCCGGGCCAATGCTTGTGGTGAACGAAGGCGACCTGGTCGAAGTGAAGCTGATCAATCGGGATATTGACCAGGGAGTTACGGTGCATTGGCATGGCGTAGACGTTCCAAACGCAGAGGATGGTGTGGCGGGCGTGACCCAGAACGCCGTCATGCCGGGGGAGTCCTATACGTACCGCTTCGTCGTTAACGAGACGGGAAGCCATTGGTACCACTCGCACCAAGTGTCTTCGATTCAGGTTGTCAAAGGGTTGTTCGGTCCCTTCATCATCCTGCCGAAGGACGATCAGACCGGATCGGATGGCTTCGGGAAGGATAATTCCCGCGCAGAAAAAACGATGGATATCACGGTGTTTTCCCACGATTGGGAAACACCGGAGGGCATTAAAACAGTGCTGCATGTGCCCGGGTCTGGGACCGGACTCGAACGACACCGGATCATCCAACCTGGCACAAAAGTACGGCTGCGCCTTATCAACAGTTCCAGCCCGACGAAAATCTTCTCGCTAAACGGCACACCTTTCCGGGTATCTGCGATCGACGGCTGGAGCATCAACGAACCGGAAGCCGTGACCGGCAAGTGGCTTAAAATCGGAGGCGGAGGACGCTACGACGTGACGTTCACAATGCCGGACCATCCGGTCACGCTGGCGCTGCACAGGGAGGAATCCGAACCTGCCGACTGGATCGTCTTTAGTCATGACGGACGGGGAACGGCGGACATTCGACCGGGCGGGGCGATTTTGGATCCGTTGGCATACGGCACACCCGCTCCGATACCCATCGATGATTCCACGAAGTACGACCGGGAGTTCCTGATGGTGCTGGATCAGATTTATCTTGGTCATTATAACGGCCGCTCTAATTCGTTATGGACGATCAACGGAGAAGTGTTCCCGCACACTCCAACATTTGTGGTGGAGGAAGGAGATTGGGTCAAAGTTCGCATTGTAAACCGCTCTTTTTCGGATCATCCGATGCACCTGCATGGCCATCATGTGGTGGTCCTAAGCCGGAACGGTAAACCGTACCAGGGCAGTCCGCTGGTGCTCGATACGGTACTCGTGGACCCGGGTGAAACTTGGGAATTGGCGTTTCGCGCCGACAATCCCGGCATCTGGATGGATCACTGTCATATCCTGGAACATGCAGCCTGGGGAATGACCATGCATCTGATTTATGCCAACGTCACGACCCCTTATACGGTAGGCGAAGCTTCAGGTAATTATCCGGAATAACCTATTATTTCTTTTATCATGGTGGGAAATGGTAAATATTTAATTAATTTGAGCAGGACTTCATCATTTTTTGTAGAATAGCACATGTGGAGTTTGGAAAATTTTTCATATATTTTTTCATATATTTTTAGTAGGGAAACGGAAGGGAGACGGAAAATGAAAAAAACCTGTATATACCTTTTCGCCGTGTTGGCCACAGCCGTTTGTCTCGCTGTCTCTCCTGTTTGTCTCGCTTCCTCTCCCGTTGGGGCGATGGAGCCTGTGCCAGAAGAGGCGCAGAAAGCGCAGGAAACAAAGGCTGTTCAGGCAACAGAAGATATGCAAGAAACACAGGATGCGCAAGAAACACAAGGTGTGCAAGATGCGCAAGATGTACAGGATGCGGTCACGATGTATCTCATCAAGCATACCGCGCAAATTCATTTGCAGAACGGCATTGTCACGCTGGATGGTGAATATTTCGGTAAAGAGCGTATTCAATTTCGGAACAATCGCGCCTTCGTGCCGGTTCGCTTGCTGAAGGATCTGAATATTGGTGCGATCGAGTGGGATGCGAAACATCGGGAAGTGAAAGTGACGATTGCAGAGGAATTAGGGGCCCCCGCGCAGACAGCCGTGTATCGTGTTGGAAGCGAGCATTTGTATACGGAGGACCGGACTGCTATTCCGGATGTTACCATATCGCCCCCATTCTTAGAGCAGGGCAGGGTCTTTATTCCGTTGCAGCATCTTTCCCGGCTTGGCGTGTCGGTAGAATTTCACAAACCATACATGACTTTGCATTGGACAGAAAAGAAATTTAAAATTCATACGCCGGTGATCGAAGCCAAGGCCGGTCAAGCCCGCTTTACGGTCCTTTATGAATCCGACATGGAAGCTCCGATAGTGTTGATGTATTCAGGCGGAGGCGGCTGGAGTGGCTCCTCCAAATTCAGAAAGATTATCGAACAGGAGATTTTTAAGGATGGAAGAACCTATACAAGGATGGAATATACGGTGCCACTTCGACCCGGACCAAATCCTATTCTGCTGAGTGGTGTTTTCGGCCAGATCGTATTAGAAACGTTCTGGCAGCCGGAGACCGATGAAGAGGTGCCCTTATACGTTTTCGAAGAATGGCCGGTGGTGTTTGACCTGCCCCGATACGGATACGTGACTGCTTTTGAAGGGGAAGCGGTTTCCGTCGCAGGAACAATCATTTTGGAAAATGATCTGATGGATGAAATCACCCTTCAATTGGAGAAGTACGATCCGGTGAATAAAACTTATTTCCAAGTGGAGGAAATCAAAATTCCGATAGTCGGAAACCAGTTTTCCGACGCATTTCCGGCACCGAAGCCGGGAACATATCTGGTACATGTATATAGCCCAAAATATATTCCCTATATTGGCGGTCCTGCCTCCACGAAATGGACGCAATTTGTCCTAGACGTGCAGCCGTCTGGACGTTAGCGGATGGCTTGAAGTGGCGCCACCACAGGTACCTCTGTTTGTTCTGTGGTGGCGTCTGTGCTCTTTATACGGTGCTTCCACTGTTTCAAGAGCCCGCCCATCACCTTATGAACCTTCAGATATATTGAACGTACTGTTCCTCGAACCGACGCAACACGGGTCAAGCGCCCAGCAGTGCGAACAGATCGGAAAGGTTCCCCACTTATATCAGTGACTTAGTTTTTCACAGTGACCTAGTTTTACACAGTGACTCAACTTGTACCAGTGGCTCCGTTTCGATGTATAACAAGATGTATAACAATTAGAGTCGAAGTGACCTTAAAATTTTTTCTTCAATATTCTCCTTTGATTACAAAGAACGAGCCGCGGATCGTACCAGCCAATTTGGATTTTTGCCTAGCAAACTTAAAGCTTTCCAGTTCCGCGGGCACCTCCATTCCTTCGGACAGCTTGAAACCAACGGCACGCTTTTTGGGATTGTCTATGGTGTACATGACGTTGACCACAAGCCCGTCTTCGTAAAAGACGTAGGCCATCTTGATATTATCTACCTGAAACTGAGATGTTTCCAACGGCCTCGCCGATAACTCAATGCCTCGTTCTTCCTTTAGTATCCGGTTTACATATTCAAGTGTTTCCTCACTTTCGCTTGCCGGAACGACCGTAAATTGGTGCTTGTATTTGTTCCAAAAGTATCGGGCCTCATTGGCGCGCTCCGGCCAGCGCTTCTGCCACGGGAGATGATTCCAGTCCGACCGTTGACACATTTTTAAAATCGACGACGTAAGTCATATTTCATCACCTCCCTTTCATTGCTCCAACAACGTTTTCAGCGATTCGCACCATTTTCCCCATCCGAACTTGGCTCCATTTCGCGCCGGTTCGCTCGAAATTCCGGTTTGTTCGAGATGCAGGTTCACCATGCCATTTCCTAAATCCTGTAATGTCCAGGTGACCGTGTGCTGCTCTCCACCGTGCCAAGTGTATGACAAGCGATACGGCTCCTCCACCACAAGCACTTCACCTTCGATAATCCCGTTCCAATATTCAGTCGGTTTCGCGCGGAACTGAAACTTATGGCCTACGATAGGCTTAAAATTGTTTTCCATCCCTTCTCCGGTATGAATATCGGTCACCCATTTGACAAGCTGATTCGAATCGGTCAAGGCAGCCCAAAGCTTCTCAATTGACGTTTTAAACTGAAAATCCATGGTCAACGTCAAACTCATTATTCTTCCTCCTCCAAAAGTTTTCTCAAACGCATCAGGTTCGAACTCCAGAACTTGCTGTAGTATGCCACCCAATCCTGAATTTCCTGAAGCGGCGCAGCGTTCAGCCTGTATCGCGTTTCCCGTCCAACTTTACGAACCTCGACCAGACCGGCCTCTTTGAGGATCGTTAAATGTTTGGACACCGCCGTGCGGCCCATAGGGAAATGTGGTGTCAACTCATGAAGCGGCAGCTCCCCTGCTTCCGCCAACAATTGAATCAGGCGGCGCCTGGTCGGGTGAGCAACTGCATCGAACACATCACGCATCTCTCCGTTATCGCCCACACCTTACCCTCCCAAATTCGATCATTGCGCAGCGTATATCGGTCGATAATGTTTCTTGACAGGTAGACCGACAACGCCCAGCGTAATGGTCACGAAATGCAGCCACGTGATGGACCTATAAGTAAACGTTTTTCCAAGAACCGGTTTCTTGCTTGAGCGAGCATTTTCATACCATTCGAAGGGCTCATTTACGGAGGCCTCCTCCCTTTGTTTCAGGTTTTCATTCTCAATATGGAACACGAAATGGTGCCTAACTTTACTATAGGGCACCTTTTGGTGTCGCATTTATTATATGACACCTTTTGGTGTCGTGTCAACATTTTATTCAAATGATTGCTAAAATATAGTAAACGGGGCCGCTATGCACGCATCAGTAATTTCGGGGAACATGGCATTAAAAGAAAAAAAGAAATTCCATCATAGCCTGCTTCTGCCTTTTTATTGGCTATGTAATTTTATTCCAAATATGCGACGATTTTGGGAAGAGACGTTGCACCAAATCCAAAACGAACTGGAGGTCGCATTATGAACAAGGCAGAGCATTGGCAAAAAATCGGAAAAAATTGTTGTTCAAAGGTGTGCATGGAGGGGAGCGATGTGTGAGACGACAAAAACTGTCGATTCAGTTTGCGGAAATACGAAAGTGAGGTGCGAGACAACAAATATTGTTGATTCAGTCCGCCAAAATGCAAAAGCGATGTGCGAAACGACAAATATTGTTGACTCAACCC
>CALAME010000122.1 GCA_937925675.1 uncultured Paenibacillaceae bacterium | reverse complement strand
AACGCCTGCATCCAACGCCTGCATTCATTGTAACTCTATCATTTCAATCCGCTTGTGCTGATCCCTTCGACGATATAACGCTGGAACATGAAGAAGATGATCGTTACCGGCAAAAGACTGAGCACCGACATCGCAAACATGTTGCCCCAGTTTGTGACTGCTTCCGGGTCGGAGAACATCTTCAGTGCCAGGGCCAACGTATATTTGGACGGATTCTGCAAATAGATGAGCGGTGCCATAAAGTCATCCCATCTCCAGTAGAAGGAGAAGATCATCGATGTCATGATCGCAGGTACGATCAACGGCACAATGATGCGATAAAAGATCATAAACTGGTTACAGCCGTCGATCCGTGCCGCCTCATCCAGATCGTAAGGGATCGTACGGATAAATTGCATGATCAGAAACACGAAAAACGGAACACCGAAAAAGGTCGGCATGATCAGCGGCAAATACGTGTTGACCCAGCCGAATGAGTTAAACATGACGTATTGCGGGATCATGATGACCTCAAACGGCAACATCATCGTCAACAGCATACATACAAACCACAAATTTCTTCCAACGAAACGGATGCGTGCAAAACCGAAAGCGATCAGGGTGGAAGAAACCACACTCCCGATGGTCGAGATGATCACGACAAAGAACGTATTTTTGAAAAAGGTTCCGAACGTGATTCCTCCGAACCCTTTCCATCCGTTTACGTAGTTTTCAAAATGCCAGCCTTTGGGGTACAGGGAGTGGGCATCGACGAACACTTGCGAGCCTTCCTTGAGCGAGCTGGCCACCAGCCACACGACCGGGTACAGCATGACGACTGTCAGTATGATCAGTATGATATGCCGTATCGCAGCTGCCCGTTTCGATTGTACCATCAGCGACCACCCCCTGATTCATAGTGCACCCAGTATTTGGAGCTTCCGAAAATAAACGCTGTGAAAAAGGCGATAATCAGCAGCAAGATCCAAGCCATGGCAGATGCATAACCCATATCAAAAAAGACGAATCCACGTTGATACAAATACAATGCATACAACAGCGTCGAGTTGAGCGGTCCGCCCTCCGTGATGATAAAGCTCGGCGTAAACGCCAGGAATCCGTTGATCAGCTGCATGACCAGGTTAAACAAAATAACCGGTGTCAAAAGCGGGATCGTGATGCGGGTGAAACGGTACCAGGCGTTAGCACCGTCCACGCTGGCCGCTTCATAAAATTCTTGCGGAATGTTTTTCAGGCCAGCCAAAAAGATAAGCATGGACGAACCGAACTGCCAACCGAACAGCAGGATCAAGGTCCAGATCGCGGTATCCGGGTCCCCCAGCCAGGATCTCGTCGGCAGACCCAGGGAAGAAAGAATTCCGTTGATCGCGCCGTTGTTGCCGAAGAGCTGCCTCCACATGACCGCTACCGCCACACTGCCGCCGATGATGGAAGGCAGATAGAGCGCCGTGCGGTAAAATCCGGATCCTCTCACCACTCTGGCCAGCAACAAGGCGACCAAAAGAGCGAAGACCAATCGGAATGGAACCGCAGTGAACGCATAGAAAAACGTTACTTTCAACGCTTGGATAAATTTCTCGTCATTGGTAAACATCCGGATATAGTTGCTGAAACCGACCCATTCCGGACTTCCCAGCAAGTCATAGCGGGTAAAGGACAGGTAAAAGGACATGCCGATCGGGAAAACCGTCAACCAGAAAAAGCCGATCAAAAATGGCAGGATGAACAGATACCCGCTAATATTTTGAATTGCTCTTTTACTGATGCGCAGCTTCGTGTTTCCCATAATCACCCATCTCTTTTCTATTTGGGTTGATTCGTTATAAAGATGAAAGCCGGGCCCGCTTGCCTCCGTTCAAGCTGTGCCGCCCGGGGGCCGGAGCGCCGGCTTTCGATCTATAACGTTACCTGTTCAATACTTCTTCTGCCCGTTGTCTGAATTCCTTCGCAGCTTCGGCAGGTGTGATTTGTTTGTAGAGCACTTTTTCGTCTACTTCTTCCAAGATCGAAAGCACTTCTGCTGCCGTAGCCGGATGGTTTTTGTCGATCGGGCTCGTATGCGGCGTGATGAGCTCGATATATTCAAATGTTTTGCGCGTTGCTTCGTCGACCGTTTCTTTCATAGCTTCAAGTACTTGCGAGTTGACAGGCACGCCGCGGTCAGCGTTAAGAATTTTGTTGGCTTCGATATCGTTGATGAAGAAGTTGATGAACTTCGCAGCTTCCTCTTTCTTGTCAGAGCTTTCCGGGATGGAGAAGTACATGCTCGGTTTCAGGTACAGGCCCTTCTCATGGTTCGGTCCCGGATACGGTGCCAACTCAAGCGGACGCTGAGCAGCCAGCGAGTGACCGATTACACCGTTGGACCAAGTGAACATCATACCGACTTCGCCATGCACGATCAGCGAGTTTTCCGTGCTGTTGTGCTGTTTCGCTACGTCAAGCGGAGCGATGATTCCTTGCTCCAGCCAGTCCAGATGCATGGCAAAATAATCTTCCATGATCTTGTCATCGTCATAACCCAGGCCGGTTCCGTCGTCGTTAAAGAGGCGGCCTCCGTGCTCACGCAACCAAACCTCTGCCGTGCGGCGAGACTCCAGCGGGTTAATTCCCCAGGAGGTCACTTGAGAGATCAATTTACCTGCTTCTGCTACGTCATCCCAGGTCCAGCCGAGTTCGGGCATTTTCGCTCCAGCGCGCTCAAACAGTTCCGGATCATACAGGACCGCACGAGCATTGGTACCGAGCGAGATCGCAACCAGCTTGTCGCCCATTTTACCCGAATCGATGATGCTGTCATCAATATACGTCGTGTCGATCGTGCCGTCTTCAATAAACGGCGTCAAGTCAGCCAACAGCCCTCTTTCCGTATACTGGGTCAAATATTCACCGAAGTTCTGGTTCATGACGTCAGGCAAGTTGTTGCCCGCTGCTTGCGCCGCCATTCTTTCCCAGTATCCATCATAGCTGGAAAACTCCGGCTCGATTTTGACGTGGGGGTTTTGTTCCTCATACATTTCGATTACTTTCAATGTAGCGTCATGTCGATCTTGTCCGCCCCACCAAGCTACACGCAGCACGATTTGCTCGTCAGAGCCGCTATCCGAGCTGCCACCCTGATCCGAGCTTCCGCCATCTGCACTGCCGCCTCCGGAGCTGCTTCCGCCTCCGCCGCAAGCTGCAAGCGTGATGGCCAGCGCTGCGATCAACATGAAGATGATTGTCCTCCTCAGTTTCATATGTTTTTTGACCTCCCCTTTTTGTTCACTCCGGGCCCAAAGTGATCATATAGATTGGGTTCACTGTTAATTATATTTGTAAGCGCATTCCGAAGAAATTTAAAATTCCGTCTTCTTTGTTCAAATAACCGTCTTTCTGACCATACTGAAGACGGATGATTGATCAAGAAAAGGCATACCGGATCGATTCCGGCTGGTCCAAGCAGTACAGAATCTTGAAGGACCAAGCCCGGACAGAACGTTTAAATCCGGTATGCCGTTTTACATCGATTTCGTTTTACATCGATTGTTTTTTGAACCCGGAAGGAGACTGTCCGGTCATTTTTTTAAACACTTGGCTGAAATATTGCGGATTGTTGCCATAACCGACCTTTTCCGCGATTTCAAAGACTTTGACTTCGTCGGACTCGCGAATCAGCTGCTTTGCCCGTTCAATCCGTGCCTGAACCAGATAATTGGTAAAGCGCTGTCCCGTTTCCCTCTTGAACAGTTTCCCCAAATAATCGGCATTCATGAACATAATGTCATTGGCCAGCTTGTTGAGCGAAAACGTTTCGTCGTCCAAATATTTCTGCACACTTTCCTTCATTTTGCGCACGACCTGGCTGTTCGTTTTGGCATGCGCCTCAAAAGTAGCCTGTGTCACTTGCTTGGCCGTGTCCATGATGAACGCTTCAAACTGATCCAGCGTCGTCATCCCTTCCAGATGCATGATTTGTTTCCAATAGGCATCGATCGCATTTGGCTCCGCCTGGCGAATGATGATCATAAACAGTTCCATTGTATACGATTTCGACAAATCGATGCGAATTTTCTTCTGGCGAAGCCGGGCAAAGAATTGCTGAATATATTCCTCGACAGCTGGCACATTTCCGCTGCGGATCGCCAAGATCAGATTTTCATGATCAAACGAAAAGTCCTCCAGATCATCATTTTCAATTTTAATGTCCTTGTGCGATATAACACTTCCCTCGCCCACATAAAACCGGTGCGTAAGACATTCCTGGCACTGCTTGTACAATTGACGCAGCTGTCCGATCTCACCCGCTTCGCTGATCGCGATCGTGAGCGATTTTCCGTAATAATTTTTGTACACCTGCTTCAGACGTTTCAGCGGGCCATTCAGCATTTCATCCGGAATATTTTCCATGAGCAGCGCTACCCGGTCGGCAATGCTCGTAGACAACAGCACCCGTTTGATCTCTCCGATCAACTCGTTGGCAATATTTTTTAGCGCAAACACATGCTCAAAATCGACTTCGCCCTCAATCTCCAACAGCAGAAGTTTGACCTTTTCCCGCGAAAACTCGATGCTCAATAAATTTCGATAAAACTCCCAATCTTTTGGGCCATACGTTTTGTTGGTGAGCAATTCCCGCAGCAGCTGCTCCTTCACTTGGGGCATCACTTTTTCCAGATTGTATCGCATCGTGCGCACGAACGTTTCCTTTTCTTCTTCTTCTTTCAATTCGGTAACAACCTGTGTAAGGACATCGGCAATTTTTCGCTCATTGCACGGTTTGAGCAAATAATGCTTGACCCCGTATTCCATCGCCTGCTTGGCAAAATCAAACTGTTCGTACCCCGACAGAATGATAAAGCGAATGTGCGGATAACGTTGGCGCACTTCCCGGATGAGTCTAAGCCCATCCATACCGGGCATTTTAATGTCACTGATAACAATGTCCGGCGGTTCCCGTTCAATCATTTCCAGCGCCATTTCCCCGTCAAGCGCGGTCCCGATCAGCCGAGTGCCGAGTTTCTCCCAATCCACAAGTGTGGAAATGCCATGCAAAATGACCTTTTCATCGTCAGCGAGCAGCACTTTGTACATGTTCATCACTCCTCTTCAGCGGAAGATGAATGGTGACGTGCGTTCCACGACCAGGTTCGCTGTCGATGTCAAGTCCATACTGTCCGCCGAACATCAGCTTGATTCTCTCTTCAATATTGGTGAGCCCGATCCCCGTTTTTTTGGAACGAACCGTTCCCCTTTTCAAGTCTTCCATCGTTTGCGCATCGATGCCTGGACCGTTGTCGCTGACAGAGATGACAATATGATCTGACGACTCATTGACGCGCACCCGAATGCGGCAAACGCCGCGCATCGCTTCTAATCCGTGCTGAATGGCATTTTCGACGATTGGTTGAACCGTCAATTTCGGCACGAGACAGTTTTCCAAACCGGGGTCGATCTCCAACTCAAAATCGAGTCGGTCGTTAAAGCGGTTTTTCTGGATTACAATATAGTCTTTGACGATACCCAGCTCGTATTCCAGACTGACAAGCGGTTCCCGTTTGCCAATGACCCTTCTTAACATATTGCCGAGCGCTTCCACCATTTCCGCAATCTGATGTTCCTGGTTGATCTTCGCCATCCAGTTGATCGTCTCCAACGTGTTGTACAGAAAATGCGGATTGATTTGCGCCTGCAACGCCTTGTATTCCGTCTCGTGTATGATCAGCTGTTTGCGGTAATTTTCTTCAAACAGTTCATTGATCTTTTCCAGCATGATGCGAAAATTTCGGTGCAATTGCCCTGTCTCATCCATGTTCGGTTCTTCGGAATAAAAAGATGAATCGATTTCAAAATGACCGAGCTGTACCTGCCTCATCTTTTCCAGCAACGTATTTAGCGGTCGCGTAATACTGTGCGATGCTTTCCGGCTCACGAGCACCACCAGCATAAACAGGATGATAAAAAACAGGATCATCGTGTTGCGCAGCGCTTCCGTGTGCTGCGAAATCAATTCATAGGGCAATACGTTCAGATAGACAAGATCGGGATGATGTTTGGATGCGAGATGGGCGACCAAATATTTTTTCCCGTCCAACTCCTGTATATTAAAACCTTTCTTCGATCTAAAAATAGGTACGTTTTCAAAACCGAGATCGGCATGACTCGAGTAAACGATTTCACCGTTTTGCAAAATTAAAAACAATTTATCTTCCGAAAAATCGAGAAAGCGGTTAACGAGCTTTTCCATATCGATCCAAAAAACGACCACGCCCAAGTGCCCTAAATGGATATTGTGCATTTCACGGATCTGTCGAACCGCGATCAGCATCCGCGAATTTTCTTGACCCGGAAGCCAGATGTTGCGGCCTTCACCTCGCCTGGCAATTTGCACAAAGTTCCACATGCTCGGATCGATGTTGTAAAGAATCGTCGTATAGGCATTTCCGTTCGCATCAAAGATTTGTATCGAATAAATGTAGTTTTCCTGCTGCATTGTAAACGTCATCAAATTGAACAAGTCTTCTTTTCCCTTGAAGGCCTCATAGCTGGATGCATTGCGGTTGATCTGTTTCAGATCCTCCTGCACCCGCGGGTCCGTGCTGATGTTAAAAGTCATGCCCTCAATCTTGCTCAATTCGCTATCCACCGTCGATGACGTCAGATGGAGCACTTCCGCTGCTTCCGAATAGATCAGTCTTTCATACACATCGGCAACGAAATAGAAAGCGATCATACTGATGACGCAAACGCCCAACATAATCAGGGAGGTGATAAAAAAGATCTTTTCCCCAATTTTCAGATTTTTCAGGAATGTCTTCATGATGTTCGCCACCCCCCTTTTATCCTAAGCATATCCGATCAGACCTCATCATTTCAATAACTTGTCACAAAATACCTGGCGATATGAACGCTGTCCATCCAAATAAAAAACGCCCGGAACTTTCCATGTTCCAGACGAAGATTCCGCTTTTTGGTGGCGTTAGGAGGCACTCCTTAATGGTTATGGGCGGCTTTCGAGCATCGTCTGCCGATATTCGCTCGGGGTCATGCCGACCACTTTTTTGAACACTTGCGTAAAATAACGCGAATCCATATAGCCGACAAGCGGTGCCACCTGATACACTTTCACTTCACTGTTGCGCAGGATGGAGCAAGCCTTGTCAATGCGGAAACGGGTCAGATATTCCAGAAATGTCTGTCCGACGACTTGCCTGAACAGTACGCAAAAATGGCTGGAACTGAGCCCGCAATACTCGGCGACCTCGTCGATCCCCAAGTCATGATGGTAACGGTTTTCAATATATTCGAGCGCTTTCCGGATCGATTCCGTCCCGTCCTCCCGATCCCTTTTCCGGCTTTCGTTGATCCACTCACCCAGCGCCTGCTTGGCCGTATGAACCATATCGTTTAAAGAAACACAGTGGGAAAGGCGTTCCAAATACGGTTCCAGCCTGAACAGATGTTTCGGCGAACGCTGTTCGAACTGTCTTTGCACCGCGGTCAACATCTCGAGAAAAATGCGCTCTCCCTGCTCCCGGGTGCATGAAGCTTCGCTCATGACGTGATGCAGTCGCTCGATTTCTGCCATCATTCCTTCTTCATCCAGCGTGCTGACCGCCTTGACCAATTTTTTCTCAATCTCCAACGGGTATTCCCGCACCCCGGCATTCCCTGCGGTCACGTTCTCGTCATCATCGCAAAATACGCCTGCATCGGAGCTGACAAAACGGCGGTGCAAAGCTCTCTTGGCACTTTCGTAACTTTCATGCAGACGGCCTAAACCTTCAAAGGGGCGGCTCACACCGGCGGAACACGACAGATTCGTGTATTTTTGGATCAGCTTCACAATTTCATTCGCTTTCTGTTTAACCTCCGCTTCGCTTTGATCGAGGTAAATCATCACCCATTCCCCGCCGTGAAACGGAAACACGGTCCAGCTCCCGCTTTGCTCGCCATATTCTTTCAAGATGTTCTGGATGGCAAAAAACCACAGCCGCTTTTCCTTCCAATCCCAGATGCGGGAAGCTTGCGCATAATTATCCAGACGGATGACGATCATCCGGTAACCGGATTCGATTTCCCAATGGTCCAGCCAAAACGAAGAACGGAAAGGCTCATCCGTCCCTTCGATCATCGCAAACAGCATCCGTTCTCGCACCAGCGACGAGAGCGACTGGAACGAACGCCGCAAATATTCCACTTCCTGCCGCTGCGCACGGGAGGCGTCCAGTTTTTTCCTCGCTTCTCCCAGCACCCGAGTCAGTTCTTCATGATCGATCGGCTTGAGCATATAGTCGTAAGCTCCATGCCGGAGCGCCTCACGTGCATAATCAAACTCGCCGTACCCGCTCAAGATGATGAAAATGCGTTCCGGTTTTTGCGGGGCCAGTTTGCGAATGAGCTCGATCCCATCCATCACGGGCATGCGAATGTCACACAAAATGATATCCGGATCGATCGTCTCTACCAGCCTGGCCGCTTCCAGTCCGTTTGCGGCTTCACCTGCCACCTCCATCCCGAGTTCATCCCATGGAACAGCCACCTTCAGACTGCGCAAAATAATCGGTTCATCATCGACCAGCAACACCTGGTATCGCCTGTTTCCATAGGCCATCATGCTCACCTCGCGCTCCAAATTGCTACCGCATGAACTTATCGAGTTCATCGGGCTCGTCTACGCTTTCTCTCAACTTCCAGTATCGTTCGGACACTTCCTGCATGTCCAACAACTCTTCTCCCTCCCTCTTTTCACGCGCGATCACTTGCCGGATGGAACGCAAAAATTGCTGTTTCACTTCGGGGGGCAAAATGTTGTCGTAAGGAATAAACGTTTCCTGCGTCTCTTCAAGCAGCGCGGTCACCTGCGCAAATACGGGGTCCGCTCCCTTCTCATCGAATGCGATGTCCATCGATGGAATGCGCATCGCCTCATAGACGAGGCGCTGCTGTACCTCCGGGCGATAGATGCGTTCAAACAGGGCAAGGGCGGCTTCCTTTTGCTTTTCATTTACCCCGGCCGAAATACCGAGCCCGAGCGTATAGCCGCCCGCAAGCGCCTGCGAGCCATCGCTCCCTGCCAAATCAGGTACAAAATTGACGACACCGATTTTATCGCTGAACCGCTCTCCTTCAGGTCCGGTTTTAAACAGCGTAATATCCCAGTTCCCGTTCAAGTACATGGCCGCTTTTTCTGAAGTGAAGAGACGGATGGCATAATCCCGGTCTTGCTTGTTCACATCGATCGGAAACGGACTGGCCTCGATGAAGCGGGTGAATGTTTCCGCAGCACGGATATAATCCGGATTAACGAACGTGCCTGTACCGCTTGCGATCGCTTCGATGCGTTGGGGTCCGCCAAAACGATGGAGGAAATAATGGTAATAGACGGCACCTTGCCAGAGTTCATCGTTTCCTAGCGCAAAGGGGACAATTCCGTTTTGGTTGAACGTCTCCGTAATTTTCATCAGTTCCGGGAACGTGCGCGGAGGTTCCAGCCCAAAACGTTCAAACAGATCCCGGTTGTAAAAGAGCGGCTCGGCATGCCCCTCCAGCGGCAAACCGTAAACACCGCCATCGAACGTCCACAAGCTCAAATCCTTGAAGCTTTGTTCCAGGCCATTTTCTTGCAAAAATCCGCTCAGATCGACCAGGCGTTCGGCATGGACATACGGCTCGATCTCCGCCCCGCCAAAGAGGGCGATAATATCGGGGGGATTGCCGGTTACCATTTCGCTTTTCAGCTTCTGTTCACGGTGAATCGTCTGATCCATTCCTTCAAAATCGATCTTGACCTGCGGATGATCGCGCTCAAATTCGGCAATCACATCCGCGATAATCCGCTCCACAGGCCGATCGTGCTCGCGAATCCAGAAATGGCGGAAAGTCAGCGTCGTCTTTTCCGGCTCCTCGATATGCAAAAAATCACCGCTCATGCATCCTGCCAGAACCCCGACGAAGACGATGGCATGGACGAACAACCCGAACAGACGAATTTTTTCTGTTGCCATCATATCATCCCTCCTGCCGGTAATGGAGCGTCTAATTGCTCTCCCTTTTCCAGATCGGGAATACGGATGCGGACGATGGTTCCTTCTTGCGGAGCTGTGCATATCATGACGCCGTAGCGAGGACCAAAAGAAAGCCGGATGCGCTCGTGCACATTGCGTATTCCGACACCGCTCTGGCGCCTGTCGCGGGGGAGCGGCTCACTGATCTGATTCGCATCAAAACCGCAGCCGTTATCGGCCACTTCTATCCAGATCGCATCCGTCCCTTTCCAGGCACGTATGCGGATGAAACCGGTGCGTTCCGACGGCTCGATGCCATGGTAGAGCGCATTTTCTACGATCGGCTGCACGATCAGCTTCAGCGTCATGCAGGAGCGGATCTTTTCATCGAGATGGATTTCATAATGAAACTTGTCTTCAAATCGGTATTTTTGGATCGACAAGTAGCTGCGCACATGTTCCAGTTCAAGTGAAAGCGGTATCATTTCCTGGTAGTCACTGATGCTGATCCTTAACAGTTTGCCGAGGGCCACCACCATTTTGCTGATGTCCTTGTTGCCTTGCAACACAGCCAGCGAATTGATCGCTTCCAGAGAGTTATAGATGAAATGCGGATTGATCTGGGCGACAAGCGCCTGAATTTCCGCCTGTTTCTTGCTTTTTTGCTCCCCTTCCACCCGCTGGATCAGCTCGCGAATCTGACTATTCATGCGGTTGAATCCGATGAGCAGGAGGTCGGTTTCATCCACGCGTTGGCGCGGAGACATTTTAACCGGTTCAATGGTGGTAAAATTCCCTTGTTCGACGCGCTTCATTCCATTGACCACTTTGACGATGGCCCTGACGATTTTATAAATGAACAGGCGGTCAAACAGGATGATCGTGATCAGGGAAAGGACGAGCAGCCCAAAAGCGACGATGCGGATCGGATATGACTGCGCCCGGATATCTTTCCATGACGTCAAGGCCACGAGGTGCCATTCAGGATGGAACGTCTCCAGATGGGTAATAAACGTTTTTTCCCCTCTGTATGTGTCCGTATAGGAGTCGGCAGTCGGTTCGGTCAGAAACGGAAACGAATAGCGCTCGCCCAAATAATCCCCCGATTTGCTGAACAAAATCGTGCCATCGCGGTTGACGAGCAATATATCTCCATGGCGCAAGATCGAAGCTTGCCAAAACACTTGCTCAAGCACTTCCGGTTTGACCGTCAAAACGAGCGCACCGATATCTTCCAAAGAATAATAGTCTTTGATCATCCGTGCATGTACCAGCATCATTCCGTCTTCCCCGGCAAAGCCATGTTCAAATGGCCCCAGCCAAAACGGCAAACCGTACAGTTTACGAATCGGTTCAAATTGAAAATGGGAAGGAAGCTCAAGGCGATGGTCTGAACTGTAGATCAACCTGTCTCCGGAATACAGATGGACCGATGTAATGTTCGGATGGGACAAAAACAAGTTGTTGATCTCCTCGACTTCAGCTTCGGTTAAAGTACGGTGGCCCCCTTTCAAAATCCGCTGCACGAGCGGCTGGGTAATCCCGAGATCGGAAACGGAGTCGATGCTGCGCAATGCAAGCTGCAGCCTCCAGTTGGTTTCCTGCAAGGACACCCAGTAAAATTCGCTCGTTTTGCGCTCGATCGATTTGGTAAACATCCAGTTGGAGATGACCGCCATCGCGGTCACCGGAACGATCACCAGCATGACAATGGCCACCATAATTTTTTGACGCAGCTTCATCTTCGGCCCCTTCCTTTTCAAGGACAGTCCATCCGGAGCGTTCACCCGCCTGCTGCTTGCACGTTCGGTCCGGTCTGCCTGCCTCTGTCCTATAACTTTTCGCGATGAAAGCCTTGATCACCTGCTCCAGCGGTGGCAAAATATCTCAGCTTTTGACCGCTCCGGACGTCAGCCCGGATATAAACCAGCGGCTGAACATGAAGAAAACGACGATGAGCGGCAGTGTGGCGACAAACGTGGCCGACATGATTTTCCCATAATCGTAACCTTCACGAATGTTGAACAATTGTTGCAACGTAATCTGGATCGTAAACTTGTCCTGGCTTTTCAAGATAACGAGCGGCCACATAAAATCGTTCCATGAATTCATGAACGTAAAAATGCCGAGCGTCGCCAAGGCCGGCGTAATGATCGGCACGACAATGTTCCAGAAGATACGAAAATGAGAACAGCCATCGATCCGTCCCGCTTCGATCAGTTCCGTACTGACCGCCGACATGATATACTGCCTCATCCAGAAGATCCCGAATGCATTGACCATGCCAGGTACGACGATCGCCTTGAAGGAATTGATCCAACCGAGCTTGCTCATCAAAATGTAATTGGGTATAAGGCTGAGCTGCTGCGGTACAAACAGCGTGGCCAGCACGAAGAAAAACAAGAAGCGGCGCAGCGGAAATTCATACTTGGCGAAAGCAAATCCGGCCAAACCGCAAAACAGCAATACCGTGACCGTTTGCAACACGGCGATGACCAGTGAATTAAGCATCGATTCAAAAAACATGATCTGCTTCAGCGCATTGTTGAAATTGATCAAAAACTGGTCGGACGGTATGATCTCCGGCGGAATCCGGAATGCCGCTTCACGCGTTTGTGTGGAAATGACAAACATCCAGTACACCGGAAACACGGAAATCAGCGCGCCGACAATCAGGATCAAATAGAGGAAAAACGCTCCGATCTTGCTGGGCGACTCCCCCACTACACGTCCCGCACTCATCTCCATGCACCTCCGTCAGAATTGAGTTTGTTGGCGATCCACACGTTCATGACCGAGATCAGGATGGTCAGGAAAAACAGAAACACAGCGGTTGCCGCAGCGGTACCGAAAAACGTATTGTAAAACGCTTCCCGGTACAAATAGATGACCATCGTGATCGCCTCAACTCTTGCTCCACCCGTACCTTCACGCCCGGTGAACACGAACGGTTCCGTAAACAGCTGCAAACTGCCGATCGTCGACATGAGGATGACAAACAGAATGAAAGGCTGCAACAGCGGCAACGTGATTTTAAACAACAAGGCTCCTTTTCCTGCTCCATCGATTTTCGCCGCTTCGTACAGTTCGGGCGGAATGCTCTGGAGTCCGGCCAGCAAAATGATCGTGTTATAGCCGGTCCAGCGCCACATGATCATCGTCGCGATCGCGATCTTGATTCCCCACCAGCCGGAATTCCACGGAACCGGATCAAAGCCCAGTTCGGTCAACAGGCCGTTGGCCATGCCATTGTTACCGAAAATGGCGGAAAACACCAGCGTGACCGCCACGATGGAAGTCACCGTCGGCATAAAATACAGGGTACGGAAAAAACGGCGGAAGCGGATCACAGCCGAATTTAATGTCACCGCAAGCAAAAGGGCCACGATCAGCTGCGGGACGGTCCCCATCGCCCCCATCAAAAACGTATTCAGCACGGACGTCCAAAACGTCTTGTCTTCAAAGATGAACATGTAATTTTCCCATCCGACAAATCTCATCGGCGACAAGGCATTCCAGCGGAAAAACGACAGATAAAAAGTAAACGCGATCGGAAACAGACCGAATATGGCAAACAGAATAAAAAACGGAGAAATGAACAAATAGGCGGTCAGCGCTGTTCTTTTGCGCTCCGTCCACCATCGTCGAATAGGTTTTGCCGGAAGCGAGTGATTCATCGTTTGTCCCTACCTCCTGATTGGAAAGCCGGGTTCGCGCACTGGAAGCGACGCGAACCCGGACTCCCTTTTCAAAATTCTTTTACAAGTCCGCAGGCCTTTTACTCGCCTCTGCGAGCAAGGGTCTGTGCCTGTTCAACAAACTTCTCCCACTCGGCTTCCGGATCGGCGCCCGTTTCGAGCACGTTTTGCAGCGCGTCTTTGATCAGGCTGTCGGTCGAATCGTGCAGCGGTCCGTAATAAACCGGTTTGACGCGCGTTGCCGCTTCGCCGAACTCAACCGCGATTTGTTGACCGCCGAAAAAGTCATCCGTATAGTTGACGAAAGCCGGATCTTCATACAGGCTCGGTATCGAAGGCATCAGTCCGTGCGATTCAAACGAGCGGAGCTGATTTTCCCGATTGACGAGCCAGGAAATAAACGCGTACGCTTCTTCCGGATGCTGCCCTTGCTTCGGCAGCGTCAGGAACGAACCGCCCCAGTTGCCAGAACCTTCGGGCATCTGTGTCACACGCCACTGCCCCGCTCCATCCGGAGCATTTCCTTTCATATAGCCTTGCATCCAGGCGGGAGCAAGCATGACAGCGAAATCTCCGTCGTTCATCGCCTGCGTCCATTCCGTCGACCACAACGCCACGTTGTGTACCCAGCCTTCCTGGATGCCTTGCACCGTATATTCGTAACCTTTGATCACTTGCGGGTTCTCATGACCGATAAATTCATTGTCGTGGTTGTAATAGATGAATCCGTCACTCTGGTCGCGGAAAGCGTTGAACAACAGGTCCGTCGTATCGACAAACGATTTGCCGGTTGCTTCTTTAAATTGTCTGGCCACATCGGCAAATTTGTCCCAGGTGTCGATCAAGGCACCGAACTCCTCCGGATCGCTCGGCAAACCGGCCTGTTCGATCAAATCGGCACGGTAATAGACGACGGTCGGGCCAATGTCCGTTGGCAACCCGATCAGGAAGCTGTCATCCGGCGTCGTTGCCTGCTGCCATTTCCAGTCCAGATACTCGCCGCGAATCGCTTCGGCACCGTAATCATACAGGTTGTAGAACTGATCGGTCGCGCTGATGAAGCGCTCCATGAAAGCGATCTCCAACATGAAAATGTCAGGTGCACCGGCACCGCCAGTCAGCGCTGTCAGCAAGTTGTTGTGATGCGCAGCCTGGTCGGCGGTTTTCTGGTAGGTAACCTGGATGTGCGGATTTTGTTCGTTCCATTCCTGGATCAAGCCGTCGTCATATCCCGGCTCACCGAGAATCCAGAACGTCAGCTCGACCGGCTCCTGATCCGAGTCCGTCGTCGAAGGCTCTTCCGTTTTGTCAGAACCACCCTCATTGGTCGTCGATGTCGTCTGCGCCGGCTCTTCCTTGCTGTTGCATGCAACGAGTGCCACTGCCAACAGCAGCACCAATCCAACCCAGATCCATTTTTTCCTGCTCAAAACACTTACCCCTCTCTTTGTGAAATAAGTTTTCATCCTCATCTTAATGGAAGAAGTTTCACAAAGAGAGGGGACATTTCTTCGATATCGGGTTGAAATTTTTTGGGTGCTTAAAGGCTTTTAGTTCACTTACCCGGTCTGGCTGCCGATCGTCCGCATCGCCTGGTTGCACGCGGTCACGAAAGCACGCGCAACGGCCATCAAAACGTCCTCATCGATGCCGGACCCGCGATACGATTTGCCGGCGATCGAGACGGTCACCATCGCTTCTCCAGGCGCATTCGCTCCGGCCGAGAGCGAATGCAGTTCCAGATCTTCAAAGCGGATCTCAAGCGGGATCGCTTTTTGAAGGGCGGCCACCAGCGCCTCCACCGCACCATTTCCGCTGCCGGTATACGTTTGCTCCGTCTGCGTGTTGCGATTGAGCACGGTCGCCCGCACAATGCGTTTTCCGTCCCGGCGCGGCAGCATTTCCAACTCTTTCACCATATAGACTTCCAGCGACCGGTTCGTCGCTTCTCCAACGATTTCTGCCAGCTGCTCATCGCTGATCGTCTTCTGGGTGTCGGCCACTTTCTTGAAGCGGTAATAAACTTCATCCAGTTGTGCGCCGTCCAGTTCCAGCCCGAATTGTCTGACACGATGGCGAATCGCATGGCGGCCGGAATGTTTTCCAAGCACGATCATATTGCGCGGAACTCCCAGTTGATCGGGATTCATAATCTCGTAAGTGCTGCGGTTTTTGAGCAGGCCATCCTGGTGAATTCCCGCCTCATGCTGGAAGGCGTTGCGACCGACGATCGGCTTGTTGTAAGCGATCGGGAAATGCATCGTGCGGCTGACAAGGCGCGATGTTTCATATATTTCTTCCAGACGGATATTCGTTGTATAACCAAAGGTCTCTTTTCTCGTCTCAAGCGCCATCACCAGTTCTTCCAGCGCGCAGTTGCCGGCGCGTTCACCAATGCCGTTGACCGTCACTTCGACCTGGGTGGCGCCTGCCTGGATCGCGGCCAGACTGTTCGCAACGGCAAGGCCGAGGTCGTTGTGGCAATGGGCGCTGTATTCGACCCGATCTCCACCGCGCACGTTTTCCCTGAGCGCCTTGAAGATGGCGCCGAATTCTTCCGGATAAGCGTAGCCGACGGTGTCCGGAATATTGATAATGGTCGCTCCTTCCTCGATCACCGCCTCGGTCATTTCCATGAGAAACTCCAGGCCGGTGCGGGTGGCGTCCATCGGTGAAAATTCAATGCGATCCACAAACTGCTTGGCATAGGCCACCATTTCGCGCGCAATGCGAATCACTTCATCGCGCGTCTTTTTCAGCTGAAAATTGAGGTGCACGTCGGAAGAGGAGATGAACAGGTGCAAACGCCGCTTTTCAGCATCGGCGGTCGCCTCGATCGCCCTGTCGATATCCTCCTTGACCGCGCGGGCAAACCCGCAAATTTCCACATGGGGAAGCCTGCGAGATATTTCCTGCACTGCGCGGAATTCCCCTTCACTGGCAATCGGAAATCCCGGTTCGATCACATCGACGCCAAGCTTGCCGATCTGCATCGCAATCTTCACTTTCTCTTCTGGGGTGATCGATGCTCCAGGGGCCTGTTCCCCGTCCCTGAGCGTCGTGTCAAAAATACGGATCGTCTTTCTGACTCCATCCTTTGGATTTGCTTTTTCCATGTTGTTCCCTCCTTGTTTTTTTGGCAATCCCAACAAAAAAACCTGCCGTCCCCTATGGAGACGACAGGTTTTACTGCCGCGGTACCACTCCGCTTGGCTCTGTCCATCATTTCATATGCTTAATATTTCATATGATTCATGATGACAAAGCCCACTTCAGGCGCTTGCCGTGCTCATCTCACCAGCACTCTTGTAAAAGCGCGGGTAAGTCCTCTATACAGGAGCACGAAGCGCGATCCGTTGACGGGGATCAACCGTCAGGATGTACGGGCGGACAAACCCGAATCCTTTCCATCCTGCCGCTCGCGGGCGAGTTCGATGCAGCGGATCACCGTGTCGCACCACCCCACGGCTCTCTGGCCGATCCGTCTTGCATCTACTGCTCCCGGTCCAACGCGTTTGATCGTATGAATCTGTTTTGCTGATAGGCATGGTTCATGGACTTGCGACATTCAAAAAAGGCCTGCCGTCTCCTTATGCAAGAGACGACAGGCCTTGCTGCCGCGGTACCACTCTCATTGGCTTTAAGCTGCGCAATCGCACGCTTCAAGCCCACCTCTTTGCTCCGGCGCCAAGTGGCGT
>CALAME010000121.1 GCA_937925675.1 uncultured Paenibacillaceae bacterium | reverse complement strand
CGATGATTAGCGGAGTCCTAAACATTTCCAAGCACTTTTTCAATAAAGCTTTCTAGCGACGTGATGTCCGTAATGTTCTTATTGCACACTTCGTTATTTATACAGAGATAGTTACCAAATGCTTGATAATGGTCTGAGTGAATTTGATGTTTTTTTGTTTTTGCGATAGCCGAAAACAGAGCGACTTCCTCATGTTTGTTACAGGCAAAGCAAATGTTTTTCTTATGGACTAAGGTGTATTTTCCTTTTATTCCGACCAGCTGACCATTCAGTGGATATACGATAAAGAATTGATTCGTCCCTGGATCCGACCAGCTAAGATAAGTCATGTAACGGAAATCGTACGTGTCAAGATCCGGAACTTTCAGATTTTTGGTTTTGGAAAACAGGGATTTCAGGGTTTGTTTGGTAACCGGTGGAAATGCCTCTACCAGCGGCTCCAAACGTTGAATAAATTCCTGGCACTCCACCTCACTTTTGAGCGAAACCATATTCTCCAATACGTTTCTTTCCTTTTCTGACGCATCCGGGAACTTTTCCATTAATTTTAAATACGTTTCATACTTCGTGGCTTCCAGCACTTGCGAATTTGATGTGCCGATCGCTTGTTGGATTTGGTCAACTTGTTTTTTAATCCAGTTGTATTGATGATTTTTTATAAAAGGCTTTAAAAAACTCAATTTTGAATCCCTTCCTTATACCACTCTGCCTGAATGTTGTACAAATCCCGGTATTTGCCCATAGGAATTTCCATTAAAGTATCGTGGCTTCCTTCTTCGACGATTCTTCCTTTTTCCAAAAAAATGATCCGGTCTGCCTGCTTTGCTGACCCCAATCGGTGTGAAATCAAGAGCACCCCCATCGAGTCAGAAAGGTCAGCAATATTTTTAAAAATCTCTACTTCCGCGATCGGATCCAGGCTGGCCGTAGGCTCATCCATAATGATCATGTCCGGTTGACGGTAAAGACTCCGGCATATGGCCAACTTTTGCCACTGTCCACCCGATAATTCCCCTCCCCCAAATTCGCTGCCTAACTGGGCATTAAGTCCGCGTTCTCGAAGCAAATCGCTCATGTTCATTTGTTCTGCAATTTCCGAAATCAGTTGATCATTCGCTTTACGTCCAAGTGTAATATTTTCTCGGAAGCTGAAGGAATATTTGTTGAAATCCTGAAAAGTAGCTGTTATCCGTTCATAGTATTCCTGAAGGTTCAACTCCTCGAGGGGGATCCCATTGACTCGAACCTGGCCAGTCGTGGGCTTGTATAGCCCCAACAAAAGATGAACGAACGTCGATTTGCCTGCTCCATTTTCACCGACGAGCGCGATTTTCTCGCCAAATCTCCATACAAAGTTCACCTGATCAAGAGCCGGAGTCGCCGCTCCCGGGTAGTAAAAAGATACGTTTTGGAATTCAATCGTTTCGATCCGCTTCAACCGATGACCATGACCTGTCCGGTTATGGCTCGCCCCGTGACTTGTACTGTCTCGGCCAGTCTCTTTCTCTTCTTCCGTTCCGAGAAAGACAAATATATCTTCGATGAACAAAGAGTGGGTATACAACTGGCTCGCTGACTCCATAAATTGAAACATATTTTCTTGAAAATAACGGATCGCCCGAAAGATCAAGGCAATGGATCCGATTGTAATACTGCCGGCAATAAACATGGAGCCCAGGATGGCCAAGCAAACCAGGTTGGCTCCCTTGGCAAGCATATCTGTAAATATGGTCCTTTTCGCATGCTGGATCTCAATATCCCGCGTTTGATTGCGGATCGTATTGCCGAGTTTGCTCCACATTTGATACAGGTAGTCCTGGATACCAAGCACACGAACTTCCCTGGCATTTTCCTTTGTGGAGATTAAACGGTTCAAATAATAATGAAGACGCCACTCGGGGGTTTGGTACCGATTGACCGCATGCGTCTTTTTTCCCGTCTGTATCGTCAAGTAGAAGCCTGGAAAAGAACTTGCTGCGATCATCACAATGAGCCATGGATGGATTTGGATCAATGTGGCAACCACCGCAAAAACATTAAATATAGCACTAAACATCAGGAGAGTTAACCGGAGTAAATCCGCCATCTTCGTTTGCGAATCTTCCCTCGCCCGATTCAACTTATCGTAAAATTCAGGTGAATCAAACGAAACCATCGGCGTGCGTAACGATTTCTGAATGAATTCCAGGGGGTACTTAAAGTTCAACCATTCCCGAATATGAAATTCCAACAACGGTTTGACCGTATTGGCCAAAATCAATGTAAGATATGACAAGATGAGTACGGTCAGCCATATTAACAGGTTCATTCCCATGCCATGAAACAGGGCATCGACCACTTTTTTAATCGATTGCAGTTGCAAGGAGATCATCGCGGACGACAATACAAAAACTGCAACCGTACCAAATCCCAGAAGGGGTTTTTCTACAAAGATCGCTTTCATCACGAAATACAAACTTTTCAGGCTTTTGAGTGATTTTAGCGTCACCCCACCTCCCCCTCCTTTCCATATAGTTCTGCCTGCGCGTAATAAATCCGAGCAAACTCCCCGTTTCGGTTTAACAACTCCTGAAACGTACCCTGTTCGACCAAACGTCCATCATCGAGAACAAGAATCCGGTTTGCAAACCGGGTCGTCGACAACCGATGAACGATAAACAAGGCGCTTTTTTCGCGTGTAAGCTCCATAAAATTTTGAAACAGTCTCACTTCTGATTTCGGATCGATCGCGGAAGTTGGCTCATCAAAGATGAGAAAACGGAAGCGGCGAAAATAAGCGCGCGCAATCGCCACCTTTTGCCACTGTCCTCCGCTCAGTTCAACACCGCCGTCGAAATATTTCCCGAGCCGTGTTTGGTAACTGTAAGGCAAGTTTTTTACAATCTGATCCAGAAATGACTTTTCGCTCGCCTGAACGATTTTTTCCATGGCCCGATCGGAGTCCCGATATTGTTCAATATCCCCAAAGCCTACATTATCCGCAACATGGAACTGATATCTGACGAAGTCCTGGAACACTACTCCCACCGCATTGCGCCACGTGCGTTTGTCAAGGTCTTTCAGATCGATGCCGTTAATATAGATCGTTCCCTCTGTGGGCTCAAAGATCCCGAGCAGTAATTTCACCAAAGTGGATTTTCCCGCACCGTTCACGCCGATCAGTGCGGCTTTTTCGCCCGGCAGGATCTCAAAGGACACATTGCGCAACGCATATTGCTCCGATTGCGGGTATTTGAAACTCACATTTTCAAAACGGATATGTATGCGGCTATCATCAAACGAAATCCCCTGTTTCTCCTCATCCGGATAGGACAGGAATGCGCGCAAATCCGCGGCATAAAACAAATGGCCATATAATTGGGAGAAATGCTGGGTTGAGCCTTCCCAATTCGCCTGGCACAAAAATACAGTCTCCAGCATCACGATTAAGGTAGCAAGTCCAATATGGTCATTTACGGTTAAATAAATGAGGATTGCAAAACTGATCGATATACTGATAAGAGTCAACAGTTGGTAAGAAAATGCCCTTTTGCTTTGCCGGATCAATACCTGATTTTTTTTCTCCTTGTTCTCCTGGAAGGTCGTTATCCACTTTTTTATGATGAAGGAACCGCCCTGCAGCACCTTGATTTCTTTGATGGATTCCCGTTCGCTCATCAGTTTCAGCAGATAATCCAGAAAACGTTGATTTTTTGTAATCTCTTTCTCTACATCGTACGTTTCTTGAGAATGTCTGTATTTTAAGATCATATATGGAATGGAGAACATGAGGATGACAACAGGAATCCAGGGTGATGCTGAAGCCAGCAACAAACTTGTAGAAATAATAGCCGCAACCGAAGTAATCGAATTGAGCAATGCTTCCGTAATACTTTTTGTACGGAAACCGATCCCGTCGCTGACTCGCTGCATCAAATCGTAGAGCTGCGGCGTCTCAAAAGCATCGAGGCGAAGTAAAGAAGCTTTCGTTACAACGTCTCCACGCAACCCTTCCAGCGCCCAAAATTTTGACATGGAGATGCTTTTTATGCACATGGTCAAAATAAGGATTAACGCCAGAGCGGCCATTAAAGCCAAAGTGCTGTAAAAACTCTCTTTATGTTGAATCTCCATAATCAGTTCTTTCAGAAGGATCATTTCCAAAGTTGGCAAAACTGCGATCAGTAAGGAAGAAATGATGAGAGTTATGAACAACATTGGCGAAATGAAATAGAGCCGCCTGATATACCAAAATAATGCGCTTACATTTTTCAAGATCCATCTCCCCTGTACTTTCCTGTAACGGTATATCAGCCAAATTATACAGAAAAAACCATTCTATTTCCATATTTTTAATATCCAACCTAAATAAAAACAGCGAGTCTGCATAGCTTTACGATGCTGAGCAAACTCGCTGTCCCCTCTCTTTCAGATATGCCTTGTTGAAAACCAGATCTCTTTCCTTTTATGTAAGCGCTTTATGCAGCTTTCAAAAGAAGTTATTGCGGAGTACATTGGCAGATTATGTTTATTTCTACTATGCTAAAAGGGCTTGCATCACTTTGCCAATGCTTTCCGGGATCAAATAATTGGCCCTACTGTCGTATGGGGTCGGGGATTTATTGATCAAAATCATCTTGTTTCCGTTGTAGTACTCGATTAAACCCGCTGCCGGATAAACCTGAAGCGAAGTACCGCCTACGATAAGAACATCGGCTTCGGAAATGTACTTGACACTCTGACTGAGCACGTCTTGATCGAGCGATTCTTGGTAAAGGACAACATCCGGCTTTACGATGCCTCCGCATTTTTCGCAAATGGGAACCTCATTTTTATGTTTCAGGATATATTCGAGGGGATAAAACTGCTTGCAGGTCATGCAATAATTGCGGTGAATGGAACCATGCAGTTCCAGTACCTTTTGACTTCCCGCTTGCTGATGCAAACCATCGATATTTTGCGTAATGATCGCTTTAAGCTTCCCTCTTTTCTCCAGTTCAGCAAGCATCTGATGTGCCAAATTCGGTTTGACGTCGGTATAGATCATTTTGTCTATATAAAATTGATAAAATTCTTTGGGATGCTGGATAAAAAATTCGTAACTCAAGATCTGTTCGGGAGCATATTTCCCCCCACTCTCCGTCTCATACAATCCATCTGCGGAACGAAAGTCCGGAATCCCACTTTCCGTGGAGACACCCGCCCCACCGAAGAAAACAATATTGTCGCTTTCTTCAATGATTTTTTTTAGCGGTTGCAGCTCCATTTGCTCCCCCTCCTTTTTTGCTTTTTCCTCAGGACGTACCATCTCTTAAATTATAACAAAAACCGGTGCGAATGCTGGTTTCAAAATCAATGGGTCTATTGGTTTACATACATGCTGGACTGGGCTTTAAACATGTTATAGTAAAGCCCCTTCCGGGCCATTAATTCTGCATGACTGCCATACTCTACAACCTTTCCCTCATCCATGACAATCACTTTGTCGGCGAGTCTGGCAATCGGTAAGCGGTGACTGACAACGATAGAGGTTCGATCCGAAGACAGCTTCATAAATTGCTCATATAATTGAGTTTCGTTTTTGGCATCGAGAGATGCAGTGGGCTCGTCAAAAACGAGAACGAATCGATCCCTGAAATACGCTCGCGCCGCACCAATCCTCTGCCATTCACCACCGGAAAGATCGACTCCGCCAAACGCGGGATTTAAAATGGTGTCCAATCCGTTTTTCAAACCCTTCACTTTTTCTAGCATTTTCGCCCATGCTAGACTGTTTATAATCTTCCCCTCATCCCCCATTTGCCCGACATCACTGATCGCTACATTTTCCCTGACACTCAAGAAATACTTGGTAAAATCTTGCAGCATGGCCGTCGTATTTTCACGAAACCATACCCCATCATAAGCGGTTCGACCGGCTTGGTTGAATGAAATCTTCCCCTGGTCAGGCACATCCAGCCCTAAAATTAAGCGGAGGAGTGTCGATTTCCCTGATCCGTTTTTACCGACGATCGCTACTTTTTCACCGGAATGAATGGTAATATCAATATCGCGTAATACATCTTCCTCCGAGTTGACGTATTTGTAAAAGACATGGGAGAGGGCAATGTTAGGAGCCGATTCCATCCTGGGCCTTTTCTCTGTCGTTTCAGATTCATTGGACATGTTCATAAGGGTACGAAAATCATCCAAGATGAGTTTGGTCACCAACACCCCGTTGACCTGATTGACAAAAGCAGACACTAACCATTGCAGGTGTTGTAATGCAAAAATGATCGCCGACACCGCTCCTACATCCAAACTGCTGTTCATAAAGAGATGCAACGTATGAAGAAGCACAGCGAAAAGTCCGAAGGTGCGGATCAAAGCCGCTAATATTTCGTAGCTGAATTTCTTTTTCATCATGTTTAATGATTCCGTATCCAGCTTCTGTCTATGTTGGAGCCATATTTTCCCCAAAGCCATTCGATTGCTATAAGAATACAACTCTTTGGCAGCATCCCGATCAAAAAGGAGATCCAGGTAACTTTTGCACAGTCTTTCCTCTTCCGTTTGCTGCTTGAGCAATGCAATCGATTTTCGATCCATGATATTTTTAACCACAAATGTAGGCAGTGCCACGAAAAATACCGTAACAAATATAAAATGATTCAAAACGAACAAGACAGCGAATATGGATAAAGTTCGAACTACACCCGAGATCAAAAAAGTTAGGGTGAGATAAATCCCCAATACATCGCCTGTATCAATACGGGATGTTCGAAAAATCAGATCTTGGACTTTGGAGTCTTCCAACGCTTTTAGCGGTAATTTCGTCGCCTTATCCAATGAATCGAACGCGATCTTTTTTTGTGCGTATTGCCGCACAATATCAAACAGAAAGTAGTACACTTGCCAACATAAGTTGGGGATGAGCAATGACCACAAAATAAAAAGAAACAAATGGTTTACGAGCGGTTGGAAATTGTCGCGAATTTGAAATGTAGACAACAGGTTGGTGAATTGGATCAATGCATTCAGCTCAAAGATCGGAGAGATCCCCCATAGGACCATAACCCCGATCATCCCAA
>CALAME010000120.1 GCA_937925675.1 uncultured Paenibacillaceae bacterium | reverse complement strand
CGCCGATAACGCGGAACAGATCATCGATTTTACTTCCGATTACGACTGGATTGTAAGGGATAACCAAAAAGAAAGAAGAGCCTTTCAGAAAGGGTTAAGGCTCTCCGTTCATTGCAATCCAGAGAATGAGCGCATTCCAAAGCACGACAAGCGCTGCGATAACGATCGAAGCGACGAGACATCCTTTCGAGCGCAACATTCTGTACATTCTGTTTCATGCCCTCCCGCTGTATGCGCTGTCATCGAGAGAGAAGATCGCAAAAACTCACATCAGAAAAACAATATCAGTCAAAAAACCGACATCAGCCTTTGTTTGCGCCAGCCCTCAAGCCTTCGACCATATATTTTTGTAACATGATGAACAAGATTGTAATCGGTACAGCGACGAGAACCGCACCGGCTGCAAACATGGTAAATTCGGTGTTTTGCTGTCCGGTGACCATCTCGTACAGGCCGATCGCCAACGTTTTCTTTTCACTGGAGCGCAAAACGAGACGCGCCAAAATAAAATCCATCCACGGCCCGATAAAATTAGAAACCGCGATAAACACGACGATCGGCATGGAAAGCGGCAGCATGACGCGGAAAAAGATGATGCTGTGAGACGCTCCGTCTATTTTAGCCGCTTCCTCCAGGCTGCGCGGTATTCCGTCAAAATACCCTTTGCACAACCACGCTCCGAACGGTATCGAACCTCCGGCGTATATGAGAATCAATCCCCAGTGGGAATCAAGCAAATTGATTTGCAACAGCAAAATGTATAGTGCGATCAGTCCCATGAAGCTGGGAAACATCTGCAACACAAGCATGGCCATCAAAGCCTGCCTGCGTCCTGCAAAACGAAAGCGCGATAACGAATACGCAGTCATTACAATCAGTACCGTCGACAAAATCATGGTGAAAAATGCGATCTTCAATGTGTTTTTATACCATAATAAATAATCTTTTTCCATAAACAGCCGTTCATAATGGTGCAGCGTCAGGCGATCCGGGTTGAAACTGAATGACATGAGCGTCTGCCCAGGGTTCATCGAACCAATGATCACAAAAGCAATCGGATATAAGATGACCAACGCGGTCAGGATCAAAATCGCATAAATCAAACCGACAACCACTTTTTGCTTTCGTTTCACGCTCATTGGATCATATCCTCTTCCTTAAAGGCCCGGGTTCTGCGGAAATTCCAGATGGAGATCGTCGCAATCAGGACGAAAATCAAAATGGAAACGACCGAGGCCATATTGTATTGACCATGATCAAGCGTCAGTTTGTAAATCCAGCTGATCAATATATCGGTTGAACCGGCATAATTGTAGTTCCCGTTGGCCGGCCCCCCGTCAGTAAACAGATAGATCATATTGAAGTTGTTAAAATTATTCGCAAACGACAAAATGAGTAGCGGCGCTGTTGAAAACAAAACGAGCGGGAGCGTCAGTTTCCAAAATTGCTGCCAAGGGGTCGCTCCATCTACTTCCGCTGCCTCATACATTTCCTTGTCAATCCCCGTCAGCACCCCTGTCATCAAAATCAGCCAAAACGGCAGACCAAACCATAAATTGACACCAATCAACGTGATCTTGGCCACCGTGGCATCCGTCAGAAATGGAATGCGCTCAAAACCGAGCGATACGAGAAAGCGATTGATCGGTCCAAACTGGCCGTTAAAAATATTGCGGAAAATCAGGATTGAAACAAACTGCGGTACCGCCCACGGCAAAATGTACAGAGCCCGCCAAAATTTTTTGAAACGGACACCGCGGTGGTTGATCATCACCGCATAAAACAGCCCGATAAAATACGTCGTCACCGTAGAGGCAACTGCCCAAATCACCGTCCATGTAAACACGCCGTAAAAGGTGTTGCTCCATGTCCGCAGCCGGAATAAATCGGTAAAGGTTTTGAAGCCGACCCAGTCGACAAGATTGCGCGGTGGCAAATAGTGGGGGCTTGAGTAGTTCGTAAAGGCGATCAAAATACCGAAAATGAGCGGGAGCACCGTTACAAAAAGCGTAAAAATAATGGCTGGCAATAAAAGCAAAATCGGATAACCCTTGTCTTTGATGTTGGAGATCGTCTCGCCGATGCCCGGCGGTTTGTTTCCTTCTGCAATCCATTGCCCTGTTTTAAAGGCATCCCGCACGTTTAAAACGTAAGTCCATACAAACATCACTAACAGCAATACAAAGATAATCCCCTGGATCATCAGAAAGATCGAATGATCGCCCTGCTCGACCACCCTTCCTCTCACTCGCTGCTGGACCGTTTCCCCCAGCGTATACAGTCCCCACATCGCCTTCATAAACGGCCGGCTCCAGACGACGAGGACATACAATTCCAGTAGAAACATCAGCCCTCCTTTTACATATTGGCGGTTGTAAAACTGTCCCAGTCCCATAAACAAAACAGAAAGGAGGGCGGCAACAACCGCCCTGCGCGGACGGTTGTTACCGGTTTGGCGCTCGTTCACAACGTTGGGAGTGATATCCGTTGATGCCTCCATAGGTTTATCCTCACTTCCTCATCATCTCGTCTCCGAAATTATTGGCTGGCGATGGCGTCGCGGATTTGGGCTACCGCCTGATCGAGCACGGCCTGCGGATCGTTATCTTCATTCCATATCAGTTGCAGCGCCGTGGCCATCGGATCCCATACGACCGGCATCTGCGGAATGTTCGGCATCGGCACCGCATGTTCCGCCTGGGCCAGAAATGCAGCGGAAACCGGATCTTCTTTGATCACCGGATTATCCAGCAACGCAAGATGTGGCGGCAATTGCTTCGTCATTTCAAACCTTTTCACCAGCATTTCCTCACTGGTTGCAAACTTGGCGAACAACGAGGCGGCATCCGGGTACTCCGTGTAGGCGTTTACATACAAGCCGCGTATACCGGAGAAACTCGTCGGAATTTTACCATTATCCAGCACTGGCAAAGGCATGACGCCAAAGTTGACACCGGCATCCAGATATCCTTGCACCGCCCATGGACCGTTCATATCAAACAATAGTTTTCCTTCTTCAAACAAAGAACCTTTGATGTCGTAGGAAATGTCACCGCTGTTCAGAGGCAGCACTTCCTGACGTAAACGCTTTAACAATTGAGCCGCCTTTACAGCTCCTTCGTTGTTGAGTCCGATATCGTTCGGGTTGGTGTTCTGATCACCGAAGACGTAGCCGCCGTAGCCACCGATAAAGGCGTACATGAAATAGAAGTTGCCAACCTCGGCCATAAAACCGTATCGGTCCTGACTGACGTCTGTAAATGCTTTGGCCACCTCGATCAGTTCATCCATCGTCTGCGGCAATTCCGACTCATCGATCAGATCCTTGTTGTAGAAAAGACCGTATGTTTCGATTCCGGTCGGATACCCGTACAACACACCGTCAACGGAAGTTCCCTGGATAGCCGCATCCATGAAAGCGGATTCGTATTCTTCCGGCCAAAAGTTTTCCAGAATAAGACCGGCAGCCGTCATGGAACCGACATGATCGTGCGGAGCGGCAAATACATCGGCGCCAAGTCCCGCCGGTCCGTCCGTTTCCAGTTTCGTCGGTGCATCGGTATGCCCGACCGCTTCAAATCGTACCGGAACACCATAAATCCGTTCAAATTCCGCACCCACATACTCCAGGAACTCTCCTTCCGGTCCGTCCGACTCCCAGACGACCAGCGATGCCCCTTCTTCCGGCTGTATATCATCCAGATCAAAATCTGTTGCGGCATCACCGGAGCCAGCATCGTTCTGAGTTGCATCCGTTCCAGAAGTGTCAGAGCTTGTGTCTGTTCCTCCGCTGCTACAAGCTACGAGCATAGCCAACAGCAACATCATCGCCAACAGGGGCAGCCACCTGCCAGCAAGGTTTTTCCTGCCTTCCCATTTGGTCCGTTTCATCCCAAGCATGTTCTTCCCTCCTGATATGCAATCGTTTGCGCAACCGTGACAAAATAATGCCCATTTTCATGGACTACCTGCGACCCTTTAAAATTGGATATGAGCAATCGTTTGCACAATTTTATTAAACCATATCTTTCCGGATTTGAAAAGCTTTTTTTGTTAAATTCCTCCTCTCTTTTTCCCCTATCCTTCCCCCCTTGTTTTTACTTCACCTTTCAGCCAGGAGGTGTATCGCAATGACGAACATGGCATGCGACCATGTTAGGGGAACGACCCACGCTGGCCGACCACTGGATTTATCGATTTGCTCGGGTAAAAGCCCCGTTTCGGTTGTATGTTCTGCAACCCATCTCATTAAGGTGAGGGCCTGATCCTTGTCTCCAGAAAGAATCCGATAATGCGCCAACCACAGAGTCGTTAAAATCCATGGATTGCCGCCGATATATTCATCATCTTCATACCGTTTCAAGCCACCGGTACGCGATACGGTTAACAATCGCTCCACCCTGTCCGCAGTGAGGCGCATGCGAGGATCGTTTACATCGATGACCTGAAACGGTACAGAAAGTCCGAGCAAACTGACATCCGCAGTCTCATCATACGGGACAAAATACGTCGTGTATCCTTTGGCATCTGTCACCCTGGAAACAGGCAATCCTTCGCTAAGCGCACGTTCATACTCTTCTTTGGACACGGCAAGCTGCAAACTGCGATAATAGGATTGTTCCGACTCATTCCAGCAGCGGCTGACGATGCTGTCTTGGATTCGTGTAGCCGCTTCTTCCCATTTTATAGCCCGCTGGTCTTCCCCTTTTGCCCGGGCTAAAGCTGCCGCTCCTTTCAGTCCCCCATATACAGCAGCCGCGCTATAGACATGCTGCCCGAACCGTTCTTCCCACAGGTCCATACTGGCTTCCGGCAATCCCGTTTCCGGGTCGAGACGGGACACGAGATAGTCCGCTCCTTTCCGGACAGCAGGCCACACTCGTTCCACGAATGCTTCGTCGCCCGTTGTGTTGTAATGCTGCCACATTCCCCACAGAATGGAGCCTCCTTCATCAAGCTGAAGCCCCCACGACGGTGCGAGCGACCCGTCATGATAATGACGCTGCTGCCAAGCTCCGTCCGGGTCCTGCGCCGACAATGTCCAGTCGTAAAACGAAGCGGAAAGGTCGATCAAACCAGCCCGGTCCATCGCTTGGGTGATAAAAGCAGCATCTCTTCCCCAGCAATAGGCGTAGCCGCCACAGCGAGTGAAATATTCGTCAAATTCCGGTGCGGCGATGATGCTCCCGCTAGCTTCATCGCTCATCAGCTTCATCACTAATAACGAACGTTCATACAATCGTTTGAAGTCATCATCGGCAACCGGACAAGGTTTGGCCCCATCGAGGTAGCGCTTCCAATATGTTGCTGTCTGGGCTCGCCATTCCTCTGCTGGCCTGTGCTTTACACGCGAGAGCATTGCTTCCGCTTCCAGCGGTGAATGAGCCGCACATATGTAGATCGGAAGTTTCACCTCACCACCCGGTGGTACTTCTTCAAACCGCCACATCAACCCGCCGTCTGGCTTCATCGCAATTACAGTGCCGTCCAGTTCACCGGTTTCACAGTTTGCAAATGCATCCCCGGCCTGGAAACCGCTGCACGGAAGAGAGCTTCCGATCGCAAAGGCATAGCGGTGGCGGAAATGAACGAGACCATCGGCACCATAGTCAAAACGGGTCGTGTTGTAAAGCAGGTTTTCTGTGATGATAAAAGACGAGTACAGCACGAATCGGAACGTAAGCGGCTTCTGGCTCCTGTTCTGGATGGTGTACTCGCGCACGAGCAGCGGTTCACCGGGCACGGCATAATCCACGCTTTCCACCGTAAAGGGATGGCGATCAGACGTCGCCCTCGTACGCACAATATTGGTTCCATCAACATAAGTGATGTTGTGCTGCCAGCCTGCTTCCTCATCATCCAGCCAAACCGTGCGTTGCATTCCACTTTCATCGATCAATCCGGTCCGCCAACATTTTATGTGCTGGGGAAATCCGATATTCGGCCACCACAGTCTAAGTATACGCCCGCTCCGGCTTAGTGAAACCAGTAAAGAAGAATTGCCAATGACAGCATCCGCCAAAAACGGTTTTGACACATTCATTGGATTCAGCTCCATTCCACTCCTTTACGTTGCCCTTTACTTCAATGGATAGGTCGATTCTCGCAGTTCGAGCCGATGCGGAATGATGATCCGTTCGGCATAATCCCGATCGGTTGTTACTTTGCGAACGAGTGCCTGCGCCGCCATATAACCCATCTGGTAAATGCCGATATCGATGCTGGTGAGTGGTGGCGTCGTCAAGGCGGAAATGGCGATGTTGTTGAAACTGATCAAACTGACGTCTTCCGGTACTCGATAACCCAGTTCATTTAAGCCGCGTAACACGCCATACGCGACCAGATCATCAATCACGACAAGAGCCGTCGGCCTTTCCGGAATCCCCATAATATAAGACATCGCGCGATATCCGCTTTCTTGTAAAAATTCACCCTCGACGATCCATTCCGGACGCATTTCCAGGCCGTGCTCCTTCAGTGCCCGCTTGTACCCTTCAAGACGATCGTGGGATACGACCAGATTGGGCGGCCCGCTGACAAATCCGATCCTTTTATGACCCAGTTCGATCAGATGGCGCGTCGCATCGTACGAGGCCTGTTCGTTGTCATTGTCGATCGACAAAATGTCGGAAAAATCCATGCTACGCCCAATCAAAATAAACGGAAACTGTTCCTTGTGCAAATAAGCAACAAGCGGATCTTCTTTACGTGAGCTGAGCAAAACGATGCCGTCGACCCGTTTTCCCTTCACCAGCCGCTTGATCGCTTCCATTTCCTCACGTTCGGAGGCTCCGGAAGTCATGAGCACATCATATCCGTCCCGGGTCGCTTTGGAAACAATACCGCGGATAAACTCGGAAAAAAACAGATTCAAAAACAATTCCTCCGCCGGACGAGGCAAAATGAGACCGAGCGTTTTTGTCATTTTTGAAACCAGACTTTTCGCAGCCAGGTTCGGATGGTAGCCGATCTCCTCCATGACGCGCCTGACTTTGGCGGCTGTAGCTGCACTGATTCGCGGATGGTTGGATATGACTCTGGATACGGTCGATGGCGAAACTCCGGCACGTTTGGCCACATCTTTAATCGTAACAGACATGATCCTTGCTCCTTTGTAGATGGGTGTTTGTTCTGTGCTTCGAAAGGTCGCAGTCGGTTGCGCCGTTTGTGCAAACGTTTGATCTTTATCATCTTACTTGAAAGTTCTTCCGTTGTAAACAGGCGAAATTTTTCCTTTTATTGTGAAAAAACGCGTTTAAAGGAGCATTTCGACGCTATTTTCATCGGATATACCTTTCCAAATTGGTGCAAACGTTTTAACTATGGTATTCATTTCAATAAATCCATGCTGATGATTTTCATTCTGATGGTTTTAAAGCGGATTTTAGAAGGAGGAGGATCAGAAGGTAGATGATGGATTTCAGATGCAAAGGGATCAGCAAGCGCGTAAAAGTAAAAAGGCTCACTCTTTGGCTCCTGTTCATCATGGCGCTTTTACTTTCGATGTTCGGATGTACGGGTCAGCATACGGAAACAGTGCGTCCACTCGAGGCGGCAGAACGTCAATCCGACGTCTATTATCAAATCTTTATACGTTCCTTTTACGATTCAGACGGAGACGGAATCGGTGACATCAACGGGATCATCGAGAAACTCGATTATTTGAATGACGGAAATCCGGACACCGATACAGATCTGGGCGTTGATGGGATCTGGCTTTTACCATTTCATCCTTCACCCAGTTACCACGGTTACGATGTCACAGACTATTACGCCATTCATCCCGATTACGGGACGATGGATGATTTTCGCCGTCTCATCGAAAAAGCCCGTAAACGTGGACTGAAGATCATTATGGATCTTGTCGTCAACCATACCAGTTCAGAGCATCCATGGTTTAAGGATGCAGCGGCAAGCACAGATAGCGAATACCGCAATTGGTACGTCTGGGCCGATGAACACACGAACACGGCTGAAGCCGGTGCTGTCGGAGGACCGGCCTGGCACAAAAGTGAGACCGGCCATTACCTCGGTATTTTCTGGAGCGGGATGCCGGATTTGAATTTTGATCATCCGCCTGTACGGCAGGAGATGATCCGCATCGGACAGTTTTGGCTTGAACAGGGCGTTCATGGATTCCGCATCGATGCCGCCAAACATATTTACGAAGACTGGGCGCATTCCAAAAACGATCCGGAAGTCAGAGATAAAAATATTGCCTGGTGGAATGAGTTTCGCTCCGCGATGGAGGAAGTTCACCCCGATGTGTACATCGTCGGAGAAGTATGGGACTCTTCACCCGTCGTGATTGCACCATATCTTGAGCCTTTCGACTCCGCTTTTAACTTCGGTCTTGCTTCCGACATCATCGCCAACACACGCTCAGAAAGAAGTGGGGATTATGGCAACCGTTTGCGCCGCATCCATGATCTGTATCGGGAAGCGTCCTCCGGTTCGTTTATCGATGCTCCTTTTTTGACCAACCATGATCAGAATCGGGTGATGAGCGAGCTAAAAGGAAATATGGAACATGCCAAAATGGCCGCCGCGCAACTGCTCACCCTGCCGGGCAATCCGTTTATCTATTACGGAGAGGAAATCGGCATGGAAGGTCAAAAACCGGATGAACATATACGCGAACCGATGATCTGGTATGAAGATCACACTCGTCCTGGCATGACCCGCTGGATTCAGCCTAAACATAACCAGGGCACCGCTCTTTCCGTCGAAACGCAAACCGACGATCCCGATTCCTTACTTAGCCATTACCGACGTCTGATCCGTTGGCGCACCGAAATCCCCGCACTGGACGGAGGCGAAATAAATGATTACCGTTCCAACAATCGCCACATCACAGCCTATGTGCGCACGGCACATCATGACCGCGTGCTCGTCCTGCATAACATGTCTTCCGTACGCCAGCAAATGAAATGGGCTGACGATTCGGATTCGTCCTTCCGACATCTGGTTGCCTCCACCAAAGAAGGGGTGGAGATCAGCAAGCAAACGATCACCCTGCCTCCCTATTCGACGGTGATTTTGCGTTAAAAAAAGGATCCTCGTTAAAAGGGGACCTTTCGTTAACATGGAAATGAGATGGACAAAAAAATGAGGTTGTCGATTCACATCGGCAACCTCATAGACATGAACTTTATGTTGTATAGAGTTCTAAACTTACACTCACTCCAGGCGCCAGATGCGCAAGCTGAATGGCGGCAAAGAGACGATGGCAGAGGAAACATTTTCATTTTCATTTTCATTTTCCTTTTCTGTTCCTCCCCACATCCCCAACGGCTGTTCAATCCAACGCCGACCTTCTGCCAAAGGCAGTTCAAGGGAACAGGGATGTCCCCCCACATTGGCGGCGATCACAAATCGCTCATGCTCATCCCGCCTTTCATAAGCAACGAGCGATCCTTCCGCTTTCACAAACCGGAACGTGCCCGTTCTAAGTGCAGAATGTTTTTTCCGCAACGCGATCATGCGCTGAAAAAAGGTAAACATCTGCCGATCTTGACCTGCTTCATCCCAGACCATGCATTTTCGGCAATCCGGATCGTGGCCGCCATCCAACCCGATTTCATCCCCGTAATAAATACAAGGTACGCCAGGGAAAGTGAACTGAAACGCGGTCGCCATCTGGACAAGCCGCTTGTCACCGTTACATACGGTAAGAATTCGCTCGGTATCATGGCTGCCCAGCAAATTAAACGCCGCTTCGTGTACCTGTAGCGGGTACTGTGCCATCAGGGCGCCAATCCGATGGCTGAATTGCTCGGCATCGATCGACCTCCTGCAAAAAAAGTCAAGCACAGCGTTTGTAAACGGATAATTCATCACCGCATCAAACTGGTCCCCTTGCAACCACATGAGCGCATCATGCCATATTTCCCCAAGAATATATGCATCCGGTTTCGCTGCCTTGACAACACGGCGAAATTCCCGCCAAAACTGGTGGTCCACTTCGTTGGCCACATCTAACCGCCAGCCGTCAATGCCGACTTCTTCAATCCAGTAACGCGCCACATTCAGCAAATATTCCTTTACTTCCGGGTGTTCCGTATTCAGCTTCGGCATCGTCGGTACAAATGCGAACGTATCATACGTCGGGATCCCATCCTTGACATCGAGGGGAAACTCACGTACGTGAAACCAGTCTTTGTAACGGGAAGCCTCCCCTTTTTCCAGAACATCAACAAAGGGAGGAAACGTCCGCCCGCAATGATTGAAGACGGCATCGAGCAGGACGCGAATACCGCGCTCATGGCACGCCCGAACCAGCGTCTTTAACAGCTCATTGTCTCCGAAATGCGGGTCCACTTTCATATAATCATGTGTGTCATATTTGTGGTTCGTCGGCGCTGCAAAAATCGGGGTAAAGTAGATGGCGGTAATTCCCAACTCGCTCAAATAATCGAGCCGCTCCAGCACGCCTTTCAAATCGCCGCCAAAGAAATTGTCAGGGCGCGGCTTGCCTCCCCACGCTTCCGTACCCGGCGGATCGTTAGCCGGATCGCCGTTGGCAAACCGTTCCGGGAAGATCTGATAAAAAACAGCATCTTTTACCCAGCTCGGCGGTTCGAACAGGTCAGCCACATTGAGATAAGGATATTCGAACAAGCCATACGCTGCATCCGGTTCCGCATGGGAAAAGCCCTTTTCACTCAACCAGATTGAGGTTTCCCCCGCCTGTAACATAAAAGCATACTGCAACCGCCTAAACGGAGGCTTGACAGCTACTTGCCAGTAGTCAAAACGTTCGTCCCAGGCAAATCGCTCCATTGGAAGCAATCGTTTCGTCTCCGTAAAATTGTACTTGTCTGACGTCAATGCAAAAACCTGATCCACATCATTCCGCTTGGTACGCAGACGCAAATGGATCGTATCCCGATCGTAAGCATACGACCAATTCAGTTTCGGACGGTGGTAAACCGCTTCCAGCAACATGCTTATTCCTCCTTTTGTTCTTAATAAATAAAAAAGGTACAACCTCACAGATCATGTTCACGAGGTTGTACCGGTTTTACGGTAGCATGGCCTTCAAGTTTTCACCATTTATTATAAACGGACTTCTTTCAGGAAAGCAATCCCGTTCGGCGTTCGTAAATCAGCTTGGCCGTAATAATGTCGAAGATCGCCATACCGACCGATTTATACAGCGTCAACTGGTTTTCGATATAGGCGGCTTCACCTTGCTTGACGAGTTGCTTCAGCGTTTGCACACGACTTTCATCCTGCCCGATTTCCTTCGCCTTCCTCATTTCGCCGCATTCTTCATAAGCCGCATAGGAATCGACAAAAATGCGATCCGCCTGTTCAATCAAGAAATCGGGAACTTCTTGCATATGCGCTTTGAATGCGCCTGAAGCGGCGATATGTCTGCCTTTCCAGTCGATGCCCTCCACAAACGGGATGACCGGTTCCACAGAAGTGGTTGTGGTAACGACAATATCGGCTTGTTCGGCGATTTCCTCAGGCGTGGACGGCCGAATATCCAGATCCGGGTAATGCTTCCTCGCTTTTTCTAAAAAAGCTTCCAACCGCGCCTGACTGCGATTGTTGACCAATACTTTCTCGATCGGGCGTACAGTGACCGCCGCTTGCAAATGGCTCCAGCCCTGGTCACCAGTTCCAAAGATGCCGACCGTCTTTGCTTGTGGATTCGCCAAATATTTGATGCTGAGTCCGCTCGCCGCTCCGGTGCGCATGGCGGTGATGGTTCGCGCATCAAAGACGCCCAGCGGTTCCATCCGCTCGCGGTCAAACAGAAGAAACAACCCCTGCAAGGTCGGTTCATTCAACTTGACATTGCCCGGTGCGATCCCGATACATTTCGCCCCGTAATAGTTCTGATAGAAAGAGGGCATCAATAGCGCCGTATTTTCGCGATCATTCAAAAACAGCCTTTCGGGAACGTAGGCGTCTTTCTCTCCATCCTCTACATAGTACTTTTCAAGGGCATCAATGACGTCCGCCATCGTAATCGTTTCGTTGATTTGTTCACCGTTCAACAGGAGCATCCGAGCTTCATCCTCCTACCGATTCATCGTGTTTTGTCGAGATTTTCATCATTTTTATTCCGGCTGCTAATGAAGACGTCTGTTCCCTATAATTTAGCACATTTTTCAGCAGGACGGTACCCGTGCCAGGAGCTCCCCCCGTCGTATTGTCCCCGGTATCGGAAATATAAACGGGCCGTTCGAACGATTCCAGCGCGTTTTTTACCGCCTGTTCCGGAGAGAGCGCGACCGCGTCAAAGGCAAACTCCTCTTTTTTGGCAAAAACAAACGCAGCCAGTTCCGCCGCTTTTTCTTGGGCAATAGACTCGTAGGATTGCGCTTCCGGAACGACGATCACGGAGGAAGAAGTGTGCGGTGTATCCGCCCAAGCAAAACCAACAAAAAAAGAAGCCGTCGCGATGCCCGGTGTCTTTTCTATCTCCTCCAACTTGCGAAAAATGGACTTCATCGGTTCGGCTGACCCGACCGCGCTGTCCCCACCGATCAAAAGCGGCAATCGGATTTGCGCCGGCCGGATTTTGTTTCGCTGGCGGATACTGTCGACAAGCAATGAGGCGGTAATGCGCTCGGTCTCCGCCTGATCGACATGAGGAACAGTGCGGTAGGAGCGGATGATGTTTGCATAACGGTACAAATCGTCTGGCAGGTTGGCATGGATGTTTCCAGAATCCGGTCAGCATACGATCGATATGCTTCGTCCGTTACGATTCCGGAGGACAATCCAAATGCATAGACAGTCGGAATCACGTCTGCGCCTGCATCCTGAAAAACGCGCGTGCTGGCGACCCGCTCCAGCATTTCGTGCCCCGCCACACAAACAAAATCAGAGG
>CALAME010000119.1 GCA_937925675.1 uncultured Paenibacillaceae bacterium | reverse complement strand
TTGATCGGAATGTGCAAACCATCGATAAGTTCCATGGAGTTGAAAAGATAAATAAAAATGCCGGCAAGAGCAATATTGAGAGAAAAATGTCCGATCCATTTGCGCACTAACGGTATTTTCAGTGCGTATATCGTAAGCAACGTTACCGAAATCACGAGGATGGTCGCCCAGATGACGTTCGCCAGATTGCTCATGCTTTTTCCTCCTCGCTGCCAAAATTCATCACGATTCCATTGGCCTTCCATTCATCCATCGAAATCAAAATGTTTTTTTGTTTCGCTTTTTTTAGCAACATATTGTATCGCTTTTCCGCGGCTTCCAGCAAATAAATGACATAATCAATCTGGTCTTTGTCCACGACATGGTCCAGTTTGTTGCGCGCATTGTTCCAATCTGCTTTGGCCTGTTCCAGTTCGCGGATCAACTCTTCCCTTTCCGTCTGCTCTTGCATTTCAAACCGATTTCTTCTCGACCGCCACCGGTTCCACAGGTTCAAAACATTCATGGTTCCACTCCTCTGAGTTAAGGCTCCGTCGGTTACCGTTCAATTTATTTCCATTATATGAAGGAGTGGCTCCTTTAGAACCTGGCTTGTCTATAAAAACAGATCCAGAACATGAAAAAAAGAAGCGCCTTTCTGAAAAGCACTTCTTCCTTCGTTTTTTACGCCCAGCTTGGTTGAACCCTTCCTACGATACCGACCTTTTCTTCCCCGACCTCGGTCACGGTCTGTACGCGGCGAATATCGGCACCGAGTGCAGACAGCTTGCCTGTAATGTCCACATATCCGCGATCGATGTGATGAACGTCGCTGATCTCCGTTTCCCCTTCTGCAGCTAGAGCCGCCAAGATGATCGCGGCACCTGCTCTTAAATCCGGGGCGCACACTTTGGCCCCTTTCAGCCTGCCATTTCCACTTACAATGGCGGAGCGGCCTTCCACTTTGATCTTGCCGTTCATGCTGCGAAAAGCATCTACGTGCAAAAACCGGTTTTCAAACACGGTTTCGGTCACGATGCTGGTGCCGTTTGTCGTCATCAAAAAGGCCATCATCGGCGATTGCAGATCGGTCGGAAAACCGGGGTAAGGCAGCGTTTTGACATCTACTGCCTGCGGGGTCTTGTCCACCCGCACCCGAATTCCATGTTGCTCCTTGATTACAGTTACGCCTGTTTCTTCCAATTTGGAAATGACCGGTTTCAGATGATCTTCGATCGCCCCTTCTACGAGGACATCTCCACCTGTAATTGCCGCGGCGATCATGTATGTACCCGCCTCGATGCGATCCGGTATTACGGTGTGTTCACATCCATATAGTTGTTCCACACCTTCAATCCGTATAGTTCCGGTACCTGCTCCGCGCACTTGTGCGCCCATCGCATTCAAAAAGTTGGCCAGATCCACGATTTCCGGTTCTTTCGCCGCATTTTCAATAATCGTGGTTCCTTCAGCCAACGTAGCAGCCATCATAATATTTTCAGTCGCCCCCACGCTGGCGACGTCCAAATAAATTTTGGCCCCTTTCAGCTTCCCCGGAACACGCGCCTCAATCGAGCCCTGGCCAATTTCGATCTCAGCCCCCATCGCTTCAAATCCTTTCAGGTGCTGATCAATGGGTCTTGTCCCGATCGCACACCCGCCCGGTAAAGAAATGCGGGCTCGGCCGAGCCGGGCCAGCAACGGACCAACGACCAAAAAAGAAGCTCTCATTTTGCGCACCCATTCAAATGGAGCTTCAAAGTGATTCAAATCCTGGGCTTCAATGCGGACCGAATCTTGAGCAAAGGTCGTTTTCACACCGAGCCCGGTCAACACCTTGCTCATCATCCAAACATCATCCAGTTTCGGCGTATCGTGAATGACGCATTCTCCATGCTGGGGCAAGATGGAGGCGGCCATAATCGGAAGAACGGCATTTTTGGCACCGCTAATTTTTACAGTTCCGGCAAGCGCTTTTCCGCCGCGGACGATAATTTTCTCCATATTGTGTAAACCTCCGCGCACAAAATATGATCAGTCCATTCCTTGCTTCGGCTGCCCAAAGCGGAAAGCGTCCACGCTACAGTCATTCGCAAGACGCCTCTCGTTGAAGGGGGTTTCGAATGTTCTTTAACATTTTTGACACATCGGTGTGAAGTTATTCGCACCGGAACCGTTCAGAACAAAGTGCCCAACTTGGAAGACCAAATGGAATATTCAATGATGAACCGCCCCAGCTGGTATCCGAGTACGATCGCAAGCACGATTTGCAAAATTTTAGCCTGCAGCTGATCGGGATGTTTGAGAAACACATCAAATCTGACACTTTGCAAGGCCCACCAGCATATCCCGATGCACAAAACGACGATCACAATATTGAATATGGCCGATGGACCTAATGAATCACTTAAATACAACGTTTTTCATCCCCTTCATTTTCCTTTTTGGATCGCCTTTCTTTATGGATCGCCGTCTATTTTGCATAAACGAAGTGGATTCTGAACGCAATCGACCTGGGCGGTTTAAGCTCAATGTCTATCGCTGGATCAAGCGATGCAGCATGGCCACAAATTCAGCCCGGGTAGCCGTTTGCTGCGGACGGAAAGTACCATCCTCATATCCGCTTGCCCAACCTTTTTGAACCATTTCGACAACCAGCGGCAGCCCCCAGTGTCCAAGCGGAATATCCGAAAACGGCGAGCTGGTTCCACGCACTCCTTTGAGACCGGCTGCATTGGCCATCATAACGGTCATTTCCATACGAGTCAATGGCCGCGACGGAGCAAAAGTACCGTCTGGATATCCATTCGCCACACGTGCGCGAGTTACCGCTACAATCGCATAATAAGCCCAGTGACGCTCATGGATATCTTTAAAGGCCGCATACTCCCGTTCTGGTTTCAACTCAAATGCAGAGCTCAAAATCGCTGCTGCTTCCGCACGGGTAATCGGCTGATTCGGACGGAAGGTGTAATCCGAATATCCGGAAACGATCCTTTTTTCCGCCATATCCACAATCGGTCCTTTCGCCCAATGCTGGGCGATATCCCTGAATCCGCCGACGAGCGGTTCTGCATCATACGAAATTTCATATTGCTGGTGTTGAAAACCGCTGTTGGCTGACAAACGGACCAGATACTGCCCGGCTTGCAGCAATTTTTCTGCCTTCAAGGTCGTTTGTCCCGGATTGTTCAGGTGAATCAGAAGCTGGTTTTGTTTACTATCGTATAAAGATAAGGACATGATCCGGTTAGACGGAATGTGATCCACTTTTACCGTGACGTATCTCTCTCCGGGAATGCGGAACGAGAACCAGTCAGCATCATCGTCCGGATGAATCACACCCACATATTTGTTTCCTTGCACCATGCTGGTCGCTTGATAGGAACGATTGTTAGGTTCGTTCGGATCGCCATATTTGTACTCAAGCTGAATCGTTAATGTATATTCGCCTGGAACCGGATACGCTTCCTGGGCAATCATGTTGCTGGCGCGAATGTAGTATTTCCCGGGAAATACGTCGATGTTTCCCGAATATTCTGTTTGACCCCATCCGCCATCATCAAATATGCGCGGATCTTCCCCGGCCCGCTGGATCCACAGCTCGGGATCAATCCGGTAAGTATCGGTGGACATGCGAACGCGAAGAACACCTTCCTGCTCAACATGGAGCACAAACCAATCGACATCGTTGAGCTGATGGAAATTCCCGGTGACGGTCTGATTTCGCGTTGGTAACAGATAAGCCCGGTATTGCCGATCATTGTCCTCAAATGAATCCGGTGCAATTTGAAACATGGGTGTAATCCGATAATGCAGAGACCGAATCTCCGCTCCCGATTTCGCCCCGATATAAAAGTATGAACGCTCCCCCGCTTTAACCGGAACACGGATCTCTTTGCTCAGATCGGAATAAGTGGTCCCTTTGGAATGAGCCGACTCAAAGTATACAAGTTTTAGATGCCGGCGGTCATTGGCCCGGTCGGTCTGGACGCGAAAACGGACTTCACCATCATAGTCGCTGGTGATGACAAACCAATCGCGATCCGAGCTCGATGACAAAATGGCCGAGCTCATTTTGCCGAGCGGCAGGCGGCGCGCACTGTTCCTCTCATTGTTCGGCTCATAAATGTCTTCTACCTTGTTTACTGCGACGGCACGATCGATGCGCAGCAAACCGTATCCGGTTCTTTCACTCCATCTTTGTCCACCGATCGGTTCAGCCGTTTGTCGAATGATGTTGCGCACCTGATGCGGCTTCAGTTCCGGATGGCGGGACCAGATCAGTGCGGCAGCAGCGGCCACTTGCGGGGTTGCCATCGAGGTGCCCTGATCATAGGCATAGCCTCCCCCTTTGGCTGTCGTATATACCCTCCAAGGCGCGAGTACATCCAGCTCCTGTCCGTAGTTGGATGCAGCCACGATCGATTTGTCGGCATGAATTCCACCCACCGCCAGCACCGTCGGATAAGCGGCCGGATATTTCACCGCTTGTCCATCATTTCCGGAAGCCGCGACCAACAGCACCCCTTTATTCTCAGCATAAAGGACAATTTCCTCCAAGAACGGCGAATATTTGTACAACCCCAGTGGAATGACGACAATTTTCGCGCCATGGTCGACTGCATAGCGAATGCCTTCACCAAGTTCCAGTTCATTGCCGTAACCGTTGGATTCCATTGCTTTAATGGGCATGATCTTCGCATTCCACAATATACCGCTTACGCCCAATTTGTTGTTTCCTTTGGCGGCAATGACGCCAGCCACACTTGTGCCATGTCCGTTATCGTCCTGTGGCGGAGCGTTGCGGTTGAGCAAGTTGATGCCCTTGACGAGATTGTCTTTTAAGTCGGGATGATCCAGATCAACACCGGTATCGATCAGTGCGATGGTGATGGAGGTTTGTTCACGGGCTGTCCTCCATGCTTCCTTGGCCCCGATCATATTGAGGTGGGGTTGGGATGAAAGGAGGGGATCGTTAGGTGTGTTTTCGATCTTAACCCTGTGGTTGCGTTGCAAGTACTGAACGTTGGAGTGATCCGACCATTTTTGTAACCAGTCGGCAAGATCGACGCCTGCTTTCGGCCGTGCGACCCATATGTTCAGGTCCTCCAATTTCTTGACCGTTTCGCTTTCACGATGAAACGATTCCGGCGGCGACGTCTTCCATTTGATGATCCAGGTTTGTTCTTGATCAACACTCGCCTCAATTGAAAGTACGCTCTCCCTTTGTGAAGCCCATCCGCTTGCCAGCAGCCATCCGTTGTTCACTAATAAAATGAAGGCCACAGTCAGGGCTACGATGTGAATGTATTTCTTTTTTTTGTGCATAGGCCTTACCGTTCCTTCGCTCATATCATTGGACTCCGAATCTGCATATCATTAGACTCCGAATTGAACTCCTATCCTACTTCTAGATGTGCGGCTAAAAACCCTGCTGTTAAAAATAGGTAATTTCGCCAACAAAAATCCCGGCGATCATGATTCAGTCAGATCGTTATCCTGTTTGAATCATAAACGCCGGGAAGCGAGTTAAAAAATCAACCTAGAAAACAAAGAACCTAGAAAATAAAGAAATCAGTAGAGAGACGGAAAATCCGTTCAATCGAGGTAAGCACCCATTGCGGGAACAGCCCGAGCAGCAAAGACAGAGCTGCACAGATCCAAATCGTGATGCTGAGCGTTGTCGTCGGTCGGATCTCTTGCAACCCATGTCCGGGCCGCATAAATATTTGTCTCAAGATGCTGAAATAGTAGTAAAACGACACGACACTCGTCAGCATCATCACCAGAGCGAGCCAGTATTCCTGTACGCGCACCGTTCCAAGCAAAATGTACAACTTTCCGAAGAATCCGCCCGTAAACGGAATTCCGGCCAGCGAAAGAACGAGGATCAAAGTCGCTATAGCCAATCCCGGTTTGCGATGGTACAGGCCGGCAAAACCGCTCATCTCTTCATGACCCGCCGCACGGGACACGACCATCAGTACGGCAAATATGCCCAGGTTCATAAAGTAGTAGGCGATCAGGTAGAAAAACAGCTCGGAAAAGTTACTCGAGTGCATCCCGTTCAGCTGTATACCGAGCGGAACGAGCAAATATCCCGCATTGGCAATACCGGAATAGGCCAAAAGCCTCCGCATGTTCATCTGTCTGAGCGCCATGGCGTTTCCGAGAATCATCGCCGCCGCGGCCAGCACGAGCAATGCCAGGAACACATCGCTATGAATCGGCATGCCTGCCGTTTCCGGACCGAGAAAATAGACGTTGTACACGACCCGGAACAGGATGGCGAATGCCGCCGATTTGGAAACGACCGACAGAAATGCAGCGACAGGTGTTGCTGCTCCCTGGTAGACATCCGGTGCCCACGTATGGAAAGGCGCAGCAGCAATTTTAAAACCGAATCCGACCAGCATCAGGAAAAAGCTGATATAAATCATCGCGCTGAAAGACGGATCCAGTGCGGAAAGAGCACGGTTGATCTCACCGATATTGGTGCTGCCGCTCATTCCGTATAAAAAGGACATCCCATACAGTGTAAATGCGGTAGCGATACTGCCCGTTACGACATACTTAAACGCGGCTTCGTTCGCTTGCTTGTTCATCTTGCGCAGCGCAACCAAGATGTACGACGTAATGCTGAGCAGCTCCATACCGACAAAGAGAGTAATCAGATCACCGGAAGAGGACATGATCATCGCACCGAGAATGGCTGGTAAAAACAGATAGTAATATTCTCCCCGGTGGTAGATCTGTTCTTCCTTGAGGGAGCTGATACTCATGAAGATGACCAGTGCCGAACCGGCCAAAATCAGCAATTTGAACAAGTTGGCAAAATCATCGACCCGGTAGCTGTGGTTGAGCAACTGGATCGGTTCGATCGCATCGCCTCCGCTGGGATTAAGTACGCCGATAAAATGGACGACGAAGAGAGCGGAAACCGCGATTCCTGCCAGGGACAGCCAGGCCAGCACGGTGCGGCTAACGTTGCGCGGCATAAACAAATCGATGAGCGAGAGTAGCACCGCTGTGATCAAGATGGCCAGTTCCGGTGCCAAATAGTACAGATCCGCTAGATGCAGGCGCATGGTCTATCCCCCTATCCTTGTCATGAGATTTTGTATCGTTTGCGACATCGGATCGCTGATGACGGCAGGATATATGCCGATCAACAGGATGAAAGCGACCAGCGTGACCATCGGCAATGCTTCGATAAAACGGGCATCGCGAATGTTCTCAAAACGATCAGGCATCGGTCCAAAGGTGATTTTCAGCACCCCTCTGAGCACATAAGCTGCTGTGAAGATAATGCCCAAGGCACCGATCGCGGCCAACACCGGCATCGATCCGAACAATCCGATGAAACTCAAGATTTCACCGACAAATCCGGACAATCCCGGCAATCCCAGCGAAGCCAGTCCTGCCACCAAAATGATCCCGCTTGCAAACGGAATGGACTTGGCCAATCCGCCCAACTCTGCCAGTTCTGTCGTCTGCGTCCGCTCGTAGAGCACGCCGACGAGCAGGAAAAACAGCGCAGAGATGAACCCGTGCGACACAAGCTGAATCATAGCACCTTGCCATCCCACCTCATTCCAGGCAGCGATTCCAAGCAGTACGATTCCCATATGGCTGATACTGGAATAGGCAAGGAGCAGTTTGAATTCTTGCTGTACAAAAGCCAGCAAAGCGCCATAGATAATATTGATCAGGCCAAGCACAGCGAGTACCATCGCCCAGCTTTGCGCCTGCTCAGGAAACAGTGACACTCCGAACCGGATCAATCCGTAAGCGCCCATTTTCAGCAAAATGCCGGAGTGAATCATCACAAGCGGCGGTGGTGCTTCGGCGTGTACGCGCAGCATCCACGTATGGAACGGAAAGATCGGCAGCTTGATCCCGAAGGCGATGAGCAACATGATGAACAGCATCCATTTCAGACCATCGCTCATATAAAACGGATTCGCCATGGGAAACAGCGGCTCTACATTGGCATAGCTGTTGTCGTCATTCAAATTGCGTTCGATGACAGCCAGGTCGCCGCTATAAGAAAGCTGCGTGCCATTTTCCGTCTCCATCGCCTGGAATCCGGCCGTAGCCACCAGAATCAGAAACGCGACGAGCATGATGGCCGAACCGACGCCGTTGTAAATGAGGAAGCGGTTGGCCGACCTTTCCCGATCTTTGTAACCCCAGATCGCAATGAGGAAAAACGTCGGTACGAGCGTAATTTCAAAGAAAATGAAAAACAGGATCAAATCGTTGGCGAGAAATACGCCAAACATTCCGATTTGCAAAATCAAAAACCAGATGTAAAACGCCTTCCACCGTTTTTTGATATGGACGGCTGCCAATGCCGCCATGAGCACGATCAGGGCTGTCATCAAAACGAGAGGCAACGATATGCCGTCCACACCGAGCGTGAATTTCAATTCGTAAAAATACGAATCGACTGTTTCATTCAGCCATTCCTGGTTTAGCGGTACCTTGATCCACGAAAACTCGTCCTTAAATTGCATGTCGCTTGCCCCGCGGTCGAACGCAGCATACAATCCCAAGCACAACAGCAATGGAATGATTGTGGCAGCGATGCCGACAAACTTGATCCATTTTCCGTTGTCCTTCGGTATAAAGAGGAGCACGATGATGCCGAGCAGCGGGGAAAGGGTGATCAGCGTCAGCAGCGGCAAACTATCCAACATGGAAGTACCTCCTTCCCACTATCAGCACGACAAAAGCTATAAATCCGAGCAACGTAATCAGGCCGTAAGTTTGCACCTGTCCGTTCTGCGCCCGCCGACCGCCTTTCCCTACGAGCAAGACCGTGCCGCTCACCAGGTTGACCGCTCCGGCGACAATGTAAGAATCGATCAGCTGGAGCACATGTCCGATAGCTCTGAGCGGTACGACGAACAGTGCGTGGTATATTTCATCGATGTAATACTTGCGGTTGAGCAATCGATAGAGCTGCGGTACGCCTGCAGAGAGCGGATCTTCCGCAACCGGTTTTTTGCCATACATCGTCCAGCCGAGCAACAAGCCTGCGATCGCGACGATATTGGACAGGACGATTACGAGCCAGCTGGTGTGATCTGCCATCGATGCTCCCGTCAGCCACTCACCGAGCCAGGGCAAGTTCGGCATATGCACGAAGCCGGACACAACTGCCAGAACCGCAAGGATGACAAGCGGCACCGTCATCCAGCCGTTATTCTCCTGCGCCTTGTATTCCGAACGCTTTTCCCCGGCAAACACGAGGAAGAACAAGCGTGCCATGTAAAACGCGGTAAAGAAAGCCGCGATCAATCCGACTACAAACAGCGCCGGATGATGATCATACGCTTCGGTCAAAATGGCATCTTTGGACCAGAATCCGGAAAACGGAACGAGACCTGCCAGCGCCAAAGTTCCGATGGCAAACGTCCACATCGTCACTTTCATCGTCTTGCCCAATCCGCCCATCTCCCGGATATCCTGCTTCTGAATGGCATGGATGACGCTTCCTGCGCCCAGAAACAGCAATGCCTTGAAGAAGGCATGGGTAAACAGGTGGAACATTCCGGCTGCATAGGCCGCCGCCGTTCCGATTCCCATCGCCATCATCATATATCCGAGCTGGCTGATGGTGGAATAGGCCAGCACACGCTTCAGATCGTTTTGAGCTACCGCGATCGTTGCCGCAAATATCGCGGTGAAAGCTCCTACCCATGCAACAACGGTGAGCGCTTCCGGGGTAAACACATCATAGGTACGCGCCACGAGGTATACACCCGCTGCCACCATCGTTGCGGCGTGGATCAACGCACTGATCGGGGTCGGACCTTCCATCGCATCCGGCAACCACGTATGCAACGGGAACTGACCCGATTTTCCGATCGCTCCGATAAAAATGAGCAAGGCGATTAATGTCAGTACACCCGCCGGGATTTGGTTCGTCTCCACCGCATTATGTATGGAGGAGAAGTCAAGCGCATGGTTCGGCACATACCAGAACAAGAGCAGTATGGCGATAAAGAGGCCGACGTCACCAATCCGGGTGACGATAAACGCCTTTTTGGCAGCCGCTTTCGCTTCCGGCTTGTAATACCAAAAGCCGATCAGAAGAAACGAACAGACGCCCACCAATTCCCAGAAAATATAGAGTTGCAGCAAGTTCTCTGACATGACCAGAGCGAGCATGGAAAAGGTAAAGAGAGACACATACGCATAAAAAACGTTGATCCGCTCATCGTCACGCATATATTCCTTGGAGTAAATGTTGACCAGCAGGCTCACCAGCGTCACAACAAGCAGCATCAGCGCATTGAGATTGTTGATTTCAAAACCCATGGTGAGCGTAAACTCTCCGCCCGCTACCCACGTAAATCCGTTCCACGCATAATCGTTTACATCGCCGCTCATTCTTTCCGCAAACAGCAAAATCGACAGTACAAACGAGATCGCTACCGCAATGATGCTGGTATAAGCTCCCAACGTTTTCATGTGCCTGCCCATAGAGACCAGGATCACAAACGCGAGCAGCGGAAAAAGCGGTATGAGCCATGCGTATTGGGAATAAACAGCATCCATTCTTTTTCCTCCTCAAGGATTGTGCCACGGACCGCACGTATCTCGTTTATCGTTTGAGCGTATCCATTTCGGTCACGTTTGTCGTCGCTTTGTTGCGGTAAAGAGCGATCAAGATGGCGATTCCAACCGCAACTTCAGCTGCCGCGACGACGATCGTAAACAGGGAGAAGATCTGCCCATGAATGGACGGATTGATTCCCCATTTGGAAAAAGCGATCAGGTTCAGATTGACGGCGTTGAGCATCAATTCGATCGAAATGAGCACGATGATCGCATTCTTTTTCGTCAATGCCCCGTAAAGCCCGATACTAAACAGGATTGCGGCCAATGTCAGATACGAGGTTACGATTCCGCCCATCGTTTAATCCTCCTCCCTCTTGGCGACGATAATGGCTCCGATGAACGCAACCGTGAGCAAGACGGATACAAGCTCAAACGGAATCACATGAAGTTGGAACAGCCGCTCACCGATCGCCGCCGTATTGTCGGTTATGGTAGCCGAGTGATCCGGCAGGGGAAATCTTGCCTGCTGAATCGCATAGAACATGATCCCGAAAAAGCCCAAGACCCCTAGCAGTGTCAATCCATGATGCAAGCGCCGGTCTGAAGTTTCTTCCTGGTCTACATCATGCCGCGTCAGCATAATGCCGAAAATCATCAGGATCGTCACTGCACCAGCATAAACGAGCACCTGCACGAAAGCGACAAACTCCGCGTGAAGCAACACGTACAAACCGGCCAGACCGAGAAAGGTGAAAGCGAGCGACGTCACCATGTGCACAACCTTCGTGAAGCTGAGCATCAGGACAGCTCCACTGATGATGACGACAGACAAAATGAAAAAGGCGATATTTTCCCCGCTCGACCAAAATTGAGCAAAATTTTGCCACATGGGTTAATTGGCCCCCTTCGCCCGCTTGTTTAAACTGTTTTCAGAGCGGACATTGGTGTTGTTGGCTACGAGCCAATCTTTATCTTTAAACAAGTCGTCGCGGCTGTATGCTGCCAGTTCGAAGTTGTTCGTCATGACGATCGCCTCGGTCGGACACACTTCTGTGCACAAATCGCACAAAATACAAATTTCAAAGTTGATATCAAACGTGTCGATCACTTTAACCCGTTTTTCCGGATCCGGATTCGGCTTACCGGTCAACGTGATGCATTGCGTCGGACAGATGCGCGCGCATTGGTTGCAAACGATGCACTTTTCGGGGATAAAATGCTGAATCCCGCGAAACCGGTCCGGCATTTTCAGCGGGACGTCGGGATAACGATATGTGACTTTTTTGCGGGTCAAGTTTTTAAAGGTGACGCCCAATCCTTTAACCAGGCCTTTCATATGCTTTCACCTCATTTTTTTACGCCGTTACCAGTATTAACGTAAAATCTCTAATACAACCGCTGTGATGAACACGTTAATTAACGAAAGCGGAAGCAGCACTTTCCACCCGAAGCTCATGAGGTGGTCGCCGCGCATACGCGGCATCGTTGCCCGAATCCAGAAGATCGTGAACACGACGAGGCAAAACTTGAGCAAAAACCAGATGATCCCCGGGATAAAATCGAGAAACGGAAACGGCGGATGCCAACCCCCGAGGAAGAGGATGGTCGTCAGTGCCGCGATCGCATACACATACACATACTCGGCCAACATGAAGAAAGCGAAGCGAAATCCGCTGTATTCCGTGAAATAACCGGCGACAAGTTCGGATTCTGCTTCCGGCAAGTCAAACGGTGTCCGGTTCAATTCCGCCAGGGCAGCGACAATAAACACGAGAAAACCGAGGATTTGCGGAACGAAGTTCCACTGCCAAAACCACGGTCCCTGTTCTTCAACGATGGTGCTAAGGCGCAAGCTGCCGCTCATCAGAATCACGCCGATAAACGAAATGACGAGCGGAATTTCATAACTGATCATCTGCGCCGCCGAACGCATACCACCGATCAAAGAATATTTGTTGTTCGACGCCCAACCCCCAAGCAGCATACCGAGCGCAGAAATGCTGGAAATGGCCGCATAGTAGAGCAATCCAACATTCAGGTCGGCAAACGGCAAGTTGCGCGTATACGGAATCGTGGCCAACACGGTAAAGGAAGGCACAAACACGATCACGGGCGCCAGGATAAACAGCGCGCGATCCGCATTGCGCGGAACGATGTCTTCTTTGATCAGCAGCTTGATGACGTCGGCCACCGTCTGCAGCAAACCGAACGGACCGAGTCGGTTCGGACCATGCCGCCCCTGGATCCATCCGATCACTTTACGTTCAAACAAGATGGCGTAGGTGACATATCCAAGCACAATCAGAAGCAGCACTGCCGCGGATAAAACCATTAAGGAAACGCTGCCCCATGTAATCGGCTGTTGCATCAGATCTGCCATCAGCCGTCCACCTCCCCGACGACGATATCGACGGCCCCCAGGATCGCGATCAGATTGGAAAGCGTCTCTCCTACCAGCAACTTCGGCAACAGTTGCAAGTTGACAAAGGAGGGCCTTCTAAATTTCACCCGATACGGCTGCGGCTTGCCTTTGGAAATGAGATAGCAGCCGAGTTCGCCGCGCGGGGATTCAACGCTTACATATACTTCGCCTTCCGGCGGACGGATGGCTCGCGGTACTTTCCCCATGATCTCGCCGCCGTCCGGGAATTGTTCCGTCGCCTGTTCCAGAATACGCAAGCTTTGGCGAATTTCTTCTATGCGCACCAAATAACGGGCATAACAATCCCCGGCTGTCTGGGTAGGAACATCGAATTCAAAACGATCGTAGATGCTGTAGGGCTTTGTTTTGCGCAGATCCCATTCCACGCCGGTGCAGCGCAAGTTGGGGCCGCTCAAGCCATAGTTGATGGCTGTCTCTGCATCATAGGTGCCGACACCCTTCACCCGCGCCATAAAAATTTCATTGCCCGTCACCAGATCATCATATTCGTCCACTTTTTCTTTCATGTAGGAAATGAAATTTTTCACTTTCTGGATCCAGCCTTCAGGAGCATCCCATTTGACACCGCCTACACGCATGTAAAAATAGGTAAGGCGCGCGCCACTCAGCTCGTTCAACAGGTCGATGATCTTTTCCCGATCACGGAATGCATACAAAAACGGGCTCATCGCCCCGATGTCGAGGAGATACGTCCCCCACCAGACGAGATGGCTGGCAATGCGGTTTAACTCCATCACAATGACGCGCAAATATTCCGCCCGTTCCGGAATTTCGATCCCCATCAACGTTTCCACCGCGTGACAAAACACGTAGTTGTTCGTCATCGCAGACAGGTAATCCATCCGGTCCGTATACGGAATGATTTGCGTGTAGGTGAGATCCTCTGCTAATTTTTCCGTCCCCCGGTGCAAATACCCCATCACAGGGGTTGCTTCTTTGATGACTTCCCCATCCAGCTTGACAACGAGGCGGAACACACCGTGTGTACTCGGGTGCTGTGGTCCGACGTTCAATAGCAATTCTTCTGTTCTGGTTGTCATGCTCCGTCACACCTCCGGATCGTAAGGCTCGTAGTCTTTGCGCAACGGATGCCCGACCCAGTCGTCCGGCAACATAATCCGACGCAGATCCGGATGGCCCGGAAAGTCGATCCCGAACAAATCATAAATTTCCCGCTCGTTCCAGTTCGCTGTGTTCCATATCGACGTCACCGACGGAACTGAAGGCTGGTCCCGATCTGTTCTGACCTTAAAGCAATATTCGTCCCGGGTCTTAAACGACATGAAGTGGTAGACCACTTCCATATGGGTTTCGTGATCGACACCGGCAATGTTGCGCAAATAGTCGAGTTTCAGTTCTTCCTCATCCCGCAACAGCTGCGCGACTTGCAACCAGTGAGATGGGCGAATGACGACACACGGCAAATGCCGATCCGCTTCATTGATGTACGCTTCTTCGATCGCGTCCTCCGCAACACGCCTGCGGATCATTTCCACAATCCGATCCAGTTTGGGCTGGTTCGGTGATGGCGGCTTCGGTTTGTCATCTTCCTCATCGGCCTTTTTACGAGCGGCTGCCGCCTTGGCTCTGGCCGCACGTGCGGCTTGTGCCTTTTCTCGCGCCGCCTCTTTGGCCGCGTCGTCTCCGTCCCCGGACTTTTTCGCCACCTTCGGCGGATCAGATGCTTCCGCCTCGGTCTTGCCCGCTTCATCCGATGCTTTGGCAGCCGGAGCTTTTTTTGCTTTTTTCTCCCCTTCGACTGCATCTTTTTCAGCTTTTTCTTCGGCTTTATCTTTTTCTTTTGCAACTTCTTTTTCTTTCGATGCGTCTTTTTCTTGGGATTCCGCTTTTTCTCCTGATTCCGTTTTTTCTTGAGCTCCTGCTTTTTCTTCGGGCACCGCTTTTTCCTCAGGTCCCGCTTTCTCTTCGGATACCGCTTTCTCTTCGGGTGCGTCTTTTGCTGCGGTTACATCCTCATTTTTTACATGCTGTTTTTCATCATTAGTCATGGCGATCCGTCACCCTCTTTCCGGTTTTCGCCTCATAACGGATCTTTTCCTGCAGCTTGTTAACCCCGTAAATGAGCGCAGCCGGGTTTGGCGGGCATCCCGGGATGTACACATCCACCGGTACGATCTGATCCACGCCCTTTACAACGGAATATGACCGAACATACGGACCGCCAGCTGTTGCACATGAACCCATGGCAATGACCCATTTGGGCTCGGGCATCTGATCGTAAAGCCGGCGCAGCAACGGTGCCATTTTTTTCGTCACGGTTCCGGCAACGATCATGACGTCGGCCTGACGGGGGGAAGCGCGGAAAATAACCCCGAACCGGTCAAAGTCATAGTGCGATCCGCCCGTTCCCATCATCTCGATCGCACAGCAAGCAAGCCCGAAAGTGAGGGGCCACAACGAGTTGCTGCGCGCCCACGCTTTGAGCTGTTCCAAAGTCACCAACATGACATTGCGGTCCAGTTCCGCCTGTTCTTCCAGTTTGATGTTTTCTAAAACGTTGTCCATTTGAGCACCTTCTTCTTCCAGGCATAGATCAATCCAACGAGGAACAACACGATAAAGATCAGCATCTCAATCAATGCAAACAGACCGAGCTGACCATAAGCAACTGCCCACGGGTACAAGAAAACGATTTCCACATCAAACAGTACGAACATGAGCGCGAAAATGTAGTAGCGAATATTGAAGCGAATGTTTCCGCTTCCGACCGGATCCACTCCGCTTTCATACGTCGTATACTTCATTTCCTCCGGTTTTTTGGGCCGCAGCAGTCGACCGAGCGTCAATGCGGCGACTGGAAGAAATATGCCCAATGCAATAAAAATAGCCACTAACAGATAACTGGCGTTGTATTCTTCCACGGACGGACCCCCCACTCCAATCTGATTTCGAAACCCATTATAACAAAATGAGGTCATAAAATCCATGTATTCCATATAAATCGGATGTGTGTTGAACGATTTTGCCCATAAAAAAAGAAGCAAAGACACCTTTGCTTCTCATTTCTTGCGACTGGCAACCGCAAGGCGGTTTTTCGCCTTTGCCAGCGCGATTTCCGCTCTGCGGATATCAATATTTCCGTCTTTCGAAGCCAGGCGGCGTTCAGCCCGTTCCAACGCGGCACGTGCGCGCTCCGTATCGATGTCCTCGGGCAGTTCTGCGGTTTCCGCAAGCACGACGACCTTGTCCTTGCGCACTTCCATAAAGCCGCCGTTAACCGCAATGACGTCTTCGCCACCTTCATGCTTCGCCCGCAACGGAGCAATTTTCAGTGGAGTGACAAACGGGATGTGGTTAGCCATAATGCCGACCTCACCTTCGACCCCTTTTGCCACCACCATCTCGACTTCTTTTTCATATACTTTTCGCTCAGGCGTAACGATTTCCAGAATCATCTTGCTCATCACGGATTCCTCCTTAACTGAGAGCGGAGCGCCCATGCACGTCGCGCATGGGGCCCGCTTTCAGTCTAGCCTCTGATTCGCGGCCTTACAGCTTCTTCGCTTTTTCTACCGCTTCTTCGATCGTTCCCACGTACAAGAAGGCCGCTTCCGGCAAATCGTCGTGTTTACCTTCGAGAATTTCTTTAAAGCTTCTGACCGTTTCTTTGACCGGTACGTATTTCCCTTTAACACCAGTAAACGGCTCAGCAACGTGGAAAGGTTGCGACAGGAAGCGTTCGACTTTACGTGCGCGTTGCACGATCAGCTTGTCCTCCTCGGACAACTCATCCATACCGAGGATGGCGATAATATCTTGCAATTCTTTATAACGCTGCAAGATCCGCTTGACGCCTTGCGCCACTTCGTAGTGCTCCTGGCCGACGATTTCCGGTGTCAGAATGCGCGATGTGGATGCGAGCGGGTCGACAGCCGGATAGATTCCAAGCTCGGCGATACGGCGCTCCAGGTTCGTCGTCGCATCCAAGTGAGCAAATGTCGTCGCCGGAGCCGGGTCCGTATAGTCGTCCGCCGGAACGTAAATCGCCTGGATCGATGTAACCGAACCTTTTTTGGTGGACGTAATCCGTTCTTGCAACTGACCCATCTCGGTCGCCAATGTCGGCTGGTATCCCACCGCGGAAGGCATGCGGCCCAACAAAGCGGACACTTCGGAACCAGCTTGCGTGAAACGGAAAATGTTGTCGATAAAGAGCAGCACGTCCTTGCCTTCCTCATCACGGTAGTGCTCGGCCATCGTCAGTCCGGTCAGAGCAACGCGCAAACGCGCTCCCGGCGGTTCGTTCATCTGTCCGAACACCATCGTCGTTTTCGGCAAAACGCCGGCATCTTTCATCTCGTGGTAAAGGTCATTTCCTTCACGCGTCCGTTCACCGACGCCGGCAAAGACGGAAATACCGCCGTGCTCCATCGCAATGTTGTTGATCAATTCCTGGATCATGACCGTTTTACCTACACCCGCACCGCCGAACAGGCCGATCTTTCCGCCTTTCGGGTAGGGAGCGATCAAATCGATGACCTTAATGCCGGTTTCCAAAATCTCTTCTTCAACCGACAAATCTTCGAATTGCGGCGCAGGCTTGTGAATCGGCTCCACACGGGTGCGATCGATCTCTCCCGCGTTGTCGATCGGTTCGCCCAAAACGTTCAACACTCGGCCCAGTACGGCGTCTCCAACAGGAACCGTGATCGGTCCGCCCGTGTCGACGGCTTCCATTCCCCGTACGAGACCATCCGTGGAAGACATGGCAACACAGCGGGCGACGTTGTCCCCGAGGTGAACTGCCACTTCCACCGTCAGATCGATGTCTCTTTCACCTGACGAGGTGGCTTTGTGTTTGATCTTGACCGCATTTAAAATTTCAGGCAACTGTCCGCGTTCGAACTCAATGTCAACAACCGGACCCATTACCTGCAAAACGCGTCCTTTGTTCATCGGTATCCCTCCTAATCATAAAGCCTAGCAAATTCGCCGTTCCATACAGAGGTAGAATCTGGCAGAGGTAGAAGCTGGATTAATCAAGCGCATTGGCTCCTGCCACGATCTCGGTGATTTCTTGAGTGATCGCTGCTTGCCGCGCGCGGTTATATGTCAGCGTCAGCTTGGAGATCATCTCGGTGGCGTTGCGGGTTGCATTGCCCATCGCTGTCATCCGCGCCCCGAACTCACTCGCCTTGGCTTCCAACAAAGCGCTGTAAATCAGCGTTTCAGCGTATTGCGGCAGCAGGACGTTCAGCACTTCTTCCGCAGAAGGTTCATAGACGTACTCTGTCGGTTTCTGCCCATCCAGCGCTTCCACATCATCGAGAGGAAGCAACCTTTTTTCCACCGGTCTTTGCGTCATCGGGCTGATAAATTCGTTATAGATCAAGTACAACTCATCATAGTACCCGTCTTCGAAGTAGCCCACCGCTTTTGCTGCGAGCCTTTTGATGTCGGCAAACGTCGGCGAATCCGGCAGTTCCGTCACAGCATCGAGGACAGGGATCTGTCTTCTTTGGAAAAAGTCGCGCCCTTTCCGACCCAACACCAAAATGGCATACTCATCCTCGGAAGTATGCCGCCCGTTAATAATCTCCATCACTTTGCGCAGCAAGTTGGAGTTATATCCTCCGGCCAGCCCGCTATCCGAAGTGAAAATGACGTAACCGGTTTTCCGAATTTCCCTTGATACGAGCATCGGATGCGTCACATCGGTCGTTGCCGCTGCGATGCTGGCGATCACTTCTCTCATTTTTTCTGCATAGGGGCGCGCGGATTCAGCAAGCCCTTGTACCCTGCGCAATTTTGAAGCTGCCACCATTTCCATGGCTTTGGTGATCTGCCTCATGTTTTGCACGCTTTTGATCTTCCGCTTGATCTCGCGCATTCCTTTGGCCATATCGTCCGTTCACCTCCAAGCTTCGGATTTGAGCGCATCGGCAGATCCGTCCGCCGGTTTTTCCTCACCGTGATCAACCGCCGGACGGATTTCATTCAAGCCTTTGTTACATCCTTTGGATTACGATTTGGAAGGTTGGAAAGTTTTCTTGAAGTTTTCAATCGCTTCTTTGAGCGTTTTCTCGTTTTCTTCGGTCAAATCTTTCGTTTCTTCGATCGATTTGAAAATTTGCGGATAGCTTGTCTCGACATAATCGAGGAACTCTTTTTCAAAACGAAGCACATCGCTTACCGGGATATCGTCGAGATAGCCGTTGACCGCTGTATAGATGCTGACGACCTGTTTTTCGACAGGCATCGGCTGGTGCACGCCTTGCTTCAAAATTTCCATCATGCGTGCGCCCCGGTTCAGGCGAGCCTGGGTTGCCTTGTCCAAATCGGATCCGAACTGCGCAAATGCAGCTAACTCCCGGTACTGGGCCAGGTCGAGCTTGAGGGTGCTCGCAACTTTCTTCATCGCCTTGATCTGAGCAGCACTTCCTACGCGGGAAACGGAAATACCGACGTTCACCGCAGGCCGCTGACCGGCATAGAACAGGTCTGATTCAAGGAAAATCTGACCGTCTGTAATCGAGATAACGTTCGTCGGAATGTAAGCGGACACGTCGTTCGCCTGTGTTTCGACAAACGGGAGCGCTGTAAGGCTACCGCCACCCAGCTCATCATTCAGCTTCGCTGCCCGTTCCAACAGGCGGGAGTGCAGGTAGAATACGTCACCCGGATACGCTTCACGTCCCGGCGGTCTGCGCAACAACAGCGACAGTTCACGATAAGCCGCGGCTTGTTTACTCAAGTCATCATAGATGACGAGTACGTGCCGGCCTTTGTACATGAAATATTCTCCCATGGCGCAACCGGCATACGGCGCCAGATAGAGCAACGGAGCCGGTTCGGACGCAGATGCGCTTACCACAATGGTATAGTCGAGCGCACCGTGTTTGCGCAGCGTCTCGACGACACCTGCTACAGTCGATTGCTTCTGGCCGATCGCCACGTAAATACAGATCATATCGCTGTTTTTCTGGTTGATGATCGTGTCAACAGCGATAGTCGTTTTACCGGTTTGCCGGTCACCGATGATCAATTCACGCTGTCCCCGGCCGATCGGAATCATCGCATCGATCGCTTTGATACCGGTCTGCATCGGTTCAAATACGGAGCGACGATCAATGACCCCCGGAGCAGGAGACTCGACCGGACGCGCCTCTGTCGTTTCAATCGGCCCTTTACCGTCCAGCGGTTGGCCGAGCGGGTTCACGACACGACCCAACAGCGCTTCACCGACCGGAACTTCCATGATGCGGCCGGTCCGCTTCACCTGGTCGCCTTCGCGAATGTCCTTGTAAGGACCAAGAATAACGATACCGACATTGTCCTCTTCGAGGTTTTGCGCCATCCCCATGACGCCGTTTGAAAACTCAAGCAATTCCCCGGCCATCACATTTCCCAGACCGTGTGCGCGAGCAATACCGTCCCCGACTTGGATGACCGTACCGACGTCGGCGACTTGAATGTCAGCATCGAATTGTTCTATCTGCTTTTTAATCAGCGAGCTGATTTCCTCAGGTCTGATACTCAATTAACCTCACCCCTGTCTACATTGCTTGACTCGGATCCAATTGCTTTTGCAACCGTTCCAGCTTGCCTTTCAAGCTTCCATCGTATAACCGGTCACCGATGCGAACCGTAAGCCCGCCGAGCAAGCTCTCGTCGACTTCACTGGTCACGCGGATCTTTTTACCGGTAATACGGGAAAATACGTCCGCAATCCCGTTCAGTTCATCTTCAGTCAATGCGCGTGGAGCGGTAACGTGCGCGCTTGCTCTGCCCTGTTCCTCGTCGGCGACATCCACATAGGCTTGGTACAGATCCGAAAGGAACATTTCCCGATCTCTTTCGAGAAGCAGGCGGATGGTGTTATATACATAGACGGAAAGATTGCCGCCGAACGCCTGTTTAATGACGTCCGCTTTCGCTTCCGCACTGATGTTCGGGTTTGTAATAAAATCCGCCAGCGACGCATGCGTCTCGATGAGTTCGTGCAATTGACGCAGTTCGTCTTCAACGCTGTCGGCTACCCCTTTTTCATGAGCCAGCTCATACAGCGCCTTGGCGTAACGCTTGATTACGATCGCGTCCTTTTTCATGATTAGCTCCCCACTTCTTTCAAGTATTGATCAATCAGCTCTTTGTGCGTTTTCTCATCGATCTGCTTTTCAATAATTTTGGAAGCTATCATGACGGACATGGCGCTTACCTGACTTTTCAGCTGAGCGACAGCTTTGTTTTTCTCGTTTTCAATTTCTTTCAACGCTTCGTCTTTCAGCCGGGCCGCTTCTTCCCGGGCCTGTGCGATAATTTGATCGGCCTGACGAGCGCTCGTCTGGCGCGCCTGTTCGATGATTTTCATCGCTTCTTCACGCGCTTCTTGAACCGCTTGTTTTTGTTCTTGCAAATATTGCTCCGCTTGCTTGCGGTCTTCTTCCGCTTTTTTCAGATCGCCCAAGACGCGTTCGCGCCGTTGCTCCATAATGGAAAACAGCGGGCCGAAGGCATATTTATTCAGCAACCAGTACAGGATCCCAAAAGAGATCACTGCAAATACAATCGATTCCCATTGGATGAATCCCATGACCTTCACTCCCTTCCGCATCACTAACAGGTGTCCGGTCGGACTTCTTTACAGAAAAAGGCGAGGATGGCACAGGACTTCCCCGCCTAGCTTACACCCGGCTTATCTAGCTTAACCGAAGAGGATCAAGAATGCGATAACAGCGCCGATCAACGGCACAACCTCAATGATCCCAACACCGATAAACATCGTCGTTTGCAGCGGGCCTCTCAGTTCAGGCTGACGGGACATGCTTTCCACCGTTTTGCTGACGACCATCCCGTTACCCAGACCTGCGCCCAGAGCGCCCAAACCAACTGCAATTGCTGCTGCCAAAGCTTCCATTGTTCAAACTTCCTCCTTAAAGAATAGATTTTCAAAGAATCATTTTGATTATTGTTCTTCATGCACAGTCGCCTGCGCGATATACACCATCGACAGGATGACAAACACAAAGGCTTGAAGCCCGCCGATGAAAATACTGAACCCTTGCCACGCCATCAAGAACGGGATCCCGAAGATGCCGGCCATGATGATGACCTTGATCATGATTTCTCCCGCCAGAATGTTGGCGAACAAACGGAGCCCGAGCGTGAGCGGCTTGAAAATTTCCTTGATGATGTTCAGCGGCAGAAAAATCGGATACGGTTCAATATAGTGTCTCAGATAATGGGTGCGGTTCAGTTTCAACCCATTGTAGTGAATCAAGAAGAATGTGACCAGCGCCAAACCGAGCGTAACAGACAGATCTGCGGTCGGCGACTTCCACCACAGCACCGGGGCGTGATCATAACCGTCCTTGGCAAGCCACTTGTCGATTGTTTCTTGCGAAACAAGCGTATAGCCAAAGAGCGTGACTTCCTCGGTATGTTTCGTAATGATCGCAAACGGAAGTCCGAGCAAGTTGGCAATAAAAATAAACAGGATCAGCGCCAGTGCGATACTGATAAACCTTTTCCCTATATGAAGGGGCATCGTGCTGGCGACCATTCCGTGGACAAATTCAACGACCCATTCCATCACATTTTGCAGTTTGGAAGGGTTTTCCACAGACAGATTGCGCACAGCCAAACGCGCAATGATAAACAGGATGACTCCTGTAATGATGAACATTGAAATCGTGGACAGGTCAAAATAAAAAATGCCTATATTCAGTTTGGGACTTTCAGGCATGGCCGTCCCCCCTTTCCCGTAGAGTCAGTTACGCCGGCGCAACAATACGATCAGGCCTAAAACATAAATGGACACAGGACCGTAAAACAATCCTGTGATCGTCGCCGGAAGATGGATAGCCTCAAAGCGAACGGCAAACATGACAGCGATCAGCACCATGCACAGGCGCGAAACAAAGCCGAGGCTGAACCGCTTGCTCTTGCTCTGGGTAACCATCTCCGATAGCCGCTGAATTTTCAGGCCTAAAAATCGCATGTTCCACGCGCTGACGGAGCTCCCCAACATCAACCCCGCCAAATGAGGGCGGTATTCGGCCAGGAACAACCAGCCGAGAAGACAGAGCGCCAAAAAAAGAAAGGTCGCTCTTGTAAAGATTTGTAAATATGTTGACAGTTCCACGCGCTATCCCTCCTTGAAGGGTTTGACAAGCAAATAGATACTGACCCCTCCGAGGAATAGCCCGAAGAGCAAACCTGCCAGGAACAGCAACGGACTCCCGCCTCCCAGGCGGGCCAGCCATTGCCCGATCCAATATCCGATGAGCATGCAAAACGCGAAATCAATGCCGATTACGCTTGCAAGAAACAGTGCTTTCCATGGATTTTGCTTGGGATCTGATCCTGACATGGTTTCCCCCTGACAACCCTCATTTATTTTAATGGAAGCTATCGCCCTTTGTCAATTGGAATACGGACGAAAGATTTGGATGAAAGATGAATCATGATCCCCGTCGACAAAAGGGATAGCCGGCCATTCCTTACTCAGGCACAAAGTCGGAAGGGCGCTCGGTCTCCAGACCAAAATGATGCAAAATCGCCTGCACGATCCGCTCTGAGGCTCGTCCGTCACCGTACGGATTTGCCTTGCGACTCATACTTTCATATTTATCCGTGTTCGTGAGGAGTTCACGGCAACGGCGATACACTTCTTCTTCGTCGGTGCCGGCCAGTTCCAAAGTCCCTGCTTTGATCCCTTCCGGCCGTTCGGTCGTGTCGCGCAAGACGAGCACGGGCACGCCAAACGAAGGAGCTTCTTCCTGCAGTCCGCCGGAATCCGTCAAAATCAGGTACGTATGCGGATAAAAGTTGTGCAGCTCTACAACATCGAGCGGCTCCGTCAACCGAATTCGCTCGTGGGAGCCGAGATTTGCATATGCCGGTTCACGCACCGCCGGGCTCGGATGTACAGGATAGATGATCGCCACATCGTCAAATTCATCGGCAATCCGTCGGACCGCACGAAAAATGTTCAGGTGTTTCTCTCCGTGTGATTCGCGCCGGTGTGCGGTCATCAGGATGATGCGTTTGCCCCTGGCCCAATCCAAAAGCGGATGGTGAAAATTCTCGTCGACCGTATATTGAAACACATCGGTCACGGTATTGCCGGTTATATATATAGTAGATTCCGGTTTATTTTCTTTGCGCAAGTTTTCCGCCGCCCATGCTGTCGGGGCAAAATGCAGATCAGCCAGCACACCGGTCAGCTGACGGTTCATTTCTTCCGGATACGGCGAAAGTTTGTTCCAGGTCCGGAGACCGGCTTCCACATGGCCGATACGAATTTTTTGCAAAAAGGCTGCGTAGCTGGCCAAAAACGTCGTCAACGTATCCCCGTGTACGAGTACGAGGTCTGGCTCTGCCTCGCGGTATACCTGATCCAGGCCTTCCAGAACGCGAACCGATATTTCATGAAGCGATTGATTCTCGCGCATGACGTCCAGGTCGTAATCGGGGCGAATGCGAAAGAAATCAAGCACCTGGTCTAACATTTCCCTGTGCTGGGCCGTGACGCACACGAGCGACTCGATCCGGTCGGCATGTTTCTGAAGTTCCAGTACGAGCGGAGCCATTTTGATCGCTTCCGGCCGCACACCGAACACGCTCATGACTTTCAACTTTTTCATGTTGCGTTTCATCCCCCGTAACGCTTTTATTCCTGTGGTCCGATCGAGTCAGATCAAACCTAACTTTTTGCATGCATTGTAAATGCCATCCTCTTCCGGACGGTCGGTGACCCAATCTGCAGCCGCGATCGCTTCCGGCTCCGCTCCGCCCATCGCAACTCCCACAGCAGCCTCCCGGAGCATCTCGACGTCATTTCGAGCATCGCCAAAAGCATAGACCTGATCCGGAGCGATTCCGAAATGTTCGCACACGATGCGAATCCCCACCGCTTTTGAACCCCCCGGAGGCATCACATCGAGCGAATAGCGATGCCAGCGGATGAAATCCAGATCCGTAAAGATTTCCGTATACAGGTGCTCTTCGTGTTCTTCACAAAAGAGCAGCGCCTGACAAATGCCGCGCCCTTCGTGACCGTGTGGATCATAGGGGGGCGGATCCAGCTTGAGATCGTTCATGCTCGTCTCGACCCACGGGTGGCCGTCCACATTGGCCGTCATGAAATTTTCATCCAGAAATGCCATCGGATGCCGCCGCGCTTTCGCCGCTTCCTCGATGGCGGCCAGACGCTCCGCATCGATCGTCCGCTTGTAGAGAACGTTTCCTCCGACCTCCACATACTGGCCGTTAAAGCTGACAAAATCGTCGATTCCCAACTGCGCCAAAATGTCCCGAAACATAAACGGCGCCCTGCCAGTCGCCAAAGCGACGCGAACACCATTTTCTTTCAGGCGCTCAATCGTTTCTATGGCAGATGGGGGAATGCGTTTCTCCTCGTCCAGCAGCGTTCCGTCGATGTCAAAAAATACGATTCTCTCCATCTGAAAGGTCTCCCATCCGATTTCTCTTGCTCTCTGGTTCAAGCCACTCTTGTCCAAGAATCAATCCATTGTTCAAAGATCACATTTCCAATCGCCTAACATTATACCACAAAAAATACCACAAAAAAGTTAGGAGGAAGGGGCTATCGAAATTACCTTTTCTTCCGGCTTTCTCCTGCGGAGAAAAAGCGTGTACATCGATGCGAGAAACTGCTGAAACAATGTCCCGATAATGACCGGGATCGATACCGGTGGCGGAAAATAGGCAGCAGCGATCACAACGCCGGCACTAATATTGCGCATGCCAAAATTGAAAGTGAGCGATACGGTGGTCGGCCAATCCCAGCGAAAAAGGCGGGCGACAAACCAGCCGATCAAATAGGTAAACGAAGACAAAACAATCGCGACCAGAAAGATCATCACCAACTTCAGACTGACCTCTCTGAAAAAAGGAGCAGCGACAGCGCTGTTGACAGCGACAATAAAAGCCAGACCGATCTTGCTGAACGGGGACAAGGGCTTGCCGAGCGTGTCTTTGACCGTTCCTTTCGTCAACTGGTTCAGCGTCATTCCGATCAGAGAAGGAATGACGAGCATCCAGAGCAAGCCTTTCATCATCGCCCACGAATCAAACGAGATTTGCGCACCGAGAATCTGTTCCATGCCAAACGGAACGGCAAACGGGGCGATCAGGGTGCTGACGACAATGATCGCAAGAGACAGCGGGATGTTGCCCTGATTGATCGATACCCATAAAAAACTCATGACGCCCGTCGGCAAAATAAAGGCCAGCACAAACCCGGTGATCGTGTACGCATCGCCTTTAAACAAAAAAGATGCGCTCCCCCAGGAGACAAGTGGCATGACCAGATACGAAAACAGTACGCAGATCACCAGTGGCAGCGGGTGAACAATGACATGCCGAGTGTCCGTAAAGTTTGTGCTCAAACTGCCGGTAAAAGTAATCACCGCAAATACCCAAGGAACGAGAAACGCCATCCAGGCGAGATGTTCGCCCAGAGCGACGCCGATGATGACGCTGATCGGCGTGAGCAGCGGCATCATCTTTTCAAGTTTTTTGTTTAACGTGTGCAAAAAAACCAAAGATGTGACCCTCCTGCTGCAAACTTTCAACTATTTGCGAACTTGTTCGCCCGCCCAATTTTCATAGTTACGAATAACCGCACACATATCTTCTTCACCCCAGCCCGAACGGACAGCCATGAAAAACATTTCTTTAGCCACATTGAGAGCCGGCGCAGGAACTCCAAGCGACTCTGCCCATTTTGCGGCCAGTCTCAAATCTTTGTGCATCAATTTGGTCATGAACTGCGGTGAAAAATCGCCATCGAGAATTTTGGGTCCCTTAATTTCTGCCATGCCACAACGCGCCCCGCCGCCAGCAACCACTTCCAAAAACTTCTCAGGAGAGCCACCGGACGATTTGACCAGCGTCATGCTTTCCGCCAATGCGACCAATGTAACCGCAGTCAACATATTGTTGGCCAATTTTGCACGGGCACCTGACCCCTGTTCTCCCATATGAATCGCCTTTTTACCCATCGCTTCAAAAAGCGGCATGCATTTCTCATACACCTCTTGGCGACCGCCCACGATGAAAGTCAGCACGCCTTGCTCCGCCTGCGGCTTGCTTCCGGTAACGGGCGCATCCAGCATTTCGATCCCTGCTTGGGCCAGCTGCTTAGCCACATAGAGCGAAGTTTCCGGCGATACGGTGCTGCTGTCGATCACGATCGGACGACGATTTTGCTTGCGGCTTTCCTCCAGAACGCCACCTTCACCGAGCAGAATCTGCTTTACAGCGTCATCGTCCGAAACGATCGTGATGATAACGTCCGCAAAAGCAACCAGCTGCGCGATATCGCTGGCAATGACCGCCTTGTCCTTGAACGATTCGGCTCTTTCCGGCGACCGGTTGTAAACCGCCAATTCGAATCCCGCTTTGAACAAGTTTTCAGCCATCGGTTTTCCCATCGTACCCAGTCCAATAAAGCCTACTTTCATTCCAGTTGCCCTCCTTCGAAGTTTGAACTTCAAGTTTCCGTCATATGTCCATCATATCATAAAACCATGAAGTAAGGGCGCATCTTGACGACGAAATTTCCGCTTCGTCAAAGATACGCCCTCATGTACCTTTCCTTATACTTGTGGCAAACGCTCCAGACTTTTTTGCAACATTTCTTCCGAATACGGGATGTCCATGAGTTCCCCGTTCAAATACGACTCGTATGCCGACATGTCAAAATGGCCATGGCCGGACAACCCGATCAAAATAACCCGTTTTTGTCCTTCTTCCCTCGCTTTCAGCGCTTCGTCGATGGCAGCGCTGATCGCATGCGCCGATTCGGGAGCAGGAACAATGCCTTCCGTCTGAGCAAACTTGACGGCAGCCTCGAACACAGCCGTCTGGCGGCAAGCCTGGGCTTCGATCAATCCGTCGTGATACAGCTGGCTGACGATCGGAGAATCCCCGTGATAGCGCAAGCCTCCAGCATGGATGCCGGGCGGCATAAAATCATGCCCCAATGTGTACATCATCATCATCGGCGTCAGTTTGGCCACATCGCCGTAATCGTAAGCAAATTTGCCCCGCGTCAGCGTCGGGCAAGCCTCCGGTTCAACGGCTACGAGGCGCGTTTTTTTGCCGTTTGTCAAATTTTCATACAAAAACGGAAAAGCCAGGCCGGCAAAGTTGGATCCTCCGCCGCAGGAACCGAAAACAACATCCGGATATTCGCCGGCCATTTCCATCTGCTTCTTCGCTTCCAGTCCGATAATCGTCTGGTGCAAGCAAACATGATTGAGCACACTGCCAAGCGAATAGTTCGTATCTTCCCGTTTGGCCGCATCCTCCACGGCTTCGCTGATCGCAATCCCCAGCGACCCCAGCGATTCGGGATTTTCAGCCAGGACGGCCCGGCCCGCTTCCGTGCGGTCGGACGGACTCGCCACGACTTCAGCTCCGAACGTGTTCATCAAGATGCGGCGGTAAGGTTTCTGGTTATAACTGACCTTCACCATGTAGACGGTGCATTCCAGACCGAAAAATTTGCAGGCCATGCTGACCGAAGTTCCCCACTGACCGGCACCGGTTTCGGTGGCCAAACGTTTGATCCCTTCTTTTTTGTTGTAGTACACTTGCGGGATCGCCGTATTCAACTTGTGGGAACCGGCGGGGCTGACCCCTTCGTACTTGTAATAAATGTGGGCAGGGGTATCAAGCAGCTTCTCCAGGCCAGTGGCTCGAATGAGCGGGCTCGGACGCCATATTTTGTACAGTTCCCGCACTTCCTCCGGAATTTCGATCCAGCGTTCTGTGGACATTTCTTGCTCGATCAAGGCTTGAGGAAAGATCGCAGCAAAATCTTCCGGACTGGCCGGCTTGCCCGTCTGCGGATTCAAGGGCGGCTGAATCGGATTGGGCATGTCCGCCAACATGTTATACCAGTGCGTCGGAATTTCCGATTCCGGTAACCATATTTTCTTCTCACTCATCTTTTCTGACTCCTCTCTTACTCGACTGATCCTGTCTGGTACCCCTTCAACATTCGCCATACTCGGGGCGTTTTCCTTCCCAATCGTGTCCCCGACCAAGGTCGGGGCATGGCAAACGACAAAAGTCGGTTTTTCCTTCCTTTCCGTTCGTTTACAATATCAGTACAATATTTTGGAACGCGAGGGGAAGACAAATGCAAACGAAAAAAATCGGCAAAATCACATCATTCATCATCGTGCTTGCTACCCTGTCCGCTTTATTCGCCGAGTATTTCGGGGTGAACGGTCTCGATTGGCTGCTGAAGGGATGGGCCTTGATTTTGATTATACTCGGTCTTGAATTTTTATTCACCCGTGCCCAGCAGGACCAGGAGAAGTTTACATTTGCCTGGGGCTCATTGACGACGGCCATCGTCATCAGTTTAATCGCCATCATCGCTTTCAAAAGCTGGGCGATCTTTTTTGCTGATGATCGAGATCGCCACAGAACAATCGGAAATAAGGAGACCGTAGAGCTGGAACTGTCACCTCATATCGAACATCTTCACATCGAAAACCAAAATGCTTCAACCGAAATCGTTCCGGTTGCTGGAGACCAGGTCATTGTCACTCTAAAAAAGAAAAATCGCTGGTTTCCATTCGTCAGCCGTGCGTCCCATCTGGAAACCTATGAACAAGGAAATACCCTATATATCGAAAACAAAAACGAGCAGAGACGGTTCCTCAGTTTCAGCTTCGGACCGAGCCATCCTCATCTCGTGATCCAGCTGCCGCAGGACCATCCGCTCGATATCTCGATCGAGCAGCTTAACGGAGAGATCTATGCTCGCTCACTTGCCCTGGCCCGCTTATTCCACGCGGAAACGACCAACGGGGAGATCCGGGTCGAGAACCTGGACGGAGAACTTATTCTTCATACCACCAACGGTGATGTGGAGGCCGATGGCGGTGCCATCCGCCTGCTGGATATGCAAACCACCAATGGAGACTTGCGGGTGGAAGGCGCCCGTATCGAAGGGGATTGGAAACTGTCCACCACCAACGGAGAAGTGGAACTCTCGTTGCCTAAACAATCGGACGCCCGCCTGATGGCGAGCACCGATATAGGTTCGATCGAGGTAGATCCGCCTTTTGCAAGCGAAGGCACGACTGCCAAAGGGACAGTGGGTAACGGCACTCACCTCATTGAAGTCTCGACGACCATCGGCGATATTATCGTTGAGTTGCATGAATAAAAAAGGACCGGCAACCGTTCACACATCAAAACGTTGCCGGTCTTTTACGTTTAATCGCGGTAATGATATTCCCCGCGGTAGTTGGATGCGTTATAGAGCGGATACTTTTCCGGTGCAGAGACTTCCCCCAAGGCCGGTCGATCCTGGGTGTAGATGTACATGCGATGCTGATCCCACAGCACAATTTCGTCCCGGGCATCCCCCGTCAGGTCGATCACTTCGGCACACAGCTCCGGATGGCCGTCATCCGGGAACTGCACCACCCGTCTGCCATGTCCGTCGATCAGACCACCGTGACGAACGCTGCCATTCAACAAAATCAGGTCGCTTCCATCGCCAGTCCAGTTGACCGGCGTGATCAGATTGCCGTTGCATTCCGGTTCAAATTGATGGAGCAAGCGTCCTTCACCGTCAAAAATATAAATGATTCCCTGATTCCCCCAGTACGTCGTCACACACAATTCCAGTCCTGGCAAGTCCGGTCTGTAGTTGCCCACACTGATGCGCTGAGCGTGCCCGATCAGTTTCTGATCGATGATGTTACCTTCAAGATCGGCGATGATGAACCCTTCGTCACCGCTGGCCAGGGCAATGAGCGGGTCGTGACGGTTCGGATTCCACTTTCCGATCAAAATCTCATCCGTATGATCCGTTTTGACCGGCAATGTCCATAGCAATTTTCCATCATGATCCACGAGATGGTACCCGACAAACATTTCGTCTTTGCCATCGCCATCGATGTCCGCGGTGTAAGGAAAATGGCCGGTTATCCCTTCATGGAAATGCCAGAGCAGATTCAGTTCGTTATCATAGGCCCACACGCGGCTGTACCGGTCCTTGATCAAAATGTCGGTCGGCCGTCCCTTGCCGCTCAGATCGGCGATGCGAATGGAGTCGACATTGACCCGGTCAAACGCGTACTGTTTGAACGGCACGCTGAACAACGTTTCATCCGGAGCCTCGGACAGCGGTGTCGGCACCGATTTTTTCACGGCGCCCGTACGTCCGTCCAGAATCATCAGCTGAAAATTTCTCGCTACGATCACTTCGTCTGCGCCATCCCCATCCACATCGCAAACCTGAAACGGCAAATCCGCAGAAATGATGGCATGGTTGAACTCGGTGCTCGGCTCCCCGATCTGCCATAATATTTCTCCATCCAGATTGATCGCCGTCAAGCAGCTGATATGGGCATAGGCATCCTTATGTCCACGCTTTTGATGTTGGGCGAAGACGATGTGCATGTCATCCGTTCCGGTCAAGCGACCGAAGCGAATTTGCCGCGCGGCGCCGAAGTTTTTCAGGTCGATCGCTTTCCACAGCTTCGGTTGCGGATATTGGGCTCTCAGTTCGCCCAACTGGGCGATCTCGCGGCTGACGGTGCGCGTATATTCGTTTAAAGCGCTGTCATCCATCGTCACGACGATATCCGTAAATTGGGCAGGCATCCGCGCGGTCAGGCCGATTTTTCCGCTTTCATATGCGCTGTCCTCCGCTTCCAACACCCGGTTGTCATCGACGTAACAGACGATTTTACTGCCGCGCACGACGACGGTGAAGCGGTAAATGTCGTCGCAATTGCATATGAAATCCACCGCCGCCAACTGCTCGATCTGTTCCTGATTCCGTTTCAAGAGTTGAAGTTTGCCTGAGCCATAGCCAAAAAAATAGTAGCGGCGCCCATGCGTATAGCGGAACACGATCCCCGTCTGGCCTCTGGTGGACAAAAATCTTACACTGGCCTCAAACGTATAGTCTTTCCAGCGGGTGTCGCCGGCGACCAGGAGCGGCCAAATGTGATTCAACTGCGCTTCTACGCGAGTCTGTTCCATAAATTTGCGCCCGTTGTCTTCGGTCACAATCCACGAAGGACCGCGAAAACCGTAATAGACGATCGGGTCATACCATTGACCATAATGTCCTTCGGGGGGGATGTAATGATACTCACCGAGTGCGGAATGTTTGGGATCATAAGGAAAAGGACCGATAGCGAACTTGCGGAAATCATCTTGAAAAACGGTGTTCATCCTGATCGCCTCCATCATATAGAGGCCGTCCGTACAAGACGGACAGCCTCCAGATTGTTTTATCCTTATTTTACCGGGATTGATACCATTCCGTCCATTTTTCGATCGTCTGCTTTCCACCGGACGACAGGACGACATGCTTCAGCCATGTATATTTTTTATGTGACGCACCGTTTTTGCTCTAAGCGGCTCGATTTTCGCGATTCAAAAGGCAGGAAACCGCAAGCAGGGCATAGTCAAAGACATTTTCCTCTCCTTCTGCATGCAACTTTCTACGATCCTATACGTAAATAAAGTAGCGTCGATATTCTAATGGCTGGAAATCGGTCCACCTAAATGAAATGAAACTCTAAATACGGAGGAATGGAGCATGAAACTGTTTCGCAAATGGACAGCTGCCTTGCTGATCATCGCGCTGTCCGTTTCGCTGGCCGTCCCTGCGCTTGCAGATGGCAGCGAATCGCGGCAACACCGAATCAGCTTCGGCAACAACTATGTGGAGTTTAGGGACATCGACATTTTGCCCCACGGCAAGGAAAACATGTTGCTTTTTACCTTGTATGTGTACAACGGGAACTCATCGACACTGTCTTTCAATGATTATTTTTTGAAAGTCCGCTCAAAATCCGGGCAAGCCTTTACGCTGAAACGGCTGGATACGGAGACAAACACGATCCCCGCTCGAAGCGGCAAGGAATATCGGTATTACGCCAATACCCGTTCGGTGAGCAGCATCAGTGATCTTCAGTTTACCTTGATTCGTTGGGATTTTTCGCAACCCAATTATGAACGGACAATCGGCCAGATCGTAATTCCACAGACGAGTTTCACTCCGCTCCCGACCCCGCAAGGCGGTCAATTCGACATCGACCACATCCGCACCGAGGGGAAAGTCGATCGCATGCGGGTGCGCGAGAACGACGATGAAGCCAAGGTCACCATTGATATGAGGATGAACAATATCAGTTCTCATTCGATTGCGTTTCCGCAACTCGATTTTCAGCTGGTGACCGCTAACGGGCTGCACTATCCGCTGACGATCGTCAAGCAAGATCCGGAAGATATGCTGCGCCCGAATGAAGAAGTGGAGCTGGAATTGGAAGGCACGCTTCCGCTCAATACCAACTTGCAAAAGGCAGTGCTTCTGATCACACGGCCATTGCAAACCAAAGAAGGGGCCACACTGAACGAAACGATCGCCCGTTTTGCATTGCCGGCGGCGGAACCGTTCCGGACCGTACCGCTCGGTGAAGAAGAAACATACAAAAATGATGATGGTACTTACAAGATCGCGTTGACACAGCTGTATCGACTGCCTTGGGATGACGACGACATGCTTACAGCCGATTTTCGCATCACGAACGCGGACCAAAAAACGCTGCCTATTCCTGACCTGGTCGGACACTTTAAACTGGACAAAAACATTGAAGTGCCCGCGCAAACGATCATGACCGATCGTTCGATCGCACTTCAGCCTGGCGAATCCGTCACCGTGCATCTGACGGGCAAAATCCCGTATACTTACTCGTTCTCCGAATTGGAGATCGTCTTGCAGGAAAAAGAGACGACGGCCAACGGCGAACGTTTCCATGACGTCTTTGACTTCGTTCATAGCGGGGAATACAGCGCTGTCGTTCACATCAACGAGGGAGAATCGTTCAGGCTTGAAAAAGCCGGACGTCGTTACGATGTGAGCGTAAACGATGTTACACGTTTTGAAAGCACGACATCGGACTATTTCTCGATCACGCTCGCTTTTGAAAACAAAGAAAAACGGCTTTCTGATATTCCCGAGCTGACTGCACAGCTTGAATTGGCCGACGGCGCCGTATATCCGCTGACGTTGACCAAACCGATTGAAAAAACGGCTCCTGGCGGGATCGCGCTCGTCGAACTGGGGACCGCCATTCCGAAGCGGACGGATACGTCGAACGCCAAACTGTTGCTCGGCGAGGCGTTTGCACAAGGCGCACCGGCGCAACCGGAACAGCCGGTTGAAGGATATGTCAGCCCGGTGGCATTCGCTGTGAAAGAATCTGCTGCTGAAGTGAAAGAGGATCTGGAGAACATTTCTCTTGCGCCATACACGCTGTCTATCACAAAAGTCAATACGCCGCACCTGTACTTCAATGAAGTGACGTTTAAATTTGACTACAAACTGGAGAAAGACTTGCTGGTTGAGGCCAATCGCGACCAACACCGGTTCAGAATCGAACTGGAAGACAGAAACGGAAAAGTATGGATGGAACGAGAATTTGCCCTGGAAAATCCGGCCGAGCCCGGCCAACTGTACTTTGAACTGGGCAGCGACACGATCGAAATTGTGGAACAGTTCGACACGGTGTCTTTCGACCTGAACCGGTTCACCGTAAATGTATATCATCAGATCGGAACCAATCACAAGAAACTGCTCGCCAAAAAAGAGTTCAACTGGCAAGGAAGCATGGGCAGATAATCAAGCGAAAAAAGAAAGCGCCTTGCTCTTCATCTCGGAAGGGCAAGGCGCTTTTATCGTGAACGTAACAAGCTAAAAGAGAGCGTAACAAGCTAAAAGAGAACGTAACAAGCTATAAGACCAAGGCGTTATGTAAAACCAATGCGTATCAACAAAATGGGCGAATGCACGGATCAGCTTTATAAGCGGCGGGTCGTTCCACGCACATACAATTCAGGCTGAAATACGATGCGTACCGGACGTTTGCGCGCTTCCTCATCTTCGATCATCCGGATCAGGTGAATGGTCGAGATTTCTCCCATTTTGAACTTGTGCTGACCGACGCTCGTAAGCTGAATTGCACTGTGTGAAGAAATGGAAATGTCGTCAATTCCCGCTATGCTGACGTCATCGGGCACATTTAAGCCAAGAGACAAGAGCGCATTCATGACATGCAATGCCATCTCATCCGTCGCACACAAGATTGCCGTCGGCTGCTCAGGAGCCAGCATCCAGCGGCGGACGATTTGCTCGATTTCGGCACCGTTCGGTCGCTCCATAAAGTGGGTCCATTCCGGACGGAGACTCAATCCCGCCTCGCTTAATGTTTCTTCGATGCCGATCTTCCTTTCATAAAAAGTTGAAATATCAAGCGTTCCAGACAAGTACGCGATCTTCTCATGACCGTATTCGATTAGATGTTTGGCGAGCATGGCGCCCGCTTTGCGGTTGTCCAGTACGACATAATTGCCGCCCAGGCGGGGACGGCGGTTAAAAAAGATATAGGGAATGCCGAGATTGCGAATCTCCTCATAAAGGGGATCATCCAGTTTGATGGAAGACATCAATATGCCGTCCACCTTGTATCCCTTGATCGAGGAGAGGATATCATGCAATCGCGAATGTTCTTCAAAAAACACCATCGTTTTGTAGCCGCGTCCATTCGCTTCCCTCACGATCGCATCGGCGGTCTCGACGAAAAAATCATTGCGGAGGCTGCCGGAAATAAGGGCGATCATGCGCGATGAGCGCATCACAAGACTGCGTGCGATCAAATTGGGCTGATAGCGCAATTCCTCCATCGCACGCAGCACTTTTTCCCGTGTTTTCATTTTTACACTTTCCGGGTTGTTCATGACCCGGGACACGGTCGCCTGTGAAACGCCTGCTGCACGAGCTACATCTTTGGAAGATACCATACTATCTACCTTTTTCTAATACGTAGTCATCGGTCCAAACTTATTATTTATTATAATGGAAATATCTTGAAGTTGTCTACTGCTATTTACCATCCCTTAGACCACCGTCACGACATGCTCTGAACAAAGCCTGTTTACGATGCCCTCTGCTCACCTTAAATTCACCGCAATACTTTTAATCTTTACTAGAATTTTCTATAATGAAAAGGAGGGACGTCCATCCCAAAAATGACCATAGGAGGACTTGATCGCGATGAAGTATCGGAAGTTGGGTCGTTCTGGTTTGAAGGTCAGCGAAATCAGTCTGGGCAGTTGGTTAACCTATGGCGGCTATGTGGAAAAAGAAAATGCTGTCAATTCGATCCATAAGGCGTATGAGCTGGGAATCAACTTTTTTGATACGGCCAACGTTTATGAGCGAGGCGAAGCGGAAAAAGTGGTAGGGGAAGCACTCAAAGCTTATCCGCGCGACTCGTATGTTTTGGCTACGAAAGTGTTTTGGCCGATGGGGGACGGCCCGAACGACCGGGGGCTGTCGCGGAAACACATTATGGAACAGTGTCACGCCAGCCTGAAGCGACTCGGCACAGATTATGTCGACATTTATTACTGCCATCGCTATGACCCGGAAACTCCTCTCGAAGAAACATTGCGGGCGATGGACGATCTGGTCACACAAGGAAAAGTGCTTTATGTCGGTGTCAGCGAATGGACCGCTACGCAGATGGCGCAGGCGCTAGCCATCGCGGATAAATATTTGCTCGATCGCATCATCGTGAACCAGCCGATTTATAATATGTTCAACCGCTATATCGAAAAAGAAATTATCCCGTTTGGAGAAGAAAATGGAATCGGTCAGGTCGTTTTCTCGCCGCTGGCACAAGGACTGTTGACCGGTAAATATAAATCGGTTGATGATATTCCGAGCGACAGCCGAGCAGCAGCTCTCGAAAATGTACGCAAACAAATTACAGCCGATAAAATCGAGAAAGTAAAACAATTGAGCACCGTTGCCGATGAAGTCGGATGCACGCTCAGCCAGCTTGCACTCGCCTGGATTCTCCGTCAGCCGAATGTGGCCAGCGCATTGATCGGCGCCAGCCGGCCGGAGCAGGTGGAGGAAAACGTCAAGGCAATCGATGTGACATTGAGCGAGGAGATCTTGCAAAAAATCGAGAACATTCTGAATCCCCAATCCGAGCAGTGATCGCTGCATGGAAAAAAGAAGCTGCCTCATCTTTTCATAAGTTCTTGTTTGTCGCGCCCGCTTTCCTGACATGGGGAAGCGGGCGTACGAGCATATGAAGCATGGATTTGAAAACGGATGATCATCAAAAAACGGAGGAACTCTCATGAACGAAACGATCGAATTGTTGCTGAATCATCGTTCCATTCGCAAGTTTACGGAGGAACCGGTCAGCGATGAACAGTTCAAAACGATGCTTTCCGCCGCACAGATGGCTTCATCGTCGAGCCACGTACAAGCGTACAGCGTCATTCGCATCACCGATCTCGACAGGCGGAAAAAGTTGGCGGCATGGTCCGGAGATCAGGCCTATGTGGAAGAATGTCCGCTGTTTCTCGTCTGGTGTGCCGATCTGGAGCGGCTGAGAATCGCTTATTCTTTCTATGATGATGCAGACAACGGGTATTTCGATACGACCGAGCACCTGATTGTAGCCACGGTCGATGTGGCATTGGCCGCACAAAATTTCGCGGTTGCCGCAGAATCGTTCGGTCTCGGCATCGTCTACATCGGAGGAATTCGCAATCACATCCAGGAAGTAAGCGAACTTCTGAAGCTTCCCCGCTTCGTGTATCCGGTGTTCGGAATGTGTGTGGGTCATCCTGCGCAAGATCCGGAAACAAAACCGCGCCTGCCTGCAGAAGCGATATTGCATGAAAACCAATATGAAAGCGGCCGCTATCGCGAATTACTGCGCGATTACGACCGCACGACTGCCGCATATATGGAACGGCGTACCCGGGGACGGAGCCGACGGACATGGACTGAGAACATGTATAACAAATTTTCGGTACCCATGCGTATGCAAATGCGCGACTATTTGCTTCAGCAAGGTTTTGGCCGAAGATAACCCCGGCCATACCTTACCACGGTCCCCCATTTACGAGCATATACAGAACGGGTAAGACGATGACCAGCACCATATTGTTGATCACGAAGATGGCTCCTGCCAATTCTTTGTCCAGGTTATACAGCTGTGTCGGTATCATGGCCATCATCGCCGGCGGCATCGTCGACATGATCAACACGACCTTCAACATCAGGCCATCGTCGATCTGGCCCAATCCGAGCCCATAGGCGATGCCTACCGTACAGATCGGTACCAGCACAAATTTGATCATGCCGATGATGGCACTTTCTTTCCAATATCCGCGCAATGAGCCGATCTTCAAATGGAATCCGATCGAGATGAGTAGCAAGAAGGTCCCGAGCGGCACGAGCCATTCGTTCAGCGTGCTGTAAAATGCGGGACGTTCCAAACCGGAAAAATTCAGCGTGCCTCCGATCAGGATCGCGATAAAGGAGACGATGATAAACGGGTCTTTGACGAGTCGCAGGAAGGTTCGTCCCATTCCGTTTTGCTCCTGTCCGCCTTCCCCGTAAGCCTTCGCCACCGGAAAGCCGACCAAATAATACATCAGCTCTTCCAGGAGGCGAAACATCACCCCAAATACCAGGCCTTGCTCTCCCAGAAATACAAAACAGAACAGCGTGCCGAACGAACCCATATTGGTAAACGAACCTTGCACAAACATCGTGCCTGTCCTTACCCGATCCATCCTGAGCACCCTTGCCGCCATCCACGCCAGCGTGCCCCCGAGTGCGAGTGAGAACAGGCCAAGGAGCGGCAGTGCAGCCAACCTCCATTCGTTCAAGCTCGCCATCCAGAACGCCCCGATGATCACCAGGGGATTGATGCCGAGCAAAACCGCTTGCATCAGTCTCGTCATGGCCCGGTCAAGAGGAGCCGATGGGCTGAACCGACCGGATTTCCACAAAATACTCAGGATTTTACCGATCGATAAACCGAATGCGATGACGGTTAACGACAGCAAAAAACGATCGATGGTTTCTCTCTCCTATCCCGTATGATGCCGATTCTTTGATGTCAAAAAAACGCGTCTAAAAAAGGCTAGATTCGCGCGTCCACGATCCGGCCTTGATACGCCTTTTTCGGGTGGATCTTGATGTTCAGTTCACGAGCGATCTTTTTTAAACGGGACAGTTCACCCGGAGTAACCAGAGAAACGGAAATGCCCTTTTTCCCCATCCTGCCTGTCCGCCCAGAGCGGTGAATATATGCTTTGGCGTCAAAGGCAGGATCAAAATGGAACACATGAGTCACCTCGTCAAGATCCAACCCACGTGCGGCCATATCCGTGGCAACGAGCAGCGGAAACTGGCCATCGCGAAATTGCTGCATCACCAGCGCCCGATTCCGTTTGTCCGCCTGGCTATGCAACGTACGTACAGGCAGTCCCACATGTCGCAATTTTTGCCCGATCAATTCAATCTGATCTCCGTCGCTCACGAACACAATCCCCGCACGCGGCCGATATGCATGGTATAGTCTCCGCATCGTATCGATCTTGTTACGAGGGTTGGTTACGACATAATGATGTTCGATGGTTTCGGCGGTGGATTCTTTTTCCTCTTGTCCGATCCGAACCAACCGCCCGGAGCGCTCGGCGGCGAACTGCACAACTTCGTCCGGTACCGTAGCCGAAAATAAAAGCAACTGGCGGTCCCTGAGCGTGCGGCGGACGATTTCGTCGGCCAACCCCATGTCTCCTTGCGCCAGCACATGATCCGCCTCATCAATGACGACGGTGCGCACTTCGTGCATTTTCAGCTTTCTCATCCGAATCAATTCAAGCAGGCGACCCGGTGTTCCGACGACGACGTGCGGCCGTTTTTTCAGCCGCTCCACCTGACGCCGTACGGACGCGCCACCGATCAGAGGGAGCGCTTGCACACCCAATGCCTCCCCATAATATTTCGCCTCATCGTAAATTTGCATGGCTAGCTCCTGCGTCGGAGCAATGATGACGGCTTGCACCGACTTCGATTCCGGATTGACTTTTTGTAACAGGGGAAGCAAATAGGCGAGCGTTTTGCCCGTGCCCGTGTCCGAACGCGCAACGAGATCATCCCCTGCCAGCACATGGGGAATGGCACGATGCTGTATATCGGTCGGTGTGATGATATTTCGCGTCTTTAAAGCTTCAAGTAAACGCTGGTCGATTCCAAGTGATTGAAAACCGGTTTGAGGCACAAGCAACCCTCCAAATGGCGTATCTGTACCGCGTACTTCCTCAAACGATCTTACCATTCCCCATATGGACATACAAGTTCAAAAATAAGATTGCAACGTTTCGGCAATACCGACACGGTAATCCGTACGCGGTAAGGGACCAATCCGGCTTTCGTACTTGCTTCCGCTTAATACGAGCGGTTGCTTGGTCAAATACAGCATCTCCACCGCTTCCCAGATGTTGCGGTCAAATAGCCCTGCCATTCTCATCATGCCCCGGCCAACCGATCTCAAGCGAGCAGGCTTCCCAGTAACGTCAGCTGCGATCGCCGCGATTTCCCGACCGCTGATCGTACCCGCTCCCGGCACGTTCCAGCATTCGCCGTATGCGTCAGGGTGAAAGGCGAGCTCCACAGCCGCTTTTGCACCATCGGGAAGGTAAACGTATTCCCGCCTCACATCGACATCTCCGACGAAGATGGCGGTCTTTCCTTGCGCCAGACCTTCAAGCGTCATATTCAGCATCGAATTGCGGGCACCCGCTCCATAAAAATCGGGGAAATGCACGATCAGGGAAGGAACGCCTGCGGCATGGGCCTGCAAGAGCCGGTCCCCCATCTGCTTCCGGATTTTCCCTTTGCGGGTATGCGGTTGTTTCGGATGGTTTTCATCGACGCGCTCCGACTTTGCATATCCGTATGGATAGACGTTGTCGATATGCACCAAACGAGCTTCAGCCGATTGCACGGCCTTGATAACATTTTCGATCAGAAGCGGCCAGTGCTTCCATTGCGGATATGGCAAACCAAGGCAATGAAACACCGTCTCCGTTCCGCTAATGACCTGTTGCAAGCGATCCAGGTCGCGTACATCGCATCGCTTCACTTCCATTAGCCCATCCCCTTGCGCAGCAAAAAGCTTCAGCAACCTTTGCTCACCTTCGTCCGAATGCGTCACAGCGACCACCGCTTTTCCACGCGCGATGAGTTCCTTCACGATCGCCTGCCCCATACCGCCCGAAGCACCGAGCACCAGCGTTTTGCTCATCCATACTCCCTCCCTGTTTCAAAAAGGTACATTCGCTTGCCTGAACAATTCCGCAAGATCCGCCACCGGTACCGCCAGGCCAATCCGCTCGGAATGGCCGTTCATCGTCACGCGCGTCGTCGCATAAACGACAGCGACGACATAGCCTTCTTTATCGATGACCGGGCTGCCGCTGTTTCCTTTGTAAATCGGCGCTTTTAATGCGAGCACAGGACGCTCCCGGTGTGCAAACCTGAACGGCTGAAGCACAACGCCTTCATTCGCGATGCGGTTGAAAAAAAGAGGATTGCCGATGACAAAAACGGGGTCTCCCTCACTCGCCTTGCGGTCCAAGTCCAGGGGAAGAGACGGCCAACTGTCCCCTTCGGCTGTTTTTAACAAAGCCAGATCCGTCCGGGCGTCGGCAGCCAAAAGGTCCGCCTCCACATGAGAACCGTCCGCAAAATGGACCATGATTCGCTCCGCGTCACCAATGACATGTTCGTTGGTGACGATCATACCGTCTTGGGAAATGGAAAAACCTGTCCCTTTGCGGTCATCGGCACGGATGACCACCACCGCTTCCTTGTAGCGCTGAATGTCTTCATTTTGCGCCAACTCCCTGGATTTGGCCAAAAACTGAATGGCCGCAAGCGAATACACTTGCGGCCAAAAAGCAACGATGTTTGCAAACAGGGCAATGACGACCAACGTGGCGATGACCCGGGGAATCCACCGGCGCCGATCGGATGCCTGCTCCGCATCCGGGTCTGTCCCATCGTTTTCTACCCGGTTAGCCAGCTCTTCGGCAAGCAGCGCTTCAATCTCTTCATCGGACAAATAGGGTTCCTGAACTTCGTTTTCTTTGACGCCGTCCTCCTGTCGTTTCTTACCGATGTCTTCCTGTCGCTTCCTAAAGTCCATGCCGCCCATCACCCATTCGTTCTCATCAGGCCATATGTACGGTTCTGTACGGTGTTAGGAGATTGCATTTTTTTCCTGCATCGTCAGGCGCCGTCCCGTCACGTCAAACAAAAGCCGTTTCTGGCCGAGACCAATGAGCCGCGTCGCATATTTTTCTGCCAACTCTACTTTATGAAACGTACAAATCACCGTCAATTTGTGTTTGTCGCACATTCCCCGGATGTCGGCGATCATCGCTTCTGCCGTATGCGGATCGAGGTTGGAGACCGGTTCATCTGCAAGCACAACTTTCGCGCCTTGTGCTAGCGCCTTTGCAATGGCAACCCGCTGCACTTCACCGCCACTTAATTGGCCGACTTTGGCCTTCGCTTTATTGAGCAGCCCTGCCTTTTCCAAATAATCCATGCCATTTACGTATTCGCTTTCAGGTACGGTCCCCGTTAAAAGACGCCACCATGGACGATGCTTGCGGCTGCCGTCAAGTACATTTTTGATGGCGCTCTTGTTCGGATTTAACCGGGGCTGTTCTTCGATCAATGCCCACTCTTTGCGGATCAGTCTCTTCCCTTTCCAACCCATCTCAAAAATGTCCATATCCCGATAATACAGCTTTCCCTGGCTCCACTTTTCATACAGGCCGAGACAGCGCAGAAAAACGGTTTTCCCGCTTCCGCTCGCACCGAGCACCGCTACAAATTCCCCTTCTTCGATATCGAGATGAATACCGGAAAACAGGGTGCCTCCGTCCGGAAACGATTTGCTCAAATTTCTCACTACAATCATGCCGTATCGTCCTTTGCCTGTTGTATTGGTCATTTATAAAATATTGTACCATTAAAGGTGATTTTTGCGCAAAAACAAAGAAAAAACCGCTGTGACCCAGCCTGGCCTGCCGGATTTTACATCCGATGCAGACGAAACGCTGGATCCAGCGGTATAAATCGAGGGGGTATAAGGGATCGTTTCTCCCTATGAAGCGAACAGGTTTAAGCTATCAGGCATTGATCAAATATTGGTTGATCGTTGCCCGGATTTGTTCCAGATGGCTCGATTGATTCACAATCGGCTTGTTTTGCAAAGCGTACGCTTCAAGCGATTTGAAGTCAGCTTTGCCCGCTACGATGTCGGCACCGATGCCCGTCTTGAACGAAGCGTAGCGATCTTCGATCACTTTTTCCAGAACGCGGTCTTCGATCAGCTTGGCCGCTACTTTCAAACCGCGTGCAAATGCGTCCATTCCGGCAATGTGAGCATAGACCACATCGATCGGTTCAAACGACGTGCGCCGCACTTTGGCGTCGAAGTTCAGACCGCCGCGGCCAAGGCCACCTTCGTTTTTCAGCACTTCGTACATGGCCAGCGTCGTCGAATACAAGTCCCACGGGAACTCGTCCGTATCCCATCCGAGCAGCAAGTCGCCCTGGTTGGCATCGATCGATCCGAGCAAACCGTTGATGCGAGCGACGCGCAGTTCATGCTCAAATGTATGTCCAGCCAGTGTAGCGTGGTTCGCCTCGATATTCAACTTGAAGTAAGGCAGCAAATCATATTTCTGCAAGAAAGCGATGGTCGTAGCCGCATCGAAGTCGTACTGGTGCTTTGTCGGCTCTTTCGGTTTCGGTTCGATCAGAAACTGGGCATCGAATCCGATTTCTTTGGCATATTCAACGGCCATGTGCAAAAAGCGTGCCAGATTGTCCAGTTCAAGAGCCATGTCCGTGTTCAGGAGCGATTCGTATCCTTCACGGCCACCCCAGAACACATAGTTTTCTGCACCGAGTTCTTTACCGTGCTCCAGCGCTTTTTTCACCTGGGCAGCGGCATAGGCGAACACATCGGCATTGTTCGTCGTGGCAGCACCGTGCATGTAACGCGGATGGGTAAACATGTTGGCCGTATTCCAGAGCAACTTTTTGCCGGTGGCTTCCATGTTTTTCTTGATCAGCGCCACGATTTCATCCAAGTTTTTGTTCGTTTCCTGCAATGTGTCGCCTTCCGGCGCAATGTCGCGGTCATGGAAGCAGAAATAGTCGACATCGAGAATGTCCAGCAATTCAAAGCATGCTTCAACCCGGGCTTTGGCGAGATCCATTCCCGTATAGCGATCCCAACCGCGCACAGCAGTACCTACCCCAAACGGATCGACACCGGTGCCGGTAAAGGAGTGCCAGTAGGCGATGGCAAACCGCAAATGGTCCCGCATCGTCTTGCCCATCACAACTTCATCAGGGTTGTAGAACTTGAATGCAAGCGGGTTGGTCGATTCCGGACCTTCATACTTGATTTTGTCCACATTGCCGAAATAACTCATTCCAGCTTCCCTCCAACGTTATAAAATGATTGCATCGAAAGCGTCTCCAATGTTTATGATAACATTGAAACTAGAGTTTGTAAATTGAATAAACGAACGAAGAATGATGAATTTGCATCCATTTCGTGATAAAATCATGAAATACAGTCGCAGTTGGAGGCACATCATGAAACTGACCGCTGATTTGAACATGGTTAAAAAAATAAACAAATCGCTCGTGCTGGAACAAATCCGTCAGCGTGCTCCGATTTCGCGCGCTCTGATCGCCGAGCGGACGGGGCTGACCAAAGCGACGGTGTCCAGCCTCGTGCAAGAGTTGATCGACAGCCACCTCGTCCATGAGATTGGTGCCGGCAAATCAAGGGGCGGTCGCAGGCCGATGATGCTCCATTTTAACAGCAATGCCGGACATGCAATCGGGATTGATCTCGGCGTTAAATCGTTCACCGCCGTGCTCGTCGACTTGAACGGTGCGGTGATCGCCGAAGAGTATTCCCGCCACCGCTCCTCCTCGGAAACAGAGGTGATCCGCGATGTCAAGGAAGCGATCCGCAAACTGTGCAGACAAGCACCGGAAAGTCCCTACGGCATCATCGGCATCGGGATCGGCATTCCCGGATTCAGCGACGAAGAAGGAAATGTTCTGTTTGCGCCCAATCTCGGCTGGAATGACGTCCCGTTGCGCCAAACGCTTGAACAGGAATTCTCCATTCCCGTCATTATCGAAAACGAAGCGAATGCAGGCGCTGTCGGGGAAAGGCAGTTCGGTTCCGGCCGCGGCACATCCAGTCTGATTTACGTCAGTTTGAGCGAAGGGATCGGCACAGGTATTTGGATCAACGATGAACTTTATCGCGGCGTCTCCGGATTCGCGGGCGAATTTGGCCACGTTTCTGTCGACCCGTACGGGAAGCCTTGCCGTTGCGGCAATTCGGGTTGTTGGGAGCTGTACGCATCCGAGAACGCGCTTTTAGAAAGTGCACGTATTGCTTTCGCCGACGAGACTATCGATCTTCATGATCTGCTCAAACGGGCGGATGAAGGTGATCCGACCGCACTTTCCTTGTTTGATCGCGTCGGCCGTTACCTCGGGATCGGCATCGTCAATATGATGAACGCGTTCAACCCGGAGAAGATTGTACTGGGGGGACGGCTTGCGCTGGCGCGGCGTTGGCTGGAGGGGGCCATTTTCGAAGAACTGGAAAAACGCTCCGTTCCTCATCCGCGAAAAAAGCTGCAGCTCATGTTTACCGGTGCCAGCGGACGCGCCACTGTGCTGGGAGCAGCATGGATGGCCATCTCGGATTTTATCGGCGCGGAGCCCAAGCAGGTCAAAGGTGAAATTTAGGCAGGCGGGCCTGACATTACCAAGTCCATATTCGGGATACTTTTTGTATAATGTTCATATCGGGAAATGTTCTTATGAGTTTAAGGGGAAAGAGCAAAAAAGGTTACAAAGTGTACATAGGAGGAAAATGATGGAAAGAGTGATCCCGACGAAGGAAGAGCTGCTGGTGATTTTGCAGAAGATTAAAGAAGAGTATGACGCAAAAAAAGAAAAAGACAAAAACAATTCGTGACGATGTTTGCCTGTAACGTTCCACATGCAAAAAGCGGCGCCTATTGGGGGCGCCGCCTTCTCTTTTTTACGATGAAAAAGTGCGAACCGGTTTGCCTGCTTTCGCATAGATTTCCTGAATGAATTCGGTCGCCAAGGCGGCCGCTTCCCCGTCAATAAACGGTGTACCGTCCTCGTCGATGGCTCGCAAAAAGTCATCCACGAGACGGTAGAACAGTGTTTCGTTGGCTGATTCGCTTTCCGTAAAGGTCGGCGGCTCAACTCCCGGCACATCAAAATGAACGATTCGCTCATAATTGGCCGAGATGCTTCCCTCCGTACCGGAAATTTCAATCGCTTCCTCGCTCATGCCTACACTTGCTGTCGACGCCGAAATCATTCCGACTGCGCCGTTTTTGTATTGAACGATCGCGTAACCGTGATCTTCCGTTTCGATGTCATGATACACCTGAAAACGGGCTGCCTCGATCACTTGTTGGTAACCGCCGCACAACCAGAGCATGAGATCTATAATATGGCTGCCTTGCTGGATAAACGGTCCACCTCCATCGATCGTCTCTGTACCGTGCCAGGAATCGTAATATTCCTTCGCTCGGAAATGCTTAATTTTAACATCCGCTACCGTGATCCGGCCCAGTTTGCCGCTTTCGATCAGTTCTTTAATATACTGCATATGCGGGATGAAACGCCGCATGTAGGAAACGGCCAGTTTGACTTGATTCGTGCGGCAACTCTCGATCATGACCCGCTGTCGTTCCGGCGAAATGTGGAGCGGTTTCTCACACAGACAATGCAGCCCCAAGCGGGAAGCCATGATCACTCCTTCATCGTGCAGCGCATTCGGGGTGCAGATGACCGCTGCTGTCGCTTGGGCTCGCTTCGCCACATCAGCCAGATCGGTACCGAATACAGGTATTTGGTGTTCATTCGCATACGCCCGTACCCGTTCGCTGTCTCTGCCAACGACCCCGACGATTTCCGCATTTTCGTGGGCGCGAAACGCCTGCAAATAAGCGTGACTGATCATCCCGTGTCCAATCATGACAATCCGATGTTTCTTGCTCATTATATTCCTCCTCTCATCCTCTTTTTATATTCGGACCGGTTCGATGTCACGAGCGGATTTTGCTTTCAGCACCAACAAAGTGAGACAGCGATCCGCTGAAAAGTTCCAGTCGATGAACACATCCGTAAGCGGTCGGGACAAAATGGCCTCCAAACGTCGACTTTGGTATATTTCTTTTTTCTCCAGTTTCTTTTTCATCTGCTTCAGCTTTTCGTCGCCAAAGGCAGTGATCCATTCACGCTCGAACGAGGTGAGAACACCGTAGCGAACAATCAGCAGTTTGCGTGGATTGATTTCACACGAATAGATTCGCTCCGGCTCTTTGTGCATATTCCGGCTCATGAGCAACAATTCTTGTTCGAGCTCTGCTTTGCCTTCATAATGTTCATTTGCTTTGGGAGCAAAAGGAATCGACTGTGAACACAAAGCGACAAGCACAGCGGACTTGCTCTTTAAACACCAATCCTCATAAAAATCATCCGGCCGGACACCGATCACCTTTTCCAAATAGGACTTGAGTTCCGATCTGATCAACACCATCACTTTTTCCCGCATGGTGTATACGAGATCCATGTGACCGTTTTCAAACAACACTTGCTCAACCGGAGAAATGAAGTTGCGCAGATAGATGACGACATACTTTTCTCCAATCGAAACATAAATCGATTCGGGTCCTTTTCCAAAATGAGTGCGAATCAACTTGCCTGTATAACTCGAGATCAATTTCTGCAATTGTTTTGTCCGATTCAACCCGATGAGCTCGTCCATATTTCCTCCTGTTTCCACTACTGATGTTGACGTCCGTTCAAGAACGAGTTGTCATAAGTTTCCGGCATCGAATATCCAGGCAATTTGATGGTGACAACAGCCCCGCCGTCCTTCCGGTTGCGAAACTGCATTGTACCCTGATGATCTTTGATGATCTCCTTGCACATCATGAGACCGAGTCCGGTTCCCCCTTCCTTCGTCGTGACAAAAGGTTGGCCGAGCTTGTCGATGACTTCCTCGGGAATGCCGGAACCGTTGTCGGCAATATCGATGATCGCTTCATCTCCTGAATGGGTCACAGAAATGCAAATCTCGCCTTTGGGGGGTACCGCTTCAATCGCATTTTTCAACACGTTGATAAACACCTGTTTTAATTTCCGTTCCCGGCACATGACCGCAAAATGCTCCATTTCCGGTTCCATACACAATTTCAGCTGGATATTGCGCAACATCGCTTCCGCATTCAGAAGCGTGTACACATTAAGCAGCATCGGATATAACCGTTTCAGTTCCGGTTTCTCATCCTTCGGATTGGATAGCTGCAGCAGTTCGTTGACGATTTCGTTGATCCGGTCCACTTCTGAAAGCATGATTTGCGTATAATACGGCTCTTTTTCCCTGAACAATTGCAAAAAACCTTTCAGGCTGGTGAGCGGGTTGCGGATCTCATGGGCGATACCCGCTGCGAGTGTCCCTGCGATGTGCAAATTTCCTGACGACGGGCTGGAAGTGTCCTCTTCATCCGCCACATCGGTGTTCCGCCCGGCGGAGGCGGAAGAAGTTTTTAATGGAGGTGAACCTCGGATTCCGCCTTCTTTGGTCACTCGAATCAAATAAAAGAACGTACCCAACATGGACGCGAGTGTGATCATAAGACTCGAGATCATAATTTTCAGATTGGCATCCAATAAATACATGACAAGCAACTGAACGGGAGCCACGATCGCATACAACATGATGAGCTTGGACAAAGGCTTGCTCCAAATTCGATCCATTCGTGTGATCACCTGTTCCTGGCCTATATGTACATCGACGCAATCATCGAATGTGAAAATGGCCTAACTCCCCCTCGAAAGGAAAGCTAGGCCATGAAGTGACTTTACCATTCACTCATTTACCTTCTTACATATGCATAGCATATCGCTATTACGTTGTGAAGATATGAACAGCCGGCGTTAAGGCATGATGCCCCAAGACTACGGCTGGGCCGACTCCCTTGCAAGGAGTAAGGCAAAATATCCGTCTGATAAATGCTGACTCGATAGGTTGGGTTGTAATTGGAAGCCGTCTAATGTTTGATTCTTCCAATCAAGGCCATTATATCATACGCTAGCCAATAAAAAAAGAGTAAGATGACGACGGGTTTACCACTTCAGGTCCTCATCACGCACCTCGGGCACAAGACCTTCGGCATGCGCTCGCTTCAGCAAGGCAGAAACGGCTTCATAGCCCAACTCTCCCAAATTGGCCGTAAATTCGTTCACATATAGTTCAATGTGCGATCGGGCTACGTCGGGATCCATCTCTTGCGCATGGGCCATCACATATTCACGGGAAGCTTCCGGGTTCTGCCAGGCGTACTGCAACGAAGCACGGATCCAGCCGGAGATTGCTTCAGCGTCGAGCGAACGGCGTGCGACGATCGCGCCGAGCGGAATCGGCAAACCGGTATCCTGCTCCCACCAGTCCCCCAGATCGACCAGCTTGTGTAGGCCGTATGAAGGATAAGTAAAGCGCGCCTCATGTATGACCAGACCGGCATCCACTTCACCGTCACGGACTGCAGGCATAATTCTGTGGAAGGGCATGACGACAATTTTTCCAACGCCCCCGGGTACCATTTCGGCTGCCCATAGTCGAAACAAGAGATACGCCGTTGACCGTTCGCTCGGCACCGCGACCGTACGCCCGGACAACCGCGCCGGATCCGTATCGGTTCCGTCTACTGTCAACAGAAGCGGTCCGCAACCCCGACCGAGTGCGCCGCCGCACGGCAACAGTCTGTATTGGGACAAGGCCCACGGCAGAGCGGCATAGGAAATTTTAAGCACATCCATTTTGTCACCGGCTTCCGCCCACCCGTTCGTGATGTCAATATCCGCGTAAGTGACATCCAGTTTGGGAGCGCCGGGGATGAGCCCGTGCACCCAAGCATGAAACACAAACGTATCATTCGGACAGGAGGAAAAGGCGATTTTCACAACAGCACCTCCAGTAAAATCGAGCTTGTTCGTTCGAGCACAGCCAGTGCTTCCGGAATGCGCCACGCATCCCGGTCGCGTGGTCCGACCATGTTGGAGACGGCACGGATCTCCAGCACCGGCACCCGTTCGGCATGGGCAGCGATCGCTACCCCGTAACCTTCCATCGCTTCGCCTATGGCGCCTGGAATGCGTGCCGCACGCGTTTTAGCCGTCTGCGCTGTGCCGGTGGCAGTCGATACCGTCAAAATGGGGCCGGTCTTTACGGCTAGCCCCTTCTTGCGCAACGTGTCCGCAAGCCGCTCTGTTCGGGTTAGATCGACAGGTAAACGTGCGTTGCCGAAGCCAAGCTGTTCGACATCAACAAATCGACCTTCCGCCGTTTCAGCGCCGAGATCAGCAGCGACAATTTCTGTCGCGACAAGGATGGAGCCGATGTCCGCCATGCCGGGAAAAGCTCCGCCAATTCCAGCACTGATGACGCAATTATATTTCCCGAGCGCAAGCATGCGCGCCGTGCCCGCCGCAGCTGCAGCGGAGCCGACACCTGCCACGATCACATCTGCACCTTCCCCTGGCGTGCCCGCTAACTTCAATCCTCGCCGCACCGCATCCGCTTCCGCTTCAACAGCGGTGACAATTAAAATCTTCTCTTGACTCTCGAAACGCGATGTGGGTTGGTCGCTAAAACCGATCAAAGGTTGGCACCTGCTTTCGCTGACATTTTTACAAGTGATCGATAAAACGTCGGATCACATCCGCGCCGCCGACGAACGTACCGAGGGCACTGCCGATATTCGTCAACACCACCACCAGCAAGATGCGGGTCACCTGATTGCGCCAAAACCCTTTGATGCTGAACACATCTTCGGACAAATTTTCAAAATCGGCCACGCTCGGGCGACGGATGAATGCTTGTACAAAACCGGAAAACCATCCTGCGGCCATCAGCGGATTCAGGGAACTGATCGGGGCGATCACAAACGCTGTCGCAATCGCCAGCGGATGAGCAAAAGCTAAAGCCGCTCCCAGCGCAGCAAACGACCCGTTCCATAATATCCAGCTCAAAGTCTGCTGCAAACCGGCAGAAGGGTTGAGATAGAACGTATAGGCGATCAATCCGATGATCAAAATGGGAATCGCCCAGGCTAACCAGGTCAGACGCTTGGATTTGGGCGGCACCTGGGTCAGTGAAGCGAGTTCCAGCTTCTGATGCAGATAGCGGGTTACGCCGGGCACATGCGCCGCCCCCAGTACCGCCACCACTTTGTTACCGGGAGCATTGCGGATGTGGTAGGCCAAATATTGATCCCGCTCGTCAATCAACGGCTTTTTCAACTCGGGAAACGAATCGGCGAAGTCTTGCAGCATCGCCTGAATCATATCTTGCGATTTCATCTGCTCCATTTCTTGCTCTGTGATTTCTTCATTGCTGAAAATGCTTGTTATAAGCTGCGTCATCAGTTTGGCTTTCCCCATCAAGCTCATTCCATGCCAAATCCGCGAAAACGTAACTTGGATACTGCGATCGGCCAGCACCAGTTCAGCTCCCGCAGCTTTTGCCGACTCGATGCCCTGAATCATCTCCTGACCCGGGGTGATTCCAAATTGACGCGCGATGCGCTTTTGAAAGGAAGACAAAAGCAGATTGACCAGCAGCAGAGCGGCCTTTTTTTCTTTGATCACTTTAAAAATGTCCATTTTGCGCCAACGATCCCGGTCCATGATCGACTGATATCGCTGCTCATCCAGCTCGATACATACGGCATCAGGCTTTTCGCTTTCGATCACTTCCTTGACCTGCTCAACACTATGTTTGGACACGTGCGCCGTACCGACGAGAATGATTTCTTTCTCCCCTAGCTGGATGCGGGTTACATTTTCCCCATTCATTGGTTCTTCATCCTTTCCAGGATATCGAAAGGGATACCGTTCCATTTCCATCCTTTTCTATGCTTAAAAACAAACAGAAATCCCTGTACTTATCGGGTATGAAGTCCATTCCTTTAAGTATATCGAAACCAAAGAAACGAATCAATTTTTTACATTTTGAAGCTAAAAAAAAAGCGGAACCCCTTTCTTCACAAATGGTTCCGCCTTGTTCACCTCTGGTATCCTCTTAAAGTTGTTCAATTGTTGCGCGGCATCACGTCATGATCCACATAACGCTCGCCGTTCAATTCGCTGATGACATTAATCGCCACTCTGGCGCCGTCTCCAGCGGTGATAATCGTATGCACGCTTACACCGGCAACCGTGCCGGCAGCCCATACACCCTCGATGTTCGTTCTGCCGTCCGGATCAACGTCGATCACCCGTTGAATGCGGGGCTCGGTTCCTTCCTTCAGGCGGATACCCGCTTTCTCTGCCAGATCGACGGCAGCACCCGTACAAATGATCACTTGACCGGCCTCATATTCGCCATTGTCCGTTTCCAGTCGGATGCCGTTGTCGGTCTTTACGAGATTGGTAACCGTAGCATTGACAAGTTCAGCTCCGAATTTTTCAGCCTGTTTTTTACCGATTTCCACCAATTCCGGACCGGAAATCTCCATGATCCCGTAGTGGTTTTCGACCCAGGCTCTTTTGGTCATCCCTTTATCATTATCGATCAGCAGCGTCTTTTTGCCCGCCTTCGCTGTAAACAAAGCTGCACTTGCTCCTGCAGTACCCGCTCCGACAATTGCGATCTCGTACATTCGTGTTCCCACACTCCTTTTTTTGATCCGACTCTTTTTTCATAGTAATAAAAAGAAAATATGAAGTCAATTTAGTGCGGCTCGATCCCGCCCCTTTTTACTTACTTTATTTGAGAAACCGAAAAATTTTGAGTAAACTAAAGATATGGATGACAAGGAGGCGAAATTCAACATGCCTGAAAGCCAACGGAAATTGGAAATCGGAATCAGCACTTTTTTGGAAGCCACTCCGGACCCGGTGACTGGCGAACGTATCAGCCATGCTGAACGGCTGCGCCGGGCGGTTGAAGAAATTATCCTTGCGGATCAAGTCGGGCTGGACGTTTACGGTGTCGGCGAACACCACCGGCCGGATTACGCTTGTTCCACCCCGGCTGTCGTGCTTGCCGCCGCTGCTACCCAGACGAAGCGCATCCGGCTGACGAGCGCGGTCACCGTACTGTCATCGGATGATCCGGTACGCGTCTACCAGGATTTTGCTACACTCGACGGGCTTTCCAACGGCCGGGCGGAAATTATGGCCGGACGGGGATCGTTTATCGAGTCGTTCCCGCTCTTCGGTTACCGCCTGGAAGATTATGACGAACTCTTTATTGAAAAGTTGGACCTGCTGCTTGCTATTCGTGAATCGGAAAAAGTCACCTGGTCGGGTAAATTCCGTCCGCCGATTCATAACCTGGGGGTTTATCCGCGCGCAGTACAAAACCCGCTCCCGGTATGGATCGCCAGCGGCGGCAACCCGGAATCTGCCATTCGGGCAGGCGCGCTTGGACTTCCGCTTGCGCTGGCGATCATCGGGGGGATGCCGGAACGATTTAAGCCGATCATTGATCTGTATAAAGAAGCGGGAATCAAAGCGGGACACGATCCGGACAAGCTCAAGGTCGCCACGCATTCGCACGGCTTCATCGCCGATACGACCGAAGAGGCCGTCGAGCTGTTCTACCCTCCGACCCAGGCACAGATGAATGTCATCGGTCGCGAAAGAGGCTGGCCGCCCTATACTCGGCAAACCTTTGATCAGGCGCGCAGTCTGCGCGGTGCCCTGTACGTCGGCGATCCTGAATATGTAGCGGAAAAAATCATTTACCTGTATGAAAAATTAGGTATCGATCGCTTTTTCCTGCATATCAATGTCGGCACGATGCCGCATCGCGAGTTGTTGCGCGCGATCGAATTGCTCGGGACGAAAGTGGCCCCGATGGTAAGAAAAGCGATCTCTTCCTCATAAACAAGTGAATCACCGGGGGCAAACCGTCCCCGGTATTTAAAGGTTTACGTTCCACAAAACGTTCGATACGGCCTACTCGATGGCGGGGGCGGCTCCGCATACGGCTTTTGCTCAGGCGAGTGCGCGTAAGGGTCAGACAACGCTTCTAACAGCCGCTCCATGACGCTGAGGTCACCGTCGTTAACGGCTGCGGCCAGCGCTTCTTCCACACGGTGATTGCGCGGAATCAGCGCCGGATTATGGTTCATCATCAACCGTTTCACTTCCGCTTCCGACTCCGGCTGTCTTTTCAGCCGCGCCTGCCATTTGTGTTTCCAGGCAGCAAACTCCGGCGTCGAACACCACTCCTCCTCATCCGTGCGATCAAAGGTGAGGTGAAGAAACGTATTCGTATAGTCGGCTTTGGCCCGGTGCATCAGTTCCAAAAGTTCCTTGATCAGCGCCTCATCTTCTTCCTCTTCATGAAACAGGCCCAGTTTCGCTCGCATGCCATTTAACCAATGGCGATGATACAAAGAGGAGAAAGCGGCGAGCTCTTCTTCCGCCAACTGGACAGCGCGTTTTGGATCATCATCCAGAAGCGGCAGCAAGGCTTCCGCAAATCGCGCCAAATTCCATGCGCCGATATAAGGCTGGTTTCCGTATGCATACCGCCCATATGTGTCGATCGAACTGAACACCGTCTTCGGATCATACGCGTCCATAAACGCACACGGACCGTAATCGATCGTTTCACCGCTGACTGCCATATTGTCCGTATTCATCACACCATGAATAAACCCGACCAGCTGCCATTGGGCAATCAGAGCCGCCTGTCGCTTGATCGTCTCCCGGAGCAGGGACAAATAGCGATGGTCCTCTTCTTCTAGACCTTGACTGGCAAAATGACGCTCCCACGTATAATCGGCAAGTGCACGCAAATCGTTCACATCACAAAAACGGGCTGCATACTGGAAGGTGCCGACGCGGATATGGCTGGTCGCAACCCGTGTCAAAATCGCCCCGGCCAACACGGTCTCCCGATAGACGGGTTCTCCCGTCAACACTACAGCCAAACTGCGCGTGGTCGGAATCCCGAGAGCATGCATCGCTTCACTGATGATATATTCCCGCAACATGGGACCCAATGCCGCCCGTCCATCCCCACCGCGTGAGTACGGGGTGCGGCCGGAACCTTTTAATTGCACATCCAGGCGCTTGCCATCCGGCGTAATTTGTTCTCCGAGCAAATGGGCACGCCCATCGCCCAACATCGTAAAGTGCCCGAACTGATGCCCGGCATACGCCTGTGCAATCGGTTCAGCTCCCTCGGGGATCCGGTTGCCTGCGAGCATCTGCACACCTTCCCGCTCCCTTAAACGTCCCGCGTCCAAACCGATCGAGGCGGCCAGACGCTCGTTCAATATGACCAGTTGCGGCTCTTTTACAGGATCGGGGTCAATTCGGGTGTAAAACACTTTGGGCAAACGCACATAGCTGTTGTCAAAGTTCCATCCAACTTGGGCAGCGGATGTTCTTGTTTCGCTCATCATACCTTTCGCCCTTCCATGACTTTTTTACATTATACCCCATACAGGTTCGATCATGTTTACCGTTTTATTCGGATAAAATGGCTAAGGAAAGGACAAGCTAACGTAGGCTTAATCGGGATAAACACGGGTTACAGCTTCATGTCGGGCTTAACCTTTTTCAGGATGGGAATCCTTGCTTTGCCTGTAACCATGGATTATCATTTTTAATTAAAGAATAGCCTTGACAAACGCCTATTCACATGTGATAATGAATACTAGTTAAGAATTATTATAAAATAGCAACGATCCGCTAGCAGGATCGAGCTATAAATGAATCAAAAAAACATGTAACAGGAGGACGATCGTCATGTCTCTTATCGGCACACAGGTAAAACCGTTCAAGGCCCAAGCATTCCACAACGGAGAGTTCATCACCGTCACCGATGAAGATCTGAAAGGAAAGTGGAGCATCGTTTGCTTCTACCCGGCAGACTTTACTTTCGTTTGTCCGACGGAGCTGGAAGACTTGCAAGATCACTATGAAGAATTCAAAAAACTGGGCGTAGAAGTGTACTCTGTTTCCACGGACACTCACTTCACGCACAAAGCATGGCACGAAACTTCTCCGACGATCGGAAAAATCCAATATCCGATGATCGGTGACCCGTCGCAAGTCATCTCCCGCAACTTTGAAGTATTGAATGAAGAAACCGGTCTTGCTGATCGCGGAACGTTCATCATCGATCCGGACGGCGTCATCCAGGCTTACGAAGTGAATGCTGAAGGTATCGGACGCAAAGCCAGCACGTTGATCAACAAAATTAAAGCCGCTCAATATATCCGCAACAACCCTGGCGAAGTTTGCCCGGCAAAATGGGAAGAAGGCGGCGAAACGCTCAAGCCGAGCATCGATCTTGTCGGAAAAATTTAAGGAGCGTCGTAAACGATGCTAGACGCAGACGTAAAAAAACAACTTCAAGAATACCTTCAACTACTGGAAAACGACATCGTGCTGAAGGTATGCGCGGGGTCGGATGACACTTCCAAACAGATGATGGAGCTCGTCAACGAGCTTTCCTCCATGTCTCCGAAAATATCCGTCGAAGAGGCGGAACTTCCCCGCACACCGAGCTTCAGCGTGAATCGGGTCGGCGAAGATACGGGGGTCATCTTCGCCGGCGTCCCGATGGGACATGAATTCACGTCCCTCGTGCTCGCTTTGCTCCAAGTCAGCGGGCGCCCGCCCAAAGTCGATCAGGAAGTGATCGATACGATCAAGAAGATCGAGGGCGAGTATCATTTCGAAACGTTCGTCAGCTTGAGCTGCCATAACTGTCCTGAAGTCGTGCAGGCGCTGAACGTGATGAGCGTGCTCAATCCGAATATCACGCATACGATGATCGACGGCGCTGTATTCAAACAGGAAGCCGAAGAAAGAGACGTCATGGCCGTGCCGAGCGTATTTCTGAACGGAGAGTTTTTCGGCGGCGGACGTATGTCTCTTGAAGAAATCCTGGCCAAAATGGGCTATGGGCAGGATTCGGCACAGTTTGAAGACAAAGAGCCGTTCGACATCCTCGTCATCGGAGGCGGACCAGCCGGCGCCAGCGCAGCGATTTACGCTGCACGTAAAGGCGTACGCACCGGCATCGTCGCCGATCGGTTTGGCGGACAGATTCTGGATACGCTCAGCATCGAAAACTTCATCAGCGTCAAACGCACGGAAGGACCGAAGCTGGCAGCGAGCCTGGAAGAACACGTCAAGGAATACGACATTGATATCATGAATCTCCAACGCGCCAAACGGCTGGAGAAAAAAGAGGATGGCATCGAGGTCGAGCTCGAAAACGGTGCCGTTCTGAAAAGCAAGGCCGTCATCATCTCCACCGGTGCACGTTGGCGTAATATCAACGTCCCGGGTGAGAAGGAATTCCAAAACAAAGGGGTTGCCTACTGTCCGCACTGCGACGGACCGATGTATGCCGGTAAAGACGTTGCAGTCATCGGAGGCGGAAACTCCGGTGTGGAAGCGGCCATCGACTTGGCCGGAATCGTCAATCACGTCACGTTGCTTGAGTTCATGCCGGAGCTGAAAGCGGACGAAGTGCTGCAAAAACGCCTGTACAGCTTGCCCAACGTCACGGTCATCACGAATGCACAAACGAAAGAAATTACCGGTACCGACAAAGTGGACGGTCTGGTCTATGTCGACCGCGAAACGGGCGAAACCCACCGCATCGATCTGCAAGGTGTGTTCGTACAGATCGGGCTCGTTCCGAATACCGAATGGCTGGAAGGAACGGTGGAACGGAACCGGTTCGGCGAAATTATCGTCGACAATCGCAACGCGACGAACATTCCGGGCGTATTTGCGGCGGGCGATTGCACAAACAGCCCTTATAAACAGATCATCATTTCCATGGGCTCTGGTGCCAATGCAGCCTTGAGCGCGTTTGATTATCTGATTCGCAATTAAAGAAAATAACGGTCAGGACGTTAAAGATCGCAATCATGCGGCCATGAACCGTCCTGGCCGTTTTTGTATTTTCGGACAGTTGATTGGAACAAATATCCTTGCTAAAATCAATTACAATACAAATCATACCATGATCATACGATCACGCAAGGCTGATCGAAATGGGGGCAATACTAACTTGAATTTATCTGGCATCATCAGTGACGGAATGGTGTTGCAGCGAAACGCACCGGTAACGATATACGGACAGACGAAGCCCAGACAATCGGTCGAAGTCCGTTTTCTCGGAGAGCGTTATTCTACCAAAGCAGATGATGACGGAAACTGGCACGTCGTGCTGAGCCCGCTGGAAGCGGGCGGCCCGTATCAAATGGTCATCTCCGCTTCGGGAGAAGAAGATACTGTCATCAACGACATTTTGGTCGGAGAAGTATGGTTGCTTGGCGGTCAGTCCAACATGCAATTGCCGGTAAGACGCACGTTGGACTTGTTTGCCGACGAAGTAAAGGATGTCAATCTACCGGTTATCCGTCAGTATACGGTGCCCGAGCGGTATCATTTTCACGGTCCCCGTGACGACCTTAGCGGTGGCCGCTGGATATCTGCCGTCGGGGACGACGTGCTCCAATTCAGTGCGGCAGGATTTTTCTTTGCCCGTGAATTGTATAAAGCAATCAAAGTGCCGATCGGTCTCATTTTAACCGCGATCGGGGGTACGCCGATCGAAGCCTGGATGAGTGAGCCTACCCTCAAGCAGATCGGCGGTTATGAAGTGATGTTGGCGCAATGCAAAGATGACGATTATGTGCAAGAGACGATCCAGCGCGATCAAGAACAAATCCTGAAATGGTATCAGCACTTAAATGAACGGGATGCCGGTCTCATCGAGCAGTGGTATCGCACAGAAACCGCTGGCGGACCGGGCTGGGAAGAAGTCCAAGTTCCCGCTCGCTGGACAGGAACAGAACTGGCTGATGCGCGCGGCGCCGTCTGGTACCGCAAAGAATTCGAGGTGCCCGAGTCGATGCTTGACCGCGACGCCAAACTGATGCTGGGTACGATCGTCGATGGGGATGAAACCTATCTGAACGGTGAAAAAATCGGCATTACCGAGTACAGATATCCGCCCCGCCGCTATGATGTGCCGCGCGGTTTGTTAAAACCCGGCAAAAATATCATCGCCGTGCGCGTCATCAGTACGAACAACGTCGGCGGGTTTATTCCCGATATGCCTTACAAGCTCGTAGCGGGTGACCAGGAAATTGAGCTGAGCGGGACGTGGTTTCGCCGGATCGGTGTGCTGACGGAAAGCATGCCAACACGAACTTTCTTTCAATATATGCCCGCCGGTTTATACAACGGCATGATCGCACCGCTCAAGCGCTACCGGATCAAAGGTGCGCTCTGGTACCAAGGGGAGTCCAATGCCGAGAAACCGGAAGGATATGCCCAACTGTTCAGAGCCATGGTGGAAGATTGGCGCCAGCTGTGGGGTATCGGTGATTTTCCGTTCATTTTTACCCAATTGGCTAATTTTGAGGGTGATGAACCGGACAGCAAAGATGTTGAAGAAACCACTGCCGGCGAAATGACCTTGATGGAAACCACTCTCGCCAAACGCAGCAACTGGGCAGAATTGCGGGACGAACAACGGCGCGCACTGACCGTACCCAACACGGCGATGGCGGTCACGATCGATATCGGGGAGCACAACGACCTCCACCCGCAGGACAAGAAAACGTTAGGTTACCGGCTGGCCTTGTGCGCGCGTAAATTGGCCTACGGTGAAGATCTGGTATACAGCGGACCGCTCTATGCAGGTATGGAAGTGGATCGAAACACCGTTCGTCTCTACTTCGACCATGTCGGCAGCGGCCTGGTAGCCAGGGGCGGCGGCGAATTGCGCGGCTTCGAGGTGCGAAGCGAAAATGGCCAGTATGTGCCAGCACGCGCGATCATCGAAGGCGACACGGTGGTCGTCTCCAGTGAACAGGTGGAGCAGCCGCGCCAGGTGCGCTATGCATGGGCGAACAATCCCGCCGAAGCCAATCTGTACAACCGGGAAGGTCTGCCCGCTTCCCCTTTTGAAACTTGATTCCAAATAAAAAGGCCGTTCTGCTGCGCACAGGATTTGACGCAGAGAGCGGCCTTTTTGACGATACCGCATTTTCCCGATCCTTACCGCATCAATACAGCTTGCCTTGCCGGTACAAACTTTCCGACAGCTTGCCGACGGCGTGAATATAGCAGTTGGCCCTGAGCGAAAAAGAATCTCCGAAATAATGGGGCAGCACCGCATCCAATGTTTTGCGCATCTTATTATAGAGCTTTTCAAACACTTCCCGCTCGCTGTAGAACTGGGTTTCACGGCCTTGCAGCCATTCAAAATAGGATACGATGACTCCGCCTGCATTCGCCAATATATCCGGTATGACGATCACACCGCGCTCGTTCAGGACTTCATCGGCCTCCCGCGTTACAGGAGCGTTGGCTCCTTCCACAATAATCTTGGCCTTCACCCGGTCGACATTGTCGCTTACCACCTGATCTTCCAGGGCAGCGAGCATCAGTACATCCGCATCCATGTACAAAATCTCTTCTCTGTCCATCATTTCGGCCTTCACACCGGCTTCAACGAGCTCTTCTTCCGTTTGGGGCAGCTCGCGTCCAGCACTCGTATATTGTACGAGAGCCGGTATATCCAGACCATCTTCGCGGTACAAGGTGACGTTGCGGTCGCTCACGGCGATGATCTTGTTATTGAGCTTCTGGCATTGGAACGCCTCCAGTGTAGCCGCCGCGCCCACGTTGCCAAACCCTTGCACCGCGATTCTTAACGGCCGGTCTGCCAGTGACAATGCCGTTTGCGCATACGGATTTTCCAGACCCTTCATCCACTGCCGGTTCTTCTTCAAAAAGTCGTGCATCATGTAGCGCAGTGTAAAATAAACGCCTTTTCCGGTCGCTTCACGCCGGCCGAGCGAGCCCCCATTTTCCACACTTTTTCCCGTAAAGCTGCCGCGATAAGGCTGTCCGGGCCGAATGCTTTTGTACTCCGCCGTCATCCAGTCCATTTCCCGCGCACTCGTGCCCATATCCGGAGCAGGAATGTCCTTGTGAGGTCCGAGAATGTCGCTGAAGTTGCGCACATATTTTTTACATATTTGCAAAAGTTCCCGTACTGAATAATCGCGCGGGTTGATCGCTACGCCGCCCTTGGCACCGCCAAACGGCACTTCGTGCAAAGCGTTTTTCAACGTCATCAACGCCGCCAGATTGATCACTTCTTCCTCATTGACCGATTCATGAAAACGAATCCCGCCCTTGTACGGACCGAGCACGTTGTTGTGCTGAATCCGGTAAGCGGGTATGCGGACCACTTCACCGTTATCTTTCGAAATACGCAAAAACGATTTGTGAACATGATTCGGTGTCGACAGTATGGCTGACAAGGAACGAAACGCCTTTTCACGTGCATCCTTTTTCAATTCGGGCAAAAACGACTGGTCACCCATCAGCACTTCCAGCGATTTGGTAATGATTGCACCTGTATTTTTGCTCATGGCTGCTCTCCTTCTCGAGTGTGATTGTTTTAACCGCATCAGCCCGATTCCGCATACGCTCTCCATCTCGTCCCATCGTACTTATTCCATCATACTTGTCTCCTGGTTCTCTTTATATTCTTCTGCTTCTAATTTACCATATTCCTACATCCTGTCTCAATTGACACCCCTTAGGAAAACGGATAAGATGGGTGGCAAAAGGCATTTCGCTATTTTTGTGGCGAAGTGTCTTTCGTCATCATCAAGGCTATTTTTTTTGGGGGGAACGATGTCTCAGGAACTGCAGCAGTTTAAAGCGGAGTTTTTTAAGGCGCTGGCGCATCCCATGCGCATCCAGATTCTCGAAGTGCTATGCGACGGGGAGAGAACCGTAAATGAGCTGCAAAAAATTTTAGGCTCCGAAGGCTCTGCGGTGTCTCAACAGTTAGCTGTGCTTCGCAACAAAAATATCGTGTATGGTGTCAAGCAGGGAACCATGGTCATTTATTCCTTGCGGGATCCATTGATTAAGGATTTATTAGCCGTTGCGAAAAAAATATTCAACAATCAATTCGTCGATACGATCTCATTGTTGGACTCCATTCGCAACGAGTAAGGACATTCCATCGTAGTCGGCGTATTCTTAATCCTTAAATATTCAAATAATCAAATATTCAAAGAAAAGAAGGTTTGAAAATGGGATGAGGTGGATGGGGAGATACTCAGGGTATAACGCGTCGGCTTT
>CALAME010000118.1 GCA_937925675.1 uncultured Paenibacillaceae bacterium | reverse complement strand
ATTTCAATCCACGCACTCACGTAGAGTGCGACGGCGGCACTTCGGAGCCCTTACGTGATAAGGCCTACGAAGCCCAAAAGTGCGAATCTACAATAATGTTACTATATTTTCCCACTTTTCGCCACCAAAATCATCAAAAACCCTTGCAGAATGCGAGGTGCGAATCCCCCAGGAAATTCATGTGCACTTGGGGTTCGCACCTGTTATCGAACCATCATTCTTCTTTCATTTCTAAACGATAAGCGGACCATCCATATCATACGATTCTTTTACCCCGATATGTTCTACTTTTGTCTTGTAACGATTGCCCAGATTGTAAAATCGCAAACTGTCTGACTTTATATCGATCAGCGCTTCCAATTCCAATTTCAATTTTTTAAATTGTGCCGCGTCAAGTACACATTCAAAAACAGAGTTTTGGACACGTTGGCCATGGTCAAGACATTTTTTAGCCACTTTTCGTAACCTTCGCTTCCCCGATTCCGTAGTCGTATTGACATCATATGTGATTAAAACCAACAATTTATTCACCTACTTCCATAAAAAAGGAGGATATTCATCCAGATCCCCACGAATATACCGGGCCAACAGCAATGCTTGTGCATGAGGGACTAACCCCCAAGAGATTTGTTCATTCAGAAACGGATGCCGAATTTTTTCCTGTTTTCTTTCTTGCCATGCAACCAGTACTTTCCTTCGAGTTTCATCATCCATGAGCACTGCACCGCTCTCTTTGCAATGAAAACCCTTATGGTCAACGATCTTCTTGTTGATCAAAGATAAAACAAATCGATCTACATACACACCACGCAATTCTTCCATTAAATCTAAAGCTAGAGAAGGGCGTCCAGGGCGATCCCGATGAAGAAAACCAACATAAGCATCCAGTCCCACTCCCTCTAATGCGGCTTGAACATCTTGAACTAATAAGGAGTAAGTAAACGACAACAATGCATTTACCTTATCAAGCGGGGGACGCCTGCTTCTACCACGAAATTGGAAATGTTCCTGCTGCTGTAAAATGAGTTCGTCAAATACTGAATAATATTTTGAAGCAGCGCTTCCTTCCAAACCACGTAAAGTTTCTAAATCTTCGACATGCCGAATCGCATGTAAAAGTTCCGCCTTCGATTCGGTCACTTGTTTAATTTTGCTTACGTCCAAACGCAACGGATGATCGCGGGTAGCCCGTTCCAAAATCCATTTGTTATTAAAAACTTTTCCTACGATGAAATTTCTCGCTATCAAAGCACTTCGATACTCGTGATCGGAAATACGATACTGTTCTTTGCGCAAAATAACATTGCCGTTGGATTCACCAATGACTCTCGCTAGAAAACGACCGTTCTGTGTCATAAAAGTCAAGGTGATGTTGCGCTCCGCACATTTTCCCATCAACGCCGGACTAGCTCCGATGTAACCAAATGTATAAATCGACTCCAAATTGTGTAGCGGATAACGTGCGATAGTATCATGATCCTGTCGGATCACAACATTTTCACCTTCAAGCGCCAAATAAACATCCGGACGCGTGACAAACAATGTATTCAAAAGTCTTTTCATTCCATAAGCTTCCCTTCAATATAACGGGCTACTGACCTTTTTTGCATCAAATGGGGGACACATACATGTTGTAACGAACAATTCTGGCAATGAGGACCCGTCTTCACTTTGGGTGTATAATTTTGTCGGTAGTACATATGCATCTCTTTGAAAATGCCTTGGACTTGTTCACGATGTTCTTTCGTAAATAGAACTTCCACACGCCGGCGAACCTCATGATAGTACAAATAACCTTTGGTAACTTCACACAAAAACATTTCTTCAAGGCACATGGCCTGGGCCGTTAATTGAGAAATGTCAGACTGATCTTTTTTCGGACGGCCTCTTTTGTATTCGATTGGAACAGGAATATACGTTCCCGCTTCCCCTGACAGTGTGATCCCGTCGGGATGTTTCACAAACTCTACTACATCGCAAATACCTGTTATTCCAAGTTTTCTGGAAAACACCGGTAACGCTCTGACGATAATTTGGTCTCCACGCTTTTCCCTGATCAGTGGTTGATCCGCTTTTTCATGCAAATGAGCTCCTTCAATCGTGCGAACATTCTCCTCCCACTGCTGTTCAATATGAATTAATGCCCACTGTCTCCGGCAAAACATAAAATGCTGGATGCCAGAAAGCAGCAAGTAGTCCTCTTCATTAAATACCTTCGTATTCTTCATATCTCAAACCATCTAATTCCTGCACAGTGATTTGATCAGCGTGGAAACGTTTTTCTTTCAAATGAGACTCATCCAGTTCGATTTGCAGGGAGCGATGCACTTTAGCTGATGAATATTGACCGAGCTTATTGTTATGTTCCCACCAGACTACCTTCACCACTTCCATACTACCGTCCGGCCGTGCTGAAGAAGCATCGTTTTCAAACAGACTAATCAAGGCTTGTTTGATTTTTTCTGCGTCCTCACGGGAAAATCCAGTTTTTTCTGCCAATTGTGTATTGATACTTCCATAACATACATAAATGCCAAAATCTACACGATGCTTCATCCCCATCGTATCTGATCCTTTTTTGTTCGATTCTGTTGTTGTCGTATTCACACTTTTGGTGATTTGCATGCTTGAAATGTCTATCGGGTGTAGGGAAGTCGCCGTATGGATCGATACGGGCCCTCGGATTCCGATGGATATATTGTCAAATGCAAATACCTGTCCAAAACTGCGAACATCCAACCACGCTTTACAAGCCTCTTCGGCAAACTTTTCTCTGTCCGCTGCTTTTCCTTTGGCGTGCTGATAAACATTGAGGTTGCCTTCCACCCGATCTTTGATACTGCGATATGTGTCAACTCTCCTGTCATCAGACTGCACGAGAATTGATTCGCCCATATCCTGCAAGCGATTTCGAATTTTCCGTTTGATACATACATCTGAAACTTCTCCATAACCATCATAGTTTTGTCGAGGGCGGTTTCCGTTAAGCGGGTCACCATTCGGATTCGCATTTCGTACCGTAAACACTAAAGCAAAATCAATTTTTTGATCCAAAACATTCATTTTAATCCTCCTCTATTCCGGTAAAATGATCTGAGTTTGTAGATTGTTCAGTCTGCTTGTCTTTTTTGCTGCGATATAGCTCATAACGCTGACTATAAAAACCAAGCAAATATAGACCTGCAAGCGGTTTGTCTGTAAAATCGTCCGGCCGGATTTGAGAGCCAATTTCATCCAATAGACGGTTGTAATATTGAGCCCTTTGACCGAGACGAGCTTGATAAGGCTGTAAGTTTGATTGAATAATTGTCCATGTTCGGGCCGGCCTTTGCGCAAAAGCATTCATATAGCGAATCGCATTGGTCGCGCGCTTGTCTTCTTCCCGATCGAGTGCACTGCGTTCAAGCACATCAGCAACAGCAAGCAATCGGCCAAACAAGTAGTCACGGGAGCGATTTCCAGGATCTAGTGTCACATCAAATCTCTCCTCTTCGTACCCTTTTTTGATTAAAGCACATGCAATACTTAGCGTTTTTTCCCATTCCCACGTTTCCATCGATACTGGATTGGATGCCCGATAAAATACACTTCTTATAATATCTTGCGGCACTTTTCTACCGTCGATAATCGTGGGTAACATTCTTTCCATCAAACTTTTAATCATTTTATCGTTTGTTTTTGAACCAAAAGCGGCGTAGGCAATTTCTTTAACAGGTGGACTTCCGTAAATCATCCTCATTTTTCCATTTTCTGAATCTTTATAAGGATGTAACCAGTAACATGTCTCGTGCCACCTTTGTAATCGGTCTAAAAACAATTCTTTGTTCATGTCCCGGTAATAATTAATCGACATCCTCCCGGGAGTAGCTGCATCGAGAATCATGATATTGATATTCGTGGCATACTTCAGGTCACTGCGATAACCAGCGATTGCTCTACGAACTTGGACAGCATATTCCTTGTGGGTGCGATCACCTTCAGTCCAATCCGTTTCACCATATAAATCAAATGTTCCTCCTAATGGGTCGGGCATCCGTAGATCATTTCGACCAATTCCCCAAACAAGAAATACTTTTCCATCTAACATATAACCTTGCTTGGCGATAAGCCATTTCAGCGCATTGTGCGCTTTTTGCGACACCTCATAACTGATTGAGACTGCGTCACGGCTGGTAACAAAGCGCCCTCGAAATGTAAATCCTCGCGTGTCATTTGCGGAAATTAATTTGGATCTATCAGCAGAATGTCGAATTTTGGACGAATGTTTATCTGCATACGGAAGCACTTTTCCCGTTACATAGCACAAATCTTCATCGCTAAGCTGTTCAGAATAAAACTTTATGTAACTTTCCTGCACGGTTCTGTCCCGCCACAGACGAGGCTCTGTATCACCTGGAATGTTTACAGTAAAACGAACAAATGCTGACGTTTGTTCATCTGTTAGTACTTGAAATATCGGAGGTGTCTCGCCGTATTTTTCCATCATGACACGGTTCCATTTTTTTATCATGCGATTATTTTCGTCGACGACAATAATTTTTTCACGAATGAGATCTTCGATCAGCTGTCCCTTGCGTAAATACTTGTACACACTGATGACCTTATGGTGGGCGTACGGGGATTCACACCATGCTTGAAGTTGACGCATATAATCCGTGTGGGGAGTTCCTTTTTTTATGATTCCTCCAAATTTTGTGAAATCACCGGCAACATAGATCAATTTGTCAAACAGCGGATAGGGGACAGGCGTACTTGTCCGGTTTGCCGAAGCTTCCGTACAGGGAATGACTGTAATAGCATCCTTTTTGTCGATCACTTTGGCAAATAGAAAATGGCCATCTCCATCGATAGCCACTTCGATGTGAGCACTTTGTGTTGTATGCGCTATCGGAATGAGAGTATATTCCTGATCATTGTGCCTTCTTTCAAATTGACCAATAGCGTGTCTGTTATCTTCATACGTTTTATATAAATTGGCTAGCCATGTCATCCGTCTTCACCTCCTTCAGCGAACAATTGCTGATATAGATCATCAACCGATTGCATGTTATTAGCACTGAACTTTTTCGGGATAAATCCCCCTGATTTTCGCACATAAGGACACTTCTCTGGAGGAATAAATGAAATGATGCCATTTGTCATGATCGGGCGCCAAAGCCTTGTTTCCATTTCGTTTGTACCTGTTTCATCCGGATAATTAATGCCATGTACCATCAAGCCGAAATCAATCTCGCCGTAATCGTCATAGAATCCCTTGCCCGTGCCAAATTTACATGGTTCAACATACCCCTGGCATTCACGCGTTCCTAGAAAAATGTCTCGCCTCCCACCTGCTTTCACCGCTCTGAGAGCGATATTATGATGCTTATGTTCGTTCCAGTCATCGGCCAAGTCAGGACGGTGAGGATTAAATACAAAATGGGCTCGCACTTGATATTCCACATCTTTTAAATAGGTATAATAGGCCAAAGTATTGCCGCCAAAATAGTCAATCGGGCGAACTCCTTTCGATTCAGTCTGAATTGGTTTCATGACCCGCACTTCATCAATAATCCAGATTAAACTCGGCTTCCAATAAATCGATTCAACAATTCCTTTAAGTGCCTGGTAAGTTGGAATCTGATATGAAAATTTCTCCCCGCCAATTTTTGTGAGTGGGTCAGTGAAGAGAGCATATTTCCCATAAACGACAAATTCGATCTGATTTCGCAAACTGTCACCTCCTTTCTAATCTACCCATGCAAATGACCATTCTGACTCTCCTTCCAAATCCAGACCAAACCGCTTATTGTAAGCGGTTTCTTTAACAGCATACACATTACCATGAAGGAGGACATCCAAGTCACCGTTTTTCTCCAGTTCTTTCCATTCGTGTGAGTAAACATTAACAACGTAACGTTGTGCTTTGCGCAAAAGGAGACTTAACTGTTCTATATTGGGTTCTCCATTTAACTCTAATATCAATTCCTTCGCCTTATCGTCATAGGGTACCAACACACTAGTCGTATGTTCATCAATGACACGGAAATGTTTTTCTGCTGTTGCAAAAGACTGACGACTATAGAGAGGAAATGGCTTTCCATGCTTGTTAAAATAAGCTGAATATAAGTCCGAATTTTTGTCAAGTAAATCCACCATCGTTTTGTCTAGTTCCTGAATCGGATATTGCAGTTCATATTCAATTTGCTTGAAGTAATATTTGAAGTAAATATTCATTGCCTTTGGTGAAAGTAAATCGTGGTCAAATTGGGATGGATCATGTTCAAATTCTTTCAAAATCCGCTTTGTTTGCTCTGCCCCGATGGCAATTGTTTTCAGTTTGGACAACGATTCGTCCGCTGCATGGATAATATAAACTTCCCGGATACCATCTTTGCCATGGCGGTTACACCTTCCGGCTGCTTGAGCGATCGAATCGAGCCCGGCCAAAGACCGAAACACACATTGAAAACTTATGTCTACCCCTGCCTCAATAAGCTGTGTGCTGACACAAACGACCCGTTCTCTACGCTCAAGCGCAGCTCGCAACTCGTCAATTACATCCTGACGATGGGCCGCACACATGTTGGTGCTCAGATGAAACAATCGATATTTGTGCTCATCTTTCACTTGATTCAATTCTTTATAGAGTTTTTTAACCGCTGATTTGGTATTGAGAATAATCAATACGCTATCGACTTCATCCATTTTCCGCACGATCAAATCTTTCAAATCGCTAGCACAATATCCATCAGGAGTCGTACAATTTACAACATTGACCCGTTTAAAGCCATGATAAACCTTTGGCAAATCCTCGATTATTTCTCCATCGGGAGATAATTTCAATTGATTTTGTATATAGCCGAGGGCAGGTTGCGTCGCTGTGCACAATACTATACTTGACCGTCCGAACGTATGTAAAAAATTCAAAGCCTCGTTAAACAAAGCTGCACAATGAACCGGAACGGATTGAACTTCATCGAAAATGATGACCGCATTCGCCAAACGATGCAGCCGTCTGACGTTACGCGTACCTCTAGCATAAAAAGCATTTAAAAACTGCACCATCGTTGTAAATAGGATGGGAGTATCCCAATTGTCTCGCGCTAACTGTACTTTTTTGCGTTGCAATATATATTGTTCATCTGCATCCTGATCAAGCAGATCGTCAATGATGTTGGAATGGTGTTCGAGGATATGTGAAGAGTACTCAGGAGTCCCTTTTCCCTCAAGAATATTTCTGACTTCCCTGGCGTTTTGTTCGATGATGGTCGTGTACGGAACGATATAAATGATCCGTTCTTTGCCGTGGAGCAATGCGTGTTTTAAGGCGTAACGTAAACTAGCTAGTGTTTTACCTCCGCCCGTTGGAATGGATAATGTATAGATGCCGGATGCACGATGAGCAAATTGTTCACATTGAGCGGACATTTGACTGCGAAGTGAATTGATTTGATGATGTGCATCTTCAGCAGCTTCAAACGCTTTTATTTTATCCATCAATTTGTCATAACACTTCTGAAAAAAAAGCGTTACATCCCATGCAAGTTCAGGCGGTTCATCCTCTTCAAATGCTCTTGCGTTCAAGCGATCGGCATCGATAAGACAACTGAACAGATATTTGATCAGGAGAGAGGCAGATATGGGGCGCAATTGATGATTTTTGATAGTCATGAGAACATCCGTTGTTTCATTGACAGCCTGCTGAAAATATAAATCGAACTCATCCGAATGAATTTGCTCTGAAAAAAATACAGACACCGCATGTTCATATTCATCTATATTTTTTTCAAATACGCGTCTTAAAAAGTCCGATGTTTGCTCAGGGGTAAGATAATCGAGAAGACCAGAATGGTGGGATAATACACACATCGCGACCCATTCCACGGTCAACCGCATATCTGCGTTCATGGAGTTTGCATAGTAGCGATCATACAGGAGTTTACCACCGGCTGTCGAGTGATCGACCGATCCCTTTTGAGGGGGGTTATCAGGATTTGTAACCGCTTCCCAAATATAAGATTTGAACGCGTTAGTGTTTTTGCCAACATCATGCAACATTCCAGAAAGTCCGGCCAAATGCTTTACTCCAATTTTCTCCCCAAATCTCTCGCAAAGAAGCTGAACTTCCTCCAAATGTGATTTTACACTTTGAATCCGCATGTCCTTTTCGCGAATATGGGCTATATACACCGTAATACCCCTTCTATTTCCGCCAAGT
>CALAME010000117.1 GCA_937925675.1 uncultured Paenibacillaceae bacterium | reverse complement strand
TAAATCCGGGCCGGGTCGATTCGCCGCCGACATCGATCAGGTCGGCTCCTTCTTCCACCATCTCCAGCGCGCGAGCCAGCGCTGCATCTATATTATTGTACTTGCCTCCATCTGAAAACGAGTCGGGTGTCACGTTCAGGATGCCCATGACCAGTGGCCGCGCATTCGGATCGAGTGTTTTGCCGCGGCAATTCATGATTTGAAGCGGCGTTTTCGCTTCCAGATGGGCGTGGTATCGGTATTTCATGATGACGGTGCCCCCCGTTAGTGTTCTGACTATTATTAATATTAAATTCGATATCATCCAGCGAGTCAATTCTTTGCAACAGAAAAGCCCTTCACACCGGTGTGAAGGGCTTGGCGTTAAGATTAGTCAAATTGGTAAAGAGGCGTGCTCAGGTAACGTTCACCGTTGCTCGGCACAACGGCTACAACGCGTTTGCCTTTACCCAGTTTTTGAGCCACTTGCAGCGCAGCATAGATCGCTGCTCCGGACGAAATGCCGCCGAGAATTCCCTCTTCTCTGGCTACGCGGCGGGAAGTTTCAAATGCTTGCTCGTTTTCAACGGTAATGACCTCATCGTAAATATTGGTATCCAGAATATCCGGTACGAATCCGGCTCCGATGCCTTGAATTTTGTGAGGACCCGGCTTACCGCCAGACAACACCGGCGAAGCAGCCGGCTCAACGGCAACGATATGGATATTCGGAAAATGTTCTTTCAGCACCGATCCCGCACCGGTAATCGTTCCACCCGTTCCGATTCCCGCTACGAAAGCATCCAGTTTTCCGTCATGGTTTTTGATCGCTTCTACAATTTCGGGACCGGTCGTTTCACGGTGAATTTTGACGTTTGCCGGGTTTTTAAATTGTTGCGGCATGAAATATTCCGGATGCTCTGCCTTGATTTCCTCTGCGCGTTTGATCGCACCTTTCATGCCTTCCGGTCCAGGCGTCAACACAAGCTCAGCCCCGTAAGCCCGGAGCAAATTTCTTCTTTCAAGGCTCATCGTTTCCGGCATGACGAGGATCGCGCGGTATCCTTTGGCTGCCGCTACCATCGCCAAACCGATTCCCGTGTTGCCGCTGGTCGGTTCGATGATGGTGTCCCCCGGTTTGATCAGTCCCTGTCTTTCCGCTTCTTCGATCATGCTAATGGCGATCCGGTCTTTGACGCTGGCACCCGGGTTCTGAAATTCAAGCTTAACATAGATTTCCGCACTGTCTTCCGGCACGACCCGGTTCAGTCTGACCAGCGGTGTATCCCCGATCACCTCGGTAATATTTTGCACTAATTTGGCCAATCCGATAACCTCCTAAACAATTGGGATCATTGCTCCCCGGATTATTCCGAGTAATCAAGTTGGTTTTTAATTAATTATATCTTATCAACCCGTGAAAAGGTTGTCAATAAGCGAAATTCATATAAATTCATATTTTTTAAGCGGAACTCCATTTTTTAAGCGAAACTCAAAGTTTTTCGAGAATGGTTTTCAGCTCATCCTTCGTAAAATGGAACTTCTCGTTGCAAAAATGACAGACGACCTCGGCTTTTTCATCCTTCTCGATCATATCGCGCACTTCATCTTTGCCGAGTTGTCCGAGCATTACCGTTACGCGGTCGCGGCTGCATTGGCAACGAAACTGAATCGGCATGCTGTCCAAAATGCGCACTTCCGGAAAGATGTCCTGCAAGATCTGTTCCGGGGTCATTCCCGCATCCAAAAAGGCCGTGACGGGACGAATGGTAGCCAGCTTCTGTTCCAGACGCGTAATTTCCTCATCCGGCACTCCGGGCAAAAGCTGGATCACGTATCCGCCCGCCGCCCTTACGCTCGTATCGCGATCGACAAGCACTCCGAGCGCCACCGCAGATGGGGTCTGTTCCGATTTGGCAAAATAGTACGTAAAATCTTCGGCCAATTCCCCGGAAATGAGCGGAACGCTGCCTTGATAAGTTTCTTTGACACCCAGGTCTTTGAGCACATACAAGAAACCTTCGGTCCCCACCGCGCCAGCAACGTCCAGCTTGCCCTGTGCATTCAGCGGCAAGTCGACGAACGGGTTCGAGACATATCCCCTAACGTGCCCTTCGGCGTTCGCATCGGCGACAATCTGTCCGATGGGGCCGTTTCCCTTGATTTGGACGGTCAGTTTCTGGCCGTCTTTAAGCATGGCGCCCATCATCGCCGCAGCAGTAGCTGTGCGCCCGAGTGCGGCGGTCGCTGTCGGCCATGTGCCATGGCGTGATCTTAACGTTTCGATCAGCTTGGTTGTGCGCGCCGCAAAAACGCGCACCTGCCCATTCAGCGCCGTCCCTCTGATCAGTATATCTTCCATGGTTACCTGTCCTCCCCCGTTCATTTCGTATTCATCTCATAGATCATTTTTAATCCCTTTAACGTCAAAAGGGGGTCAACGATGTCGATCGTCCTTGATTCCTTGGCGATAAAATCCGCCAGTCCACCGGTCGCTACCACTTTGGCATCCGCGGAAAACTCTTCGTGAATTTTCATGACGATCCCGTCCACCTGCCCGGCAAATCCGTAGACGAGACCGGACTGGATCGAGCCGACCGGATCTCGTCCCACGACGCTTTTCGGCTTTACCATTTCAAATTCGATGCGCGGCAGTTTCGCCGCTGCCTGGTACAGGGCCTCCATGGAAATGCCAATGCCGGGGACGATCGCACCTCCCAGGTAAGAACCGCTTTCGTCGATATATTCGAATGTAGTCGCCGTACCGAAGTCGATGACAATGACCGGCCGCCCATACAAACGCATGGCCGCAACAGCATTGACGATCCGATCCGCACCGACCAGTTTCGGATTTTCATAGCGGATGTTCAGCCCGGTGCGAATACCCGGACCGACGACAAGCGGTGTATGGTGCAAATATTTTTCACAGCACCCTTCCAGCGCATGGTTGATCTGCGGCACGACAGAAGAATAAATGACGCCCTCGATTCGTTTAGGGTGCACACCTGCAAATTGCATAAGATTCATGATTCGCATCCCGTACTCGTCAGCCGTCCCGGTACGGTTCGTGCTGATGCGCCAATGGTGAATCAGTTCATCCCCTTCATATAAACCGAGCACCACATTCGTGTTCCCGACATCAATTACAAGTATCATGTGCGGCCCCCTTTCTTTTCATTCAGATCGAGGCTGATATCCAGCGTCTGCACGGAAGACGTCAGTGAACCGACGGAAATGACATCAACTCCGGTCTCGGCGATCTCGCGCACCGTATCGAGCGTCACTCCGCCCGAAGCTTCGATCAGGACATGCGGATAGCGGCCGCGAATCTCCTGGACTGCGGCGCGCATCTCCTCCGGACGCAAATTGTCCAGCATGATGATATCGGCTCCGGCCTCGAGCGCTTCCAGCCATTCTGAACGGCGCTCCGTTTCTACCTCAATTTTCATCGTGTGCGGTACATAAGACCGCGCAGCCTGAACCGCTTTTCTGACACCACCGGCCGCCTTGATATGATTGTCTTTGATCATCACCGCGTCGTACAGACCGAAGCGGTGGTTTGCACCGCCACCGACCCGTACCGCATATTTTTCCAGCGCACGATGGCCGGGGGTCGTCTTGCGGGTATCGACCAGCTGGACTTGAAGACCGTCCAAACGCTCCACAAACCGCCGCGTGCGGGTAGCGATGCCCGACATGCGCTGCAACAAATTGAGTGCGAGCCGCTCCCCTTGCAAAATGGCGCGCGTACGCCCTTCCACTTCCAGCAAAATATCGCCTTTATTTATAACATCTCCGTCCTGTTTATACGCACGGATGCTGAGTTCGGGATCCAGGCTGTAAAACACGAGGGCAGCCACCGGGATTCCCGCCACCACCCCGTTTTCTTTGGCATGGATAATGCCAAGGGAGCGGTGGTCAACCGGTACCGTGGATAAGGTGGTGACATCGCCTGTGCCGATATCTTCATCCAACCAGGCACGGATTCTTTTCTGTAATTGATTGTCAATGCTTTCCGCCCACGCTTCGCAATCACGCACCGTTAAGTCCCTGTCACGCATCTTCCATTCTCTGTCACGCATCATGGATTCCCTCGCCGTTTCTTCATTTAACATTCTACCACTCCTGCCGCCAATCCATTATGGATGCGAATCAAAATGTGCTTCCGCCAATGCACATCGTCGCGGTCGGGAAAGTCTTCACGATAGTGTCCGCCGCGGCTTTCTTCCCGCTGTAACGCGGACTGTGTCGTCAAAAGCGCACAGGTCAACAGATTGGCGAATTCAAATTGTTCCGGTCGGGTCAGCCGCTTTCGAAGCAGCGGCAACTCATTTTTCAATTGTTGCAGCGCTTTTTCCAGACCATCGCGATTCCGTTTCAGCCCGACATAACGCACCATCATTTTTTGCAATTTCAATCGTTTTTCCGACATCGGCTGCTCCGGAAGTTCATGCCGCTCTTCATCGCTACGGACTTCGGGGATAAAAGAAAGGGGTTCCAGCTGTTCGATGCGCTGTGCGATGCGACGTCCGAATACAATGGCTTCCGACAATGAATTGCTGGCAAGCCGGTTCGCACCGTGCACACCTGTGGAGGAAACTTCACCGCAGGCAAACAGCCGTGGAATCGTCGTCTCCCCGTTCAAATCGGTCATGACACCGCCCATCAAATAGTGAGCAGCCGGCGCAACCGGAATCCAGTCGCTGGTCAGATCGAGACCATAACGAAGACAGAAATGGTAAATATTCGGAAAACGGGTTTTCACTTTTTGTTCGGGCTCATGAGTGATGTCCAGGTATACGTAGGTGGAGCTAGTGTTCTCCATCTCGCTGACGATCGCCCGGGCGACTACGTCGCGCGGCGCCAGCTCCAGCTGCGGATGGTACCGGGTCATAAACCGTTCACCATGGATGTTGCGCAATACGGCCCCTTCGCCGCGCAGCGCTTCGGAAATGAGAAAACGGGGAGCCCCCGGATAGCAAAGTGCGGTCGGATGAAACTGGATGAACTCCATATCGCGGATAGTCGCTCCTGCCCGAAACGCCATGGCCACACCGTCACCCGTCGCAATATCCGGATTCGTCGTATAGCGGTACAACTGCCCCGCACCGCCTGTACACAAAACGGTCGCTTTACCGCGCACGAACACGTTCGCCCCGTCCGGCTTCTGCACGATGACGCCGCAACATTGCCCGCGATCGGTGACGACGTCGATGACAAAATGTTCATTCCACGTCTGAATGCGGCTATTGCTAAGCACTTGTCGGGTTAAGGCACGCACAATTTCCGCACCGGTCGCGTCTCCCTGTGCATGCAGGATCCGGCGGTGACTGTGCGCTCCTTCTTTGGTCAAGGCCAATTCACCATTGACCTCATCAAACTGCGTGCCCAGACGGATCAGCTCCCGCACGCCTTCCGGCCCCTCGTGCACAAGCACATCTACCGCCTCTGTCGAACACAAACCAGCCCCGGCTTGAAGCGTATCCTCACGGTGATACTCCGGCGCATCGGATTCGGATATGACGGCGGCGATCCCGCCCTGGGCGTAACGGGTGTTGCTTTCCTGCAACGTTTTTTTGGCGATGATCAGCACATCGTGCCGTTCGCTCGCCTTGATCGCAGTAAACAGGCCGGCAATGCCGGCGCCGACGACAATCACATCGGTTTCCACTGTCGGTAAACGCTTGAGATCAAAATCGGTCAAATACCTTGGTATCATCTCAAAACCCCCATCAACGAAACGAGGGGTGCCCCTTCGTATCCGGCGGACAAAACGGGACATCCCCCTCATTCGGTTTCGTCGAACTGACGCAGTTTGCGGCGACGTTTTATACCACTTGCAACATGCGTTCCAGCGACAGTCTGGCCTTGTCAGCAATGTGAGGCGGAACGTAGATCTCCGGCTCCATGTTTTCGAGACAGCGTACGAGTTTTTTCAAATTGTTCACTTTCATGTTCGGGCATACCAAGTATTTGGAAGCAAAATAAAATTTCTTGTGCGGGCTGTCCTTCCGCAACTGGTAGCCGGTACCGTCTTCCGTGCCGACGATGAACTCCTCGCAATCCGAGTCGCGGCAATATTTGATAATCGCTGTCGTGCTGCCGACAAAATCGGCCATTTCCACCACTTCCGGACGGCATTCCGGATGTGCTACAAATTGGGCATTCGGATATTTGGCCTTCATTTCTTCCACATCTTTGACCGTCAGCATATCATGCGTGTTGCAATATCCTTCCCAGATGATCATTTCCTTGTCCGTAAACTTCGACACGTAATGGCCCAGGTTTTTGTCCGGCACCCAGATGATCTTGTCAGCATCCAGCGACTGGATCACTTTAATCGCATTGGACGACGTGCAGCAAATATCCGTCTCGGCTTTCACTTCCGCCGACGAGTTAATGTAAGTGACCACTTTGGCATCCGGATGCTGCGCTTTCAATTTGCGCAGTCCTTCCACGTTGACCATGTCTGCCATCGGACAACCGGCCCGCTCATCCGGAATGATCACGGTCTTGTCAGGGGCGAGTATTTTCGCGCTCTCCCCCATAAAATGAACGCCGCAAAACACAATCACGTCCGCGTCGGTTTCAGCCGCTTTCTGCGCCAGCAAAAACGAGTCCCCGCGGAAATCGGCCACTTCCTGAATTTCATCTCTCTGGTAATAGTGAGCCAAAATGATCGCATTGCGCTCCTTTTTAAGCTCAAGCAACCGTTCCTTCAATTCACGATTGCGTTCCGCTTTCATTTCTTCCGCTTGTTTCTCTACAGTTTTTTTCTCTACTGTGAGTACCCCCACCGCCTGATCCTCCTTGCCACAGTTTGTGAAAAAATGAACGAGCGGCATGAAAAAATAAAGCGCCCGGAATTCTCAATATTCAAGGTTTACAACTAATTTACACAACCCTTGTGCGGCTGTCAATGATAAAAACAAGAAACGCACATGAAAAACAAGCATTGGACAGTAAAACATTACACGAATCCAAAAACGAATCAAAAACAAACAAAGGAGCGCCAAGCGCTCCTTTCATCGTCACTTTCATTTTCCTTCTGCATCCCCTGCTTCATCTCGTTCTTCGTTTCGTTTTGCCTTTCATTCTTCAACTCATTCGACATCTCATTTTTCATTTTTGTCATCGGTTCGTTCTTCATCTTTTTTGTCGAAGTTGAACTTGTTCGTTTCGTCGTTTTCATCTTGCTTCTTGATGTTCACTTTCGGCTGTTCGCCCCCGTCGGTTCCGCCGTCTTGACCGTCTTGACGGTCTTGCCCTTCGGAAGTATCGTTGCTCAGTTTCGGAGGCGGGTCTTTCAGCTCGCCATGTTCCATGAGTTGGGTGATCTGATCTTTTTCCAGCGTTTCCAGCTCGAGCAACTTGTTGGCAATCAGATGCACTTTATCTTCATGTTTTTGCAAGATTTCCTTCGCTCTCTCGTAGCAAGAGCGGATGATCGACTGCATTTCCTGATCGATCTCATAAGCGATCGCATCGCTGTAGTTTTGTTCGTGGGCCAGGTCACGTCCGAGAAAGACATGTCCTTGCGATTGTCCGAATTGCATCGGTCCGAGCCGGTCGCTCATGCCGAATTCGGTGACCATGGCGCGCGCAATGCTCGTTGCTTTCTTGAAGTCATCATAGGCGCCGGTACCGATCTCACCGATGAACAGCTCCTCCGATACCCGTCCGCCAAGCAGTCCGGTGATGCGGTCAAGCAGTTCGGACTTCGTCTGCAGCAAGCGGTCTTCCCCTTCTTTCGGGATCATCATCGCATAGCCGCCAGCCCGACCTCTCGGTACAATCGTCACCTTGTGGATCACATCCGCATGGCGCACATAATAGCCGATGACCGTGTGTCCGGCCTCGTGATACGCAATCATGCGCTTCTCGCGCTCGCTGATCACCCGGCTCTTTTTCTCCATCCCCACGACAACCCGGTCAAACGCCTCATCGATCTCGCTCATGCTGATTACTTTTTTATTGCGGCGCGCTGCGATAAGCGCGGCTTCGTTCAGCAAGTTTTCGAGATCGGCACCGGTAAAACCGGTCGTGTACTTGGCCAGTGTTTTCAAATCGACCGAATCATCCAGCGGCTTGTTGCGGGCATGTACACGCAATACCGCTTCTCTGCCTTTCACATCCGGGCGATCGACCGTGATCTGACGGTCAAAACGTCCAGGACGTAACAGCGCGGGGTCGAGGATGTCAGGGCGGTTGGTTGCCGCAATAATGATGATGCCTTCGTTGACGCCGAAACCGTCCATTTCAACAAGCAGCTGGTTCAGCGTCTGTTCACGTTCGTCGTGTCCGCCGCCGAGTCCGGCACCACGCTGGCGACCGACAGCATCAATCTCGTCGATAAAAATGATACACGGTGCGTTTTTCTTCGCATTTTCAAACAGGTCACGCACGCGGGATGCACCGACACCGACAAACATTTCAACAAAATCAGATCCGCTGATCGAAAAAAACGGCACTCCCGCTTCTCCGGCAACCGCGCGGGCCAGCAACGTTTTACCTGTACCTGGCGGTCCGTTCAGCAATACCCCTTTCGGAATGCGGGCACCCAGTGCAGCAAACTTGCGCGGATCTTTCAAAAACTCGACGACTTCGATCAATTCTTGCTTTTCTTCATCTGCCCCGGCGACATCTTTAAAGGTGACGCGTTTTTTATCTTCATTATATAGGCGGGCTTTGCTTTTGCCAAAATTCATCACTTTGCCGCCGCCACCCTGCGCCTGATTGAGCAGGAAGAAGAACAAAATAAATATGATCACAAACGGAATGATCGAGGTAAGGAAGGTTACCCAGACATTGGGCTCTTCCATTTTCTTCATCGTCACTTCGATGTTTTGTTGATCGAGCATGTCAAACAGCCGCTCGCCAATCGGTGCGCGGGTATAAAAGTTCGTGCTTCCGTTAACGGGTACTGTCAAGGTTCCTTCAACCAAATATGTATACCCATCAAACTGAACCGTCACTTCATGAACTTGATTGTTCAGTAAATATTGGCGAAATTGATCATAGCTGATCTCTGATCTCTGCTCGTTTTGCGTGCTTAAAAAATGCACAATACCGACTACTGCAAGGAAAATAAGCAGATAAAATCCGGTATTACGGATAATGCGGTTCATCCCCAACCTCCTCTCGAAGCACTTGTATTATTTTATCACATTCACCGTCGGTATCACAACAAAAGCGGACGGAGGACTTCAGGTGTTGTAAACTTCTTCCTTCAAAATAGCGATGTAAGGAAGATTGCGGTATTTTTCCGCATAATCCAGCCCATAACCGACGACGAATGCGTCCGGGAGGCTGAAACCGGTATAGTCCACTTCCAAGTCAACCGTTCGCCGTGACGGCTTGTCAAACATGGTGACAATCGTGATCGATTTGGCGTTGCGGCGCTCCAACACATCGACAAGATAGCTCAGCGTAAGCCCGCTGTCGATAATGTCCTCGACGATCAGTACATCCCGCCCCTCTACAGACACGTCAAGGTCTTTGACAATCTTGACGATCCCCGAAGACTGGGTGGAAGCTCCGTAGCTGGAGATCGCCATGAAATCCACTTCCAACGGGATTTGCAATTGTTTGATCAGATCCGCCATAAAAATAAATGCGCCTTTCAGCACGCAGATGACCAACGGGTTTCTGCCGGCAAAGTCCCGGGAAATCGCTGCCCCCAATTCGCGCACTCTGGCCTGGATTTCCTCTTCCGTATATAAAATTTCTTTGATGTCCTCATGCAACGAATTCGAATTCGCCAATCGTTGGACCTCCTACCCTTAAGTTATGAATGGTACACAGATGATATGTAAGATGCGTTGGGTTGTTTCGGCCACAAGAGCATGCTCGGACCGCCGAACACCGGGAATCCATAAAATTTCGCCGCGGCTGTCCGTCAGGAGCGGAATGCGGCGACGAAGGGATGGAGGAAGCTTGGCATCAATGAAAATATCTTTCACTTTTTTGCTTCCATTTAAACCCGCGATCCGCATCCGGTCACCAGGCCGGCGATTGCGAATATATAAAGGAAACTGAACCCGGTCAAAATCAAGCCTCAACGCATGCGCATCCGTTTGTGGAATCGGTTCAGGACCCGACGGAGGGTGAGCGGATTGAACGTGCAGCCGGAAGGTGACGCCCGCTTCCGGTACATAAAGTTCACATGGCGGCATCTGAAGCCGGTACATGTACTCGATTTCCGTGTCGGGTCGTGACTTTTTTAAAATGGAAATTTGCTCATACTCCCGAATCAGTTGAATCCCTTGGCCAATATCCAGACGCAATGAAGGAGGTGTCTCTTTTTCAATTGCCTCCTGAATCGCTTCAATCTTGGTATGGTCATAGGGAAGTTCCGCTAAGGAAAGATACCTTAATATTAGAGTAATCAATCTCCTTTGTAAAGCGAGATGAAGCGATAAAAACGAATTTCTTGTGAAGGAAAATTTGTCCCCTTCGCGGCGGACAATAGAGGTGTAAGCTTCTTCAGTTTGCTGATCCAGGTATTGATTTTCCACTGTCAGCACATCAGACAGACGCGAAAGGGCAGTCACCATTTGCGGATTCATTTCTTTCAAAAGAGGTATCATTTCCATCCTGATCCGGTTGCGAAAATAGACGGGTTTCAGATTGCTCGGATCGACAGCAAATTCCAGTTCATGTTCACGGCAGTATTCGATCAAACTCGATTTGGGCAATTTCAATAGCGGTCTGATCAGCCTGAATTGGCCTTCTTTGCGGCAGATCGGCATGCCTGCCAGACCGGTTGGTCCGGTACCTTGCACAAGCCGCATTAACATGGTTTCCGCCTGGTCATCAGCATGATGGCCAAGGGCGATCGCATCCGCCCCGGTGCGTTCAGCCACTTCGCGCAAAAAAGCATACCGTTTCTTACGGGCGGCGGCCTGGGCATTTTCATTCGTCAGTGCGATATGTTGCGGCAGATCGATGCTCGCCGACTCACAGGGAATGCCGAGCCTGTTAGCCAGGCGCCGCACCTGTTCACCTTCCTGCGCAGACTGTTCACCGCGAAAACGATGGTCGACGTGGGCCGCCACAAGCTCCAGATCCCATTCCGCGGCCAGCCGATACAGCACATGAAGCAGCGCAGTGGAATCAGGACCGCCGGATACCGCGACGACGACCCGCTCTCCTCGGTGCAGCAATTGTTCGGTTACGCAAGTGCGTTTGACGGCTTCCAACACATCCATGGCCGTCATCCTTTCAAAGCTGTGAAGTGTAAGAATATATTTTACCTGCTTAATTGTTAACGATTTTACTTATTCAGTATGGACCAGATATTATTGAAACAACATATATAAGGTAACGACTAAGCCTAAGGCCGATGCGATCAACCAACTGCCAAGCCACGGCGACATGGCGTTTTTCCGTTTCACCCACGTCCGGCTCGCTCCGGTCCATCCTCGTTGGGCCGCCTTCATACTCGCCTCTCTCCAAGCCGCGAGCGCTTGGCGTGACGTCGCATAACGGCCTTCCAGCATTTTTTTGAAAATGGGAAAGAGCGGAGCGTAGAGGTGATCCCGCTTGAGCGGCTCCAAGAGCAAGAGCGGTTGCCGATTTTGTGGAAGTACGGTGGTGGGATCTTTTATGTGTTGATCGGGATAAAGTAGTTGCAAGAAAAGGGCGGCAAAAGAAAACAGATCGTATTGTTCGTCTGCCGTCCTTGAACCGCCGCCCCAGTAACCTCGGTCATAGATTTCGGTAAACTGGCGCACCGCCTGTCCGAGCGGCGTCACCCCTCCGTAATCGATGAGTTCAACTTCGCCATAAGCGCGAACCATCACGTTTTCCATTTTGAGATCGCCGAAGATGAAACCGTGCCGATGCAGTTCATTGAGACGCTCAAGCAAATTGCGTCCAACGGGGTAAACCCATTCACGCCCCTTGCTTCGTAAAAATTCATGTATGCGCTTGCCTTCAATGTATTTCATGACATAGAAAGGGATGCTTCCATTTCTCGTGCGATAATCGTCCACGTCGAGCAGGAATGGATCGTGAGGACGAATATGCTTGTCCAGCGTTTTGAGCGCATTCACCTCAGATTGATGATCAAGGGCATCAAACCCCATTTTCATCGCATACAAACGCCGCCTGCTGCGCACGAGGTAGACAATGCCATTTGCTCCCTCACCGAGCAAACGTTCAATCGTATACGAGCGCCGGTTCCACTTCCCGGTCACAACGGTACCGCGCGCCAGCCTGCGACTCATCGGTTTCACCCGGCATCCCTGTCCCTTCATCAGCGAGCGATCGATGATTCATCTTGTATATACGGTTCTTCATCGTCTTTAGTTCCGTGCAAAATGAAATCGATGACTTTCATGATCGCCGGTCCTGTCGGCGTGGTTCCTTTCATGTTTAATTTATAGAATAATTCATTCGTTTTTTCAAGGTTGTCCGTCCAGTCCAGCTCGAGCACAGCGTCGGTTCCATGTCCGGGAAAACGGAACACGGCGAGCTCACTGTGGCCTTCCCGCGCCTTCAGGCTCAGCATCAAATCGCGGATGGTTTCCCTTACGGCTGCCAGTTTCGGGCGCATGCTTCCGCTCGTATCGATCAACAGCACGACTTTTAGCGGCGTTTTTTCACTTAAATCCTCGATCACCCGCACCACTTCAGCACGCTGGTCTGGATGGAGCGATTCGAGCGTCGCCGGAAGCTCCGTTTCTAACCCTTCTGCCGCATCACCGTATGCGTCGCTTTGCCTTGTAGCGTTACTGCGTCTTGTGTCACTGCTTCCCAAGATTTGCTTTAACTCTCGGTGAACGACCTGATGGATCGTATGGGCGACCGTTTTGCGGGTCATCATTTGCACGGTTTGTGACAAGCGCTGAGACGGTACGATACGGCTCATGCCTTTTCCGGCACGGGCAATCTCTTCAATCTCTCGAACACCGCGCCCGTCGATCTCGTCACGATCGACGACACCGACGACATTGACGGTAATATGCTCTGCCGCAGCTGCCGCTGCTGCCGCAACCGGATCCATACCGACATTGGAACAACCGTCAGTAATCAATACAATCTGTCTCATGTTCGCCGTCCTCCTCTATCATTTGAGAAATCTATGGCTTATTGCCCATTTTCTCCAAATGATAGATTTTTAAACGGCTGAACCGGGCTGAACGAATTAAAAACCGGAGTCCGTCCGGCAACAACGCCATAGGAACTCCGGTTGATCTGGCGATTAATCGATTTTCATCACGCCGCCGGTGCTTGCAGAGGTGACCAGCTTGGAATAGCGGGCAAGATAGCCCGTTTTGACTTTCGGCTCGAATCCTTTCCAATTTTTGCGGCGCCGCTCCAATTCTTCGTCGCTCACCAACAGCTCGATTTTTCGGTTGTTCAGGTCAATCTCGATGATATCGCCGTCTTCTACGAAGGCGATCGGTCCGCCTTCAGCCGCCTCCGGCGAAATATGACCGATGCTAATCCCGCGCGATGCACCGGAAAAGCGTCCGTCGGTAATCAGGCCGACTTTGGCGCCCAAGCCCATACCGACGATCTGCGATGTCGGAGCAAGCATTTCCGGCATGCCGGGGCCGCCTTTCGGACCTTCGTAACGAATGACCACAACATCGCCCTCTTTGACCTTGCCGTTGGCAATGCCGTGCAGCGCTTCTTCCTGCGAGTCGAAGCAGACAGCAGGGCCTTTATGGTAGCCGCCGACCGACGGATCAATCGCTCCGACTTTGACGATCGCTCCGTCCGGAGCAAGATTGCCAAACAGAACGGCCAATCCGCCTTTTTCGCTGTGCGGGTTGTCCAGCGGACGGATCACGTCTTTGTCACGAATTTCTTGCCCCTCAACATTTTCACGCAACGTTTTTCCGGTTACCGTAATGCATTCCGGGTGTAGGGCGCCCGGTTTTTTCAACAGTTCGTTGAGGATCGCCGAAACTCCGCCGGCATTGTGCACATCCTCGATATGGTAATCGGAAGCAGGTGCGATCTTGGCCAGGTGCGGCACGCGCTCCGCCACTTCATTGATGCGCTCAAGCGGATAATCGATGCCCGCCTCATGCGCAATCGCGAGCGTATGCAAAACCGTATTGGTCGATCCGCCCATAGCCATGTCAAGGGCAAAGGCATTGTCAATTGCTTCGATGGTTACGATATCGCGCGGTTTGAGATCCATCTCGATCAGCTTCATCAGCTGCTTCGCCGAACGTTTGACGAACTCGCGCCGTTCCGGCGACACCGCAAGAATCGTACCGTTTCCGGGCAGAGCCAGTCCGAGCACTTCGGCCAGACAGTTCATCGAGTTGGCCGTAAACATACCGGAGCAGGATCCGCACGACGGACAACCGTACTGTTCCAGTTCCAGCAAAGTTTTTTCGTCGATCTTGCCAGATTGATACGCACCGACTCCTTCAAATACGGACGAAAGCGAAATGGAGCGACCCTGGCTGTCCTTGCCCGCTTTCATCGGACCGCCGCTTACGAAAATGGTCGGGATATTGACGCGCAGAGCGCCCATCATCATGCCCGGTGTAATCTTGTCGCAGTTCGGAATGCACACCAGGCCGTCAAACCAGTGAGCGTTAACAACCGTTTCCAGCGAATCGGCAATAATTTCACGGCTCGGCAGCGAGTAGCGCATCCCGATATGCCCCATGGCGATTCCATCATCGACACCGATGGTATTGAACTCAAAGGGAACGCCCCCTGCTTCGCGGATCGCTTCCTTGACCAGCTCACCGAACTCTTGCAGGTGCACGTGCCCCGGAATAATGTCGATATACGAGTTACATACCGCGATAAACGGTTTATCGAAATCTTCTTCTTTAACGCCTGCCGCTCTCAACAAGCTTCGATGCGGCGCACGGTCGAACCCCTTTTTGATCATGTCTGATCTCATTTTGCGTTTTGACATCGAATTTTCTCCTCCATGCGATGTTCTTCTAACTTTAAAGTCTAGCATATTCGACAAGCTTGCGCCATTCAAAAAAACGCCAAAGTGGTTCCCATGATCACAGAAAAGGTACAGTAAATTATCACATTAATACAGCATCTTATTACATTATTACAGCATCATAATGGCATCGCTTTTCCCTGATGATCAATAAAAA
>CALAME010000116.1 GCA_937925675.1 uncultured Paenibacillaceae bacterium | reverse complement strand
CTTTAAAAGCAGTCGGCAGATACTATTTATAGCACGTTTGTGGAGACAAGTCAAGGATGTTTTTTTGATGATTTTTAGACGGTGCACCTGCAAGCGTAAAAGCCTCATCACACAAGGCTTTTTTGCAGGTGCCGTCATGATTTCAGCAGGTACAATTTTTCATCAAATGCTCTTTTTTTAAGAGCGCTCTTTCATCAGCGGAAACAAAAGCACGTCCCGAATGGAAGGCGCATCGGTCAAAAGCATCACCAGCCGGTCAACACCGATACCCAATCCTCCCGTCGGCGGCATGCCATATTCAAGCGCACGGATGAAATCTTCATCCATATCATGCGCCTCTTCGTTTCCTTGCTGTTTTTCAAGCAATTGCGCTTCAAACCGTTCGCGCTGATCGAGCGGATCATTCAATTCCGTAAAGGCGTTGGCATGTTCCCTGCCGACGATAAACAGTTCAAAGCGGTCGGTAAAACGCGGGTCTTCACTGTTTTTCTTGGCCAGCGGAGAAATTTCTACCGGATGCCCATAAACAAAAGTAGGCTGAATTAACGTTTTTTCCACCAGATGTTCAAAGAACTGGTTTAAAATATGGCCAAATTTCATATTCGGTTCAAACGGAACCTCGTGTTGTCTGGCCAGATTTTGCGCCTCTTCGTCGCTCATGTGCACGCTGAAATCGACGCCAGTGACTTCACGTACCGCATCGACCATAGAGACACGACGCCACGGCGGTGACAGATCGATCTCCTGACCTTGGTACACAATTTTCGTCGATCCGCACACTTCTTTCGCAATATGGGCGATCATTTGCTCCGTCAGTTCCATAATGTCGTGAAAATCCGCGTACGCTTCATACAGCTCCATCATCGTAAATTCCGGGTTATGACGCGTGGAAATACCTTCGTTCCGGTAAACCCGCCCGATCTCATATACTTTTTCCAACCCGCCGACAATGAGCCGTTTCAGATGGAGTTCAATGGCGATCCGCATGTACAAGGACATGTCCAATGCATTGTGGTGCGTAATAAACGGACGGGCAGCCGCGCCTCCCGCGATCGTATGCAGCGTCGGTGTCTCAACTTCCAGGAAGCCCCTTTCATCGAGAAACCTGCGCATCGACTGAATGATTTTAGAGCGGGCAATGAAGGTATCTTTGACTTCCGGGTTCATGATCAGATCGAGATAGCGCTGCCTGTAACGCAATTCCACATCTTTTAAGCCGTGGAATTTATCAGGTAACGGATAGAGAGATTTGGCCAGCAATTCAAATTCATGTACCCGGATGGATGTTTCTCCTGTCTTTGTCTTGAACACCTCGCCGCGCACGCCGATCAAGTCACCGATATCCAGAAGCGAAAAAACTTCAAATGCCTGTTCACCCACTGCATCTTTACGAATGTAGATCTGAATTTTTCCGCCCAGATCCTGAATATGTGCAAATGCAGCTTTACCCATTTCCCGCTTCTGCATGATTCGACCGGCAACGGACACCTGGATCTTTTTCTCGTCCAGTTCTTCCTTGCTCAGATCGCCGTACGATTGCAAAATTTGATCCGCATTGTGCGTACGTTCAAATCTTTTGCCGAAGGGGTCTATCCCCATCTCCCGCAGGGTGTTAAGCTTGTCCCTGCGGACTTTCACCAGTTCATTAAATTCCGCGACATCCTGACTCAACGTCATCGTTCCTCCTTCATGTCTGTCCGTTACCTGGTTTTCCTATTCCATCATAAAAAAATACCGGATTTATTTAAAGAAAAAAGCTTCCCGAGGAAGCTTTGCATGCAGGTTTTATTCGACCGTCGTCCGTAGCAAGTCTTTTCTACAAGTTATTTCTTAATGTCCATAATTTTAAACTGGATGACGCCGTCGGGGACGTGGACGTCGACGATCGCGCCTTTTTCTTGACCGAGAATCGCCTTGCCGACCGGACTTTCGTTGGAAATTTTGTTCTGGGATGGGTCGGATTCAGCTGTACCTACAATTGTATACTCCACTTCATCGCCGGTTTCAATATCTTTCAAGAGCACCTTGGAACCAATGCTGACCGTATCCGTATTCACATCATCGTCTTTAATGATTCTGGCGTTGCGCAGCATTTTTTCCAAAGTGATGATACGGCCTTCGATAAATGCCTGTTCGTTTTTTGCATCTTCATATTCAGAGTTTTCACTAATATCGCCATAACCGATCGCGATTTTAATCCGTTCGGCCACCTCCCGGCGTTTTACCGTTTTGAGATTTTCAAGCTCCTCCTCCAGTTTTTTCAAACCGTCTGGTGTAAGAAGAACTTCTTTCTCTGACATCTCGGCAACTCCCGTCATTAAATATTTTTACCTGGGTATACCTGAAATTTATGTTGTTATCAGCACTTTTCATGACTCCAGTTAGAGCCGAAAATTTCTATTGCATGATTATATTGCAAGGCGTTTAAAAAGTCAACAATACCCGGTCTAGCCGGGAAAAGGGACAAGTCAGGCGAAAAATGGAGGGAATCGTCACTTTCTCCCTCAATCGACAAAATGCTCTGAATTGCCCCTTAAATCAACCTTTTACTTTATGGTTATGATCGAGCGGCAACGGGCGTCACTTCAGCTTCTTCTTTTAGGCTTTCGTAACGCTCCTCATATTCCTCGACAAATTGCTCCAGTAAACGCACTACTCCGTCCCGCGTCGTCTCCACCATGATTTTATCTTTGACGCGCGCCGCTCCGCGCAAACCTTTCAAATACCAAGCCATATGCTTGCGCATCTCTTTGACTGCGACTTTTTCACCTTTCAAAGCAATCAGCCGATCGAGATGCAAAATGGCGATCCGCATTTTCTCGCGCGCTGTCGGTTCCGGCAGCAATACCCCTTTGGTCAAATATTCAACCGTGCGGTACAACATCCACGGATTACCGAGCGCAGCACGACCGATCATAACGCCATCACAACCGGTTTCCTTCAGCATCCTTTCTGCATCTTGCGGTGTAAACACATCGCCGTTACCGATAACCGGAATATTGACATTCTCCTTCACTTTGCGGATCATCGACCAGTCAGCGCGGCCGCTGTACATCTGTGCACGCGTGCGCCCGTGGATAGTGACGGCTTTTCCGCCTGCACGCTCTACCGCTTGCGCGTTCTCTACCGCATAAATATGATTTTCATCCCAACCGATCCGCATTTTGACGGTGACCGGTTTTTGCACGGCATCGACCACCGCCGCGACCATTTCTTCAATTTTTTTCGGATCCAACAACCATTTCGCACCCGCGTCACATTTGGTGACCTTCGGTACGGGACAACCCATATTGATATCGATAATGTCCGCATTGGTCTGACGATCAACAATTTTCGCGGCTTCCACCAACGTTTTGCGATCGCCGCCGAATATTTGCAGGCTGAGCGGTCGTTCCCGTTCATCGACATAAAGCATTTTCATCGTTCTTTTGTTGCCGTGCAAAATCGCCTTGTCGCTGACCATTTCAGCGCATACGAGACCGCAACCAAATTCTTTGGCGATCAGACGGAACGCGTGATTGCTCACCCCGGCCATCGGAGCCAGTACAACGTTGTTATCCGGTTGGACATTGCCGATTTTTAGCAAATGTCTCACCTCCGTTAACGGTTTGGGCTCTTTGCGACAAGTTCGCTCTCGTCCACACCGAGCACTTTCGCAATGTTGCTGATCAGTTTTTCATCCGGGACGCGCGTTCCTCTTTCCACCGCGCCCAATATCCCGATCGACACCCCCAAACGGTCTGCCAGTTCCGCTTGCGTTAATCCTTTCAATTTGCGGAAAGCTCGAATTCTTCTAGCCAATTGACTACTTTCCATAGTCTCACCCCGTTGGTTTCCCCTCTACTGCTCAATTCCCTTATTGCCCGGTCGAGGCGGGGATCTTCACCGAAGCGTATGATGTCCGACAACGGTACGAGCACAAAGGCGCGTTCCCACATCCGCGGATGGGGAACGATCAAATGTTCCTGGTTGATCTTAAGCTGATCATACAGGAGCAAGTCCAAATCGATCGTGCGAGGCCCCCATTTCTGTAGCCGGACCCGCCCCAGTTCCTTTTCCGTTTGTAACAAACTTTCAAGCAGCAAATCCGGTGACAGCGTCGTTTCCAGTTTGGCCGCCATATTCAAAAAGGCATCCTGGGGTACAGGACCGACCGGATCGGTCTCGTAGATAGCGGATATTTCTTTAACCGATATCCCTTTGTGTTCGTTTAATTGGCGTATCGCGGCGTGTAAATATTGCTCACGATCGCCTATGTTTGAACCGAGGCCGATATAGGCGGTTATTCCGCGGTTTTCGTTTTTGATATCATTCTTCATCCGTATGTTCTCTCTTTCTGTAAATTTCCACTGCAACCCCCGAAAAACGAATGTCAAACGGAGGATGAGGTTTGACAACACGCACAGTCACGGCATTTACAATAGTATAAGCATCCAGGAGCGCAGAAGCAATCCGTTCGGCAAGCGCCTCGATCAACTTGTACCGTTCTTTTTCCACGATCCTTTTCAGTTTTTCATACACATCGGCATAATTCACCGTCAGTTCCAGGCGATCTGATTCTCCTGCCGGCCTGAGATCCAGCTCCAGGATCACGTCGACATAAAAGCGCTGGCCTAGCCGGTTTTCTTCCGGAAGCACACCATGATAGGCGAAAAACTCCATTCGTTCCAAATGAATGCGATCCGTGCGTTTACGTTCCATCCTTTTCTTCCTTTCCGGCGGCCAAAATCGCCTCGGTCATCTGCGCCACCTGCCTCATCATCTCCACGTCGTGCACGCGTATAATCCTGCAACCCTGGGCGATGCCGAGTGCAATAGTGGCTGCCGTGCCTGCCTGCGCCTGGTCAGGGGGAATATGCAGCGTTTTCCAGATCATCGATTTGCGGGAGGTAGCCAATACGACCGGATAGCCGAGTTCGACAATGGCCCCCAACCGGTTCATCATCAACAAGTTATGCTGTACGTTCTTGGCGAAACCTATACCCGGATCAAGCCAGATCCGGCTATCTTCGATCCCGGCTTGATGAGCGATCGCGATGCTCTCCTTCAGATCATCCACAACATCCGTAACGAGATCTTGATAGTCCATATGGGTCCGGTTGTGCATCACAATGACGCCGGCTTCATAACGGGCCACCACTTCCGCCATCCGCGCATCTTTTTTCAGTCCCCAGATGTCATTGATAATGTGTGCCCCCGCTTCCAACGCCTGTTTCGCCACTTCTGCCTTATACGTATCCACCGACAAAGGCACGTCCACTTCCCGTACCAATCGCTCAATGACCGGAATGACCCGCGCCAATTCTTCCTCTTCCGTCACCGGTGTAAATCCGG
>CALAME010000115.1 GCA_937925675.1 uncultured Paenibacillaceae bacterium | reverse complement strand
ATGCCCCTGTCCCGAGGATGCAAACTCTTTCTAACGATGGAATGCCTGCATATGGACCTGATGTTTATCGGCCAAAAGCTTGCTCGCCTAAAGCTTATGGACCGGCGTTATACTGCTCGGTATAATCCGCGATGATCTGGCTTCCGCCAGCATCCAGCCATTTCTGGATCTCCTGGTCGAAACCATCGTCATCGATTTCGTTCATCACGTATTTGATCTGGGCGTCGACAATCATCTGATTCAGTTCGGCACCGCGTTCGGTGTAAGTCGCCGAACTGTAGGTCAATGCCGGGTTCGGGATCATGTAATCGAGGTTGGTCATGGTGACCTCCAGTGCCTTTTGCGCGATCGGTTCACGCTCCAGCGGCACCGACTTGCCGCCCACTTCCATGTTGATCAAGCGGTCACGATACGGTTTGACATCGCGGAAAAAGGCATCATAATCTTTCCAGACCCCATTTTCCCCTTTGCGCTCCCAGTGCACGCCTTCGATCCCCAGCGACAGCAATGTCGCCACATCTTCATCGAGCATGCGATCGATGATGCGCAAAAGTTCACGCAAGTGTTCTTCCGTCTTTACCGTCGATTTCGGGAAGACCAGGAATCCGTTGTTCCCCGTTTCAGCCGCTACCCGGCGTCCTTCGGTATTTTGCAGCGGTGCGACATCCACTTCGGCTCCTTCGATGTTCTTGACGTCTTCGGAACGGCTGAAAGCGTTGTTGGCCACAACGACCTGTACGCCGACATTGCCCGCCGTCCATTGATCGTCCGTCTGGGAGTTTTCCGTGATCGCAAAGTCTCGGTTGATCAAGTTTTCGGCATACAGTCTTCTGAACATGGCCAGCACATCACGATATTCTGGCGTCATGAAACTCGGAACAAGCTGGCCGTCTTGCTCGCCCCACATATTGGGCGCACCGAGAGAAACCGCAAGCCGGTTCATGAACGAGCTTACGCTCAGATCGAACGAGCTCTTGCTCAGCATAAGCGCGTATTCGTCGCGCATACCGTTGCCGTTCGCATCGCCTTCGACGATCGCTTTGTGTACTTCGTACCATTCTTCCGTCGTCTTCGGCACATCGAGACCAAACTTGTCAAACCAGTCTTTCCGGTAGATGATCCCCGAGCGGGCCAAAGTCCGGAAAATCGGAATGCCGTATACTTTACCGTCTACTTTGATATTGTCATAATAAAGCGGATTCAGTTCTGCCAGGTTCGGATAATCGTTGATGAAAGGTCCGACTTCCCAGAACAGTCCGTCACGGATCGCGCCGAGATAGGTGGCCGAATAGCCGACCATCAGGATGTCAGGCAAATCTCCGGAAGCGATCATGACGCTCACTTTGTCATCGTAGGCCGAACCGGGCGTCCATTGAATGTCCAGTTTGGCACCCAGAAGTTCCTCGAGCATCAGCTCAAATTCGTTGTCCGGCGGCGGCGCTTCGTTGACCTGTTGCGTTACAATTTTGACTGTAAGCGGTTCCGAATCTGCCGAACCTGAATCGGAGCCTCCGGAACTTCCGCCGCTGTTGCTGCTTCCCCCTGTCGTATCCGAACTGCCGGAACCGCTTCCCGAGCCGGAACCGCAGCCTGCCAATACGAGCGTAATGGCGAGAATGATCGACAAGAGAAGCAGTCCATGTTTTTTCCATGTTTTCATCTTGGTCAGAAACCTCCTCGTATAAATATGATGATATAAAAAGATGGGCGTCGGTCAATGTGCCGACTGCCTCATCCTTTTACCGAGCCTAACAGCGCACCTTTGGCAAAGTGCTTCTGCAAGAACGGATATACGAGCAAGATCGGCACGGTCGCAAACACAATGACCGCCATACGAATCGTAATCGGATGGAATTCGGTCGGGTCAATTTCGTTGGAATAGCCAAAGTTGTCCTGGTTCATGATCACAATTTCTCTCAACATCACTTGCAGCGGCCATTTGGTCGGATCGTTGATATACAGAATGGCGCTGAAGAACGTATTCCAGTGGCCGACCGCATAAAACAGGGATAGCGTGGCCATCGCTGGCAAAGACAGCGGTATCACAATGCGGGTCAGCACGGTCAAGTCATTGGCGCCATCGATCTTGGCCGACTCCTCGACGCCTTCAGGCAGTTGCTGGAAAAAGTTTTTCAGTACGATCAGGTTGAAGGCACTGATCGCGTTCGGAATCATCAGCGCCCACAATGTATTTGTAAGCCCCACTGCCTTGACGACAAAGTAGGTCGGGATCATTCCTCCGCTGAACAGCATCGTAAACAGCACCATCAAAAGCAGTCCGCTCCGCATGCGCAAGTGGCGTTTGGAAAGCGGATAGGCCATCAGCGAAGTACAGATCAGGTTGATGATCGTTCCCACCACGGTCACGTAGATCGAGATGATCAAACTGCGTGTCAGCGTATTGGTGGAAAAGATATATTTGTACGCAGATAGCGAAAATTCCGTTGGAAACAGAATAAAACCTCTTCTCGCCACTTCTTCCGGCGTCGCAAACGACACCGCGATCACGTAGATAAAAGGCAACACCGTGATCATAGCAAACAGGGCGAGCAACGTATAGTTTACGACATCAAACAACCGGCTGGCAAAGGATCGATCCTGGACCATCTCCATGCACCCCCATCAATAAATCCCTTCTTCACCGAATTTCTTGGCCAGCCAGTTGGCACCCAGTACGAGCACAAGGCCGAATACGGATTTGAACATGCCCACTGCCGCACTGTAACTGTACTGTGCCTGTGTCATCCCGCGCGTGTAGACATAAGTATCAAATACTTCGCCGACATCGCGGTTCATCGTGTTCAGCATCAGGAACACCTGTTCAAAACTGGTATCCAGGAAATCACCCATTCTCAAAATGAGCAAAATGACGATCGTGCTGCGGATCCCCGGCAGCGTAATGTGCCACATTTGCCGCCAGCGGCCGGCACCGTCGATGCGCGCCGCTTCATATAATTGCGGGTCCACCCCGGCGAGGGCAGCCAGGTAAATGATCGTCCCCCATCCGGCTTCTTTCCAGATCGTCTGCATCGTAATCAGCGGACGAAACCAGTCGGAACTGAGCAGGAACGGGATTTTTTCCCCGCCCATCATCACAATCAGTTCGTTGATAATGCCGCCTTCTGTCGTAAGCAGCATGTAGAAAATACCGACGACAACCACCCAGGATACGAAGTGGGGAACATAGACCAGGGTCTGTACCGTCCGTTTGAACAGCGCGACCCTCACTTCGTTCATCATCAAGGCGAGAATGATCGGCGCCGGAAAGGCAAAAGTCAGATTGTATAAAGCCAGCATCGCCGTATTGCGAAACAATATCCAGAATTGATCTTCCGAAAAGAAGCGGATAAAGTGCGCAAAGCCAACCCATTCACTGTTCAGGACACCGAAATAAGGTTTGTAGTCCTGGAAGGCGATGACCAGTCCCCACATCGGCCCATATTTGAATATGAGAAAATACAACACGCCCGGGACGAGCATCAAATAAAGCCAGCGGTCCCTTACGATATCTCTCCACATGGAAGGCCGTTTTATGTCAAGGGGATGATCGATGGTTTCTATCGCTTGATTGACTGCTCGGGTTTCCTCTTTCATCCGGTCGTCCTCCTCCCCACGTTTCAATTTTCAGTATGAAGAGGAAAGACATTGCAGTCCATCATCTTTTTTTAACTCTTTGTATGGCCGTCGGCATGGCGCCGGTGTGTCCGGGGGATTCAACTGGAAAATCGACCGTTTTCAACCGGGATCAACCTCAGACAACTTTTCGCGTAAAAGGCGCCGATTGTGAATAAAGATGTGCTATAATTCAGAATATCGCGACAGCTGCAAAGGAGGAGATGGATATATTCAGTTCCAAATTTTTCTCCAGACTGTTTTTATTCGGGATTGCTCTCGGAACCATTCCAGCGGTCATTATCGGTCTCATTTCTTATTCCATCGCCTCCAATGACATCCAGACCAAAGTCAAGGAAGGCAACTTGCTCTTTTTGCAGCAAACGGAAATGAGAGTCGAGCAACTGTTACATACATTGGAAATGACATCCGTCCAATACATGCATTCATCCCTTGTGCGCGATGCGCTCAATCGCAAGCTGACGAGCGCGGATTTCCGCACGATCGGTGATCTTTCCCGCGGACTGTACAGTCTGCATGCTTTCGCGGGCATCCGCAATGCATACCTGGTCAGTCCGGACAACGATTGGGTCATTTCCAACGACGGGTTCAGCGATTTTACCCACTTTGACAAAAACGAACGGCTTTACCAATACGGCGAATTGCCGCTCAACATATCCTGGGTGGCGGATGAAGGCACCGTCAATCTGGTGCTGAAAATGCCGTTGGTGGTTTCAACGCCCCATCCGCGCGGTCTGCTTGTCGTTGAAGTGGAAAAAGCCGAGCTGCAAAACATGCTGGCCCGGCATCGTCATCTCGGACAACTGTATGTTCTCGATTCGGAGCTGAACGAATTTTTGTCTACAAACAACACACCTGTGCCCCCATCCGTAAGGGAAGGTCTCATTCAACATCTGGAAGCGACCGGCAAGCATCAGCACTATTTCAGCGCCGATGTCGAGGGCAACAAAGCAGCGGTGTCGTATGTCGTTTCACCGTATAACAACTGGGTCTATCTGTCAGTATCCAATATCAGCGAGATCACGAAGGAAACGCGTAAAATTGCGCTTATTACGTTACTGGTCGGCATCACGCTGCTTGTCGGCACTTTCATCCTCGCTTTTTACGGAAGCAGCAAGATTTATTCACCGGTGCGGCGTTTATTTGAATCGACAAGTGAGTTGCACAAAGACCCGGATGAGGTGAAGGGGCAGGACGAGTTTGCATTGATCGAACAGCGATTTCACCAAGTATTTCGCCAAAGCAAACAGTTGCAGCATCAAATCCGCGGTCAAATGACTCAACTCCAGGAATTTATCGTAATGAAGCTCATCATGGGGCAAATTTCTGAAAGCGAATTCAAACACAGGGGAAGCGCTTACCAGTTTCCGCAAGACTGGAAATGGCTCTGTGTGCTGACGTTGCAGATCGACACGATTCAGGGCACCCGTTATCGGGAAAGCGACAAGGAGTTGCTTTTGTTTGCGATCAATAATATCGTGGGGGAACTGATTCCGAAACGAAGCCGTTTCACCCCGGTTGTGCTCGATGAGTCCCAGGTGACGCTGGCGCTGGTTAACGAAGACACAGAAGAAGAGGCGCTGGACCATTTTTATCAGATGGCGGAAACGATTCAGGCCAACGTGCAACAATATTTGCAGCTCAAGGTGAGTATCGGCATCAGCCGCCTGTTTACAGAAGTGGGCGACGCCAAACGCGCCTTCGGGGAATGTCTGGAGACATTGAAGCGGAGAATCAGTCTCGGTACGGGTCTGATCTTGCGCTATGACGACAGCCGGCTCGATGCCGGAGTAGAATCTTCCGCTCACTATGCCCGGCTGAAAGTGCTGGAAGAACAATTGATTCACGCTGTACGTACCGGGGATCACCAAAACGCAAAATCGCTGTTTGACGAGTATGTGGCCGTCATCTCGGAAAAAGAATGGGTCTATGCCGATATACAAATGATGATGCTCCGCCTGATCGCCGGTTTGACCCAAATCATCCAGGAATACGGAGCATCCGTAAATCAGGTGCTCGGAGAAGAAGGTTCGATCGAACGGTTTATGAAACTTCATACCCTGGAAGATATCAGCGGGTGGATACAAACGCGAGTGCTCATTCCGGTATGCAAAACGGTCAACGAGCGGCTGGAGTCGCAATATATGTCGATCGCCAACCGGCTCGTCCGGCTCATCCACGAAAATTTCAACCGGGACATTTCCCTCGATTCGCTCGCAGCGGAACTGAATTTTCATCCCGTTTATTTAAGCCGCGTGTTCAAACGGGAAATGGGTGTCAATTTCAGTGAATATTTGACCGAGTACCGGATGAAAAAGGCGAAAGAGTGGCTGGAACAAACGAACATGAAAGTGTCCGAAATCGCCAAACAGTTGAACTATACGAATCCGACCGCTTTTATCCGCACGTTCCGCAAAGTTTACGGAATGACGCCTGGCCAATACCGAAGCCAGATCGCCAACTCGAAAGTTGCAGGCGGCGGCGGAAAATAACTGCAGGACACATCGGCGCGACTGAAGCGGTAGGTCCCGTGATTCGTCAAGATCTCGCCCAGGTCAGGGCGTACACATAGCAGGGCAATGCCTGTCTCAGCATCCGGGCACATTCGTTAATCGTGCTTCCGGTCGTATACACATCATCGATGAGCAGCAAGCGCAAAGGGCGCAAGGGGGCCCGTCCACTTTGACGTTTTTTTATCGCAGAGAGGGATCGCAGGTAGTGCTGGGCAACTGCAGGTTCCACCGTAAACGCTCCGCGAATTTCGTGAATACGCTCAAGACGGCCTTTCTGGCTTTGCCGGGCCGTCTCTTTCTTTTTCCGGAGGAGCGGTGCGACAGGCACGCCAAGCTCACGGCCCAACGCTTGGGCCAGCCGGGCCGCCTGATTAAATCCGCGCTCTTTTATACGCTCCGGACTTAACGGCACATAGGTGATCCCGTCAAAGACGTTGCGGGTGGTGCTGCCGCACACTTCGATCAGCAACCGTTCGTAACCGGACAGCATCATCCAGGCAAGCACGCTTTCCATCCTTTCATCACCCGCATATTTGTAGCGGATCAACCATTCTTTCATGAGCGGACTGTAGCGCACCGCGCTGCGGTGAGCCACAAACGCGGCATTCGTCCTGCGGGCGCAATCGGGACAAGCTTCTGGCCGCCCGCATTTTGCGCATACGGTATGGGTCAGCCAGGGAATCGATTCAAGGCAGGGGCCACACAGCGGGAATCCGCCTATCCGTTTGCCGGCTTCTCCGCAGACGGGACAACACTTTCGTTCAGGCGTACGCATTATGATTTTCCCTTCCCTTTCGCAACGACAGCGGCAAGGCGGTTCATTTTCCGGATCATGCGCACCGCCCCGGTTTGCGCCCTCGTTTTGCTGCGGGAAATAAAGAAGACCTTTCCCTTCGGATCGTCCGCACTTCTCCCTGCCCGCCCAGCCATCTGTACCAAAGCGGCTTCATCAAACAAGGCGGCATCGGCATCGTACACATACACATCGGAGCGTGGTACAGTCACACCGCGTTCAAGGATGGTCGTCGTGACGAGAACGCGTATCTGTCTGTCACGGAAAGCCAGCACTTTTGGTTCCCGCTCCGCATCGCGGGAAGAGGTGCCGTCAATGGAAACGCCCGGCAGTCGCTCGCGCAACTTCCGTACGAGCGGATCAACTTGTCCGATGCGCGGGACAAAGACAAACGATTGTGCACCTCGCCTCACTGATTGAGCCAATTCGTTCACGAGCAAACGCATACGCTGGGTTTCGAAGCGACGGCAGCGGATGACCGGTACCGGCAACGGATGGCCGTGGAAGCGCGCCGGTACGATCACATGTCCGATCTTGCCGCGCCGGATATCCCGCTGCATCGATTCCGGAGGCGTCGCCGACAAAAAGATGAATCGGCCTTCCGGACGGCATGCCCGCCTCGCGGCCCGAATGAGCATCGGATTGTTATGGTAGGGAAAGGCATCCACCTCGTCGACGATGACGAGATCAAAGGCATGCCGGAAGCGGAGCAACTGATGGGTCGTGGACAAAACCAAATCACCGTGCCGCCACCGTTCCGGACTTCCGCCATATAACGCCACGATCCGGATGTGGGGAAAGCTTTTCATTAGCCGCGGATAAAGTTCCAGCACCACATCTTTGCGCGGAGTGGCCATGAGGATCCGTCCGCCGCATTGCCATTCATGCTCGATCAACGGAAACACCATCTCCGTTTTCCCGGCTCCCGTCACCGCCCAGATCAAGAATGAATCCGGCAAACGTTCGGAAACATTCGTTTTCCGCTGGCGTATAAAAGCGAGCGCTTGCGCTGTAGCCTGGGCCTGCAGAGGACTGAGAGACCAGCGCTTCCGGATGGAGTGCAATTCCTCTGAAGAAGGAAATATGGGTACCGCGTTATCGGGCGCCTCGACATTATCGGGCGCCTCGGTCCGTTTCCCTGTGCGCACAGCTGAGCCATCCATCAAAAGGGAACAGGCGCGAATTTTGCCCAGGGCAAGACAGGCACAGCAATAGGCGCATTTTTGGCCACAACGCCCGCAATGGGTCCATTCCATCGCGTCTTCCCCGCTTCCACAGCGCTGGCACCGGAGACGCTTCGATGGTTCCGGTGCACGGGCAATGCCAGCGATGACCTTCACTCCTTTCGTCAGGCAAGCGGCCTGGATGACCGTGCGCCAATTGCGCTCATCAACATCGATTTGACGATCCTTGAGCAAGGCCAACAGTTCATCCGGCAAAAGCAGCCTGCCTTGCAAGGCACTGGCTACTTCCTCTATAAGTGTTGCGGCCGGCAGGGCCGATATTTTAGCATACGGTAATGGGTTGGAGTTTGCTTGGCGTTGTATCGGTTTCCATTCCGTAAGCGGCAAGCGGCCCGGCAGAACCGGTTCAGCCCTTTGATTTCCCCTCTGCACCATTTCCATCGCAACCGGGACCGGTAATGCCTGTTCAACGAACACGAACGAAATTTGCGGATCCCGCTCCTGCCAGAAGGCGATATCTACCTTCACATCGAGCGATACCGCCCACCGCCACATACCGTCTTGCTTTCTCGCATATATGTACACGTGCATACCGGTGCCTCCTTTCTTGAAATAAAAAAATACACCCTGCCTGCTATTTCTGCAGTTCAGGGTGTACTTCACTCCTGAAACAAATAAACTTTTTGCTCTTGATCCAGACCATTCAACCTGATGACGGTTGCCTGATCACGCAAACGTTCAAACCGGGCATAACCGTCTGCATCCGCTGGCAGCAACTGCACCCCTTCACGCGTAGTCGCAAAACGACGGACAATCTCGGTCGTGTCATCGGACGAACCTTCATCCAGCACCGTGATGCGGATGTCTTTTCCTTTGATCCAGGCATAGAAAAGAAGCGAACGGATTATCCATTCGATTTGATGCTGATGATCGCCCGTAATGAGCAAATAGTGATCATGACCCGCTCCATGATCGGGATGTTTCCCGCAAGCTGCAACCGATAAGCGGGACCGGGCGCGGGCATGCTGCCAGTGCACCAGAGCGATGCCGATACCGTATACGGCGATGATGCACAACATGCCCAGGATCATCGGAATGCCTCCTTCGGACTTTTCTCCATATATATGCCGATGAAGGAGGCGGGGTGCCAGGCTCCCTTTTTGCAAAACCGGTTCAGCCCCGGTTTACAGCGTGACCCAACCTCTTTTGATCGAATTGATGACCGCCTGCGTGCGATCGTCACAGTTCAGCTTTTGCAAAATGCTGCTGACGTGATTTTTGACGGTTTTTTCGCTGATAAACAGATTTTCGCCGATCGCCTTGTTGTTTTTGCCTTCGGCCATCAGGCGGAGCACTTCCGCTTCCCTTTTGGTCAGCGGACTGTCTTCTGTATGTATATATTTGACGCCCGACTGACCGGTAATAACCGTTGCATTCGGTCCGGCCACGACTCCATCCGGATTGAGATAGGTCATGCGGCGCAACTGATTGATCAGTTTGCCGGTCACTTTCGGGTGAATGTATGCGTATCCTTCATGGACCGAACGGATGGCATGTACGAGTTCACTCGAGTCCATATCTTTGAGCAAATATCCGGATGCTCCTTTGCGCAGCGTCTCGAAGACGTAGCTTTCGTCATCATGGATCGACAAAATGATGATCTTGATATCCGGGTAACGGTCGCGTAGTTTCTCGGTCGCGACAACACCGTTTTCCACCGGCATGTTAATATCGAGGATGACGACATCCGGCTGTTTTTCCTCACACGCCGCCAACAATTGCTGGCCATCCCCGTACTCTCCGATAATTTCAAAATCGGGTTCCATACTGAGAATGCGACGCAATCCTTCACGGAATAAGGCATGGTCATCCGCGATCATGATGCGGACCGTCTTCGCCGTTACATTTTGCGTATCCGTCTTATCTTGTGTTCTCATCCTGATTTCCCCTCTTTCCATTCATATTCTTGATTTTTTTCTTGATTTTTGACCTTGAGCTTCCGTTTCTGTTTGTCTTCTAAAGGCACACACATCTCGATGCGCGTTCCTTCGTTCGGTCTCGAATCCAGAGAAAATCTCCCTTCCAACATTTCAATGCGCTCCCGCATGCCCAACAGACCAAAGTGACTCCCTTGTCTTATTTTTTCATTGATTTCTGCGGTAATGAAGCCAATGCCGTTATCTTCCACCTTAATTTTAACCTCTTTTACATCAAATGTCATTTCCAAACTGACATGGGTCGCGCGGGAATGTTTCTGCACGTTGGAGAAAGCTTCCTGCACGAAACGGAAAATGGCGATTTCCATGGCGGAGGACAGACGGGTCTCTTCCCCTTTTAACGTAAAGCAAGTATGAATTTTGTATTTTTCCTCGAAATCTTGTGTGAATTTGCGCAATGTCGGTACAAGCCCCAGATCATCCAGCGTCATCGGCCTGAGATTGAAAATGATCTTGCGCACTTCTTCCAGCCCGCTGCGCATCTGGCCGCGTAAACTGCGAATTTCATTCACCGCATCCTGCACATGACCCTGTTCCAGCATGCGTTCCGATATTTCCGTTCTCAGAACCAGATGCGCCATCGACTGGGCCAGCCCGTCGTGAATCTCGCGGGCGATGCGTCTTCGTTCCTCTTCCTGGGCCAAAATGATCTTCAGACCGAGCATCTGCCGGTTTTTGGCCGATTCGACGATGCGTCCGACTTCATGTAAGTCCCCGGATAAAATCTGGTTGATCATGTCCATTTGCGTAACGACAGTTTCGGCCCGCTCGATCGTCTTTTCGATGTTGCGAATGCGCAAGTTCAGTTCATCGCGACGGGAGCGCAAGTTTTGTTCCTTTTCCCTGAGCAATGTAAGTTGCATCTGGTATTCCGTAGCGATTTCGTAAGCTTTTTTGATATCGGCTTCGGTGTACTGGTTAAAATTGCGGCTGACTTCGGACAAGCGGATGCGGGATCGGCGGAAATCGAGTTCCGTCCGATCCACTTGTTCAATCGTTTCACAAATATTCGTCATCACTTCCTGAAGTTCCTTTTCCAGCAATTCTTTTTCTGTACGCGCACTTTCGGCGATTTCAAACACCTGGTACTTGCTTTCTTCCATGACCTTCATGGTGTTTTTGATGACTCTATCTAAGGCATCCGCCTGTTTATCCATCGCATCCGCTTGAAAGTTCATCGTTCATCCCCTCAGCCTGACCGTTTTCGTTTTGTTGTCCCAGTGCACTTCCCATCCGAAAGATTCCGAAATGAGCCTAAGCGGCACCATGGTGCGACCGTTCCGAATTTCCGGTTTTACAGACGCATCATACCGTTTGCCGTTGATCGTCATTTCATTCTGTCCGATCCACATATCGATCAGTTGCTTGCGGTTCAAAACAGTAACTCTTTTTTCGGTGTTGTTCCAACCGATCTGTCCGCCGAGCGCGTCGGTGACAAAACGGAGCGGAACCAGGGTCGAACCGTTGACGATCACCGCGGGCTGATCGAGTGCATGCGCCTCACCATTAATGTGCATCGACGGTTTGCCGACCGTCAGTGTTACCTCACCCGCAGCCGCTTGGGGCTGGTACGCACCGACAAAATGGAGATTATCGAAAGCGACGGCTCCTTCCATCGCGCGTGTCTCCTGCCCCTGCTCGGGGTTGGCCACGTACAGTCGCGTCAGGCGGACCGGATATTTCATGCCGTATGGAGCGAGATCCACGGTGATCGTCTTCCAGCCGCTCCAATCGGTGTTGCGGGTAATGTCGACGAGATGTTTTTTACCATCCGCATCGGCAAATTCCGCGCGGATCCAGTTGCCGCTCTCATCTCCCGCGACATCGAGTTTCATGCGATACGGTTCACCCGGTACAGGCAGACCTTTTTCCCCGTTCAGAACCGCGTATGCCGCCCGCGTGCCATGGCCGCCGTTAAAGTCATAACGGAGATAGAGCGCATGATCCCCGTCCGCTTTTCCTGCAACTCCGCCTTGAATGGCGACACTTCCGCTCACACCATCCGGATACCCGGTGAAGTGAACAGACGGACGTTCCTGCTCAAATCCGGTAAGCCATTTTTCCTTTCCGCCGGGCACGAGCGCCCGCATCGTGCCGAATCCGTCATAGCGCGCCACGATGTAACCAGCGCCGTCCGGAGAAACGATTTTGTCAACATGAAATCTTCCGTCGCGAATCGAGCCTTTGATTCCGTAAAACTCCCAGTCGATCAGGTCGATGGGCACCTGACGTTTCAAACCGGATTGGGTCACCAGTTCCACGGTCAGATCGTAGCTCTGTCCTTCTTCCAGCACCGCTTCCCCGGACACGAAAGTCATGCGTTCAATCTGATCCCGACCGATGATCTCCACTTGCGTGCTGCGGCGCAAGTTGCCCGATCGGGCCGTCACTTCAGCGACACCCGGTTTGAGCGCGGTCAGAACGTTGCCTTCAAAGGTTCCGGCATCGTTGGAGATGGACCATTCCACTTCCTGCGCGGATACGTCGATCGGGTTGTAGTACTCATCGTAAGCTTTAAGCTCGAAAGGCGCGGATTCCCCAATCAGTAATGTTTGATTGCCTCTCGGTACAAAATCTTTCAATGCGCCTGGCGGAGCTGTCGTATATACGCCGATTCCGTTCACGACAAGACGTTCGCTGCCGCCTTCCGGACGGTTAGCCAGACGGGCATCGAATTCACCCAGCGGACGGGCAACGAGCTGCGTGGAACCCCCGCCATCGAGGTTAAGTCCTTTCCACACCCCGATGTCGACCATAAACTGACGGAATTCGTTGAGCGACATCCCCAAACTGCTGCCGCTGCGGTCGACGGTGATGAGGTAGACGTAACGGCCGTCGCGGGAATAGCCGATACCGGTCCGCGCCCGGTAACCGCCAATGCTGGTCACATCGCGCGTATAAGCAGCCGGTTTGCCATCCTGGACTAGCAGCGTGTGGCCGCCGATCAGCATTTGCAAATCTTCACTGCGCACGTTCACATTCGGATTGACCGGCACGAGTTCGTAGTCGACGATGATCGGATCGCCCACCTGAAAGTTGTTTACGATAAAATCGGCGGCTTTCCGCGATGCACGCAAAATGTAACCGTCAGCAGGGGGGACTTCCGGCAGCGCCTGTCCGATCGAGATGCGTTCCACCACTCCGTTACGTACAAGCACTTCCGTCGGTGTCGTGTAGCCATCATTGGCCCGGTTGACACTGCCCCATTCCGGCGTGTACAGATAAATGGCATCGACATGGCTGTGCGTGCCATCCGGTTCGGTAAAATAGTAGGTCTTGTTGATCCCGGCAAGCGGATGCGTCTGACCGTTCGGGGCGGTGACGGTACCATGGAAATGGAAACGTTCGATCAGCGGCACCCGGTCTTTGGTCACCCCGAATGCATACATCCCTTGCAATTGCGACGGTGACGAAACGAGTCTGCCGGCTGATACCTGCGGGCCGAGCGGAGCTCCTTCTGCGGTCATGCCATAAAAGTCACCGTTGATCCCGGCTACAGCCCCGGTTTCCACGGCCATTTGGCGTACCGTAGCCCGCTTCGTAAACTGCCCGTCACGTCCGGTCATCACATCCAGGTTGACAAACGGATGTTTCAGATCCACGACAATGACACGGGCTGTGGCGGATACTTTCTCACCTCCGCGCTCGGATTTCCATTCATACTCCCTTAGTTGTGCACCTGCTGTAATATAACTTTCGTACCGAAGGGTAATTTCGGGTCCGTTGCTTTTCGCTTCTGCGACATAAACTCCACCAAATTCCAGATTCCATGAGTGCAGAGGAATGCCTTGCAGTCCGATCAGCCCGCTCAAAAACAGGGCACAGGACATTTTTCCGATGCGCTTCAATGTCGACTTCCATGTCGTACAATGTCGTTTGCCGCGTTGCTGTTCCATAGAACGTCTTTCACTCCTTCGCTGTCCAATCTATGAATAGTAGACTCCTGACCCTGGCAAAAGGTTTCGCAAAACGTACAAATGACCTGCGAAAAATGCCAGTTTGTAACAAAAAACCGCTCCCGGTATGAGACCGAGAACGGTTGTTGGGATGGTTTTTTTGGAAGATCAGGCCAGACAAAAATCTTTCAGAGCCTCCGCTTTGTCGGTGCGTTCCCACGGCAAGTCGAGATCGGTACGGCCGAAATGGCCATAAGCTGCCGTTTGCCGATAGATCGGACGGCGCAGATCGAGCATTTTGATGATGCCTGCCGGACGCAGATCAAAATGCTGTTCGACCGCTTGTACCAGTTTCTCTTCATCCACCTTGCCTGTGCCGAACGTATCGATGCTGATCGATACGGGGCGGGCAACGCCGATCGCGTAAGCCAGCTGCACTTCGCATTTGTCAGCCAGACCCGCAGCGACGATATTTTTCGCCACGTAGCGGGCTGCATAGGCTGCGGAGCGATCTACTTTCGTCGGGTCTTTGCCGGAAAAAGCACCGCCGCCATGGCGAGCATAACCGCCATACGTGTCCACGATGATTTTGCGTCCGGTCAGCCCGGCGTCTCCTTGCGGTCCGCCGACGACGAAGCTTCCGGTCGGATTGATAAAGTATTTCGTATTTTCATCCAGCCAGCTTTCCGGAACGACCGGACGCACGACATGTTCGATCATGTCCTGATGAATCTGCGATTGCGATACGTCCGGATTGTGCTGGGTCGATACGACGATCGTGTCGACGCGAACAGGTTGTCCAGTTTCGTCATATTCAATCGTCACTTGCGTTTTGCCGTCCGGACGCAAATAGTTGAGAATCCCTTGCTTGCGCACTTCCGTCAGCCTCCGCGCCAGCCTGTGCGCCAGCGCGATCGGAAGCGGCATCAGCTCAGGCGTTTCGTTGACGGCAAACCCGAACATCAGCCCCTGGTCACCTGCGCCGATCGCTTCCAGTTCCTCATCGCTCATTTTGCCCTCGCGCGCTTCGAGTGCCTTGGATACCGCCTGGGCGATTTCCGGCGACTGTTCATCGATGGAAGAAAGAACGGCGCACGTCTTGTAGTCGAATCCGTATTCAGCGTTGACGTACCCGATTTCCTTGATCGTATTGCGCACAAGACCCGGAATGTCGATATAGGGAGCCTGGCTCGAAATTTCACCGGCGACAAGAACGAGACCCGTCGTCACGGCAACTTCGCATGCTACCCTGGCGTTCGGATCTTTTTCCAGAAATGCGTCCAGCACTGCATCGGAAATCTGGTCGCATATTTTGTCCGGATGTCCTTCGGTCACCGATTCCGAAGTAAACAAACGACGTTTGGCCATTGGGAACACCATCCTTAACATCAATCAAAAATAAAAAACAAAAAACAGTCGTAAAAATCGTCCAAAACCAAATAAACGACGCGCAAAAATCCTGTATGCAAAAAATGAACCTTTTCCAAGCGGAAAAGGTTGATTATACCACGACCTTTTACAGAAATGATTGTACAGGAATTGCCGACCCTTGTCAATTAGCGTCATCTGTTGTTTTTTGGGATCTTTTTTTCGCCAAGTATGGTTTATCGGATCGTATAATTTCCACGTACCATGACAAAAATCGTGCCGGTGACGTCTTCGTGCGGGCGGATGCCCCGTCCTTCAACCGGAGAGATCAGCAAATGGTTATTTGAAACCAGCTCTCCGTTTTTAATATCCTTGCCTGCCGTGACATCCGGAATCCCGTCGACCGAATCGCTGACGACGACCGTCCTTCCGTTGCGCACGATCATCTCCGTTCCGGCATGGGCCACCAGCGTCTGGCCCGGTTTGAGCTGGACGATCGCCAGCTCCTGCGTGGCGGTTGCTTCCGGAAGCTCAGGCGCTTTGCCGCTCAGCGCTTTTCGGATCTGCTCGTCGACATAGCTTTTCGTGACCAGGGGGTCATCCGCGCTTCCCGGTTGCGGGGAATGGAGAAAACTGTCTGCCCAAAGGTTAGCCACCGAACCGATCGTGAGACCGCTCCCAAATAGAAGAACCGTCACCAACAGCACTTTCAGTTTACGTCCCGAAATCCGTCTTTCTTTCATCCCGCTGTTCTCCTCTCTTTATCGATCCCATGCTGATATGTATCCCTGCTGTCATTCATGGGGGTTTGGATATGCTAGCCGGTGCTTGTACCTCTTTCTTATACTCCCGATCGTAACCGGAGTTTCGCACCGCTTTTTCTATGATATAATGAATTCGGCAATATCGCAAAAAGGAAAAAGGGGATGTGCGGGTTTGATAGACATCCGTGTCGCGGTCATCGGCACTGTTTTTGTCGATTGCAAAGGTTTGGCGTATGAACATTACCGGCCGGAAGGACGCAATTTGGGCAGGGTCGAATTTGTACACGGCGGCGTCGGCCGCAATGTGGCGGAAAATCTCGCCTACCTGGAAACACCGGTCACCTTTGTATCGACCGTCGATGAGTCCGGTTTGGGACAGGAGATTCGGGAGCGCTTGCAAAAAAACGGCGTCGCTGTGGATTACTTGTTGAATGTTTCGGATAGCGGCATGGGAATGTGGCTGGTCATCGTGGATGAAAAGGGAAACGTGGCCGGTTCGATTTCACATATGCCGGATCTGAAGCCGTTACAGAAATGGCTTGAAGATCGTGGTGAAGCGTTGATTCGCGAAGCCAGCCATATCGCATTGGAACTGGACCTGAATGAATCCATCGCCGAGCATGTACTCAAGCTGGCACGGCGTGAACGTAAGCCGGTGTATGGACTGCCCGGCAACCTGGACATCGTAATGAAACGGCCGGATTTGCTGGACGAACTGGCCTGTTTTATTTGCAATGAGCATGAAGCCGGGCAGCTGTGGGGACAGACCCTTTCCGGAGATGATCCGGAGTCCGTGCTCGATCCGTTGCAACATTTTCTGAAAGAACGGAAATTAAGCCGTATGGTCGTCACGCTCGGTGCCAACGGAGCGGTTTACTGCGACCGGGAACGAGGGGAAGCCGGCTATTGCCCTGCGGAAAAGGTCGAACCGGTGGACACATCCGGCGCGGGAGATGCCTTCTTTTCCGGTACGGTAGCCGGACTTTGCCGCGGACTCGATCTGGAGAGTGCGGTACGCATCGGCACGAAAGCAGCTGCGTGGACGATCCGTTGCGAAGAAAGCACGTACGCCGAACTGGGCAAGCGATTGCGTGAAGATGAAACGTGCAGCATGCTTTGGGAAAGAACGCCGGCAAGAGGATCACGCAGGCTAGATGAAAAATGCCGGCAAGAAGAAACAAAAACGGCCCCTAGCTGAACCAGCCGGGGCCGAAACGGACAGCAGCCAATAATATCGCCCATAATACCAAGCTGATCACCAGCCCGAGTGCAATGCCCCGCACCGGGCTGAAAACGTCTTCTCGCTCACGATCAGGATCGCGGTTCACCTCGGAACAACCTCCCCGTAACGGTTAGTGAATATTATGCAGTATGGGGAGCTTGTTGCCGGCTTATACCCTCATCTTAGTTCGATTTTGTGATTTCGACTTTCGTGATTTCGATTTCGTGATTTCGAATTTCGGTTCTCTTTCATGATTTCAATGCTGTCGGCTCCGGGCTTTTCCGCCATACCGACGGACGTCCGACAGAATGATACTCCACCGGATAGTTGCGCACATATTCGAGGGAAAAACAGTTGCGTCCGTCAAACAGAACCGGTTCTTTCATCAAACGCACGAAAACATCGAAAGACAATTCCTGAAACTCCGGCCATTCGGTCAGCAGGAATGCCGCATCTGCTCCGGCAAGGACCTCCTCCACCGAATCCGCAAACCGGACGCGGGGATCCAGCACACGTCTCGCATTATCCATCGCCACCGGATCATAGGCGACCACTTCCGCTCCTTCTTCGAGCAGTTTGTTGGACACGACGATCGAGGCGGCTTCGCGCATATCGTCCGTATTCGGCTTGAACGCCAGTCCCAACAGAGCGATTTTCATTCCCCTCAAGCTGCCGAACCGTTCCAGCGCTTTATGCACGAGCAAGGCTTGCTGGCGGTTGTTCACGCGGATGACCGACTCGAGCAGATCAAACCTGTGGTTGACGTTGCCGGCGATTTGAACCAGCGCCTGCGTATCTTTGGGAAAACAGGAACCCCCGTAGCCGATCCCCGCCCGCAAAAACTGGCTGCCGATCCGCTTGTCCATCCCCATGCCGAGAGCGACATCCTCCACATTGGCTCCCAGCTTTTCGCAAATGTTGGAGATCTCGTTGATGAAACTGATTTTGGTAGCCAAAAAGGCATTCGAAGCGTATTTGATCATTTCCGCGCTGCGAATATCCGTCTTGAAGATCGGGATGCCAAAAGGCCGGTTGATCTCCTCCACGACCGCCGCCGCCCGTTCATCATCCGCACCGATCACGATGCGATCGCCATGAAACGTATCGTGCACGGCAGAACCTTCCCGCAAAAATTCCGGATTGGATACCACCTCGACCTGGATATCCCGTTTGCGATGAGTTCGGATCAGATCGCGGATCCGTTCGTTTGTGCCCACCGGCACGGTGCTTTTGGTGACGACGATCACGTCCCGTTTCGCATGTGTCGCGATGTCGAGCGCGGCTTGCTCCACATATTGCAGATCCGCAGAGCCGTCTTCCCGCTGGGGGGTGCCCACAGCGATATAGATCACTTCCGCTTCATGAAAGCCCAGTTCATGTTCATTCGTAAAATGAAGCCGGCCGGCGGCAATATTTTTTTGCATCAGTTCGTCCAAACCCGGCTCATAAATGGGCGAGATGCCCGCTTGCATCCGTTTCACTTTATCCAGATCCACATCGATACAGGTGACGTGGTGTCCGATTTCCGAGAGAGCCACTCCCGTTACCAAACCGACGTATCCTGTACCGACGACCGCTATTTTTCTCATAAACTCCGATCCTTTCCATAATAATCTTTAAACCAGCGCACAAATTTGCCGAGACCTTCCTCGAGCGAGGTGGAAGGCCGAAAGCCGACGTCCTGCTGCAACTCCGAAATATCTGCATACGTTTCGTGCACGTCCCCGGGCTGCATCGGCAAATATTCTTTTTTGGCTTCGACACCAAGATGTCTTTCCAGCGTAGCAATAAAATCCATCAAGGCCACCGGTTTGTTGTTGCCAATATTATATATCTTATACGGCGCAGAAGTGTCGTTTGTTGCGGTAGGCGGTCGGTCCATCAGGCGCACGATCCCTTCCACGATGTCGTCAATGTAAGTAAAATCCCGCTTCATCCGGCCGTGGTTGAACACTTTGATCGTGCGTCCGGCGACGATGTCCCGGGCAAACGAAAAATAAGCCATATCCGGTCTTCCCCAGGGACCATACACGGTGAAAAAGCGCAAGCCCGTCGTCGGAATGCCGAAAAGATGGCTGTACGTGTGAGCCATGAGTTCGTTCGATTTTTTGGTCGCCGCATACAAACTGACCGGATGATCGACCCGATCTTTCTCAGAAAAAGGCATTTTGCGGTTGGCGCCATATACAGAGCTGGACGAAGCGTAGATCAGATGACGCACGCCGTAATGCCGGCAAGCCTCCAGGATGTTGATGAAGCCGACGATGTTGGAGTCGATGTAGGCATACGGGTTTTGCAAGCTGTAGCGCACACCCGGTTGCGCCGCCAGATGGATGACAATCTCTGGACGGTGGGTCTGAAACAGATCCTGAATGGCTTCCCGGTCTTCGAGCGCCATCTCATAAAACCGGTATCTCGGGTGCTCGGTCCAGCGGATGCGGTCTCTTTTCAAGTCAGGATCGTAGTAATCATTCAAATTGTCGAGGCCGACGATAAAGGAATCTTTCCTGTGTTCACACAAATATTTCACGACATGACTGCCGATAAAACCGGCAGAACCTGTGACCAGAATCGACATTTTTTCTCCTTCCCCACTTTGATCTGCTTGGAAAAAAACTACTTGGAAAAAAGCTGTTGTACATATTGGTAACTTTCAGGTGTGCCAATATCGTAACGCTGTCCCTCAAACCGGTAGGCGTACACGTCTTTTTGTCGAATCAACCACGGAATCAAATTTCCGGGCGCATCCGGGTTTCCTCCTTCTTCCAAATACGTGCGAATCGCATCCAACGTTTCAGCCCGGTACAAATAAAAAGGAGGAGCAGCCAGATTCGAGCGGGGATGGGTCGGCTTTTCTTCAAACGAAAGCACCTTGCCCCTCTCGTCGATCTCCACCACGCCGGTTTTTTTCAATGCTTCTTCATCTTGCAGTTCATGCACGGTAATGCAGTCGTGCTGAACATGGAGGAAAAAATCGACAAAATCGGTCAGTTCAAAATCAAACAGATTGTCCCCCGCCATGACCAGAATGTCGTCATGAATGTTCTCATGGTCAAGCGCAAAGCGAAGATCTGCGATCGCTCCCAGCCGATTTTCATTGTCGGTGGTTCCATCATTGATGATGGTTATCGGCTTGTTGCTTTTATATTGAATACGCCATGCTTCAAAATGACGATAAAAACGGTCGTTCGTTACAATGCAAATGCCGTCGACGGGCTCTACCCGCTCCACTTTGCGCAAAATATGTTCCAGGATCGGAACTCCCGCCACAGGCAGCAGCGGTTTCGGCTGATTTTTGGTCAGTGGATACAGGCGAGTCGCATAACCGGCGGCCAGCACAATACATTTCATGTTCAATCCCCCATCTGCTCCGGATGAACCATGCGCGCACCGTCTCCAGTGCGACAAAAGATTACTTTAAATACATCCTTATATT
>CALAME010000114.1 GCA_937925675.1 uncultured Paenibacillaceae bacterium | reverse complement strand
GGAAAAGCGATGGAGAAGATTTTGCGGAAATAATTAGGTGCCGGATTGGCGTTGGCTCATTTGTTTCGTTTGCTGAAGAAACGGACAAGTTATGGACTTTCTGTAACTATCGGTGTCTTGCTTTGGTTTGTGAGGATTACTACGATCGACGATTACTGGATATTTTTCCCTTTTAGCTGTCTGTTAAGCTGGGTTCATGGCGGGCAACTAAGCTAGAGAAGACAAATGTTATATTTCTCTTAGGAAGTGTATTGGCGGATGAAACAAAATAAATATGATGATGTGAATTTCTTTTCTTCGTATGAAAAAATGCCAAGATCGGTCAAAGGACTTGAAGCTGCGGGAGAATGGCATGTATTTAAAGCTTTATTGCCGGATCTGCGAAATAAACGTGTTCTTGATTTAGGGTGCGGTTTCGGTTGGCATTGCCGATATGCTCGCGAGCAACAAGCAAGTTCCGTGATCGGTGTGGATATTTCGGAAAAAATGCTTCAAAAGGCTCGCGAAATGACAGATGACCCGAATATTTCGTATATCCAAATGGCCATCGAAGACATCGATTTTCCGGACGCTCAATTTGATGTGGTGATCAGTTCACTGGCTTTTCACTACATTGAGCCGTTTGCGTCCGTTTGCAAAAAAGTTTATGCCTGGCTGAAGGCAGGGGGCACTTTTGTTTTTTCGGTTGAACATCCGATCTTTACTTGTCGCAAAGAGCAAGATTGGTGCTACGATGACCAGGGAAATCGGTTGCATTGGCCGGTTGACCACTATCAATCGGAAGGCGTGCGCGTAACATCTTTCTTAACCGAGAATGTCGTAAAATATCATCGCACGATTTCAACGTATATGAATGACTTAATTGATGCCGGTTTTAGCATAAAAGCGGTCAAGGAACCCGCGCCTTCCGATGACATGTTGAAAAATATGCCCGAAATGAAAGATGAAACGCGAAGGCCCATGTTTTTAATTATCTCGGCAGAAAAAAAGAGGTAGCATTAATCCAACGATATGTGAGGAAAGTTTTTAACATGGCAGAGCCCTTATGTCAATAAGTTATTAGCCAAAGAGGTTCAACCGGTTATGTTGAGTTTAAATGATTTGATTGGTATGTCGCCGCTGAAAAACTTTTATTGAGGGAAATTTATAAACAATACATTGATATTGTACAGAAACGAAAATTGCCAATGTTTATTTTCTCGCCAACAAGGAGGGCAAATCCGGAACGGCTTGCGTTAGCAGGTCTGCTTGATAAGGATGTAAACGGTGATTGTGTTCGTTTCCTTTCCAACATTCGTGATGATTACGGGGAATATTCGCAACGAATTTTCATTGGCGGTACGATGGGATGTAAAGGAGATGCCTATAATCCACAGGAATCTTAGACCGCGGATGAAGCCGAATGGTTTCATCGGTTCCAAGCGGAGGACAGCACTGTCGTCCGATTTCATCCCCCGGTACGTCTAAAGTTGACGGAACCAGGGGGATTTTTGTCGTCAAAATAGTCATTATGCCCTAGCGCTGGCCCATTTGCAAACCATATATACTGAAAATACTTAGGAAGTGGACCCGGATAACCGAAAGAAGGCAGGGTGAAAGTCGCCTTTTTTGCATACGCTTTCAACGGATGGCCGTTACATTCAGAGCCGTTACATTCGGGGAAGGAGAGATGCACATGTCGCAAAAAGCGTTTACCTGCCTCGTCCTGATCGGACTGCTTCTGCTTTCCTTGACAGGCTGCGGGAAGCAGGCGGAAGGGGAAGGGGACATCGGGAAAATCACGTTGACCCTCTGGTATTGGAACCGGTCCATCGATGACGAATTGCTGAAGCAGGTGGAGAAGCAATTCCCCCATATCCGCCTGAAGGCCGAAAAAAATTGGAGGCGATTTCAAAGCCAAGCTCATGTCCGCCTTCGCGGCGAGATCCGGGGCCCCGGACATTGTCGGATTGAACGACTGGATCGCCAACTTTTTCCCCAACAAGGACCAGTTCGTGAACCTGTTCGATTACGGCAGCAAAGAGCTTGAGCCGCTGTACCTGGACTGGAAATGGAAACAAACGATCACGCCGGACGGCAGCTACCAAATCGCGCTGCCCATGGATACCGGGCCGACGGCGCTTTTTTACCGGGAAGATTTGTTCAGACAAGCGGGATTCCCCACCGATCCGCAAGAAGTCGGCGCGAAGCTCAAGACGTGGGACGATTATTTGGCCGCCGGCCGGCAGTTGAAGGACAAGTTTCAAGGAAAAGTGTACATGTTTGACAACATTAATAACGTATTCGGACAAGTGCTGGCGCAGAGCGACAAAATGTATTTCGACCGCTCCGACCGGTTTATCGGCGACCAAACCCACGTGAAACGGGCATGGGATCTCGCCGTCAAGGTCCATCAACTGGGATTGAGCGCGAAAATCGACGGATGGACGCCGGAATGGAATGCGGCGATGAATAACGGGGCCGTCGCGTCGTTCATCGGAGCGGTATGGATGAAGCAGATCGTGAAGGATGCCGCCCCGGATACGGCCGGCAAATGGCGGATCGCCCGCGCGCCCGGCGGGGACGGCAACAACGGCGGCTCGTTCATTGCGATCACCAAGCAATCAAAACATCCGAAGGAAGCCTTCGAGGTGATCAAGTGGCTGATGAATCCGGAGAATCAATTGAACAGCCTGGGGACGATGAATCTGTTTCCGTCGACGCCGAGCATTTTCGGCGATCCGAAAATGACGCTGCCCGAGCCGTTTTTCGGAAACCAGCGCACCAACGAAATCTTTATCGAGTCCGCCCGGAACGTCAAAGCGGCGTACTTCGGACCGAAACATTCGATTGCCGATTCGATATTCAAGCAGGAGTTGAGCGGCGTCGAGAAGCAGGGGAAATCTCCCGACGAGGCTTGGCGGAACGCCTTGAAACGAATCGAAAAAGAACTGCTGCTGTACTAAGTACGGATTCGAAAGGTTCTGTGCCAATTCCGACGACCAAGGAGGGTTCGGGATGAGCGAGCTTCGGACTTCCGTCGCGACAAGTCTCAAGCCGGCCGGCAAATATGCGCAGTTATGGCGGGAAATCGTGAAAAACCGCGCCATCTACCTGTTCATTTCTCCCTTTTACATATTGTTTGCCATTTTCGGGCTGTTCCCGATTGCGTTCTCCCTCTACCTCTCGTTCAATAAATGGGACGGAATCGGGGACATGAAGTTTACCGGGTTGAACCAGTTCCGGTACATGCTGACCGACGTCCAGTTTTGGAAGGCGATTCGCAACACGTTGGAAATCTGGATCTATTCGACCATCCCCATGCTGTTTTTCGCCCTGCTGATCGCATTTTTATTGAATTCCGCCTTCCTCCGCTACCGAACCCTTTACCGCATCGCGTATTTTTTGCCTAACGTCACGTCCATCGTGGCCGTAGCCATCATCTTCGGCACCCTATTCGGAAACAAGTACGGTTTCCTCAACTTTATTCTCACTTCGTTCGGATTGGATCCGGTCGAATGGCTCAATTCGCCGTTCTGGATCAAAATCGCCATCGCGTCCATGGTCGTCTGGCGTTGGACGGGGTACAACGCCATTATCTATCTGGCCGGGCTGCAGAGCATCCCGAACGTGCTGTATGAAGCGGCGCGCATCGACGGGGCGAGCACGATTCAGACGTTCTTCCGCATTACGGTCCCGCTGCTGAGGCCCGTGATCCTGTTTACCGTCATCACCTCGACGATCGGGGGCATGCAGATTTTTACCGAGTCGCAAGTGTTGGTAGGAAATGGAGGCGGCCCCGGAGGGGAAGGCATGACGATCGTGCTGTATTTGTACCAGCTTGCGTTCGTGAAGTATTTGTTCGGGTACGCGTCGACGGTGGCCTGGGGATTGTTTGTCATCATCGCCGCGTTCTCATACCTGAACTACAAAATCGTCCGGAGACCGGGCGCGGATTAAGGGAGGGGGAACGACTGTGATCGGACAACAATTCTGGAAAAAGGCCGTGCTGCATTTCGCGCTGCTTATCGGCGTCGTACTGTCCATGTTTCCGTTCTACTGGCTGACGGTGATGGCAGGGTTCATGCCTGATCACCTGTTCGGCTTCATCTTTTGGAAAGGATATAGGGGTTAGGGTGAAAGGGAAAAGGGGTTGATAAATCAGGCTTTGTCCCAATATACCCTCCCCTTCTGTCCTCTTCCCTTATCCCTTTCCCCTCATCCCCTCACACTCCCTCAAATTATTTCCCTGGACATTTCCCAACGTTTCGTTTTCGTACTCCCTTTCAACTTTTTCCTAATTTCTTCCAAAACGACGGACACTTTTTATTTTCCTCTCATTTTGTACCAACTGGCTCCTCAAAACCTGAAACCCTTTGTGCGGCAAGGGATTGGAGGCTTTGGTGGGGCTTGATTGGGATGGACATGAATTATTGTCTCTTGACAGAATGATCAGGTTTTTTTCCTGGTCAAGCACCCGGCTTTTTTCTTTTTGTATGGGGATTGGGTCGATCATTCATCGCCCTGCAGCATCATCCGAATCAGAAAGACGCGATCGTGCCGTCCAAGTTCTTCCGGCCATTCGCCCGTTGCGTCATATTGCCGGACAGCACTGCTGCTATGGCTGACAGTATGGCCATCATTCTCTATAATCGAGCTCAGTGTTAACGGCTTGTTGAGATGCAGTTCTTTTTCCACGTCATTCTTCCAGGTGACTTGACTGCCCATGTGAAGCGGCAGATGCACATCCGCAGTGGTGCTGGAAGAACCTCCCTGATCCATGAATGCTGTCGTGATTGAAAACCGTCTTTCTTCATTCTGTTCGTCTTTCATTTGATGGATGCTGAACATCAGTTGTCCATGATAAAGATTTCCGGATTGTTCTTGAGTCTTGCGGACCATTATCCCTGATCCGAAATCGATTACGTTTTCTTTTGGCTCGCCGTGTTCGAAGTGTTCGACCCAAATCCTGATGACGGATACTTGGTTCGGATCCACTTTCAGGTCAAACAACTGGACGTTCTGTCCGATGATGTTCAAGATCCGCTTTGTTTCTTCCGAAATATCGGTCGGCTTTATGGACATGTTAAAATGCGGTTCAACGCTGTCAGGGTCAATCTCAAACTTCCGGGATTCATAAGTCCATAAGAACGCGCCTGCAAACATGAAACAAAGCAAAGCGACTCCTACTATTTTCCTCATGTTAAACGTCATTCACCCCGCCCCCATTTTATCATAAATGTTTCTTGGGACATGACTTCTTTATCATTTGGGATACCACAGGGAAAGAAGCGATTCTTTTTTTGCTTTTTGTAACGAAACGGATGATGTCGGAAGCCGTTTTGTCCGAAGAATTAACCCGGGAAACCTTCTACCACGCATTAAAAAATCTATAAACCTGAATTTCGAAAGTACCCTCTCATCAATTAACTAAAAAAGGGCTCCAAACCTTGGTATAATGAGGTTTACCGAAAACAACACCATCCAAGGAAAGGAGCACCTTCAAGGTGAAGTGTACCACATCCATCGCCAAAATGAAATCCGAATTTACGCTCAAACAGGCGACCTCCCATGCGGGAAGCAAACCGTTGCTCGCGTATCTGGAAAAAATCCAACTGGAACGAGTCTTTCAACGGATTAGTTTGACCAAAGGCGGCAACTCCTTGTTCTCGTTTGCCAAAATTCTGCTCTATCTGCTCGTCGGTTGGTTGCTCGGTTGCGAACGCATCTTTCATTTTCGCTTCCTGCAACACGATGCACTGGTACAACGCTTTCTGGGCGGACGCTGTCCGCATCATACGCTGCTGCCGAAGGAACTCCTTCGAGCGGCGACGCTTGTTCCAACGATTAAGGAGGACCTGAAGGAACTGAATCGCGATCTGATCGCTCCCTTGTTGCCGGACGAATGTATTCTGGATCTGGACTCGACCGTCGAAACGGTGTACGGAAATCAGGAAAACGCCGAAATCGGAGCAAATGCCCACAAACCGGGCCGCAAAAGCTATCAGCCGCTGTTTGCCTTTGAAGGGAAGTCCCGTCTTTACCTGAATGCCGACCTGCGTCCGGGAAATAGGCACTGTTCCCGGGACGCTGCCGCGTTCGCGGAGGAAACCCTCCGACTCCTTCCTGCCGGCCGTCGTGTCAAGTTTGCCCGCTTCGATAAAGGATTTGCTGGGGAGGACTTCTATCAATTCTGGGAACAACGCAAGATCGGATACGTGGGCAAGTTGAAATGGACGGACCGTTTGGCGCGGGAAGTTGCGAACTGCCGTCACTGGACCCGTTACGTCGATGAAGACGTGATCATCGAAGGCATCCGTCTCATCTACAAGGCGACGTCCTGGAATAAAGCACGACTGGTGATCGTCATCCGGAAAGCGGAACGTTATGACGGTGACCAGCTGCAGATGTACGACTTTCTGTGGGAGTACGAAGCGATTGTATCCAATCTGCTGGATTGGGACCCGATCGACATCTGGCGGTTCTACAACCAGCGGGCGTGCGTGGAAAACCACATCAAGGAGGCTAAACAGGGCTTTTCCATCCACCGCATCCCCACTGGTTCATTCAAGGTCAATGAACTCGATCTGTTGCTGAAAGTGATGGCCTACAACGTCTTTGAACGGTTCAAAGCGGATTGCTGCGAGCCGGTAGATCGCCGGTACACGATCACTCGGTTCCGGCAAGAGTTTTTTCGCGTTGCCGGCGTAATCGTCAGTCACAGTCGGCAAGTAATTTTGAGAATCGCCGAAAGCTTCAACAAACAACACGTCTGGAAACGTATGGAGACCCGGGTGGCACAAATCACGTGAGAAGCATCAAAAAATGACATGGAAACAGTTCAGCCCGCGTTCTGCGGGGAGGGGGATCGTATATCCAAAAATGGGATAGGCAGACTTATTTTCACAAATTCACTTTCCATCACATCAATTCATTTCCAGTTGTCGAGTGTTCCGATTCATTGATGATATGCACTTTCGTAATTCGGGATTATTTTTTTGATTCAAGCAACATTTCGGGGGCGTCAATGGTGTTATAGGTAAAAGGGAAAAGGAGTGAAGCAGGAGTTGAGCATGAGCGATGAGCAATTTGCGCAGTTATATAAACGCCACGTCGACAGGGTCTACCGGGTATGTTTCATGCTTTTGAAGAACACAGCAGATACGGAAGATGCCGTCCAAACGGTTTTCATTAAACTGATGCAAAGCAAGAAAACTTTTAACGACCTCGAACATGAAAAAGCTTGGCTCATCCGAACGGCCCGCAATCATTGTTTGAACCTGCTGTCCCATTGGTGGAGGCGAAAGCGGGTCAACTTGGACGGTTTGTCTGAATGGATTGTACCGCATGAAGATGATTTGAGGGAATTGTGGAAGCTGGTGCTGGAATTGCCAGCAAAATATAAGACCGTTGTCTATCTGTACTATTATGAAGGCTACTCCACCAGGGAAATCGCACGCATATTGGAAATGAAGGAAACGACCGTCCGTTCACAACTTTATACCGCTCGCAAATTATTAAAGATCGAAATGGAGGGAGATCTGTATGCGGTCAGAAGACCTGAGTCGAGTCATTGATGCCTTTGGACCAAGCGATGCACAAAAGCAACGTATGTTCAATCAAATCATTGGCCATTCTTCAAATCAAGGACGCCGTAGAGGCAGGATGGCAAAGGTAATGATCCTTGCGGTGGCTATTGCTTTGTTTTCCGGTACAGCGTTTGCTTTGAGCACCACAGAATTGTTTAAAGAAATCTTCGGCAGCAGCATCGATCTGGTGGAGGAGCAAATACTGTCTCCGATGGAAAGTGTGGCTGATGATCAGTTTAGACTTACCTTGGAAGGGATATTGTCAGATGCTTATAGCAGCACGGCGATCGTTTCGGTGGAAGCATTGGCTGAAAAGAGCAGACAGGAGCTGGAGCACATTTCATCTCGTTTACAGGTCAAACCAATTCAAGATCAGATCCGAGCGAATCACTCCATAGTGGTGGAATTGAAACATCTTTCAGAAAAAAATACAAAACGGTTCATGGTCGGATTCAGCAGTCAGGACGGACCTTTGACCGGTGACTTGGAAGTCAGTCTGACAACGGATCAATCCCAGCTCACTTTATCAGCGCCAACGGTAAGTACCATCCCCACCATGACCATCCGATTGGACGAGGAACATTATGCTTCGGCCGACTATGTTCCCCAGACCGTTTTGATCTCCCCGCTGAGTGTTGTCGTCATAGGGTATGAAAGAACGGTCAATTACCAAATCCCCCATCCCCGTGTCATTCTTCATTTTGCCAATGGAACCGTCGTCGATGTTTTTAACCAGGAAACGGGTTTTGGCGGCTCACGGTTTCCTGAGGAAGGGCTAACGACAGTGTCCGCTCCATTTGAAAACATCATCGATCTGGATCAACTCCAGTTCATAACGGTAGATGGGAAGGAGTATCAAGCAGGGGACATCGATTAAAAAATAGACAGCGAAAAAATTAGGCTGAGGTAACTTCCTCAGCCTTTCTTATCTATTCCAATGTAAATTTACTTAAATATGTTTGTTGAATTCCTCTTGAGTCGTTCTTAATTGTTTTTTCAAGATCATTTGCCATAGATGATAAGGGATTTCCTTACTTAGGGAGTGACTAACTTTTGTCCTCAAAATTTCTCCATTGGGCAAAACTTTTTCATAGTAATAATGATCTCGGCCCCTTCCGACTTGCACCCAACCAGTTCGCTCACAATAACGTTTAAGATCCCTGAATTTCGGCATTTTCTAATAGCATTTGTTTTACTTCATCTTTGTTGTCGCATAGCAGGATCTTGAAAAGATACGATAAATGGTGGCGACGGTTTGGGGCATTGTAATAGCGGTGAGGCTCGTTCATATAATCTTGTGCATATTGAATGAGGTCTTCCGTAAGCTCCTCAAAAGCTTTTTCTTTCGTATCACCATTCGCATACAATTCCAGTTCATCGATCCCGAGGGTAAGGGAACCGTCTTCTTCTGGATACATGTTCACCTTAATCTTTACTTCCTGTAGCAATTGTTTAACCCATTCTTTATTCAGAAGAAAAGTATAAGTTTCTGATTTTTTACGTGGTTTTACGACCACGGGAGATAAATTTTGAACACGATCTATAACACTTGTAAAATTGTTCCTGACATCAGTAAACTTCATTTCAGTAAACATGGTCATCCACCTCACCTCCAGCTTACTACGTTTTATCTATATGTGCAATCTGTACATTTTGTACATATATATTTTTTCCTATTCCAATCAAAACTAAACACATATTTTTTTAAGTACCTTGCAATATACAGTACTATATGTTATATTGTTTTACGAAAAGTTTTTTTCATCGCTCGGTACTATACATTACATAGTAATGAGTATTAGTGAATAGAGGTGCGAGCAACCTTGAACATCCAGTTTAAAAAGGGTGTATTGGAGCTTTGTGTTCTCGTTTTGTTGGCCAAACAGGACCGCTACGGTTATGAACTCGTGCATACCATCTCTAAGCATATAGCCATATCGGAAGGGACCGTATATCCACTCCTCAGGCGAATGACGAAAGAGGGATATTGTACGACCTATTTGCAAGAATCGAATGAAGGGCCCAGCCGTAAATACTACAAATTGACCGAAAAGGGAAAAGAATATATGCGACAGCTGAAAAGCGAATGGGATGAATTTGTTCGCGGAGTGAATGAGATCATGGAAGAAGGTGTCAATGATGAATAGAGAACAATTTATCCGACAGTTGGATGAGTTGTTAAAGAAACTCCGGGATGATGAGAGCGTCGGGATATTTTGCAAGATTTCGAAGAGCATTTTGATATCGGTTTGGAGCAGGGAAAAACGGAAGAAGAAATCGCGGCTTCGTTAGGCTCCCCGCAGCAGATCGCCAAAGAATTGCTGGCCGAACATTATGTCAATCAGGCAGATGAGACCTTTTCCGCCAGCAATATTATCAAAGCGGCCTGGGCGACGTTGAGTTTAGGATTTTTCAATTTTGCTATCGTCTTCGGGCCATTTTTAGCACTGGTTGCATTGGTCATATCGGGCTGGCTCGCCGGGTTGCTTTTTATCGTTGCACCGATTCCTGTGTTGATCAATCTGGTTCTGTATCCCGCCTCGTTCCAGCTTTTCGATCTCTTTTTCTCCATCATGCTGACCGGTTTAGGTATTTTGATTTTGATCGGAATGGTGTATGTGAGTCGAATGCTGTTTAAAGGGTTCATTAAATATTTGCGTTTCAACATCAAGCTCGTAAAAGGGGGGTTAGAACATGACTGACCTTAAAACATGGATCAAGATTGCGGTTGTCCTTCTAGTCATTGGTGGCTTAGGAAGTCTGATTACATTTGTAACAATGGATCAAAACAACATTCAAAAGAACGTGGAAGTGGACCCCGCCCGTATTTCAGGATTGGAAGTTCGCCTTCGAAACGGGCTGATCCTCATGCAAGAGACCGATGATGACCACATTCGCATCCGGCTTACAGGGAAGGAAAGGATCAAGTCAGATGTAGATTTGCTTGTGGAGGAAATCGGAAATGTCTTGTCCATCGAGGCAAAAAGAACAAAGCGAACCCTGTTTAATAAAATGGCTGTTCGTGATCTTACCTTAACGATCGATGTACCCAAAAAAGTGTTTGAATCCATTCGGATGGAGATCAATAACGGGAAACTTAAAGCTAGCCAACTTTATGCGACACATGTGAATGCAGAAGCGGATAATGCCGAAATCAGACTGGAAGCTGTCGAAGCTGAACACGTCCAGGTCGCAACCAATAACGGTACCATTGTTCTTGCACATGTAACAGGGGATGTCACAGGAGAAACCAAAAACGGTTCCATTCACATGTTGACCCAAAACCTGGATTACAATCTCGACTTGAAAACGATCAATGGCAGTATTGAAATCGAAACCGATCAGGAACCGGCGAATGCCTTTCTTGATCTCCGCGTCCGAAATGGAAGGACCCATGTTTTTGGTGATCCCGATTGGCCTTCCGTATATGGCAATGGAGAGCATCTGATCAAATTGCGTACGGAAAACGGCAGCATTACCATAAAAAAATCGTCGGAACGTTAAACAACGGTGACCCAAAAGCGGAGAGTCAGCGATGAAAAGAATCATTTATAAAGGTTTGATCGGGCTTGTTGGGTTTGTTTTCGGTGCGATCGTCGGTGTTGCATTGAGCTACCTCCTATACAACAAGATCGCGGACCAGATCGTGATCAATGTGATTTTGTTTGGATTTTCTGGAGCTTTGTTGACCGTTTTCGTGAACCATATCAACGAACTAAAATAAATACACATAGGAAATGGAGATGAGAAAATGAAAGGGCGGATTACTTACCAGATCTTCTTTTATTTCGCTTTATTGTTCGCCGTCTGTGTGGCCATTCAAGTATTTATCGCAGGCCTGGCCACTTTTGTGAATCCGGCTCAATGGAAGGCGCATACGACGTTTATTCATATTTTCCAATATGTGGTCATTATTATGCTGATCGTCAGTTTCACTGGTAAATTTCCAAAATCGTTGCGCTGGCAGTGTTTAAGTTTGTTTCTTTTGATCATGGTCATGTATGCAACGGCCAATTTGACCAGCAGTATTCCGGTAGCCGGAGCATTTCATCCTGTGATTGCACTGATCCTGTTCTGGCTTTCCGTCAGGATCATACCGAGGGCTTGGAGGCTGGCTTATCCAAGAAACTAAATGCGACTGAAGGCAAAAGCGGAGTGAAATGTTTTATGACTGCACAA
>CALAME010000113.1 GCA_937925675.1 uncultured Paenibacillaceae bacterium | reverse complement strand
AAGTGATGCATAAGAGCTTCTTCCTATATGAGTGTGTTAGGCGAACATCCCTTTATCAACGGAAGAAGCTCTTTTTTTCTATCCGCTTATTCCCGTTCTTAATCCCACGAAATTTTACACTATCAAGAAAGATTTAAAGTTTTTAAAGATCAGAATCTTTATATCAACAAAATCGATCGCTATAAACGGGATCGAACCCGCCCCATTCTTATCGTTGCAACAAAAAGACCAAATAGCCTAACCCGGCTCCAAGCAGGTAGAACCAATAGAACATGGAATATGGTCGCCTCCGTTTTTTGCCATTAGCATGTGCTGCTTCTTTTTTCTTTATCCCATCGATCTCGCCTCCGCGTGATTAGTAAAAGCCCGTAATCATCGGTTCCTTTCTCCGTATATTGTATGTGCAAGGGTCGCTACATGCGCCAAACCGTAATTTCAGCCGGCCGAACTTCATAAAAAAACGGACACTTCACTGAAGAAGTGACCGGTAAGAGATACTCAATCCAACACGATCCGATGGGATACCATGGTCCATGAGATTGTTCTTACAAATGGATCCGCAGCACATTGCTTCCGTGATCGGGTAAGACGGCGATGCCTTCTTTACCCGTTTTGGCACGTCCTCCTTCCACTTCGCGTACGATATCCACACCGCGCAATACGACGCTCCATCTGTTTTTCTGTTCTCCAATAAAATGAACATGGACGTCAATGACGTCGCCTACCCGTTCCGCAACAACATTCAGCGCTTCGCGACCGCTGATGTCATAGACGGTCGTTTCCGCCCGTTTTCCGTCTTGCAAAGCGAACAGATGCAACTTTACACCGTCTGGAAAATCATAGTCCGGGCGATCATCCCTCTGTCCAAAAGCGATGATCGAGTTGGCACGGACATAGAGCGGCAAACTGAAATAATCATATTGGCCATGGAACCAGCGTCCCCCTTCCTTTATGTCACCGTTCAGCAGATGAATCCATTGGCCTTCCGGTAAATAATAGGAAACTTCACCCTCCTCGGACATGACCGGCGCAACGAGGAGCGCATCGCCCAGCATATATTGCCGGTCGAGATAGAGACAGGCCGGATCGTCGGGGTATTCCACGACCATCGCCCGCATCATCGGCACACCCGTGCGCGCAGTTTCAACCGCTGCACCGTACAAATAAGGCATGAGCCTGCACTTCAATTTCGTAAAAAAGCGGGCGACATCCACCGCTTCTTCATCATAGAGCCACGGCACCCGATAATAACGGCTCCCATGAAGACGGCTGTGGCTGGACAAAAGACCAAAGGCGAGCCATCTTTTGTACACATCAGCGCTGGAATTGCTTTCGAATCCCCCGATATCATGGCTCCAGAATCCGAATCCGGACATGCCGAGTGACAATCCGCCGCGCAGACTTTCGGCCATGGATTCGTAGTCCGCGGAACAATCTCCGCCCCAATGCACGGGAAACTTTTGGCAGCCGGCTGTCGCCGAGCGCGCAAACAAAACCGCTTCACCGCGGCCCAATTTTTCTTCCAACACTTCGTACACGGCTTGATTGTATAAGTACGTATAATAGTTATGCATTTTTTCCGGATCCGATCCGTCATCATAAACGACATCGGTCGGAATGCGCTCCCCAAAATCCGTCTTAAAACAGTCGACACCCATATCCACTAACCGGCGCAGATGATCGGTATACCATTTGCGCGCATCGGGGTTGGTAAAATCCACGATCCCCATCCCGGGCTGCCATTTGTCCCATTGCCAGACGTCCCCGTTCGGTCGTTTCAACAGATATCCTTTTTCCATCCCTTCTTCAAACAGCGGCGATTGCTGCGCAATGTAGGGGTTGATCCAGACACAAATTTTGAGTCCTTTTTCCTTTAACCGCTTCAACATCTGTTCGGGTTCCGGAAATATGCGCTCATCCCACTGAAAATCGCACCACTGAAATTCTTTCATCCAGAAGCAGTCAAAATGAAATACACGAAGCGGTATATCTCTTTCTCGCATGCCATCAACGAAATGACGGACGGTTTGTTCGTCATAATCGGTCGTAAACGATGTCGTCAGCCACAGTCCGAACGACCATGCCGGCGGCAAACCCGGCTTTCCGGTAAGCGTCGTATAATTTTCCAGCACCTGCTTCACTGTCGGTCCGCCGATCAAAAAGTAATCGAGCGACTCCCCTTTGACACTAAACTGCACCTTCGATACTTTTTCCGAGCCGACTTCAAAAGAAACGAGTTCCGGATGATTGACAAATACACCATATCCTTTGTTGGATACATAAAACGGTATGTTTTTGTACGCTTGTTCCGTCCCGGTCCCGCCATCTTGGTTCCAAATATCAACCGTTTGCCCATTTTTGACAAACGGAGTAAATCGCTCCCCGAGTCCATAAATCGTTTCCCCGACACCGAGATCGAGCTGTTCGCGCATATAGGCGGTTTGTTTATGTTCCAGGATATACGCCATGCTGCGAAAACCGCTGCCGCTGATCCGTTTGCCGTCCTGATAAAAGGCGACCGACCACGGAAAACGTTTCTGAATCTTCACACTCAGGCGTCCATTTGTAAAAATGACCTCGTCTTCGCGGTTTTCGACCTGCGCTTTTTCGTTTGTCATATGAAGAGCGAAGTGCGGTCCTCGGTCACGAACCCCTTTGTGATGAAACATTTGCACGCGGATGACATCTTTGAGCGGAGCAGAAAATCGGATCGTAAACAGCATCGTATCGAGCATACCGGAACGATTTTCAACCGGACTCGGAGTCGCGTACACCGTTATAGCGCCCTCTTCCACCGCCAGATCATGAAATTGCACCGGACTGAAAATTTCAAAACCTTCCCGAATCAACCAGTTGCCGTCGCTGAACTTCATAAGCTTCACACCCTTTTTGCATACCATAATAATGATTCGGGACTGGGAAATCTTGTAGATTTCTGCTCAATTATTGTACAATTTTGATAATGGGTGTGAAACGGGAGGAAAACAGGATGCAACTTAGCCAACCGGCGGCATTAAAAGAAAAACGGAGGCACGGGGATGATCATTTTCCCATCGGTCTCTATTACATGGAATTGTTGCCCGGAGAAATGGTCGTGGATTGCCATTGGCATGATGAAGCCGAATTTTTATATGTCGTCGAAGGGGGAACCTTGTTTCAAATCGGAGAACATCAGTACCCGGTGCATGAAGGCGAAGCGGTATTCATCCATGGCGGAGAGATTCACGCCGGATTTCCTCACGGTGACCACGGATGCCGCTTTTATGCGATCGTTTTCGATATGAATTGGCTCAACAGCCCTTCTTACGATGTGCTGCAAAGCGAATATATGTCTCCCATCCTCAACGGTTATGTCTCCCTTCCGCCCCTTTTCAGCAAACGGGAAACCTGGGCCGAGCCCATTCTTCACCATTTGCAAAACATGATCCGCGTACTGGAAAACCGTCCACCGGGTTATGCCCTAGCTGTGAAAAGCAATTTGTACTCCATTTTGTTTGAAATCGCAAGCCATGATCGCTGGTTCTATCGTCCCCTGCACGATGCTCGAAACAGCGATCTCAACCGCCTGAAAAAGGTGCTGCGCTATATCGAAACGCATTACAATGAAAACATCAAATTGAGCGATTTGGCGAACGTCGCCCATATGAGCGAAGGCCATTTCTGCCGCTTTTTCAAAGCGATGACGCGCACAACCTCGATCGAATATATCAATCGCTACCGCATCAGCCGTGCCGCCGAATGGTTAAAACAAAGCGATCGCAAAATTGCTGCGATCGCCCACGAAGTCGGATTTGAAAACATCAGTTATTTTATCAAAACGTTCAAACGTCTGACCGGCTTTACGCCCCATGCGTATCGAAAATATCATTGGCGCCAAAAACAAAAAAACCTTCCGTTTGTGCGGAAGGATGTTTTGAACGATATATGGCGGAAAGGGTGGGATTCGAACCCACGCACGCCGAATAACGACGCCTAGCTGATTTCGAGTCAGCCCCCTTAGACCTCTTGGGTACCTTTCCCCATAGACAGTCGCAATGTGTATTTTACCACAGATCTGTCTTTCATTTCAACTCTTTTTTATTGTGAATCCGAGTTGGATTCAATG
>CALAME010000112.1 GCA_937925675.1 uncultured Paenibacillaceae bacterium | reverse complement strand
ACTTCCGTCAGTGCTCCTTCTGCCGTTTGCAGGAGGGAGATGCCGTCCAGAGCGTTTCTTTGCGCCTGGTTGTAGCCGTTGATCAGGGAGCGCATTTTTTCCGAGATCGCCAGACCGGCTGCGTCGTCCGCTGCGCGGTTGATGCGGTAACCGGAAGACAGCTTCTCCATGACTTTGCCCATTTGATAGTCGTTGGAGAACAGGTTGCGATGGGCGTTAATCGCCGCTACGTTTGTGTTGATTCTCATTCTTTTCTACCTCCATGAATTTGAATTTCGTAACCACATCCTTGTGGTCCTAATTCTTATATCGGTACACAGTCCTATTTTTTTAATAGTTTTTTTAAAAAATTTAATGTTTTTCGTCGAAATAAATCGAAACCGGCGGAACCTGACCGTAATAACCGGATACGGCGGTTTTCGCCTGACGTGTCGCTTTCAATTGAGAAACGATATGGGAAAATCGGGTCTTTAACTCTTGCTCGATTTGCTGCTGAATGTTCTGGATTTCCTGGAGCAAGGGCAGCAGCAAATCGGCATCAGGAGCACCTTGATTTTGTCCCGGCGAAGCTTCCCATTCATCGATCTGCTTGGCCTTGTCCATAAATTGTTGCGACCAGTGCAAATAGGAGGCGATGGCCTCCTCGTTGTCGGGATTTTGCAACGCTTTATGCTGCTGACGCGAAAGTTCCAGCAAGTCGCCAAAGAGTCGGACCTTGTCTTCAGACGGACCGGATTGAGGCTTTTGCAATGGAAACCTCCTTCCCGATCTGTTCCCATGCCGAGCGCAGTTCCCGCAAAATGTGGAGCGCTTCCTGAACCGGTGCAGCCTCTTTTTTCAAGTTGGCCTGTACGATCTGTTCAATAATATAAAGATAAAGCCGCTTCAGGTTCTGGGCCATCTCCCCGCCCTCTTGTTCATTCAGGCTGGAGATGAGTTCATACACCACATCTTGCGCCTTGATCAGCCATTGGTGCGACTCTGCAATATTTTTGGCTTCGATTTCTTCGATGGCCTTCTCGGCAAAACGGATCGCTCCATCATAAAGCATCAAGATCAATTTGTGAGGAGAGGCAGTTTCATACTTGCTTTTCTGGTATGCCTGATAACCCGCTAATGACGATTGTCTCATCGACTATAGCCCCTTCCTTCTTTTATTCACGGTCATTCACAGTACACCGATCAATCCCGCTTGTAATTGGCGTTCAGCTGTGCGATCTGTCCGCTTAACCATTGCATCTGGCTCTGCTGCTGGGCAAGAGCGATTTCCATGCGGATGAACTGCCGGCGCAACTGCTCTTCTTTCATTTGCAAACGGAGGTTCATCTGTTCGATGCGGTCGTCCATAAGCGAAATTTGCGAGTCGTACCCCTGAATCCGGCTCATCAGAATGCCGCCGGCCGCTGTGGTCCACTCCCGCAAGTTGTTATGAAGCAGTCTGGCCATTCCGTAATGACCGTTTTCTTCGTCGTTTTTCATAAACAGATCGATGACGGCCTGCGGATTTTCGTTAAACTTGCTCTGGAACCGTTCTTTGTCAAATTTGATCGTACCGGTCATCAAGTTACGATCGGTTACACCTTCGTCGATGGTCAGACCGATAAAAGACAACATTTGATAGCCTGCCTCCGTTCCACCGACGACACTGTTCACCCAGCTGTATAGCTGCGAATCGAGGGTTCTTAACATCGAATCTCCCTGCAAGTCTGCTCCTTCCGCCAGGTTGGTCCGGATCGTGTTCACGACATCGTTATAGGCTTTGACGAATTTTTCAATCGCCTCTGTGATCGCCTCGATGTCCGAATCGACAGTCACATTGGCGACTCCTTCTTTTTGCAACTGGAGCGTCACGCCCGGGATGACATCATCAATCGTGTTGGAACTGCGAGTGACTTGCACCCCGTTGACACTGATAACGGCATCCGTATATGGACGGGCTACATTTTGTTCAGCAATCTCTCCGTCGGCGTCGCTGGTGATCCCGAGTGCGGACAAAATTCCATCGGAGTCTTCAAATACGACCGCCGATCCTTCAACCCCTTCTCCCATCTTGATGCGGTGATCTGCACCCGCATGCTCGGCAGTCAGGATCAGCCTTTTATTTCCGTTAGACGTTTCAATGACAGATGCCTTTACGCCCACGGATTGACTGTTGATCTGACTGACGATCTCGTCCATGACCTCGCCGTATGTCGCACCGGTCACTTCAATGGCGAGCGGAGACTCCAGGCTTTCATGATGGATATAGAAGGTGCCGGAAACCCCGATCTCCGCATCGGCATTTCGTTCCGCTGACTGTACCACATGGCTTTTGGCCAAGCTGTGCACCGTAATCTCGTATGTTCCGGGAACGGCTGTTCCCTGGCTGTTGACCCCCAGCACCGTATTGTCTGACGATTCCGCTTTCATAGCGCGAAACGTTCCAGACAATGTCAAATCTGCTGCCGCTTCCTGCAACGTTCTCAGCTTCGTATTCAAGGAACGGAAAAAGCTCTGTTCACTGGCCAGACTTTTTTTTCGATTTTCCAGGCGGACGACAGGCTGGCGTTCAATCTGCATCAACTGTTCGATCAAAGTATTCGTGTCTATGCCCGAAGCCAGTCCACTTAAACTGAAAGACACGGGAATCGCCCCTTTCTTCTGCGGTCTTTTTACCGTCTTTTCTTTTACAGTCTTTTGTCAATAAACAGTCCGATGAGCTCTTTCATTTTCACAGACAACTCCAGCAAATACTCGGGCGGCATCGTCTTGATCACTTCATCCGTTTTGAGATCGTACAATTCCACGATCAGCGTCTCCGCTTCTTTATGGAATTTGAAACGGAGGCTCTGATCCGCCGCCTGCATCACCTGGTTGAATTTTTCGATTTCCCGTTCCACATCTTGTTCCGTGAACGCGGTGGCCTCGTTTGTCTGGGCCCGTTGTGCGGATCCGGGAATTCCTTTGAGCGGGTCCGCTTTTTCCAGCGAAGGTTGGAAGGTGCGGCCAGCATCAGTGACGGTTGTCCCGTTTATGGAAGAACCCACGGAATGAATCATTTTCCTGCACCTCCTGCTTTTTTGTTGGCACTTATCGATTTCAACTTTCAGGATTCTTCTTTATGTTTCATCGCTTGATGCAGCAGATGTTTCAGGCTGTCTTTTTCCAACTTTTGTGTTCCGGCGCGCATGTTTTCCTGACGAATGCTTTCATACAGTTCTTCTCTCATCACTTCGATTTCGCGTGGAGCCGTGAATCCGAGTTTGACCGTATCGCCTTCGATCGCCAAAACGGTTACCCGAATCTCATCACCGATCACAACCGTCTCGTCCACTTTTCTTCTCAATACCAGCATCTCAGGATGTCTCCTTGCCAAAAATTTTCTGTCTGATCGGATAATCCTTGTCATGAATGACATATTGACATCCTGTTCGGGAAGAAGGCGCGACAAGGACCGGTGCTTTCAGATTGACGAACAGTTGTTCCTCAATAATGTTGACGATCAGAAAAGGAAGCACTTCCGTCGGTTTTTTGATCCCAAGCAGCTCCACGGTTTCGGGAGAAAGGTCAAACTCGTAATCGCGGACGACGTCTGCGGCCGGAATGAGTATAAAATGAAAGTCATCCTGCAAGGCATGTAGCAAATAAAATGCCGTCTCGTCCAATTGCAACAATGCATATTCGCTGTAATCGGGAATGCCGACCAGCTTTTTCGGAAAACGGATGATCTGCTCCGCCTTTACGGGCAATGAGCCGTAAACGGAGCTTTCGATCACCACTTCGCTTGCCGATTTGGTCATTGATGTTACACCCCATTCGCTTCCTCAACATCTTAGACGACAATGTCGATCGACGGTTCAACCGCCAAATAAATGTCCACAACCCCGGGTTCATAACGGATATCCAGATGCTGCCCGGTTTCGATCACTTCCGGCTGATTCCAGCGGACGGAGATGTCCGGGGGACGAACCTTGACCTCAAATTCAGGGCTGTGACGGGGAACCAGTCCGACATTGACCTCCACTTGATTTTCGCGGAAAAAACGTTCCATCGCCAGGTTACGGAATACTTGTTTTTCCCCGGCGGCAATGTTTCCCACCCGGTCGCCATCCCGCGCGATCTGGCCGATCGCTTCCAGCCCTTTTTCTTTCATTTTCGCGGTATATTCTCGAAGCCGGGCCGCGTTCGATTGGAGTCCCATATCATGGTACACTTTCGACGCATCCACCCGAATCTCGGGTTCATGAAACGTGATCTCCACATCCGCCGGATGATACTGGACTTCGATGACGCGTTCGGGCTGCTTGATATTCATTTTCCCCGGTATGGTCGAATTCACTCCGATGAGAGGAAGCGTCTGGCGAATCTGGATTTGCGGTACGTTCATGTCAGGCCTCCTTCAGCTCGCATGACATGCAGGCGCCAACGTTTCATTTCATGGATGTATTCCTGAAAATCGGGTTTATCTCAGAAAATCAAGTAGCGAGACTTGCATGATTCTGGCGCCGGTTGCGAGCGCTGCCTGATGGACGCTTTCCTGGGTTTTCAGATCGATAATGATTTTCGCCATATCGACATCGTTTACTTCCGAGCGCAGCGTTTTCAGGTTCACTTCCTGGTCGGTCAGACGCTGGACGATCAGTTCAAACCGGTTCGTTCGCGCTCCGACTTCCGACCATTGGGTGGAGATATTGTCCATTCTTTCATCGATTCTTCCGAGAGACTGCGCCAGTTGCTCCTGGTCTCCGTTACGCAGGTGCGTAATGATGTCATCAAACACCTTGAACACGTTTTGCTCGGAACCCGCTTCCCCGAAAATGACTTCACCGGTTATGCTGACCGGCACGGAAATCCCGGGAGCGACATTGAGCCGGAATACGCCTTTATTGGTCGTATCATTGGGAGCATTATCCAATGAATAAGGAGCGACATCGGTTTTCTGTCCGTTGAACATATATCGACCACCGTATTCGCTATTCCCGATCAGAACCATTTGCTCGCGCAGCTGCTCCATTTCAATGGCAATCGCCTCTCGCCCCTGCTCCCCTGTCGTTCCCGTCGCCGCCTGTTGAACGAGCACGCGCGCCCGGTGCAGCACATCCATCGCCTGTTTCAACACGGTATCCATCGTGCGCAGCCAGCCGAGAGCGGTGTTCGCATTTTCGAGAAACTCTTCGTTGCGTGATAACTCGCTATCATAGCGCATGACGTAGCCGACCCCGACCGGATCGTCGCCCGGGCGGTGAATTCTCGAACCGGTCGCAAGCTGATCCTGCATTTTCAACGTCCGTTCATTGCTCTGGCGCAAGTTTTGCAGCAGCTGGATGTTCATCATCTGATTCGTTACTCTCACGTGGACCACCTCCTAAAAATGCGCATTCAGGATATGAATCATGATCCATTAACGCCCTACGATGCCCATATGGTTGATGACGCGGTCGAGAATTTCATCGACTACCGTCACGTTGCGTGCCGCTGCATTATAGGCATGCTGGAAACGGATCAGATCTGCCATTTCTTCATCGAGCGAAACACCGCTGACCGATTGTCTGCGCATATCGATCGAATCGACGATATCCTGCTGATTCTGTTTCGTACGCGTGGCATCTGCCGCTTTCACACCCAGGTCTCCGACGACAGCGCGGAAAAAGTCATCCGTTGTGCCTTCTTTCAAAGCGGTCAGATTTTCAGGAAATGTGAAGACCTTATCGCGCAATCCCGCCAGTGCATGGGCAATGTCGCTGTTCCCCTTGATCGGGATGTTCCTTTCATCCACCGTCTCATACTGGCCGGAAGCGGCAATTTTGTTCGTATCTTTTACAATTTCCGGATTGACCCGGATGTTGTCGATCGTAAACGTTTCGCCATCGCTGACAAAGAACGGGATACCCGCCGTAGCCGGTTCATCCAGACCATAACCCAGTTCATGCAGGCCATTGAATCCTTTCACCACGATCTCAAAGTCGGTGTCGATCACCGAACCTGCCGGGATCGTCTCCCCTGCGGGGATCATTGTTCCGTCTGCCAACGTCACATCGGAAGCGGCGACCAGATCGCGCGCGGCGACGTAACCGGCCGGAAGCGTAACGGTGACCTCTCCCGTAATGAGCGTGTTCACCAAAGCGTTCAACTGGTTGCGGACAAAGGTGACATCTTCTTTCGCTTTCACATATCCGGCCAGTTCCCCGCTAACGGCATTGTTGGCATGATCGTTTTCCAGCAGGACCGCGTTGTCCCCGTTCACCACCTGGATCCCGCCCGCTACCACAATGTTGTATGTACCGTCTGCCAGCTCTTCCACCTGAACATCGACGATTTTGGACAGCTGGTCCACGAGCAGATCACGTTGATCGCGAAAATCGTTGGCGTTATCTCCGAGTCCCTCGATTCTGCGGATCTGGTAATTGAGATGGGCAATATTTTGGATAATATTGTTCGCTTCACTGATCTTGATGGCGATGCTGGCGTCGAGATCGTTCATCAGGTTATTCAACGAACGCCCCGCATGGTTGAACGTCTCGACCATGCTCAACGCTTCACCGAGAACGGCTACGCGCGCGCTCAGCAGTTTCGGATCGCGGTTCAACGCCTCCCATGCATCCCAGAAGCGATTCATCGCAGATTGAATCCCGTGTTCAGAGGGCTCGTTTATAATCCCCTCGATCGTGCGCAAGGTCGCATCGCGAATTTCCCATTCCCCGAGCAGCTGGTTTTCCCGGCGGAACTGGAAATCGAGAAACGTATCGCGAACTCTGCGGATCGAATCGAACTCTACCCCCGTTCCGAGCTGTCCCGGGATATTGCTTCTCATCATACCCGGCATTTCCAGCGGGCGGGTGGCTACCATATTGACGCGTTGGCGCGAATATCCGATTGTATTGGCGTTAGCCAGGTTATGTGCGGTTGTGTTCAGCGCTGTCTGGTGCGTGAACAGGCTGCGTTTGGCCACTTCCAGGCCGTGAAATGTGGATCTCATCTCGTTTTCCTCCTTCGATTATGTTCTCCGGTCAAATACACTTCTTCGTTCCGGACTCCGATGGTCGTTCGGATGTTGATAAGTGATTTCTTCAGGCGCTCCTGCGATCAGCTCGATCGTATATTCGATCATCGCCAGCGACTGTTCGATCAACTGCTGGTTCAGCGTATGCACCTGTTTCAGTTCCTCCATCGTCGCCATTAATTCGTTGCGCGCCTGTTCCAGCTCATGCTGATCTTTTTCGTTGTCGATGAGCGGCAACAAGTCGCTGACCGTCGGTTCCGATTCCGGCATAAGCCCTTTTTCCGCAAATACCGCTTTTGCTGCATCCCGCCATCCTTTCTCCACTTCGGAAATCGATCTGACCAGCTGCGATTCCTGTTGCACAATTTCCGCCAATTTGTCCACTTCGTTTTGGATCAGAACCGTCCGTTTCGTCTTGCCCAGTTGCAAAAGTTCAAGATGCAGCGTATTCATCTGCTGGATTTGCTCAATGACTTGCTGTACGGACATGGATTCACCCCGCTATAATTTAAAGTACCGGAGCAATTTTTCTGCGATCAGGCGGGCATCGACATGATACGTTCCGGCGTTGACAGACTGTTTCAGCTGTTCGATCCGCTCCTTGCGCATCGGATCGACTGCCGCGAGCTCCTTGGCCTGCTGCGAGATGCTCACTTCATCGGCGCGGCTCAAGCGGTCCGCCGTTTTGTCCACCCTTTTCGCTTCCTGTTGCCGGTAGTACGGATTCGTCGGCCCCATCCGGTTAATATGGTTTATATTCATCCTCTATCACCCTTTCGTTAACGAAGCCCGTTCATCAAAATCGGGTTTAGAAACAGAAAAAAGCCGATAACAATCTTTTAATTATTATCGGCTTCCATCGCACTATAGTTTAGAGTTGTTATTTCAATTTTTTTTCATATTCCTTGAATTTGTACCCGGCTTTCCTCATCTGCTCGCGCGACATATCGCGTTTGCGCTCGTCATCATCGCGAATATGGGCGATTTCTTTTTTCAGTTTCAACCGGCATGCATCGCACATCATCCCTTTTCCGATCAGCTTGCCGCATGAACTGCAGGGGTATTTCAGGTTGGGAGCATCGCTCAACGAAATGCGGCCTTCCCGTATAAACTTCGTGATCTGTCTTACGGAAACTCCGGTTTCTTCACTCAGTTCATAAATCGTGGCATGCCGGTTTTCCCGCAGGTAGGCTGCGCATTTTTCATATTGTTCTTCCACCAACTTCACACATGCCGGACAAACGTCGTGAACCCCGGGTCTGAACAACTTGCCGCACTGGGGACAATTGGCCAATTGCAATTCCATGGAGCCGCCCTCCCATCCCATTTACCAAACTAAACTTTCAACCTTTAGCATCAGTTTACCTGATTTCGCCATAAATGTACATGGGACAAATTTAAAAAAAACAGGAACAGAGGCATACCGTGGATATGCCCCTGTCCCGAGGATGCAAACTCTTTCTAACGATGGAATGCCTGCATATGG
>CALAME010000111.1 GCA_937925675.1 uncultured Paenibacillaceae bacterium | reverse complement strand
CTCCTTTTGCCGCAGTCTCGTCAGGGCTTCCGGATTTTATGTATGCGCTTTCAATTTTTAGGTTATTTTTTATTATAACATAGGGAGCAAATGGAAAAAGAGAACGGCTGCATGCCATTCTCTCTTCCCTGACAGTAACAGTCTATAATACCGGCTGATACTCACGGTGACTAATATATTCCGGACGCGGCTTTTGACCTGAAAAGGGAGCCACAATCCGGTTTTCCACACTATTGTACACCAAGAAAACGTTGCTGCGTGGAAAAGGGGTGATATTGCTGTTGGAGCCATGCATAATGTTGCAATCAAAGATCAGTATCGATCCTTTTTTACCGGTCGGGATCTGGATCCCATATTTTTTAACCCATTGTTTCATGTTCTCATTGTCCGGTACACCGAATTCTTGTCGTTTCAGCGATTGTTTATAGTGATTGTCCGGTGTGCGTCCAACACAGGAGATAAATTCTTTGTGCGAACCGGGCAAAACCATTAGCGGCCCATTGAAAATATAATTATCTTCCAATGCAATCGAGACGCTGAATGCCCTCATTCTGGGCATACCGTCCTCGACATGCCAGGTTTCAAAATCAGAGTGCCAGTAAAATTCTTTCCCCTTGAACCCGGGCTTGAAATTAATGCGGGATTGATGGATGTATACGTCGCTGCCGAGGATTTGTTTGGCGATGCCGACCAGCCTGCGGTCGCATGCCAGCTGCGCGAACGTTTCGCAGTCACGATGAACGGCGAAGACGGAACGGACTTCTTCGCTTTCCGGTTCGATAATCACTTCCGGCTTACCCGAAGACTTTCCTTCTTCAGCCAGCCTTCGCAGTTCCTTGCGATAGATTTCGATTTCTTTTTCCGCAAAAAAGTTTTCGATAAACAAGTATCCGTTTTTCTCATAAAACTCCAGTTGTCCGCTTGTCAGCGGGCCGGATACTGACTTGGCGGAATAAACAACCGGATCGAGACGCGGTAAAATTTTCGGTTTGCTGTACACACGTGAAGGATAAACATCGTGCACCTCATGTTCACAATTCGATTGTGGTTCCAGTGCCGACTCGTTCATCTCCACCTCAACTCCCGTGGAATTTTATTCTTCTTGAAAACTCGGTTTCCGCACTTTCCGTTCATTACCGATCTTCTTCGATTGCCGGATAGGCTCCGCTTTCATCATGCACTTCTTTTCCGGTCACAGGCGGATTAAACACACATATTAGGCGCAGATCCGTTTTTGCCCGCAGAACATGTTTATCATGCTGATCCAGTGCATAAATCGTGCCAGGTTTTATCGAATAAACATGACCATCGGCGAGTGTTTCCACTTCCCCTTCTCCTTCTATGCAATAGACAGCTTCCAGATGGTTTTTGTACCACATCCTTGTCTCCGTACCGGCATGGATAATCGTATCATGCACAGAAAAGCCCATTCCATGTTTTCGTAGCAATAAACGGCGGCTGTTCCAGGTTTCCGCGTGTACATCGTCTTCCGTTCCGATCACGTCCTCGAGCTTTCTAACAATCATCATGGAATACTCCTTACCCATTTTTTGAATTTACAATGCTTCACAGATGCTGCTTTCGATCATATCCAGTCCTTTTTCAAGCAATTCTTGCGGTATCGTTAACGGGGGCATAATTTTGAACACTTCATCGCGTGCTCCTGATGTCTCCATGATCAAGCCTTTGCCAAAGGCGATATTGCAGATTTTTCCTGCCATTTCTTCCTCATGGCAGGCGATGCCCTGAATCAGACCGCGTCCTCTCACTTCGCCTTTCAACGCCGGATACTTGTTGACGATTTTATGGAGAAAATCATGCACAATCCTTGCTTTTTTATCGACTTCATTTGTTAATTCGTCGTCTTCCCAATAGGTTAAAGAGGCCTCGGAAGCGATAAATGCAAGATTGTTTCCGCGAAACGTGCCATTGTGCTCACCGGGAGACCATACGTCCAGTTCAGGACGGAACAGGGTTAGTGCAAACGGCAACCCATAACCGCCGATCGATTTGGACAGACAGACGATGTCCGGCTTGATTTGCGCTCGTTCAAAACTGAAAAACGGTCCGGTGCGGCCACAGCCCATTTGAATATCATCGACAATCAACAGTATGCCATAATGACGGCATAACTGTTCGAGTTGCCGCAACCATTCATAGCTTGCGGCATTCAGTCCGCCTTCACCCTGTACCGTTTCAACAATGGCAGCCGCCGGTAATGGAATGCCACTGCCTTTATCGTTGAGTAGCTTGTCAATATATTCGATCGAATTGAAGTTTTCCCCCAAGTATTTGTCGTACGGCATAAACACCGTGTTCATCAATGGCATACCTGCTCCGTCTCGCTTGAAACGATTTCCGGTCGCCGACAAACTGCCGATCGTCATTCCATGAAACGCGTTCGTAAAACTCATAATCGTCTCGCGTCCCGTAACTTTACGCGCAATTTTGAATGCACTTTCCACGGCATTGGTTCCGGTCGGCCCTGGGAACATCACTTTATAATCAAGACCGCGCGGCCGTAAAATCACATCTTTAAACCGTCGCAAAAAACGTTCTTTGGCCACTGTCGCCATGTCCAGACTATGGGTAACCCCATCATTCATCATGTAATTCAGCAATTTCTGTTTCATTCGAGGATTGTTATGACCGTAATTGAGTGCACCGGCTCCTGCAAAAAAGTCGATATATTCCTTCCCTTCAATGTCCCAGACCGTCGCATCTTTCGCCCGAACAAACAGTTTGTCAAACTGGCGGCAATAACTGCGTACCTCCGACTCAATTTCTTCAAACGTTTGCATCGAAGGCTTATCCAATACTTTCATTTAAGGTTAACCTCTCCTCTTTTTCGTTTTACATGATTGGACGGGGAGTGATTGTGCGGTTTTTTAAGGGGCCAATGCGATAAAAATGTTCCGCATCATGATTTCCTTCAGGAAACAGACGTTCATCCATTCCCTCCGCAGCGGACGACTGCAAGTTGGAGCTAAAATGGCGGGCCAAACTGGTCAACAACTTTTGTGAAGCCAGATTGGATGGTGAGATTGTAGCGGTAATGTAACGAATCGTTTCCGAAGTGGGCCTTTTCAGCAACGTCTGAATGAGAGCTTTTCCCAAGCCGTTGCCTCGCAGAGCGGGATCCACTCCAATCTGCCAAATAAAGAGGCTGTCGGGTTCGACAGGCGGACGGAAGGCGATCACGAATCCAACCAAACGCCCATCCATTTCCGCAACGGCACAAGTATCCGGGAACATCTTGCACATCATCAAGTAACAGTAAGAGGAATTCACATCAAGAACGCCTGACTGCTTCACCAACCGCCAAATGTTCGCTCCGTCTTCCATGCGCGGACGCCTGATCGTTACATTGGCGGTTATCGTCATTCTTTCACCTCCTGTCCAAAATATCATTCTTATTTATAAATTAAACTTGGTAATTAGAATGTTTTTGTTATAATTTTTTGTTATTTCTTACATTTCCTAATCTATCTTAACATGAATAAAATAAAAGCTCACCCTTGAAAATTCCAGATTATGTAGAATATAGCCGGTTGTCACAGGGTGAGAGCCATGCATGGAAAGGATGCGCCCAATTCCTTCGATCTCCCCTGCGATCCTCCCATATGTTCAAGAATGGGGTTTAAAAAATGCTGAGGTTGCCATATTCGGAAAGACGTTTCAATAGTTGCACACCGGCGACGCTGTTTCCTTTTTCATCGAGTGCCGGACCGATGACCCCGATCCCCATCTGGCCCGGAACGATGCCGAGAATCCCGCCGGATACGCCGCTCTTGGCCGGGATCCCGACCTTGATCGCGAATTCACCGGATGCGTTATACATCCCGCATGTGACCATAAACGTTTTGACAATTTGCACATAACGCGCGGGAACGATGCGCTGGCTCGTAAACGGATCCACGCCGCCGTTGGCCAGCACTAAACCCATTCTTGCCAAATGCGAACAGGTGATTTCGATCGAACAATGGCGGATATATACTTCCAAAATTTCTTCAATATCGCCCTCAATGACGCGATTGTCTTTCAAAAAATAGGCCAGGGAACGATTGCGGTTGGCCGTCGCGAACTCGGAGCGAAACACGTTCATGTTGTAAAAAATGTCGTGACTTCCGCACAATTGCCGCACCAGATCGAGCACCCGCTGCGCCCGATGCTCCGGGTCCTTGCCTTTGATCATGGAACTGATCGCGATCGCCCCCGCATTGATCATCGGATTAAAAGGGATGCCCGGCTGGATCAGTTCCAATTTCAAGATCGAGTTATAGTCTTCTCCCGTCGGTTCCATCCCGACTTTTTGAAACACTTTCTGTTCGCCATGATCGATAAGTGCAAGTAACAGCGACACCACTTTGGAAATGCTTTGCATCGTAAACGGGTGCGCACAGTCTCCGGACTGAAGAAATTCGCCGTTCAAACCGCATATGGTAATGCCGAGCACATCACCGGACACATTGGAGAGCTCGGGAATATAGCGAGCCACTTCCCCATCCCGGCAATAAACCCTGCACTCCGCCACCCATTCGTCAAGCTTTTCCTTGGTGAAAGAAAAATCGCTGGCCATACGATACCCACCCCTTGTCAAAGACTGGGTATAATTTGCACCCCGGCCGCAAAGGTTATGCACTGCACCCACATGGCAAGCAAAAATGTCAACCCGGCGAGAACAAACAGCAAACAAGCAAGCATAAATAATGAAAATCGCAATCAAAAAAGGGTGAGGCTTTTCTCCTCACCCTCCATCTCCTTAAACACCGGAATAGGCCAGAAATCCGCCATCGACCGGCACGGTGATGCCGGTGACAAAACCGGACATGTTTTCATCCGCGAGCCAGATCAACGTACCAAGCAAATCTTCCGGTTTGCCGAAGCGCCGCATCGGCGTATGCGCCAAAATTTTGTGGGAACGTTCGGTAAGCGATCCGTCTTCGTTGGTCAACAGCCTGCGGTTTTGTTCCGTCAGGAAAAAACCGGGCGCAATGGCATTGACGCGAATGCCGGCATCGGCAAAATGAACCGCAAGCCATTGGGTAATGTTGTTGATTCCGGCTTTTGCTGCGCTGTATGCGGGCACTTTCGTCATCGGCGACGGTGCGCTCATCGATGAAATGTTGATGATGGTCGCCCCTTTGCGGTGGATCATGTCACGGGCAAAAACTTGTGTCGGAATTAAAGTGCCGACCAGATTGAGATCGAGCACGAACCGGAATCCTTCCGGTGTCAGATCGAAAAAGGTCGTGATTTCGTCCTTTTCCAAATCTTCCGGTTTAAATGTCTCATTCGTCGTAGTCCCTTTCGGGTGATTGCCGCCTGCACCATTGATCAAAATATCGCAAGCGCCCCATTTTTCCATAACGGTATCGCGCGCTTTCTTGACGCTGTCCACATCCAGCACGTCACAGGAAATGGCGATCGCTTCACCGCCCGCTTTGACAATGTCGTTTTCCACGACTTTGCCGGCATCAAGATTGCGGTTCAAAATCGCAACCTTGACGCCTTGCCTGCCCAGTTCCCGCGCCATGGCACCGCAGAGAACTCCGCTGCCTCCGGTCACCACAGCGACTTTGCCTTTCAAATTTTCATTGATCGGCAGCATCAGCTTCCCCCCTTCGCCTTGTTCAGGCTGTCCCAAATTCCAAACAGGTACATGATCCCGAGCGCCCGGTCATACAAACCGTAGCCAGGCCGCGCCTGTTCGCCCCAGATCATCCGGCCATGGTCCGGACGGATATATCCGTCAAATCCACCGTCGTGCAAAGCTTTCATAATTTCGTACAGATCGAGTGCGCCTTCTTTGCTGCGATGTGCCGTTTCGATAATGTCCCCGTTTTCGCGCAATTCAATATTGCGGATATGTGCAAACGGTACGCGGTCTCTTTTCGCAAAGGTGCGCATGATGTCCGGCAGATCGTTTTCCGGGTTGGACCCGAGCGAGCCCGTGCACAAGGTGAGACCATTGCTCGGGGAATCAACACAGTTTACGATCCGTTCCAGATTGCGCTTGTTGGTGACGATGCGCGGCAAGCCGAACACGGACCAGGGCGGATCGTCCGGATGGATCGCCATGCGAATTCCGACTTCTTCCGCCGTCGGTATGATCTGCTCCAGAAAATATTTCAAGTTCTCGAACAGGTCTTCCTCAGTGACACCTTCGTACATTTCAAACAAAGTCTTGAGCGTCTTTAACCGTTCCGGTTCCCAGCCGGGCAGCGAATAGCCGAGCGAGGAACGTTCCATCCGTTCGACCAGCTCTTTCGGATCGATCTGCTCGATCTTTTCTTTTTCATAAGCAAGCACGGTCGATCCGTCCGGGAGCCTGTAGGCGAGATCGGAGCGCGTCCAGTCAAACACCGGCATAAAGTTGTAACAGATCACCTTGACGCCGGCTTCCGCCAAATGGCGGATGGTCGTTCGATAGTTTTCGATATATTTGTCCCGCTCCGGCAATCCGAGCTTGATCGATTCGTGTACGTTGACACTTTCCACGACTTCAAAGGAAAAACCGTGATCGGTAATTTCCTTTTTCAGCTTCATGATGTCCTTGAGCGGCCATACTTCCCCTACCGGAATGTGGAACAGCGCTCCGACAATCACTTCCACTCCGGGAATCTGGCGAACGTGCGCCAACGAAACACTATCATCATCGCTGCCAAACCAGCGAAACGACATCTTCATTGATGTTTGCACCCTCTCCACAAACGGACCCACGATCCGTTACCTGTAATTTCCTCCTGTTGTAATTTCGTTGTCACCGAAATCATCTACGCTTGCTTTTTTCTCATAGAAGCGTACCGCATTTTTCATCATTCCGTCTCTCGTATAAAATGGGCTGTCCGGACCGAGCGGCAAAGTTACGGTCTCGCCGAACGTTGCAGCCTGATAGATCGCCGTAATCAACTCAAGCGTCTCGCGACCTTCACGTCCGTCCACGAGCACCTCCCGCTCACCCCGTACGGCCAGGAGCACGTCTTCAATTTGACCGGTGTGCCCTTCATGCTTAAGCTCCGGCACTTCATCATACAATTTCTGTATTTCGGCCTCCAGTTCGGGATGATCTTCCGGAAATCCGTTTTCCTTTGCTTTGGACGCTTTCAGTTTCCACGGAACGGAGACGCGCGCCTTCGTACCCTGGAACACAAGTTGCTGCTCCTCGCCGTGATGGACGACCGAGCTTGTAATTTGTGCGAGCGAACCGTTGTCATAGCGACAGATTGCGATCGAGAGGTCTTCCACTTCCGCATTGTCGTGCGCCGTATTGCTCATCACAGCGGTAATCTGTTTTGGCATCCCGTTCATCCAGCGGAAAATATCAATATGATGGACCGCATGGTTCAGCGTACAGCCGCCGCCTTCCTTTTCCCAGGTTCCTCTCCACCACAAGTTGTAATAGCTGTATCCTCTCCACCAGAACGAATCCACTTGTGCATGTACGATCTTTCCGGCCAATCCGCTTTCAAGCACCCGTTTCAGCTTCATCATCGGCGTGCGGAAGCGGTTTTGCGACACAACCGACAATATTTTTCCGCTCTCTTGAGCAGCTTTGAGCATGGCATCGCATTCTTCCAATGAAGAAGCCATCGGTTTTTCGACCAATACATGCTTGCCAGCTTTCAAGAAATGAATCGTCAGCTCCGCATGGGTATACGGGGGCGTGCAGATGGAAACGAGATCGATATCGTCCCGATCCAGCATTTTGGTATGATCGTCATAAACATCGACATTGAGCGAAAACTGCTGTGCCAATTTCTCCGCTTTTTCCGGTTTGATGTCGCAGAGCGCAACGATCTTGCACATGTCGGGAAATTCCAAAAATCCGCGCACATGAGAAGGGGCAATCGCACCGGTTCCAACAATCGCTACTCTAATCATCCAGGGTTCCTCCTTTTATTTTTCGCATCTCCGCCGCTTTGATCAGACTTGTCAGACTAGTAGTCATACTAGTATGCTTTAATTATAATGGAGATGCGGTATGCTTTCAAACCATTTTCTGAAATGAAAGACAAAGAGGCGCCAGATGGTGTACAACTGTTCCATC
>CALAME010000110.1 GCA_937925675.1 uncultured Paenibacillaceae bacterium | reverse complement strand
TAGCGCAGCCATCGGATCGCGGTGCTAAAAATATATTTGTTATAATAGTCCTCTGCGGTCTGGAACCCTTCCCAGAATGTATGAGGTGCGCTGAGTGTCATCGGTGTTCCGTCGATCAAGATGGTCACTTTTCCTTCCAGCAACAAGCCGGTTACGGTATCCGGCCGTTCGGTCAATTGGAACAATGGAAAAATGGTATATTTGTTATCGCTGATGCATTCCTCGATTTGTCCGGATTCCAATACCGCTTCGATATCCAGCCGCCTGATGCGTCTTTTGATCTCCTCGACAATTTCCGGTGAGGCTATATTTTCGATATAGACAACGACGACACGCGTTTTCGTCAAATTTCCGACATAGAATTGTTCCGTTTTCAAATAAGGTGTGCGGATTCGGTGCCGGATCATGGCGACATTGATCGATACATTTTCTACGAATCCAAGGTGGGAGCCCCGTATGACCGCTTCTGTCAGCGATTCTTGCGGTTGACGATTGACATCACTTGTCTTCATGTCCAGGGTCATAAACACTTTCGTACGATCGGCCATGAGAACCATTTCGCCATTGATGATCCGTTTGACCACTTCGTCTGATTTTTCTACCCATTCAGCCTGGACGACGGAAACAAACTCTTTTTGCAACCATTCCATCATCGATACCGGATGATCTTTCGGTCTGTCCATGCGGCGGATGAGCGGTTCGAGCAATGCCGTATCCGCATGTTTGGTATCGACCAAACCTTCAATATAGGCGATCAGGATCGGAAAGGAGTCGTCCAATACGATTTTCCGCATACAGAAGTCCGAACATTTGGCAAAAATGTGTTGGAGCTGTCTTTCGTTTTCATCAAGCCGGTCTGACATTTCCCATTTCTCATCAAAGCGAATCATCTCCGGCATGTTCATATGTTTTTTGGTCCCTTTAAATACTTTCATCCGGACTCACACCTTATGCCAATCTAGGAAGCTTTTCGTTCGAATATTAAGTTTTCCCTCGGTTCGTTTTTTATACGAGAAGATGCGGGCATATTAGTGAAGAAGGCAGCCGTATGCATGAAGGAGTGAGCGCATGATACGTTTGATAAGGGAATGGTTTTGGAAAGCTCTCGTATTCGTTTTCATTGTCGCTTTGTCCGGAACGGTCTATTACATTTCCCTGAAGACTACACCATAAAACGGCACCTTGCTCTTTACAGTCCGCACGAAACATGTATAAAATTTGGTAAAGACGTCGCAAGCAAGGGAGAGATTTGGATGACAGCCAATTCAGCCAGAGACCGTAAAGGTTTGAGAAAAATCGGCTTGATTGTAGCCGAAACGATTCAGGTCATGAAGAAACATGCCCGCCCCGGCATGACGACCAAGGAGCTGGATGAGATCGGCGGCCGCTATTTACGCAGTAAAAAAGCGACATCCGCCCCGCGCTCCACATATGGTTTTCCCGGTTACACCTGCATCAGCGTCAATCAGGAAGCGGCGCATGGCATTCCGGGAAATCGGGTCATCAAGCCCGGGGATGTCATCAACATCGATGTGTCTGCGGAATTGGACGGTTACTATGCGGATGCGGGCGTTTCCTTTCAAATTCCCCCTTACCGGCGCGAGATAACCCGACTGTTAGAGCATACACATTTAACGATGATGAAAGTGATCTCCCAGCTTCAGGCAGGAACCAAGCTGAACGAAATCGGGAGAATCATTGAGCAGGAGGCGAAAAAAGGCGGATACAAGGTCATCCGCAACTTGTGCAGCCATGGGATCGGCAGGGCACTGCATGAAGAACCGGTACAAATTTTGCCCGTGTATGACGAGACAGAAACGCGGGTGCTGCATGAAGGTCTCGTTATTACCGTGGAACCGTTTTTGTCCACAGGTGCCGATTATGTCGTGGAACAACCGGACGGATGGACGCTGTCTGTACCGGACAACAGTTATGTGGCGCAATTTGAACATACGATTATGATTACACGCGATGAGCCTGTCATTTTTACCTCCCTGTAACCCGTAAATTATGGGCCTTGGTCAGCCGATATTATGGATAAGGGATGCTGGCGAAGGGGGCAGGGACAATGGGGAACGATCCGGGATATTTGAAAAAATATGTAAAAACCCATCCGGACAATAAAATGGCATGGTATTTGCTGGGCAAAGCTTACGAGGAACAGGGAAAACTGGGTAAAGCGAAATATTGCTTCAAACAGGCAGGAGAAATATACGAAGCGTATGAACGGAAAACGTTACCGGGAGCAGAACAAGAACATAAGGAGCAGCCGGAAGCCGTTCCTGCCCTTTATGATCCTGAACTGGAGCAATTTTTTAAAGAGATCGAACTGGAAGAAGCCGAAGAGTCCTCTTCTCACAACCATGGCTGGAGAAAAGCTGCGCTTCTTCTCATTTTCATCCTGCTTTTGTTTATCGTCATTCCGACACCGTATGGTCCGGACGAGCAACCGCTGGAAACGGCGGGCACATCCCCGAAACACACTGACAAGCCCCATACGGATTTGCCCGAAGAACCTGGTTCTGAATCCGCGCGGTTGAACCCGGCGGAAGAAGCAACACCGGGAGAAACGAACGAAAAGCCGTCTTGGCACCTGCATGATCAAACCGGGGAACAGCTCCGTGATCAGATGCACTTCATTTATGTTGCCCAACCTTTTGCGCCGGAGCGGATCCGTTCCGCACTGGGCTCCCTGCTCTTGGCAGGTGATGCCCCTCTGTTAACGGTACTGGCACAAGCACAGATGACAGAGGACGGCCGCTGGGCGCTTTGGGACGGTGAAACGATCTGGCTGGCCGCAGCGGAACGATTGCCGCATTCCGGTGATGTGCTCGTCCGAATGTATGATCCGCGCCTGTGTGAATGCGATGCGACCGACCAAGCTTCGTTAGCTGACGCATTTCCCGGCTGGCGCAAGCAAATGGAGGAATTGCTTGTGGCAGTGGCTGCAAGACGCGCATTCATCGCTTCGTATGGCCGGGAACCGGCCAGCGCGGAGGAGATGGTACGCGATTATCCGCACAACGTCTTGCCCGGGTTGACGTTAGCGATGGAACAAATACTTTCAGGGGAACCGATGCGGTTTGAAATTTTGTCTGCGACTTCGCGAGCGGACGGGGAACAGAGGGATGAGGCTTATGACGGCACGAAATCATTTCCCGGGAAACATTCGCCAACGCCGGCGCTTGAAATTATCGTCGACAAAGCCAACCATCGCCTGGCCCTGGTCAGTGGCAATTTGATTTTGCGCAACTATGAGGTGGGGCTCGGCGGCGAACTCACCCCTGAAGGAGTTTTTTTTATCTCCGAAAAGGTGAAAAATCCGAATGGCAGGGCTGACGGTGAATATGGCAGCCGTGGCATGACCCTTTCCGACACCCTGTACGCCATTCACGGTACGAACGAGCCGGAATCGATCGGACAGGACAGTTCGAACGGCTGCGTACGGATGCGGAAAGACGACATTGAAGAACTGTTTGACATGGTGCCGCTCGGAACGAAAGTGACGATTACATCCGGCGTATTGCCCGACCGGATTGTACAGGGGGAAGAACGCTTTCGTCTTCCGGAAATGGCCGACGAAACGAACGACGGAAAAGTGTATCAATGGTTGAATTGACAGGCATAAAGCGGTAAACTATAGCGGACGAAGAGTAGAAACGGAGCGAGTATGATGCTGTACAAAAACATTCTGAAACCGATCTTGTTTCGGATGGATCCAGAACGTGCCCACAATCTCGCTATCGGCGGCTTAAAATGGGCGGCCCGAATTCCAGGTGTCCTGGCCGCGTGCCGGGCTGCGATCGGATTAAAAACATATCCTGAACTGGAAACCGATTTGTGGGGAATCCGATTTCAGCATCCGCTCGGTCTGGCTGCCGGACTGGATAAAAATGGGGAAGCGGTGGAAGGATTGGCTTCTTGCGGGTTTGCTTTTATTGAGGTGGGAACGGTTACACCGCGCCCGCAGCCGGGCAATGACAAACCGCGCTTGTTCCGCCTGCCTGAAGACGGGGCTTTGATCAACCGGATGGGATTCAACAATGACGGGGCGAAGGCGATGGCCGAGCGCCTCAAACGGGCGAAGCCTTTCGGTATTCCCGTTGCCATCAATATCGGCAAAAACAAGACAACCCCGAATGAGCAGGCTGCCGATGATTACAAGCAATGTCTGCGCGACCTGTACGATGTCGGCGATTTTTTTGTCGTCAATATCAGCTCGCCCAACACGCCGGATTTGCGCAAATTGCAACATGGGGAGTCTTTAAAGCAGTTGCTGTTTGCGATCAAGAACGAATTGGAAAACCTGTCGGAACGCACAGGTAAAAGAAGGAAACCTTTTCTGGTCAAAATCGCGCCGGATCTGACCGATGAACAGCTGGATGAAATTGTAGCCACCGCACAGGAGGTTGGGGTATCGGGAATTATCGCCACCAATACGACGATTGCCCGGCCTGGCCTGACATCTCCGCATCGTGATGAAGCGGGAGGGTTGAGCGGGCGTCCGTTGAAGGACCGTTCCACGGCCGTCATTCGCCGCATTTATGAAAAAACGGGAGGCCAGGTGCCGATAATCGGTGTCGGCGGGATCGAGAACGGGGATGATGCTTATGCCAAAATACGTGCTGGCGCCACAATGGTGGAAATCTACACTTCTTTTATCTATGGCGGACCGGTGAAGGTTCGTGAAATTCAAGAACGATTGAGGGAACTGCTCAAAAAAGACGGATTTAGCCATGTCTCGCAGGCAGTTGGCATCGATGTGCGTAAACGGTCAGCAGCCGGGGATTCCATGTAACGGGGGGAATAACAGAGCAATGGACGGTAGAGACTGGGGGACGTTTTTGTTCCCCTATGAACAGGCCGTGGAAGAGTTGAAAGTGAAGTTCAAATCCTTGAGAGCCGAGCTGAAAAGAAGAGAAGCATTTTCGCCGATCGAATTTGTGACCGGCCGGGTCAAAAAGGTTTCAAGCATCCTGGAAAAGGCAAAAAGATTGAATGTGCCGATGGAAAAGCTGGAGGAAGGCATTGAAGATATCGCGGGCATTCGCATCATGTGCCAGTTTGTGGAGGACATTCAGCGCGTGGCGGATTTGATCCGTGCCCGAACCGATATGAGTGTCGTCTATGAAAAAGATTACGTGCGCCACAAAAAAGAGAGCGGATATCGCAGCTACCACATGATCGTCCATTATCCCGTGCAAACATCACTCGGATCCAAAACCGTTTTGGCCGAGATCCAGATCCGTACGTTAGCGATGAATTTTTGGGCGACCATCGAGCATTCCTTGAATTATAAATACCGGGAACAATTGCCGGAAAATGTTCGCCAACGTCTGGTGAAGGCGGCGGAAGCAGCGTTTCAGCTCGATGAGGAAATGTCGAGCATTCGCGACGAGATCGTCGATGCGCAAAAGTTTTTTGAAGACAAGTCCAATCTGGTTTCGCGCGTGTTAAGCGGCATCCAGGAACTGTATTATTATGGTCTGGTCAAGGAGGCCGCCGCGTATCAAGTTTCTTTTCACCAGCTATGGGAAAAAGATGATATTGTGGGCCTCAAAAAAATGTTGGATGAAATTGAACAAGCGTTGGAGCGCGCCAAAGGAGAATGAAGATGGCATCCTACGATCCGCTGTATGTTCAATTTTTGCACTATTTCAACGAGGAGCAAGATTATTACGAATGTCACGAAGTAATGGAAGAACTGTGGTTGAGCGAAGGGCGACATCGGCTTTACCAAGGTCTGTTGCAGGCTGCGGTTGCTCTGTATCATTTCACGAATGACAACATCAGCGGTGCCATCAAACTGTTTCAGGGCGGCATCGAGAAGATGGAACTGTATCCGGATCACGATCTCGGCATCCGGCTGGACAAATTTATCGCCGAGTGCCGTGACTATTTAAACAAACTGAATCGCTACGATGAGGAGCCGTTTTCGTTTTATCCGCTCTATATCGAAATCACCGACCCTGAACTTAAACGACAGGTCGATGCGCTTAAAGAAAATAAAGGAAAATAACAAGACGGCAAGTTCCGATCGAGCCGATCGGTTTGCCGTCTTTTCAAATACCATCCGCCTAGTCTTCCAAGCTGGCGACCAGGAACTGTCTTGCCTGCTCCTGGCGTGTTTCTTCTGCAATGCCTCCGACGAAACGATCTTTTTCGACACCATTTTCAAAATAAATGAGCGTCGGTGTGGAGTCAAAACCATAGTGACGGAATGCCTCCGGATCTTCCAGTACATTCAGCTGATGGATTTCCACGCCGATTTCGTTTGCAATCCGGTTATAAATCGGTGTGCTTTCCACGCAAAATGAACAGAGCGGGGAGAAAAAGTAGACAAGCAAGCTTTCGCCGTTGGCAAGGCGTTCATCCAGATCTTCGCGCAGAATGATATTTTGGTAATTTTCATCGGTAAGCTGCTTGCGCGTGGCAGGCTCCAGATTTTCCGGAGACGTCTTGTACAGCCGTTCGGCCGGTTCGGCGAGACGATCCAATTCAGCTTGAAGACTATACTGGTTCACCGCAAACAAAATGACAAACAGTGCAATAATGGCGCCCAGATAAATCGACAGTTTTTTCATGCTACCCCTCCTGCCATAGCGACTGACGCAATAGGTCTTCATTCAAGTCTGTATTATAATACAATCGGGGGAAGGTGGAAAGGCAATGAGAGAGAGGGAACGGTTGGACAAAATCCTTGTCCATATGGGAACCGGCTCCCGGAGCGAGATCCGGCGCATGGCACGCTCCGGTGAAATTTTTGTGAACGGAAGTCCGGTTAAAGATGCGTCGATCAAAATCGACCCTGTACATGATGAAATTGTGGTGCGCGGTGAACGGATCGTTTTTCGGGAATTCATTTACATCATGATGAACAAACCGGCCGGAGTGATTTCGGCGACCGAAGATGGAAAGGAAAAGACGGTTGTCGATCTGCTCGATCGGTCCCTGCAGCATTTCCGACCATTTCCCGTCGGACGTCTCGACAAGGATACGACCGGTCTGATGCTTCTTACCAATGACGGGAAACTGGCCCACCAGCTGCTTTCCCCCAAACATAACGTGGCCAAAACGTATGAGGCGGTGGTCACCGGCAAAGTGACCGAACAGGACATCCGTCGTTTCGAAGAAGGGGTGACCCTCAAGGACGGCTATACAACCAGGCCAGCCAAACTGGAAGTCATGGCAGCAGACGATGATAAAGAGCGTTCACTCGTACATGTGACGATCACCGAAGGAAAATATCATCAGATCAAGCGCATGTTTGCAAGCATAGGGAAAAAGGTGCTGTCTTTAAAGCGGTTGACCCTCGGCCCGCTCCGGCTCGACCCCGCCCTTAAAGAAGGGGAATATCGCGAACTGACCAAAGCCGAAACGGAAATGTTAAGGCGATTGTAATGCCCATCATCTGCTAAAAATCATTAGATGCGGATGGCGGATACTTTGTTTCATATGGGCGAAAGCTATACAGGAAAATAAGTGTACATGATGTACACATAAAAACGATTAAAAACGATCAAAAACCGCCATCTGAGGAGGATTTTTTTGATGAAGCGAGTGATGATTCGCCCGGATTTGAGAACGGCTGGAGGAGAAGTTTGCGATATTTTGTGCGGAGACCGCTATGCGGGGACCTTGACCCTCGTGTACCGTGAAGGGAAGCGGATGAACGGTGCGGTGCTGCTGGAGGAAGACAAGGTGAAGGCTTGTGGACAGGAGGCTGTACTCGAAGCGATCCACCAATATGTGGAGTCTCTGATCGAAGCTTTACATGTGGCGGAATGTGAAGTGATCGTATCGATCGGTGAACTGGATCGCGTCATTGCAACGGAGCAAAACGTCGGCACGGTACAGCGTATCATCACAGAGCCGAACGAAAAGCGCAAGAAAAGGCGGAGCCGGTACGAGCTGGTCGTCATCGGGGACGAGGGTGATGAGACCATGGAATATCATATTTACGAAGGCTCTCGCAAATGGATCGCTGAAGCGATTCTCCATTGCAAAAATAACAAGATTCGTGGCGAAGTCATTTGGCGAAGCCATTACCCGGACAAAGAAGAAATTGCTGAAGTGACCGACCTGATTATTGACCATTTGGATACGGAAGAGGTCGAAAAGATCTCCCTCGACATCAAATACGGAGACGAATCTGTCGAGACGATGGAGATCATGCACGGACAACCTCCCTATAAAGTCGGCAAGATCAAAAATCCATACAAGATCACGCTTGTTCGTGACGACGGGGATGTCCTCACCTATGATATTTTCCGTTCTGGT
>CALAME010000109.1 GCA_937925675.1 uncultured Paenibacillaceae bacterium | reverse complement strand
TCTTTTTTAATCGATGAAAACACATTGGGCTGGGCATCTGCATATACTATCCAAAATCTGTTAAACGGGTGGAGGAGGAGAACATGCAATTTTATTACGGCAGCCAGATGCCCTTGCGTTTGCTGGATGAGTGTGAGTTCTGGAAACAGCAGGAGGAAGAACATACGGTAGTCATCCGTGAAGCGATGCCCAATCTTGAGCAAAAATATGTGGAGAGGCTCAAAGAATGGGAAGCCGCGTTGAGACGGACTCATCAATACGTCGTTCGTTTTATTGAAAGCGTGATTCGTTCTGCGGGGATGTATTCTCCGGCTCTGTATCAGCAAGTATTGCAATTGGTGGCGCATTGTCTGGAGCAAAGCCAACAGTTTATCCGGTTTTTAAACCGAATGATGCAGGAGAGCCGTGTCATTCAGAGCAGTTTGATTGCGATGACGATTATGAAACATATTATCCGGGAATCCGAGTATTTTATCGGCATTGCCCAAACGATTCTGTACCAGCGGGTTTGACGAGCGGGTATGATGAACGTAAATGAAGCAAAAGCAAGAGGGGTATACCGGACGGTATACCCCTTTGATCAGGAATGGAGGATGATGATCGGGATCAGGACAACAACTCATCGACGCGAATCGGTCTGTTTTCTTTGGCCGATTTCCAGACGGCTTCCCCGGTAGCCACGGCATAAGCACCGTCAAGCGCTCCGGACAAAATCGGATAAGGCCGCTTCGGATCGATGCCGAGGAACATGTCTTCCTGAATGACCGGGTCGCCGCCACCATGCCCACCTTCGCGTTTGACGACGTATATCGTTTCCTTGGATCCGAACAGCGGGAAATATTCGATGGTCTGTTCCGGTACCGGAAACGGAACGCGTCCAGGTGCATGGTATTCCATCGTTTCGATCCGGCCTTTCGTACCGTTGATCGCCAGCCGGTAACCTTCATACGGCAGGGAGAAGTTGATCGAATAGCTGACCAGCGCTCCGCCGTCGTAACGAATGGTCGCGGTGTACGTATCCTCGATTTTGACATCGGCATCGAAGATACACATATCCGGACGATATCCGGTGTATTCTTCCACCTTTTTGAATCCGCCTTTGCCTTTGGCAACGTGATCATCCGGCACTTCCATATCCTGGCTGCGCGTGTTCCAGCGGGTATAGTAGCTGCAGTCTTGTCTGACATCGCACGTTCCGCAAAAACGGCGTTCGTTTGTTTTTTGCGGATTCAGTTCGCTGTCCGGTCCGTAATAGTTCAAAGCGCCGTACGCAAACACTTCGACCGGTTTTTGGTCGAGCCACCAGTTGAGCAGGTCAAAATGGTGTGAGCTTTTGTGAATGGAAAGACCGCCGGACAATTCACGCATCCGGTTCCAGCGTTGGAAATAGCTCGATCCATGATACGTATCGATATACCAGTTCAGGTCTACCGAGGTAATGCGACCGACTTTGCCTTCCAGAATCATCTCCTTGATTTTCGTATGGTAGGGGCTGTAACGATAGTTGAACGTAACTGTGACTTTTCCTTTGCTTTTTGCTTCGGCATCCAATATTTTTTTGCAGTCGGCAGCAGTTGTTGCCATTGGCTTTTCTGTGATGACATCGAGATCGTGTTCCAGCGCTTTCAAAATGTAATGGACATGCGTATCGTCACGGCCGGTAACGATGATGCAGTCCGGCTTCGTTTCGCGCACCATTTGCTCAAATTGATCGGGTCCATATTCTTTCACATGGGCCGATTCAGGTACCGATTTTTTACATACTTCGAAACGTTTTGGATCGACGTCCAATAATGCGACCAGTTCATTTTGGTGGCCGAAAACTTGCAGCATCGGTTTGATAAACATGCCGATGGCACGGCCGCTGACCCCGCATACTGCGTATTTTCTCATGATGATTTGCACCTCACATCGCTGTTTGGCTCTATTATAAGCAAAATTCGTTGTATTTTCTGTACATATTTTGCTTCTTTGCGTGAGATTCTACATTTTTTGATGTTATAATGTTGGATAAGTGAGGAAAAGAAGGCAGAGGGGGCGGAGCAATGGCGAGGTCGTGGACAGACATTTTGATCATTGAGCGCGCGGTGCGCAATTATGCCTTTGACATGAAACAAAACCATGTGCACGATTTTTATGAAATTTATTATATGTTGGCCGGTGAACGCTATTATTTCATCAAGGATCGAACGTATCATGTGCAAAAAGGGGACCTGGTCTTCATCAACAAAAATGAACTGCACAAGACGACACAAGCCGGAAATCCGTATCATGAACGGATCCTCATCCAGTTTCCCGCCTCGATCATCAGCGACATCGGCCCGGATCCCTCAGAACTGGATCTGTTTGAAGTGTTCGGCGATATTCCGCTCTTTCGCCTCGATGTCAACCAGCAGGCGTGGGTGGAGTCCATTTTTGACAAAATGTTGCAGGAACGCAATGCCAACCAGCCGGGGAGTTATGCATATGCCCGTTTGCTTCTTGTAGAGCTGCTGATTTTTATCGCCAGATTGAACCGGCAACGGGAGCGGGCTAGCGAGGGATTTCCGAACGCCCGGCACCGGCAAATTTCTGAAATTGTGCGCTTTATCAACACGCATTACCAGGAACGGCTTACTTTGGATCAGTTATCTCGTAAGTTCCATCTCAGTCCGTCCCATTTGAGCCGCATGTTTAAGGAAGTCACCGGCTTCGGCGTCAATGAGTTTGTCAACCATGTGCGGATTAAAGAAGCGCAACGTCTTTTGCGCACCACCCGTTGCCGTATTACGGAGATTGCTGAGCGGACCGGATATGACAACGTCACCCATTTTGGACGCGTATTTAAGAAAATGACCGGTTTTTCACCGAGCCGCTACCGGAAAACGTCAGCAGAAGCATCGGAATGGAAAGGGTAGAGGCTGAGAAAAGGAAATAACGGCTCCTCGCATCGGAGCGGATATGAAGTATCTACATCGAGAAAATGGGCGCAAAATTCGCGTTTACAATTATGTGGATCCCCGTTTTACATTGGAAGACATGTTTGCCAAAATCAAATTGTTCGCAGAGAAGAAGAAAGCAAAAATTGAAAATCACCGTATCGGAAAACCGCAGACAAGATAAACCTTTTCTTGCCTGAAAAATAAATATATGGTAAGGTTCTCTTAAGGTAAAGGGAAGCGGAGGAGGTTTTTTATGTGCATATCGTTTCAACAAAAATACATCCGTCTTCTAAAAACCTCTTTATTTGTTGTATTGGTTTTAATAATTAGTCTTTTGATCGGATGTTCGCATACATCCGAAAAAAAACACTCCGAAGTAATAGTTTTTCAGGGAGAAGGGGAGAAATGGGAAGTTTCGATTCCTAACGAAGTCTTTTTGAAAAATGGACAAAAATACCTTCTTTCGAATTTTCGCTATAAAGGGGATCTGGAAGAGCTGAAAGAGGTAGAATCTATCAGCTTTGCGCTGGGAACGGAACTAGGTACACAAGTCATCAACGTGTATGATCCGATTTATAAAGAAAAAATAATGGAAACCGGTGGGTATCAGGAAGAATACGAAGATCAGTATGGGATCATCATCGATGATATCAAAAATAGAAAAACGGATGTTTTTAAGCTCGAGTTTGTTTTTGAAGAAGAGTCTGGTTACAACACATTTGATTCGATAAAAAAAAACGGGGTTCTGATCATGATCCAGTGGGAAGACCGAGAAAATAAATTTAAAGACCGGATCCATTCACAATAGGTTCAAAAATGATGAACAGAACTGTCATCTTGTTTTGCAAAATACTTGACGAATCCATAACCTTCCAATATAATGGAGGAAAATCATAACAATTTAACCATTCGTTTTTCTAAAAGCGGAAGCACCGCTGATTTCGGATGTTGTACATCCGGTATCGGCGCGTGCTTTTTTATTTTCGGAAAATTCGAAAGGAGTGAGGACAGATGAACGTATGCAAAATCGTGGTCGCTGGACCGGAGCGGGAATATTTGCGCCGGCTTTCCCAGTACACCTTAAGACCTGGACAAAGCAGGCGTTGGGTGATCAAATCATTCACACAAAAGGAGCATCTCGATCAATGGTTGTCAGATGGAGAGCATTGTGATGTACTGGCGGTCGACGCGGAATGGGTGAAAGAGGGAGACTGGCTCGCACCGGAAGGTGCAGTTTTGCTACATGCAAGCGGGGCAAGTTCAGCAGAAAAAGGGGGACGCCGCTGGAAAATTGTGCGCAAATATCAGCCCATTCCGCAATTGCTGGCTGAGCTGGCGGAAGCCGGAAGCGGACGCGATAATACGAAGTCCTTCCAGTTGGCTCGTCAGGACCGAAATTGCGAAGTAATCGCCTTTTATTCACCTGTAGGCGGTAGCGGGAAGACGACAGCGGCTTTGCATTATGTCAAACATGTGTTGAAACGGACGGAAAAGACATTGTACGTCAATCTTGAGCTGTTTCAGGCACCTCCCGTCTGCGGCAAAAGCGGGGAAGAAGATATTTCAGGGGAGCTGTTGTACCGAATCAAGACGGAATCGGATGAACTGATGCAACATCTGGAGCGAGCCATCCGTTTTGACCCCGTGACCCAGGCCTTTTATTTGCCTTCATTTTGGCATATGCAAAACCGGCTGGAGCTGGGCAGGCAAGAAACGGGAAAATTACTTGATTTGCTGGTTGCTTCCGGGCGTTATGACCGGATCGTGCTCGATCTCGATTCTGCACCGCATGAAAGTACGATCACGGCTTTGGAAAAAAGCGATCGTATCTACTGGCTGCTTCTTGACGATGTGCGCTGTCTGGAAAAAACACGGCTCGCCTTGTCCATTCTTTCATCGCAGCCGAAAGCGGACGAGCGGCCTTCGATCGAGCAAAAGTGCTGTTTTGTGCTGAACAAATATACGGGTGAGCTCGCCAATGATTTTGCTAAAGCCGGTCTTCATCTATCCGGAACATTGCCCTACATCCCACAATGGAAATCCATCCATGATCCGAAAGAGTGGATGGGAGCAGGGGTGTTTTCACAGGCGTTACATCGGTTAAAGGATGCCCCTCCTTACGGACAGCGAGGCGAACAGGATGATCGAACCGGAACGGGTTGAACAACTGAAGGCGAGCGCCCATCAATTTCTGAACAACTCCGGCGATGTGAGTGACTCGGAACTGAGGCGGCATATCGAGCAGGAAGTATTGCGAATGGCCCGATCCCAGGCGATGACGATTGCTGAAATGCGCTCAACCGTCGAACGTGTATTCCATTCTATCCGCGGGCTTGATATTTTGCAGCCACTATTGGAAAATCCGCAAATTACGGAAATCATGATCAACGGCCATCAGGACATTTTTATTGAAGAGAACGGGACAATCCGTCGCTATGCGGAGTCGTTTGAAAGTGAAGAACGGCTGGAAGATATCATTCAGATGATCGTCGGTCAAGTGAACCGTGTCGTCAATGAGTCATCGCCCATCGTCGATGCGCGGCTGAAAGACGGTTCACGCGTCAATGTGGTGTTGCCGCCGATCGCACTGAACGGACCGACCATGACGATCCGCAAATTTCCGGAACATCCGATTACGATGGACCAGCTGATCGAATGGGGAACGATCACTGAGCAAGCAGCCGCATTTCTGAAAACGCTCGTCGAGGCACGTTATAACATTTTCATCAGCGGGGGCACCGGTTCCGGAAAGACGACGTTGTTGAACGCCCTCTCGCAATATATTCCTCCCGACGAAAGGATCATTACGATTGAAGATTCAGCCGAATTGCAAATCCGGAGCGTCCCGAATCTCGTTCGACTAGAGACGCGCAACGCCAATACGGAAGGGCGCGGAGAAATTACGATGCGACAGCTGATCCGTGCTTCCTTGCGCATGCGCCCGAACCGCATCATCGTGGGCGAGGTGCGGGGAGCGGAAGCGCTCGATATGTTGGCAGCAATGAATACTGGACATGATGGAAGTTTATCGACCGGTCATGCAAACTCTGTGAGCGATATGCTCAGCCGCTTGGAGACGATGGTTTTAAGTGCAGCTCCCCTTCCGATCGAAGTCATCCGTTCCCAAATCGCTTCTGCGATCGATATTATGGTGCACCTGTCACGCATGCGCGACCGTTCCCGGCGTGTGCTGGAGATTACGGAAGTGATTGGCGTTGCGGAAGGCCAGGTCATCTTGAACCCTCTGTTTCGTTACGTGGAAAAAAGACAAGATGAGAAGGACAAGCGGCTCGGGAAGCTGGAACCGACCGGCAATCGTTTGAAAAACGTGATGAAGTTGCAATTGGCGGGACTGGAACTGAAGGAGATGGAAGGATGAAGTTCGAGGAGCTGGGGCGCGGTATTGACTATAACGAATACAAGATGACGCTTTTGCAATGGATCTATTCTGCTGCGGCTTACGGTGTGCTTCTGTTTATGCTGGGGTACGTCTTTTACCGACATCCTTTGCCTTCGTTGTTGTTGGCATTATTCGGTTCATTATATCCGCGGCAACGAAAAAAGGAGTTGATCCGCCGGCGCAAGGAAGAATTGAAGTTGCAGTTCCAGCAAGCGCTGTATATGCTATCCACTTCATTGACTGCAGGCCGGTCGCTGGAAAGTGCCATCCCTGCTGTTTTGCAAGATTTGAAGATGCTCTACCCCCATGACGATGCTCCGATCATACAGGAATTCAGAGAATTGGTGTTCAAGCTGAATAATGGTGTCAGCGTGGAAAAGGCATTTCATGATTTGAGCCGTCGGGCAGGCGTTGAAGAAATCACGCAATTCGCGGACGTTTTAACCGTTTGCAAACGGACAGGCGGTAACCTTGTCGAAGTGATCCGGATGACTTCGCGCACCATTGGCGACAAAATCCGCATTCAACAGGAAATCGCGGTTCTCATTTCCCGCAAACGATTTGAAGCGAAGGCGCTCAGCATTCTGCCGGTTGGTGTCATCGCATTGTTGGCTTTCACGTCCGCTGATTATATGGAACCGCTTTATTCCGGTATCGGTCGTATCATCATGACGGTGGCTTTTGTTCTTCTCTTGATTTGTCAATGGTGGTGCAAAAAGCTGATGGAAATTGAGGTGTAGGCGGTGCAAGCAAGCTGGATGCGAATCGGATTGTACACTGTGAACAAGTTACGGTTGAAAGAACGTTCGCCAAAACTGTATTTCACGGTTTATTACCGCATGTCCGCACTTTACGGCAGCCGTGACGCTGACAGAAGAACGCGGGAATGGCTGGCCAAACTGGTTCTCATTCTGTCCATCGTTTTGGTTACGGCCCTGGTCTTTTTTCTGTCATCTACAGACGATCTGACGGTACTTCTGCTGCCTGCTGCAGTGGGCGCAATCGTTCCGGTGGCGATGCTCCATGATCTGGATAACAAAATCAGAAATAAAAGACGGGAGATCACCATGGATTTGCCGCTGTTGCTCAATCAGATGGTGCTTTTAATCAATGCAGGTGAAACGGTACAACAAGCGATGCTGAGAATCGCAGAACAGCATGGAAAAAGCGAGCGTCCGCTGTTTCGGGAGTGGTGGTTGGCTGCGGAAAAGTTGAAAAACCGTTTCCCCTTTTCACGCGTGATGGAGGAACTGAATCAACAATGCGGCGTGCAGGATGTGTCGGTGTTTGTCAACGTCATCCTGCTCAACTATCGCAGGGGAGGAGAGGAACTCGTCAACGCCCTGAGCACATTGTCTCGCAACATGTGGGAAGCGCGCAAAAACGCCGCGAAAACGTTGGGGGAGGAAGCATCGTCCAAATTGCTTTTTCCGATGGTGCTCATCTTTCTTGTCGTATTGACCGTAATTGCCGCTCCGGCATTGATGTGGATGAATCAATAAGAAGGAGTTGATCCATATGTTGGCTATGGCCAAAAAATTGTGGAAAGAAGAAGACGGCCTCGGGACGTTGGAAATTTTGTTGATCGTTGCGGTATTGGTGGCGATCGCCATCGTTTTCCGCAAACAGATCATTGGTTGGGTCACGCAGATTTTCAAAGAAACCAATGAACAAATCGACAACCGTGGTTCTCTGGATATTAACATATGAAGCGGTTGAAAATGTGGAAATGGCTTCGGAATGAAAATGGCTCTTACACGCTAGAATCGGCCCTTCTCTTTCCGGTTTTGTTCGCCATGACGCTTTTTCTCGTTTTTGCAGGTTTGTATGTCTACCACCAAGTGGCAATCTATTTTCTTGCTGCCTCATCGTCCCAACAGGCGGCGCATTATTGGACAAACAGCCATGCCGATCCGAGAAACGGACGCTTTGTTCCCGGACAGTATGATGGACTTTATTGGCGATTTTTGGATGACAACGTCGGTCAAATCATCGGTTTAAAGGGAGGTAGTCGTCGCGGCACGCTTGTTCTTCCTGCTGCGGAAAATAACGATGATCGCCATTTACCCCGCAAGAAGCTGGCTAATGTGTCACGTTTATTACCTCAGTCCGTTGGCGGGCAAATGCAATTTTTTCACAGGGGCATCACTAGGGAAGTAGAGGCGCAACTCCATGCTCCTTTTGCTTCTCCCTCCCTTCCGTATTTTTCACTTTCCGATCAAGTGCAGGGGGAAGCCGGCGCTTTGATCAGCGAACCGGTCGAGTTTTTACGCCTGTTGCAACTGGCGACCACTTACGTTGAACAGCTCAGAAAAAGCGGTGCAGAACCGGAAGAAGTGCAGCGGGCCTATGATCAATTTTTGGGCAAGTTGTCGCAAGGGGAGTTCATGTATCATGACGAGACGATCGAACATGGCCAAGGTGCAGAAAAGTATTTGCGCCAAATGCTCGAAGCAACGGGACCTCATCACTTCTCTACCTCACACGGTGAACGGCGCATCGATGCACTGGATGAACACGGCATCGCCCACCAGGCTTATTTGACATTTACCGAGTCTCAACTGTTAAACGTTCAGATGCCCAAAGATATCGAGCTGTTGGAGACGGGGAAAGTGAACGGTGTGGTGTGGCATTTTTTCCGGCGTGAAGGTCAGACCGGACGGGTAGGACCATCGGACACATTACGACGTGAACTGGAGAAAAACGGAATCGTGGTGGTCATACATGATTAGATCGGAAGACGGGTCCGTTTCCATTTATTTTATGATTGTTCTTTCTGTCTTTTTGCTTCTGTTTACAGTATTGGCCGATTTCGCCCGCATACGCCTGGCAGAGTACCATTTGGAAAATGCATTGCGCGCAGCTGTACGTTCCGGTTTATCTGACTTTGACGATCGACTGCAACCTTACGGCTTGTTCGGAATGAGATCCGATCATATCAGCCGGGACACGGTACATGAAGTACTGAATCAGCATTTTGCTTATCAGCCGGGAGATGATGCATTTCAGCTTGCCCATGTGACGAAGGAAAAGGCGGAGGTTTTCATTGATCCTTCCCATGCCTTGTCCCATCATGAAGTGTTCAAACGGCAAATATTGGAAGAAATGAAATATAAGGCGCCGATTGAATTTTCGCTTGCCGTCATAGACAAGTTCGATCGATCGGGAGCAAGGGCGGAAATGCAAAAAGCAACGACCTTCTACCGTCATATTGAAAAGCTGGAAGAGATGCGGGTGAAAAGGGAAAAGGAATTGGATGCGGCGTGGGAAAGTGTGAAAGATTGGATCGGTGCAGACGGGGAGATCAGAAAATACTTGACTTTTTATGAAGAACGATTCGGACATATGCATCAATTGGCGCTAAAAATCGGCAATTATACCGATGAAGAGGTAAAGGCTATCATCGCCGATCTGGAGGATCTGTTGCTTTCGCTTGAATTGGCCATCGATGTTCTGTCTGCCCGGATAGCGGCGATCGCTTCCAGTGGAGGTGAATTGTCCGAATCCCAACTACAAACGATCCGGTCGTTGTCCGAACGGCGCAGTCAGCTGAGACGGGAAGCCAGCGAAGTGAGGGATCAGATAGCGGAATGGCAGGACATTTTGGATGCGATCTATGAGTTTCGGGATTTGGTATCGGCCACACCTTCCCGATTAGCAGAAGATTCCCGGCGTTTGTCCACTGCAGTTTCCCGCTGGACGGAGCACTGGAAGCAGGCCAAACATTGGAACAAAGAAATAGCTGAAATGCTGGATCGCCTGCAACAAAGCGGCGAAGAGCAGGATCAGATTCCAGCCTGGAGAGAACAATTGCTGATCAAACCGATATATTTTCAGCGCTTGGAAGCGGGTGCCGGTACATTGCTTACGTTGACCGAGAATGTGGAGCGAAGATATGCGCCGGGAACATTTCGGGTGGGCGATGATTTTGTTCCCGTTTATCCGCAGCTTGTGGAAGCATTGGACACGCTCCATGCGCATGTTACGGATTTTTATGCCCGTCAGGCGGCCATTGAAGGGGTGCGCCAGGCGCAAAACAAGGATATCGAGTCTGAAAAAGATGAAGTGACAGGCAAAATCGGTGAAGCGATCAAAGAATTGAAAGAAATCTTGTATGAATGTAACGACGGTGACCGTGAAGTTTATATCCAACTGAAACAGCTCGAAGCCAAATATAAAAAAGGAAATACGGAAGGGTGGGAGGAAGGTGATTCGGAGCTTTCACCTCCCCAACTCGACGACGTTGTAAACTTACCTCATGTTTCTATGCATGTATTGGAACGTTTGCAGCAAGCTTTTTTACACATTCGCGATGATGTGTATATCAATGAATATACTTTGTATTACTTCAATTACCGGACATACGGCAAAAACAACAAACCGGCTGTTCATCCGTCATCGCGTCCTGACCGCCACATCCTGTTACGGCAGGAAGCCGAATATGTGCTGTACGGTTTTGATACCTGTCAGGCTAACCATATTGCCGCAACTTCGGAAATATTTGCGGTACGTTTAGGAATACGGACAATGGAAGCCCTGTTTGATCCGAAAACGAAGGCCAGAGCCCCTCATCCTGTGCTCGTATTCCTGTATGCAGCGTATGATGGGGCGGTCAAGGCAGTAGAGGACATGAAACAGTTGGTCGCAGGCAAGGAAGTGCCATTGTCCGCGCGGCTCAGTTCATCCCTCACCTTAAATTATAAAGACTATTTGCGGTTGTTTTTGGTTCTCCACTCGAGAGAGGTAAACCAATTGTCTCGCTTGCAGGCGTTGATCGAATTGAACAGCGGACAACCTCTGGAAAACAAATATACGCATATCGAAGCAGAGATCGAGGCAACTGTCCGATTATGGGGGTTGCCGGCGAAGCAGAAAAGTATAGTGAAAACAGCCGGGTGGTGGTATTGATGGAACGAGATGGTTTTGAGCCGGGACTGGAAAGGGAAGGGGGAAGCATTACACTGGAGGCTGCGCTTGCGCTTCCCTTTTTTCTGACGATGATTCTGGCACTTATGGCGACCGTTCAGGTCGCCATCACCGAAATAGCCTTGCAAACGGCCGTCTCGGAAACTGCCAAACAAATCGCTCATCATTACGAGCCGGTGCACTGGTTGCAACAAAAAGGAGAGGAAGCCAAAACCGTTGCTATCGAAAAAAGCAAGTTACCCAGTGAGATCAGACCATGGTTGGAGCCCTTGCTGGATCAGGCGGCAGACGCTGCACTCGATCACGTCCTTCCCTTGTTGTTTCGTCCCCTCGTTCAACTGGCAGCGGACGGCCAGGTACTGGACAAGGAGAGACTCAAGGTCTTGTCCGTCAAATTGCCGCACCCGACCGAGCGCAGACAGGGCTATTTGGAACTGGAAGCTGAATACCGCATGCCTTTAAGGCTTCCCTTTATTCAGAAAGAGATCATCCTGCGCAAGAAGGCGTGGGAAAGAGCCTGGTACGGGGGGATTTGGGAATGATACCTTTGCTGTTCCTTCTGGTATTGCTTACAGCGGGACTGATCACCGATATTCGCTGGCGCAGACTTCCGAACACCTTAACCCTTCCGATGGCAGCGGTCGGGATGTTGTATGGCATCGGGTCTGGCGGTTTAAACGGATTATGGTTTTCCTTGACAGGCGCTATTCTTTTATTTTGCATCACATTGGTGCTTTATGCCTTGAAAGCGATCGGGGCTGGCGACGTCAAATTGTTCACAGCAATCGGTGCGTTGACAGGTGCAGTATTTTCGATGTACATCCTCGTTTATTCCATTTTATACGCAGGTTTGATCGCGCTCTTACTGCTTTTGTTGAGAAACCGGTTCACGAACATGAAGGACAGGCTGAAAACCTTGGCGGTCCATCTGTTCATATTCCGCAACCTGGGGGCCTTTAAACAGACGGCGGCCCAAGGCATCCGCTTTCCGTTTATGCTAGCGGTCGTGCCCGGGGCAATCACTGCCCTGGTACAGTTACATGACATCCTTCTGTAGATTTTTCGGTTTGGAAGGAATGAGTTTTATGTCTGAATCGATATATGGTTTACATTGTGATTTTGTTTACCGGGGCGGGCATTTTATTGAAGTGTCAGGGCCCCAAATGCAATCCGGACAAGTGTGCAAACTGGAGCTGAACATGCTTGAACACAACGACGTACCGTCCCTGTTGCCTCTTAAAGTGGAGGAGATCGATTTTCAATTGAAGTTGTATTACCCGCTTTCCGGTATGCGGCGCTTATCCGAACATCTGCGCATTGTTCCGCCTGACCTCGAACAGTATTTCCGTATTCTGCATCAAATTGTTCTCGCTCTGGAGCAGGCAGCAGATTATATGTTGACGGAAAACAACCACGTTTTAAGTGAATCCTACATATTTGTACAGCCGGATTATGAGGAAATCGGACTGTTGTATCTGCCTCTGAAACAGATACAAAAACCGGACTGGCGGGAAGAGTTAAGCACGCTGGCTGTCAGCATGCTCGAACACGTCCAGCAGGTGAGCGGTGATGGAGTGCAGACCATTTTAAGAACGCTTAAAGACCCAAGTTGCACTTTGACGCAACTGATCCAGTTGCTAGAAAAGCAGCTGGAATCGTTGCAAAAAGGGGGGGACGCGTCCTCCTCGGGACGACTTAAACCGGAACATGGATGGTTAGATGCGAATACGGAGATCGATGCGAATACGGAGATCAATGTGAATAGGGAGATCGATGCGAATACAGAACCGGAAATGACAGAACCGGTAACGGCGGCAAAGGAGGATTGGTTATCCGATCCGGCACCTCGAATCCTGTCAGACGGAACGCGTTCGCATCAAAAAGTGTTCCGATTTGCAAACCATGCTTTCTCGGCCTATTTGTTCGCGGGATTGGCTCTTCTCATTTTGGCCGCCTTGTTAACCCGGTTGTATCTTGCTTTTCCGGGGCGCGGCCTGCTTTATACGGTGATCGCCATTTTCCTGTGTGCGGTCGCTGGAGCATGCCTTTATTTGATACGACAACGATCCCTGAAACAAAAGGGAGAGCTTCATGACTTGATGGATGGCGAACCATTGGATAGCTGGGAACTTATAGATGAGAGCAGTCTGATAGATGAGAGCAGTCTGACGGATGCAGGATCGCGCTGGAAACCATTGGGGAACGATAATATACCAGACGATGACCCAAATCCGACAGGAGATGTGAACGCGTCTGATCACACGGAAAACTATTACCGCACCTTACCTGAACATACGACCCTGCTGCGAAATCCGGAAGCGACATCATGGCTCCGGCCTGCGGACCATTCCAAATCATGGGAAGAAACCGAAGAATCTGATCAGTCCGCTCGAGCGATTCGTGCCTATCTGGAATGGAGTCCGGAAGATCACGTGTCACAAGCGACACGTTATGTGATAACCCGGCAGCGAGTAGTGATCGGACGCGATTCGGAGAGAGCCGATCTTGTTTATCCGCGTCCGGGCATATCCAGAGCGCATGCCGAATTGATTCAGGAAGAAGACGACTTTTACCTTGTAGATCTCGGATCCAAAAACGGTACCTGGATTAACGGGGTTCCAGCCGCTGCCTACAAAAGATATCCGCTTGCTGACGGAGACCGTTTACGCTTCGCCCATGACGAAATGATTTTTCGCCTCCTCAAGTCATCGCCATGAACATTGCCATCGTCATGAAAAATGTAATCATCATGGAAATTGCCATAGCTGCTGAAGTGGGTTAAAATTAATAAATATGGACTAGTTATTTCGTCGTCATTTTCTTCGATTGAACCGAATACAATGTACGGATCAATCGATAAGGAGATGACGTGCATTTGGCAACTTTTCAAGTGTCCGATGTCAATTTGGACAGCAGCGAATTAATTGTTCATTTTCACTATGGACGACGCAAAGGATCGCAAAAAGTGCCATACTCCCAAATTGAAAAAATTCGCTTCAAAGATGATACCGTCAAAGTCTGGTTCCGCAAAAAGAAAGTCAAGACGGTCGAAATTTATGTGAAAGGGGACAACAAACAAGTATTTGTCATATCCGATCGGTCGGTCAAACCTTTTGAATCGACATCCGCTTATTTGAAAAAAATCTCCAACCGCCATAACGTTCCGATAGAAGAGGAAAAGTTAACGGAATCGTGATGGCGGTTCATCGCGTAAAGAGGCAAGAAAGGGGACGGGTGCGAACAATGACGCAATCTTTTCGAAGCATGGAAAAAGTAGAAATCGATGCTGTAAACGAACGATGTGAGAGGGTCCAAACGTTATCCGAAACGGAAAACGAATCTTACCAACTCGTTAAAGATCGCTTGACCGGCGAACATTACCTCATGTATGTATGCGGCGATGTTCGTCATCTGATGCCGCTCGAATATGACGATGTGATCTCGATGGCTCTCGGGGAGCAGGATTATCAGTATCCCGAACATTGGAACAAGCCGTTTTTGCGCACCGGCGATCATTCCTACTTCGTATGGTTTGATCCTGTCGGTGCTGAAGAACTTGAAGAAAGTGAATGGTTGGCCGAACAAATTCGTGCAAGGCTTGCTGCCTTCAAACAAAAAGGCAAGGTCGATCTCGATGAAACGCGCAAGTTTCTTGAAGAGCTAGACCAATTGTCCCGCGAAAATTCGCAGTCTTCGGAGTAAAATATTCATATCGTCATATTCGGACATGATCCGTCCGGTGCGCCTCCCGTCCCATCATTTCACCTCCCTCGCCCGATTTTATCGGGTTTTTTTATTTTTGTTAGAAGAATGTAAACATCGTGTTAAAGTTCTGTAAATGTGATGTCATTGAACTCATTTATAATAGTTGTACTCCAAAAACCAGTACTCAGGGGATTGGACGAAGGTCCTGCATTCGTTTCCGCAAAAGTTGATAACGCTTACATCTGAGAGGGAGGCACTGAACGATGCGCAACATCTTTAAATACCGCTGTTTCCATAAAGTCTGCTTCACGCTTTTTATCATCGCAGGTGCCGTCTTGTATGGGTTTTTCAAGATTGACTTTCAGCGGGAAGGCGTGATCGTTGCCGTGCTGGATACCGGAATAGATGCGGACCATCCCCTGTTAGAAGGTAAAGTGATGCAAGGATATGATTTTGTTCGATTTCGCCGGGATACGGATGATGCAAATGGTCACGGTACTCATGTAGCGGGCATCATCGCGACGATTGCACCCGAAGCCGACCTTTTGCCGGTACGGGTGATCAACGATCAAGACCAGGTGCGCCGTTCCTGGCTAGCTATTTTGTATGCCGTGGTTAAAGGGGCGGATATTATCAATATGAGTTATGCGGAAAAGTACAATGTGGCAACAGATCTGGCCATACGCTTCGCCCGTGCCAAAGGCGTCGTGCTCGTTGCTTCGTCAGGCAATCTCGGCGTAGATGACGTTTTTTACCCGGCCAAATATGAAGGCGTATACAGCGTAGCGGGCTGGGATGATCATCATGGACGTATATTTGGCAATGTTGGCCGCCAGGTGAAATACGCCGCTCCCGGTTTTTATATTCAGAGTGCGGCAACAGGAGGCGGATATACGATCAAATCCGGTACGAGCATGTCAGCGGCCTACATGTCCGGCGTCATCGCCCATTTGAAAGCGGATTCCATGGCGAATCCGGACGAATGTCTGGAATGCCGCTTGAATGAACTGGCGATGGTGGTCGGTGCGTCCCATGAACTCAGAGTGATCCAATTGTCTGGCATCGGAGAAGAGGCAGTCAAGCAATGGGAAAGGCTGCAATCGCTTTCCGTTGCCACTTCGGTCGCCCTCAATTGAAACAAAAATGGATCGAACCGTCCCCTTATCGCAACTTCCCCTCTTTTTTCGCGTTAATAATAAGGAATAATTGAGAATAATAGAAAAAAGATCGGGCAACCGGCCACGCGAAACGCGCAAAAGAAATGCACAAAAGGATGCAAGTGCATGCGGCCGTTAGAGAGACAGAGAAAAAGAGGGGATGTTAGATGGCAAAAAAATGGAAGTGGGTCTTGTTCATCTTGCTCGCCATATGCTTCATCGGCGGGTGCGCTGGCGGCGAGGAACAGACGGATGCCCATGTTGGCGGCAAAAACGGTGCAACTCCGGTCGATAAAAATAGGGGGAACGGAGAGGAACCGGCAGATGATGACGGCACGGCCAAAGAGGAGGAAGGAGCCCGGCACCCGGTCGTCTTGTATTTCTCCGACGCTGAACTGACAAACGTTTATAAAGTACGGTCAGAAGTGAAAGGCAACGACAATGCCGAAATTGTACAAGCCACATTGGATAAATGGCTCACAGGTCCCGACGATCCTTCCCTTGACAATCTTTTGCCTGAAGGCACGACTGCTCATTTTGAAGGGGCCGAATCAGGCACGGCGTTTGTTAACCTGTCTGCGGATATCCGCAAAGCCAATCTGGGTTCTGGCGGAGAAGCGGCGATTGTCGAACAAATCGTCATGTTGATGGAACAATTTGGTTATCAAAAGACGCAAATTTTGGTGGAAGGCGAAGTGGTCGAGACGTTGCTCGGGCATATGCAAGTCAACGAACCGATTCAAGCCAAAGACCCGGATCAGTACGAATGGCTTGCTGAAAAAGGTGAACCATCCGGTGAGTGAACAGCGTGAAGCCAAACCGGCGAGTGAATCCCGCACGATCATGACCGATCTCGTATTGCCTGCGGATACCAACTATCACGGAACCATTTTCGGCGGCAAAGTGATGTTTTTGATTGACAAAATCGCTTCCATCGCCAGCATGCGTCACTGTCGAAAACCTGTGGTGACCGCTTCTAGCGACAGTCTCAATTTCCTGGCACCGGTGAAAACCGGCGAGGCGCTTTTGCTGGAAGCGTTCGTCACCTGGACACACCGCAGCTCGATGGAAGTGTATGTAAAAGTCTGTTCCGAAAATTTGTATACGGGGGAAAGAAAATTGACGGCCACTTCGTTTTTGACGTTTGTGGCTGTTGATGAACACGGCAGACCGACTCCGGTTCCCGCCGTGATCCCGGAGACGGAAGAAGAAAAAAGGCTGTTTGAATCCGCTCCGCGCCGCTATGAAATGCGGAAAAGAAACAGGACGTTGCGGGAAGATCGGTTCGTTTGACCCCGGGCTTCCCCACCGGGATTGACACTCTCCGTGCCAGCACGATATAATGTAAGGTGCTTTTGCACGACA
>CALAME010000108.1 GCA_937925675.1 uncultured Paenibacillaceae bacterium | reverse complement strand
GCTTTCCGGTCGATCTCGGCCAACGTTTGGCTGATCTTTTCTTTCGTCCAGTTCAAGCGTCCCATGTTCTCCCTCACCTTTCTTTCGCCTTTGACACTTTGTTTTGAGGTCGGGTTTAAAGGAATTCAAAAATGCTCATCCGGAACCATCCTAATCCTTCCATCTGTCTTAAGCCAATTTTTTTCTTGCCTGACAACGCTTCGAACAGGCCAAATCCACATGAGGAAGAATTCTTTTTTCAATAAACTGCAACATCCGCTTGTTATGGACTGAAACTCGAAAATAGACATCCGGTACAGGTTGAAAATGTTTCAATTGCGCAGTCATGGCTTTTCCAATTAAAGCGATGCCCCTGCCGAATGATTGAAATTCTCTACGGGTAAATAGTTTGGCGTATTCTAACGCATGAACAGGCGTTTTGTGCGTAATCAGCCAACCGACGACTTCCGAGCGGTATCTCAATCCGACACTTGTTTTCATATCGACTTTATACGCTTCTTTAAAGGGTGAGAGATAGTCTGGATACCACTGATTTTCTCCTTTTCGCAGCTGATCTCGTTCAGTATCCGATAACGTTCGCCACGGAAATATGGTGAAAGACTTCGGCAATTGGCTCATTCGGATAAACGGGAGGTTCCGATATTCAGGCAACAGAGAGCCTCGAAAGATATGCATGTCAGTGGCTTCCGAAGAAAATCCTGATCTTTCAAGCCATTGTTTTAACGGCAGCGAATTTTCATCTTTAATGTAGCGAACCGTTAACCATTGACAATCTTGATCAATCAGACGGTCTTCCAGCGATTGAAGTAACAACGAAGCAATGCCTAAGCGACGATATTTTTTTCGTACAAACAGATAGCACAATTCCGCTGAAGAACCTTTCCCTTTTCGATCTGCAATGATGACTCCCACCGGTTCATTCAAAAAACAAGCCGCCAGAACGATGGCATTTTGATAAGCATGCGTCATACACTTGTAAAATACATCGAATGCAATGAACGGTTTCAATTCACCCAGATTGTCTGGCGAAACATCGATGACCTCATACATCACCTGATCCCTATAGTCAATCCTTTCCTTTTTCTGAATTCTATATTTCTAATCCATACGATTCACTTGTCCTCTGGACATTTCTTCCTTCCTGTAACGGAAAATTCCTATCCCTATAAATTAAAAATACGTGAAACAGCTTTGCAGTCTTGGCAATAAACTTTGTTGTCAAGAATCCCCGTGTTTGTACTGCCACATTTCGGGCATGTACCATCAGAACTTTTGTCTCCTGCCGCGGACACTTGTAACAACTCGTTCTCCGTCAATTCATCCCCCGAGCCGGTATAATCGGGCAAAACATGTGTCATGTGCGCACCTTCATTTTCGATAAAGCGAATCTGAATACCGGTTGGCACCTCTTGACCACTGATTCGTCTCACCGCTTCATTCGGATTTTGCAGGCATAACTGGCGAAAATCCCGATCCTCCCGGGCTTTCCGATCGATCTCGGCCAACGTTTGGCTGATCTTTTCTTCCGTCCAGTTCAAGCGTTCCATATTTTTCTCCTCCCTTCTTTATATATTTTTTGAATGTTCATGCACCTGAATCATAGCAAGGTTTACCTTTTTTTCTGATTGACCATCGAACATCTTGCACCCTTTCTATTCAAAAACATCTTTGCAGTTCTCACAATATACGTAGCCATTTTGGGGATTGCTATACGTTTTTTTGCTGCCGCAATTCGGGCATGTCGGCCCGCCGTCTTTGTCTCCTGCCGCGGACACTTGTAACAACTCGTTCTCGGTCAATTCATCCCCCGAACCGGTATAATCGGGCAAAACATGTGTCAAGTGCACGCCTTCATTTTCGATGAAGCGAATCTGAACACCGGTTGGCACTTCCCGGCCACTGATTCGCCTCACCGCTTCATTCGGATTTTGCAGGCATAACTGGCGAAAATCCCGATCCTCCCGGGCTTTCCGGTCGATCTCGGCCAACGTTTGGCTGATCTTTTCTTTCGTCCAGTTCAGGCGTGTCATGTTTTCACTCACTTTCTCCAAAAAAAGATTCACTTGTTCTTTGGTTAGTTTTTTCTTTAATCTATAACAGAAACTTTTTCATTCTCATACCTGAATGATAACAAACTTTTTTTAATACCCGTTAAAGAAGTGTTAAAAAGTTCTTAATTTCTTCACGAAGCAACATAATCGCCAGCCTCAGTCAAATCCTTGCCTTTCGTTACGCGAAAAGCCCGCAAAATCAAGGTCAACCCTGCCGCAACTACCAAATTGGCAATCCATGCATAGATCGCCGCATAAACCGACACAGTGTGGCCCAACAAAGTCAACGGATAAATCGTCGACTGAAAACCGTTGGCATAAACCATACCGGTTCCGGCTATCATTCCGGCCAACCAGCCCCACAGCAAGGCCGAACGATGAAACCAGTTCGTATATAAACCCAATACAATGGCCGGCAACGTTTGTACGATCCAGACTCCGCCAAGCTGTTGCAAATTGATGGCGTATTCCAACGGAAGGAACAAAACGAATCCCAATGCGCCAAATTTCACGATCAACGAAATCAGTTTCGCCATATCCGATTCCTGCTTGGCTGTGCAATTCGGACGGATATATTCCTTGTAAATATTGCGGGTAAACAGATTGGCGGCTGCAATAGACATCACCGAAGCAGGCACCAATGTACCGATCGAAATGGCGGCAAAAGCAAAACCCGTAAACCAGCCTGGAAACATCTGCAAAAACAAAAGCGGCACGACATCGTTTGTCGTATCCGGCTTAATGCCGGCTGAGTATGCCATGTATCCCATCAGTGAAATGACAACAAGTGGAAAAGAAAACAAAGGCAACAACATCATATTACGACGAACCACTTTTCCGCTCTTTGCACTCAGCACACCCGTAATTGCATGCGGATACATGAACAAAGCCAAAGCCGATCCCAAAGACAATGAGGCATACGGCAATATCTCTTTGCTCGAAGGAACGATCCCTCCGGATGAAGTTTTATCGGCCAGTGCTGAAGAAGCCGTTTCAAAAATATGCTCCCATCCCTCCAATTTGCCTGGCAATATCATAATCACAACAAAAACCGTCACATAAATCATGATATCTTTCACCACCGCGATGAGCGCCGGAGCTCGAACACCGCTGGAATAGGTGTATAAAGAGAGAATGACAAAAGCAATAATCAAGGGAATTTCACTCGTCCAACCGCTTCCAACAAAGCCCAACGCCTTGAAAATCACTTCCATGCCTACGAGTTGTAACGCAGTGTAAGGCATGGTGGCCACAATGCCGGTAAAAGCGATGATCACGGCCAATAAGCTGCTGCCGTAACGGGCCCGTACAAAATCAGCGGCTGTCACGAAACCATGCTTCTTGGATACCGACCATAAACGCGGCAAAAAAATGAAGGCCAGCATGAAAGCGATTAACGAATAAGGAACGGCTTAAAAACCAATCGCCCCTGCCCCAAAAACGAGTGCCGGGACGGCGATAAACGTGTAAGCCGTGTACAAATCACCGCCCAACAAAAACCAGGTGATGACCGTTCCGAAACGACGACCTCCCAATCCCCATTCATCCAGTTGAGTCAAATCTCCTCTTTTCCAGCGAGAAGCGTAAAAGCCCACGATCGTCACGAATGCAAAAAAAAGCAGAAAAACGACCAATGCACTCCAATTCAAGACCAGCATTCCTTTCTGTTCGCAAAATTATGAATGTTTTGACTTATTGCCCCTTCCGATGCAACAATGCGTAAGAAATCCCCATCGTCCCGGTTGTGAGAGCGATCCAGACAGTCTGATACCAATAAAAAAAAGGAATCCCCATCCACGACGGGTCCCGTTTGGCGTAGAACAGAACCCACAAATAAGCGATCAAAGGAAGCAACAATAACAAGTACACCCAACTTTTTCCGGACATTTTTTTCATATGCAAGCCTCATGTCAAAAACGACCAAATACCTTGCACTTTCTTTTCACAACGTGACATCCAACGGGCAACTTCTAATTGCGAAGCACCCGGAAACCCGTTTCAGTCCCTCTTCAGAAAGAGAACCGCTTTTTTTTAACGTTTCGCTTTTTCCACAGACATTCCCTCCTATACGCATCTTCGCGCAACCAGAATATCCTCAATCTTGCAGAAATCTGAAAGAGAAAGATTTCATTTGCGGTCCCCATGCTATCAAACTCACCTAAAATAACTTTAAAGCCAGGTTAAAATTTTTTTAAAAACATGACTGGCCGAAAAATTCAATGTTTACAGATTCGCCAAAAAAAAATGTTGTAGATAGAAAATTAATTTGCCGAATCGTCCGGCTAATGAATATTCTGAAAACATTCTTAGTCGAAAAGGGATTATAAGTACGAATGTAGCAGCTTAAAAAATACCCAATTAAAAAGGACTCCGAATCTCCGGAGTCCTTTTTCTACCCGATCACATATAAAGGCGTAAACAGTTGGGGATCGTGAATATCCACCAGAATCATATAAAGGGCTCTCCCCATTTCGTAATTAAAATATACATGGCCATCGATCCGATCGACAAATACCAGGTATACGTTTGGTTAATCATCTGTCTATCTCTTAAAAATAGGCATGCATACCATAATGGTTGTCCACATATTTATCTGTAAAAAATGATGGAGGAACTTACATGCTTGACGCGATTCTTTCGCTAGCGCTTTTAATTTTGTTTGCTAAAGGAACAGGGAAAATCAGTGAAATGCTGGAGCAACCCATTGTGCTCGGTCAAATTGTCGGGGGGATCGTCGTTGGCCCCACACTGTTGGGGTTGGTGGAAAGTAGCCCGCTTATCCATCAGATCGCGAGTGTCGGGGGAATCCTTCTGATGTTTCTGGCCGGTCTGGATACAAATACCCGGTTGTTAAAGCAAGTGCTTACGAATGCTCTGATCGTAGCCACCCTGGGTGTTGCTGTTCCGTTTGTCAGCGGCTATGCCCTCGGTTTATGGCTGGGCTATACGAACACAGTCAGTCTGTTTCTCGGCACCATACTCGTAGCTACCAGTGTAAGCATCACCGTACAAGTATTAAAAGAAAGGGATCAACTGAAAACCGTGGAAGGAACAACCATTCTCGGTGCAGCTGTCTTCGATGATATTCTCGGTTTTCTTGTACTTTCCGTTGTGCTTGCCATTACGACAACTTCTTCAAAAACCGCTTCTTTCGTTTTCGCCGATGTGCTTCTGTTCAAAGTGCCGCTTTTACTGGTTTTGCTATGGCTCGGTTCCAGGTTGGCCAGACCGCTTTTTGACAGACTGGAATGGCTGTGGGGACGAACATTCGTCATCTCAGGATTGCTGGTGTTTGCTTTTGCTTACGCTTGGATTGCCCACTTTTTTGGACTGGCCAGTATCGTGGGAGCCTATTTGATCGGAGTGATGCTGAAAATTTCAATGCCGGATCGATTCTCTGGAAACAATCAGAATGTAAAGACATTGGAGAGATTCGGAAATGCCTTATTTATCCCGGTCTTTTTCGCGGTCATGGGGCTCACCGCCAATTTTTTAGAAATGACGCCAAGATTGCTGGGCATGACCGCTCTTATTTCGCTCATCGCCATTTTGAGTAAAATCGTCGGATGTGGAGCGGGTGCCCTCATTTCGGGTATGAACCGGATCACCTCTATCCGCATCGGCTGCGGCATGGTCGCGCGTGGAGAAGTCGGGCTGATCATCGCCATGACCGCTTTTCAAATGCAGCTGATCGGCCAGGATCTCTATTCTTCCGCCTTGCTCGTTG
>CALAME010000107.1 GCA_937925675.1 uncultured Paenibacillaceae bacterium | reverse complement strand
CATACAGGCCCGCTGCCGGAAAACTGTTAAAAACAAGGTACGAGTGGGATGGCGATGAAATTGTTGCCTTGCCGGATCAGTAAATGATATACAAATGCACGGCGCCGGTTTAGGATACAACGCTGAGCTGTATCGCAAACCGGCGCAAGGTTTATAATGCGTATGAAAAAGAAATTACGATTGCTTGGGCGGCCGCTCCGGCATTTTGTGCGGCATTACGATCTGGCGCCTTAGCGGTGTAAGCCGCTCCAGGAGTTCTTCGCTCGGCCATAGATTGTGGCGGAAGAATCCCCAGGAAGGGCCGTATCGGTAAATGGCCACACGCCGTTCCCCTTCATTGACGCGGCGAGCTGAACCGTGAGCGATGGCGTCGACGAACATCAAGACATCGCCCGCTTTCAGATGGCATTCGACCGCCCCCTCGATATCGTCCACGCTGGAATACATTCTGTCATCATCATCATAGTTGACCGCTTGCGGATGCCGGATGTTGGATTTGTGGCTTCCCGGTATAACCATCGTTGCGCCATCACCGGGTCCAATATCGGTGAGCGCGATCAAAATGTTGATCTGGCCGCAATGGAATTTGCCGGCATGATAACGGTATTGCGTCCGGATCGTACCGACATCGCCTCCGGAGTGCAGGCGGATTGCGCCTCCCTGAGAGCGGATGGTGCCAAAATTTTCATCGATAAAGACCGGACCGTGATGTCCGTCAAAATTTTGCGGGTCATCCGTTCCGATAAAATGTTTGACCTTTTCGTACCAGGCTGGATGGTCGATCAACTCTTCCCACACTGGGCCTGCCTCGTAAAGCTGCTGGATGTGTAGCTCTTTTTGTCCCTCATTTTTGATGATGCGCACATTCCCCATCCAACCGACCCGATCTTTCATATGCTTGGCGAATTCCTTGATCTCATCGTAAGTTTCGTTGCATGCCTTCAGCTGTTCCGGCGTCAGGGCACTTTCCAGAATGAGGTACCCTTTCAGGTCAAACAGATATTCCTCCATGGCGGTGTAACCTTTTTCGGCGGTTTCGCTCATCGCAATCCCTCGCATTTTAAAGTTTTTCCTGTTGCACCCGTCCCAACGTTGCGACCGGTTAACCACTCAAGTGGTTTGATTTTATTATAAAATGAATGCGCTTTCGGATACATGAAGAAAAATAAGCGATCTATTAAAAAAAATCAGGTTTAGGAATTTCCGATACAGTATTTCGAACAGATCGACCATCTGCTCGTACGTTGCGGAGTACAGACAAACCGGCCAGTCACTGCCGAACATGACCGTTTCAAGCCGAAATGTTGAATGACGTGCTGCGCATAGGGGGCGATCTGTTCGCTTTAACCGTTCAACGACGAGATCTTGCGCGATCCATGCGGAAGGAAGGTCCTGTATCATCGACCGCACGTAAGATCCAGCCAGCCTACAACACCGGCGACCTATTATTTTCAGCCTGCTCTGTACGTCTTGACCGAGTGTATGCAGCCGCTGTGCCTTCATGCGGCTGTTATTTCATCCGATGGGGCGCGCAACAGGCGAAGTCCGTTCAAAATGACGAGCAGGGTGCTTCCTTCGTGACCAATGACTCCGAGCGGCAACGACAAAAATTGCAGAAAGTTGACCGCAACGAGCAAGATGATGACCGATATGGAAAAGAAGATATTTTGTTTGACGATCCGATTCATTTTTTTCGAGATACGTATGGCCTCGCTGATTTTGCACAAGTTATTTTTGACAAGAACCAGATCGGCTGTATTTAAAGCGACGTCCGTTCCAGCGCCCATCGCTGCCCCAACGTCCGCCTTGGCGAGGGCGGGTGCATCGTTGATCCCATCGCCAATCATGAGCACCGGTCCGTATTGGCGACGCAGCTTGCTGACGATTTGCATCTTTTCGTCCGGCAGCGCTTCCGCGAACACTTCGTCAAAGCCGGCTTGCCGCGCAAGCGAATGTGCAACATCGGCCCGATCGCCTGTAATCATAACGACGCGAATGCCCTGGTTCTTCAGAGCCTGAACGGCCTGTTTGGCCTCACGGCGCAATCCGTCCTGTAAAGCGACCGCCAGCGCGATTCCTTGATCATCGCGGGCAAATACAACCGTTTTTCCATGCAATGCATCACGGCTTGCTTTCGTTTGTAAAAAGGCTTCGGCTTCTTTCTTTCCGACATATTCGGCACTGCCCACTTTCCATGGGACACCATTTACGATTCCGGTGATTCCTTTGCCCGGTAAATCTTGCACGTCGGAAAGAGGGATGTCAGGCAAGTTATGCTCATCCGCCCAGCGAACGATGGCGCTGGCCAACGGATGGGCAGAATGCCGTTCCAGACTGGCCACGCAAGCGAGAAGCTCACTTTGGTCTCGAACATCGCGGATCCAGATATCGGTCACTTCCGGCTCACCGGTCGTAATCGTGCCGGTTTTGTCCATCGCCACCACTTTGATGTCTGCCAACCGTTCCAAGTGACTGCCGCCCTTGATGAGCAGCCCGTTTCTTGCACTGCGAGAAAGCGCAGAAAGGACAGCGGGCGAGACGGAGGCGACCAATGCGCAAGGGGAAGCGACGACGAGCAGAACGAGCGCACGATACCATGTTTCCTCCCAGCTCCAGTTAAACAGATAAGGGGGAGCAACAAACATCAGTGCGACAGCGGCAAGTACCACTTTTACATATGTTTTTTCAAACTTTTCGATGAACCGGGCGGTGGCAGCACGATCTTGACGCGCTTCCTGAACGAGGCGCACGATTTTTTGAAACAATGTATCCTGGGCGCGCATTGTCACTTCCATGACAATGGAGCCGGAACGGTTGAGTGTACCAGCACGGACGGGATCCCCCGCCTTTTTCCACACCGGTATCGATTCGCCGGTGATCGGTGCTTCGTCCACTTCGGATTCACCTTGCACGACGATCCCATCGATCGGAAACCGCTCACCGGCCTTGACGAGCACGAGTTCGCCGATCGCAAGGGCTTGAACCGGAACGGTTTCGTACGTTCCGTTCTGAATCCTCGTTGCCTGGTCGGGTTGAAGCCGGATCAATTCAGACAAATCGCGTTCGCTTTTGTTCCAAGTGTAAGTTTCCAGGGCACCGCTCAATGAAAAAATGAAGATCAGCAGGGCCCCTTCTTCCCAATATCCGATCAAGCCTGCGCCAATGGCGGCGGCGATCATCAAAATTTCAATATTGAGCGAGCGTTTTTGCACCAGCTCGGTAATGCCTTCTTTCGCTTTTGCAAATCCACCGATGATAAATGCGAGAATCAACAGCGGAACGGAAGCTTTTGGCAGTAAATAAGCCAATATGATCAACGCCCCGCAAACAATAGCTGCAATCAACTCTCCATGCATTTTCAACGGACGCCAAAAGGGAATGGGCATCGGGTATGCACTCCTTCCTTGAACCTTTGCCTGAGAATAAGAGTCAAAATCATTTACGGTTTATAAATGGCGAGTGCTGTCACCACGTCCACAGACGGGCGACAGCACAAGAGGAAATTTCCTTGTCAAAATTAAATTATAATAATTCTAATATTAGAATTAATCTAATATTAACATGTGCTGGTGATGATGTCAATGTTACTTTTATGTTGTCCTGATTTATGTTTATATAGAAGGAAGAGTAACAAGGGGAGTGAAAACCGTGCCCAAAAGGGAAGAGATTCAGATCCGCGATCCTTTTGTTTTACCGATGAAAGAAGAAGGCTATTACTATATGTTCGGATCTACCGACAAGGATATTTGGAAAGGGAAGGCGACCGGATTCGATGTGTACCGCAGCAAGGATCTAGAACAATTTGAAGGTCCGTTCCCCGCTTTTCGCCCGCCTGAAGGGTTTTGGGCGGACACGAATTTCTGGGCCCCGGAAGTGCATCCATATCACGGAAAGTATTATATGTTTGCTACTTTTAAAGCGGAAGGGGTCTGTCGCGGCACGCAAATATTGGTGGCCGACCATCCGTTGGGACCTTTTGTTCCTCATAGCGACGGTCCGGTTACGCCGAGGGAGTGGGAATGTCTGGATGGCACTTTCTACCTGGATCAGGAAGGCAACCCGTGGATGGTGTTTTGCCATGAATGGGTGCAAATTTCAGACGGAGCAATCTGTGCGGTTCCGCTGTCACGCGGACTCGACCGGGCGATCGGGGAGCCGATCAAATTGTTCAATGCCTCTGAAGCGAGCTGGGTGGAGTCGAAAACACACCGCATTCACGGTCCCGGCTATGTCACGGACGGCCCGTTTATGCATCGGACTCAGGACGGGACGCTGCTTATGATCTGGTCCAGTTTTTGCAACGGCCGTTATGCGCAAGGGGTAGCCAAATCGGAAAGCGGAGAAATTCACGGCCCCTGGATCCAGGAACCGAAGCCCCTCTTTGAAAGCGACGGCGGTCATGGCATGCTGTTCCGGACGTTTGACGGACGGTTATGGCTTACGCTGCATACACCGAACCAAACGCCTGACGAACGCATGATCTATCTGGAATTGGAAGAAGTCGGGGATACGATCCGGCTAAAATGAACACCGGATATTTGTACATATTTGCGGGAGCGAAAGAATGCAGAGAGTGGGCTGAAGAAGTGCTGATCCGGTCACGTGGAACCGGGATGAGAAAATGCTCGCTGCTTGAAAAAGAAAGCGTTTGTATGTATGGTATTAACAACTGATTCTAATTGATGCTGTATGAATTCAACATCGAATCCTACTTCGTCAGCAATCACACAAAGGAGTGGAATATGCATGAGCTGGCATCCAGAGGCTTACCTGGAGCAACTGTACCGCAACACGGAGCAACGCTACCGGTTTTCGGCCCGCAATGAAGAGGAATGGAAGCGTTGGCATGAGGAGTTAAGAAACGTACTCATTGAAGATTTGGGCGGTTTTCCGAAAACACGGACCGATCTGAATCCGGTTACGCTGGAAGAACACGATGCCGGGGATTACATTCGGAAGCGGATCGTGCTGCAAACCGAACCTCAGCTCGAAATGCCCGTCTATGTGCTCATCCCGAAAAACGTAAAACCGCCTTATCCTGCCGTCGTCGCTTGTCACGGACACGGTTACGGCAGCAAGGCGATCGTCGGACTTCGTTTTGACGGCAGCGAGCGGACGGAGCCGGAATACCAGAAAAATTTTGCGCTGGAACTGGTCAAGCGGGGCTATCTGGTGGCAGCGCCTGAACTGTTAGGGTTCGGGGACAGACGGCTCAAGGAAATGGCCGATGCCGATCCGGAAGAAAACTCCTGCTACCGCATTTCGGTGCAATTATTGTTGATGGGAAAAACGATAGCGGGTTTGCGCGTATATGAAACGTTAAGGACAATCGATTACTTGCAGTCGAGAGCAGATGTGGACGAAGCAAGAATCGGGCTGATGGGCATCTCCGGCGGCGGACTCATCGGATCTTTCGCCGCTGCGATTGACGACCGCATTAAAGTTGCGGTCATCAGCGGTTATGTCAACACATTCAAAGGCAGCATCATGCCCATCAGGCATTGTGTCGACAACTACATTCCGGGGCTGTTGCAACATGCCGAGATGCCGGATCTCATTTCCCTGATCGCCCCTCGGCCGCTTTTGATCGAATCGGGAACAAAAGACCATATTTTCCCCATTCCACATGCGGATGAAGCCTACGCGCGGATTCAGCAAGTCTATAAACTTCTGAATCAAGAAGAGCGGCTCGACAGGGACGTGTTTGAGGGAGGACATCAGATCTCCGGTAACAAAGCTTACGACTGGTTTAAGAAATGGCTCTGATCCCGGGGGG
>CALAME010000106.1 GCA_937925675.1 uncultured Paenibacillaceae bacterium | reverse complement strand
ATTGGTGCGATGTAGTCGCCATTGCTGCGGGCTGTGCCCATACCGTTGCCCTCAAAAATGACGGTACCGTCATGGCAGTTGGTGACAATGAATACGGGCAATGTGAGGTAAGCGGATGGAGCGGAATCCGAATGCCCCATCCCCTGCATCGTTAACCTCATCTTTATTGCATCCTCATTCATCAGCCCGATAAAATGAACCCTCGTTCATCATTCCGCCACCCGCCTGCTTCTTTTCACTTTACTTTGTTTTTCAATTTCCTTTTTTCCTAACCCTGTCTCGTCAACTTTTGAACTTCGAGCAAGCTGATGCGCTCACCGGTTGTTTCGTGGACGAGATAAGGATCCTGGACATGATCAATGAACAAAACGCCGTTCAGATGATCGATCTCATGCTGGATGCAGCGAGCCAAATAGCCTTCCGCCTCGAGGATCTGCTCTTTTCCTTCCCGGTCCATCGTCCTGATTTTTACATATTCCGCCCGTTTGACGCGACCGTAATAGCCTGGAAAGGACAGACATGCTTCCAATCCAATCTGCTCGCCGCTTGCTTCCAGCAATTCAGGGTTAATCAGTTCGATCAAGCCGTCCCCGCAGTCCATGACGACGACCCGGCGTAAAATGCCGACTTGCGGGGCTGCTAGCCCGGCTCGCCCTTCTGCAGCATACAGTGTTTCCGCCATATCTTCGAGCAGTTTAATGATTCTCGGCGTTATTTGCTCAACCGGTTTGGCCGTTTTGCGCAAGATAGGATCGCCAAAGGGAAGAATCGTTCTCACAGCCAATGTGATCGCCTCCATGTCCCGTCACCATTACTTCAGCATCAAGACACCGAACGATTGCAATACATCAAGCAAGGCAAGGGGCCCAAATCAAGGTTCCCGACTGTTCCATTTTGGTTCGTCTACTCATCTGTTGGCCTGATTGGCCTATTCGCCGGATTTTCCGGTCAAATATGGATGCGTCGGCTCCCCCAGCAATTGGCGCATATCGTGTCCGGACGGATTTTGGAATACCCTTAACCCGAACTCCGGTGCAACGGCCAAAATGTGATCAAAAATGTCGGACTGGATCGATTCATAGACGGTCCAGCGCACATCATTGGTAAAGCAGTAAATTTCCAGCGGCAATCCATATTCCCCGGGCTCCAATTGGCGCACCATCGTCGTAAGTCCCTTGTGGATATGCGGATGGTTTTGCAAATAGTTTTGGATATACACCCTGTACGTCCCGATATTCGTCAAACGTCTGCCGTTCACTTTGCTTGACGGATCGATATTGTGTTCGCGGTTGTAAGCTTCCAGTTCCTGCTCCTTGCGTTCAATATAATCTTTCAGGAGATGAATTTTTTTGAACCGCTCAAGCATCTCTTCCGTGCAAAATTGGATACTCGTGACATCGATGTAGACGGAACGTTTGATCCGTCTCCCTCCGCTTTCCTGCATCCCGCGCCAGTTTTTGAATGAATCAGAAATAAAAGCGGCAGCCGGGATCATGGTGATGGTCTTGTCCCAGTTTTGCACCTTGACCGTCGTCAAAGTAATCTCGATCACATCACCATCCGCATTGTACTTCGGCATTTCAATCCAGTCTCCGACGCGCACCATATCGTTGGCGGACAACTGGATACCAGCTACCAATCCGAGGATCGAGTTTTGGAACACCAGCAGCAGGACCGCTGACAGTGCTCCCAAGCCGCCCAGGAGTATGAACGGATTTTGATTGATCAGGGTCGCAATCAAAAGGATGGCGCCGATAAAGAAAATAATGATTTTGATCACTTGCAGAATGCCTTTAATCGGTCGGGTTTTGGAAATTTCATATGTATTGTAAATATCGTTTAACGCGTTGATAAAGGCATTCAGGGCCGACAAGACCACCAGCAGAATGTAAATGACCGCGGCCTTTTCGATCAGCAGCTTGGCGACCGGGAAATCGGCGTACACATTGGCACCATAGTAAATGATAATCGCCGGAACGATATGCGACAACTTCTGAAATACCTGGCGTTCGACCAACTTGTCATCCCAATCGATCCGGTTTTTGGTAATAAAGAGAGTAATGATTCGGAGCACAATTTTTTTCGTGATCCAGTTCGCCACGATGCACGCCGCAAGGATCACCGCGGACACAATCGAGTAAGATAGGATGATTGCCCATTCGGTATCCATTTGTTTTTCAGTGAGAAAGGAATAAATCCATTCCATCGTCAAATGACTCCCGTTCTGGTTGTGTTCAGCGAGTGAGAGCCTGCAATGGCTTCACTCTCACCCCTCTATTCTACAGTTGAAAAAGGGGATTGACAAATCGGAAGTCCCATTTTATGATTTAAACAAACGATTAAAACAAACGTTTAATTTAATCAAACGTTTGAACGTAGCAATAAAGGAGTGGTAGAAGATGAGTAAAATCGGGTTGGCCCTGAAAGCCTTCTTTAAGCAAAAATCGACCCTCATCGGCATCGTAACTGCCCTGATGTTTCAATTGGTTTTCAGTCTGGTATGGATGACGGGATACAACGGCGTGTCCAGCAAAATAGGAAAAATAGAACTGGCTGCCGTCATTGAAGATGAAGCAGCCTCCAACCTGTTTAAATCCTTTGTCTCCCAAATGCCCTTTTCAGTATCGGTAATCGAGTCGCTTACCGAAGCGGAAGCTCAACTGACGAACCGGGATGTGCACCTGGTGATGCGAATTCCGCAAGGTTTTCTACAAGCCGTTCAGGAGCGTGGAATTGCGGAAATCGAATTTCTGATCAATGAATCGAATCCAGTCATGCTTAAAGGCACAACGGAAGCGATCGCGGTTCAGCTGACGAATCAGCTCAATCAGTTGTTGGCGGACTCCGATTCCAAACCTATCACCGCCAACGTACAAAGCCTGAATCCGGTCGGGAACTTTGCCGACCAAATGGCTCCTCTCATGATTGTGATAGCCTCCTATGTCGGTGCAACGGTCATGGGGATGAATATGCATCAATCCGCAAGCACTGTACTTGGACATGTCGGGCGCTGGCCACTCTATATGGCCTGGGCGCTGATCAATATCGGTTCAGCGCTGTTCATTGCACTGACGGGAACGGTACTCATCCATTGGCTGGGAAGCGGGATCGAACAAGGTTTCTTGGTGATGTGGGCTTTTCAATCTTTGTTCCTTGTCGCCTTCATGTTTGTATCCCACCTGTTTGTGATTGTGTTCGGATTGCCCGGCATGTTGTTCAACATTGCCATGCTTTCCGTTCAGTTGGTGGCATCCGGCGCGATGGTGCCGAGGGAACTTTTGCCCGATTCCTTCCGGACCATCAGCGAATTCCTACCTGCGACACATGCGGTGGAAGGCAGTATGAACATTTTGTTCGGTGGTCCCAGCCCCGGACAGGCGAGCCTGTCTCTCGCTCTGTTTATCGCGGTGGCCGTTGTCATCGCTGGCTGTGTCGTCGCCTGGAGAAGGGAAAAAAACCCATCCCTGGCTGTGGACGCGATCCGGTAACCACCGGCACCTTAATGAACACCAGCTTACCGCTTTCTCTGGAGCAACTGTTCCTTACGGGACAAAAATGGTAACATGAACGTATAGGGATGTTGCCATTTGGAGTGTGAACGATGAAGAACGTTGCTGAACACGAACCCAAAATGCGCATTTTGCTGGCCGCCAAAAAATTGTTTGCCGAACGGGGTTTTGATGGAACGAGTGTCAGACAAATATGCGAATTGGCTGGTGTAAATGTAGCACTTGTGTCTTATTATTTTGGCGGGAAAGAAAAAATGTTCGATGCTCTGTTCGAACATTTTTATCCCGTTGGAGCTCTGGAACAGTACGAAGAGACATTCAAGGATCCGGTCGCCGGACTTTCACTGATCATCCGGGAAGTGATCCGTTACCGCTGGGAACAGCCGGAAATGGCGATGATCATGCAACGGGAGATTTACCTGGAGTCACCACGCCGGGAAACGATCAAAACATATGTGTTTCCGGTGTGGCGGAAACTCCGGGAAATATTGGAGTTGGGAAAAAAGCAGGGAGTTTTTCACTACCGGTCCCTGGACAACACAATGCTGTTTATTTTGGCCACCCTTGTCTTTCCAAGAGGTAATCCGTTTCATCAACCCCTCCTTACCGAAAAGCTAGTGACGGTAGAAGAACAGGTGGAAGATACGATTCGATTTGTTTTCGGTGGACTCGGTTGTCCGTTGGAAAGCTAAGAAGATATGAGGTCTGCTTTGTCCGTATGCATCCAAAATAAAAACCGCTTCTTTCCGAAGCGGTTTAATGTTTAAAACAATCTAAACAAAATGGCGACTGCTTCCGCACGGGTGGTTGCCTCGTTCGCTTCAAAGCGGTTGCCGCCCCGGCCGCTGAGAATCCCCGACTGTCGCGCGGCTTCCACATACGGTTTCCCCCAACTTGGAATGTTAGCATCATCAGCAAAGCTCGTTCGTTTAACATCAACCAAGTTCATTTCTAATAATTTTGCGA
>CALAME010000105.1 GCA_937925675.1 uncultured Paenibacillaceae bacterium | reverse complement strand
ATGTGTCGGTTTTATGTGTGTGATGTGCCCGTTTTCCGCTTGCTTTCAAAACGCATGCAGGGCAAGCCGGACGATTGGTAGACGACGAGGGATGGCATGCGCGCTGTTTTGAATGCGTATGCCTTGCAACCCCGGGGGAAATTTACGTCCCAGGTTACGTAAAAATGTTTGCAATTCAAACAATCTGGCCTGTTCATCATTCATCCATCGCCCCTATTCGTTCCCTCCACTTTTCTCCATGCCTCGTTTCCAGAGTCAGTTATCCCCATTATGGCCAAACGGCGCTTTATTTTCAATGAGATTGGCATATTTTTCATGTGCGTTGTCCATACTGTTATTCAGCAGGTGTATGCAGCGACGCCATTTTTAGCATTTTAGGCTTAATGTAAGGAGGACTATGAGAAGATGGCTGTTAAGATGAGGCCGCTTTGGCTGTCCGTATTGCTGGTTGCCGGTATATTTCTCTCTTTTGTATTTCCGGCAGATGTTGTAACCGTGCATGCCTCTTCGATTCCCGTCATGGACGATGTGGAAGCCCAGGATGCCGGGGCGCTGGATCTGGCACCGAGTGCCCGGTCTGCCATTTTGATGGACGCCGATACCGGAACGGTGCTGTTTGAAAAAAACGCCGATGAAAAGCTGCCGCCGGCGAGCATTACGAAAGTGATGACGATGCTTCTGGTCATGGAAGCGCTGGATCAGGGGGTCATTCGTTTAGACGAGATGGTGACGGCCAGCGAGCATGCAGCGTCCATGGGCGGATCGCAAATCTTTCTTGAAGCCGGTGAAGAGATGACGGTCGAAGACCTGTTGAAAGGAGTTGCGCTTGCTTCCGGCAACGATGCTTCGGTTGCACTGGCAGAAAAAATCGCCGGTTCGGAATCGCTGTTTGTGGAAATGATGAACAAACGTGCACAGGAACTCGGACTGAAAAATACCCGGTTCCAGAACAGCAGCGGCTTGCCGGCAGAAGACCATTATTCGACGGCACGCGACATCGCGATCATGTCGAGAGAATTGCTCAAACACGAAGAGATTACGCAGTATACAGGGCTGTACCAGGACTATTTGCGCAAAGATACCGAAAAGCCTTTCTGGCTGGTCAATACGAACAAGCTGGTACGGTTTTATACAGGTGCTGACGGGCTCAAAACCGGTTATACCAGTTCAGCCAAGTTCTGTTTGACGGCTACGGCCAAACGGGACGATTTCCGGGTGATCGCCGTGGTGCTGGGCGCGCCCGATGCCAAGACAAGAAATAAAGAAGTGTCACAAATGTTCGACTATGCCTTTTCTCAATATAAAGTGCATCCGATTCTGGCCAAGGGGGAGACGATCGGTTCGTACAAAATCGAAAAAGGCAGCGTTCCCGAGCTTGAATTTGTCGCAGACCGCCGCATGAGCGTATTGCTAAAAAAATCGGACAAAATCGATGACATCCGCCATGAACTGACGGTAAGCGAACCGCTGAAACTCCCCATAGCGAAAGGGCAGATCGTCGCCCATCTGAACGTATATAACGGAGACAAAAAGATCGCGGAATTTCCGCTTCCGTCCCCGGTAGATGTAGAAAAGGCCGGATGGTGGACGTTGTTTAAGCGATCGGCAACGCGCATTTTCGTACCCGCTGACTGAACAGGCGGGGCTGCAACCTGCGGTAAAAAACGGAGGATTGCAGTCCCGTCTCTCGTATTTTGTAGGTTTATGACCGCATTCTTCTAGTTTTGTCGAGGGGCAGGAATTGTTTTTGGGCATGTAGAATGCATCACTAACGATCATGGAAGGAGTGAATGATTGGTGCTGCTGGATGTGGAGATCGAGCAATTTGGCAAGGCGATGATCGTCCGCTTGAAGGGTGAGCTGGATCACCATACGGCCGAGACGCTGAAAGCGAAGATGGAACAAGCGCTGGAGGAAAACGATTGCCATCATATTGTACTCAGCATGAAAGATTTGACTTTTATGGACAGCTCCGGGCTTGGTGTCATTCTCGGCCGATACAAAAAGATCAAGGGACGGGGCGGACAGATGATCGTTTGCGATGTGAATACAGGTATATACAAACTGTTTGAAATGTCGGGCATGTTCAAAATTGTGGCGGTCGAGCAAAATGAAAACGACGCATTGGGGCGTCTGGGGGTAGTATCATGAGCGAGAAAAATGTTATGGAACTGAAATTTGCCAGCCGGTCGGAAAACGAATCTTTCGCCAGGGTCGCCGTCGCCGCTTTCGTTTCCCAACTGGACCCGACGATGGATGAACTGACCGATATTAAAACGGTCGTTTCTGAAGCGGTCACAAACGCGATCATACACGGTTACGACAGCCAGCCCGATGGCATTGTATATATCCGGGCCGAGATTGAAAATGACAAAATTTACATCACCGTCGAAGACAATGGGGCAGGCATCGAAGATATCGAGCAAGCCAGACAGCCGCTTTATACGACAAAACCGGAACTCGAACGCTCGGGTATGGGGCTGACCATAATTGAAAATTTCATGGATGAAGTGGAAATTGATTCGGTTAAAGGGGAAGGCACCCGGATCAGAATGATGAAGCGCATCAAGTCGGGAAAACCGATGTACAATTAAGCGAGGGTTGTTCGATGGACAAGGCATTCGCAAACGCGCCGCAACGCTATTTGGATGACGAAGAAGTCAAGCGGCTGATCGCCCTGAGCCAAAAAGGCGACATGGCGGCGAGAGAAATGTTGGTCAACTGCAATATTCGCCTCGTCTGGTCCGTCGTGCAACGCTTTTTGAACCGTGGATACGAACCGGAAGATTTGTTCCAGATCGGCTGCATTGGCTTGCTGAAGTCGGTCGACAAGTTTGATCTGTCCTATGACGTCAAATTTTCGACTTATGCCGTGCCGATGATTATCGGGGAGATTCAGAGGTTTTTGCGCGATGACGGCACCCTGAAAGTGAGCCGTTCCTTAAAGGAAATGGCCAACAAAGTGCGCAAGGCAAAAGATGATCTTTCCAAAAAGCTAGGCCGATTGCCCACGGTGAAAGAAGTGGCGGAAGAACTAGGGATCTCGCCGGAAGACGTTGTTTTAGCCCAGGAAGCCAACAAACCCCCTTCTTCCATTCATGAGACGGTGTTTGAAAACGACGGGGATCCGATTACGCTGATGGACCAGATCGCTGAAGATCAGGAAGAGAAATGGTTTGACAACCTTGTCCTGAAAGAAGCGATCGAAACGCTGAGCGAGCGTGAAAAGCTGATCGTTTACCTGCGTTATTTCCGTGACCAGACCCAGTCGGAAGTCGCAAGCCGCCTCGGCATCTCACAGGTACAGGTGTCAAGATTGGAGAAAAAAATATTGAAATCGATCAAGGAGCGTATGGCCCAGTAGCTGCATGCGCCTGCGGGAACCGAATTCTTTCTGTAGGGAGAATTCGGTTTTTTGTTTCATTCGGGTTCAGGATAGGAAAATGCCATCTATTGCATAATAGAAACAGAAACCGAATGAAAAAACAGGGAAAAGTGTCCATTCGCAAAACCGAGATAAAACGGAGGCAGGTAGACGAAATGATGGCAGAAAACAAAGCTCAGAAAGTTTATCTGCGCTTGTTCAAACGGGTGAAACGATACCCTTCTGAGCCGGTGATGCTGAAGCACATAGCCCTCATCCATGCAGAGGAAGAAACCAAAAAAAAAATCGCCGGTCTGGTGTTGCTCGATGCGCAAGAAGCGGAAAGAAAGCCCCAAATCATCGAACTGATGGGCGTGATCGCAAAAATAAAGCAGTTAATTCCGGATGCGGAGATTGAATATATCGGCGAACCGCAGACGGTTGTCGAATTCAGCCGACCTCGAACCAAAAAATCTTTTCTTTACATAGCAGTGATCTGGCTGCTCCTGTTTACCGGATCGGGTCTGGCGATCATGAACTTTCACGCCGACGTCAGCATGATGGCGGTCCATCAGAAGCTTTATACGATCATCACGGGACAAGAAAAAACGCATCCGCTGTGGTTGCAGATACCGTATTCACTCGGAATCGGAAGCGGCATGATCCTGTTTTTCAACCGTTTTTTCAAACGCAGGCTTAACGACGAGCCCGATCCGCTCGAACTGGAAATCTTCCAATATGACGATCACATTCAAACTTACCGGATAGCGCAAAAAATGAAAGCTGAGGCCGGGCAGGACGCGGCGGATGGTCGTCGTGATTGACGGAATTGAGAAAGCAGCGCTTGTATTTATAGGTTTGGCCGGTGGCGTGGCGGTAGGCGGCGGGTTTGTCGCCTTTTTGACCGTGTTGCAAGTGATTCCGCGACTTGTGCAGTTGAGCGGTACCGTACGCGATTTGCCGCGTTATGAATCTGCGGTCATACTCGGCGCTTTGTTTTGGACATTTGCGGACTTTTTTGGCTGGAAATTGGATTTGTTTCCCGTGACAGCGATCCTGTTCGGCTGGCTGGCAGGCTGTTTCGTCGGCATGCTTGCTGCCGGTTTGACAGAGGCGCTCAACGTATTTCCGATCATGGCGCGCCGTCTCGGTTTATCCGACCAGCTTGTCTGGCTGTTGATGGCATTTGTGCTGGGGAAAATTTTTGGATCCCTATTCGACTTTGTCGTGTTCCAGCAGCTTCGCTCCTGAAGTTTGAGCAGCTCGAAACCAATGTACGCAGCCCGAAACCTAAGCTTGGGTGGCCTACACAATGTGGGCGAACAAATAAGCGGTTTCCCGTTGTAATCTCCCAGAGGTTATGTTACCTTTAATGTATTGTAAAAGCTGCGGGGAGTGGAGGTTCACGATGTATTTGCACGGGACAAGCAAAATTAACGAGCGCGGCCATCTGGAGATCGGCGGTTGCGATACGGTCGAACTGGTGAGGCAATTCGGCACACCGCTGTATGTGATGGATGAGAGCCTGATCCGTCAGCGTTGCCGTGAGTTTGTCGAGTCTTTTCGCGCTACCGGTCTTTCCTTTCAGGTTGCCTATGCGAGCAAGGCATTTTGCGTCATGGCGATGTGCCGAATCGTCCATGAAGAAGGGCTCGCGCTGGATGTGGTTTCCGACGGGGAATTGTATACGGCACTCAAGTCCGGATTCCCGCCTGAGCGCATCCATTTTCATGGCAACAACAAGACACCGGCAGAGATTGAAATGGCGTTGGATGCAGGTGTCGGCTGTTTTGTCGTAGACAATTTTGTGGAGCTGGAAATGCTTGAATCGCTTGCCGCTGAAAGAGGAAAACGGGTCAATATTCTGATCCGGATCACACCCGGGGTAGAAGCGCATACCCACGAGTTTATTTCCACCGGACAGACGGATTCCAAGTTCGGATTTGACCTTGTGAGCGGAGCGGCGTTTAAAGCTGTACAGCGAATCAAGGAACTCGGTCATCTTAAGTTGATGGGAATTCATTCCCATATCGGCTCCCAAATTTTTGATGTGGAAGGCTTCCGGCTTACGGTGCAGAAGCTGGCTGACTTTGCTCTTGACGTCCGCGAACGGCTGGATGTGACGTTTGAGGTCGTCAATGTCGGCGGCGGTTTTGGTATCCGCTATACCGAATCGGATACCCCGCTTCCGATCGCCCAGTATGTCGAGGCGATCGCCGACGCGATCAAAACCTACTTCGGCGGACAAGGCTATCCTCTGCCGCAAGTTTGGATTGAACCCGGACGCAGCATCGTCGGTGAAGCAGGCACGACGCTGTATACGATCGGTACTGAAAAAGAAATTCCCGGCGTGCGCAAATATATCGCCGTTGACGGCGGGATGACAGACAACATTCGGCCGGCGCTCTACGGGGCTCCGTATGAGGCGATGCTGGCCAACCGAGCCGATGAAGCGCCTGAAGAAATAGTGTCTGTGGCAGGCAAAGCGTGCGAAACAGGGGATATGCTCATTTGGGACATCCGGTTGCCGCGTGCCAAAAGCGGTGACATTTTGGCGGTATCCTGTACCGGTGCATACGGATATGCCATGTCCAACAACTACAATCGCATACGTCGCCCTGCCGTGGTGTTCGTCCGCGACGGCCAGGCTGATCTTGTCGTTCGCCGCGAAAGCCACGAAGATTTGATCGCGCGTGACATTATACCGGAGCGGCTGACACAAAAGACGCCTGTTTCAAATTCATAGAAAGGAGAAACGGTGATGGGGAAACAAGCAAAAATTGAAATGGAAGACGGCGGTACGATCGTCATCGAACTGTTTGAAAAAGATGCGCCGAACACGGTAGCCAATTTTGAAAAACTGGCCAACGAAAAGTTTTACGACGGTCTTGTCTTTCACCGTGTCATCCCAGGCTTTGTTGCACAAGGGGGATGCCCGTACGGTAACGGAACAGGCGGTCCCGGATATACGATCAATTGCGAAATCAATCCGAACAAACACGAACGCGGTTCGGTAGCGATGGCGCATGCGGGTCCCAACACAGGAGGTTCGCAATTTTACATCTGCTATCAACCGCAACCGCACCTCGATGGGCATCACACCGTTTTTGGCAAAGTGATCAAAGGCATGGAATTTGTCGATGCATTTAAAGGTAACGACCGCATGAAAAGCATCAGGGTGTACGATGTTTAAGTCACAGTCGCTTGCTTTTTGTAAGCTGCAGTGTTAAAATTTCATTAACGTTTCATGTTTTCAATTGAATATCAGACAGTTTTTTTCCTTCGGGGCAGGGTGAAATTCCCGACCGGCGGTGATGGCTTCCTTTAGGCCTCAGCCCGTGACCCGCTGTCGGCCTCATAGGCTGATGAGCGGTGGATCCGGTGCAATTCCGGAGCCGACAGTGACAGTCTGGATGGGAGAAGGAAATTTACTGTTGCTTGGACGATGGCTTGGTTCATTTCCTGAAAGGCAAATTATGTTTTTTAACCGGGAATGTGTATTTTTGAATGTGTATTTTTTCACAATCCCTGGTTTGCTTCCTTATTCTTTTGAATGCCATTTTCCGAGTCCCAGCCGCCTCCAGGCAACTGTAAATCGTCGTGCCAACTTTACTCCTGTCCTCATTACAAGACCCCGAAACGGGGTCTTGTTTTGTTTGGAGAACAATACGAAACGGTGATGGAGAGGAACAGATCGTGGACAGACTCAATGACGAAGCTTACATGGAACTGGCTTTGCAAATGGCGGAAAAATCATTAGGTCAGACCGAGGTAAACCCGGTCGTGGGCTGCGTGATCGTCAAGGATGGGCGCATAGTCGGACTCGGCGCCCATCTGAAACGGGGATCGCACCATGCGGAGATCCATGCACTTCATATGGCCGGCGATGAAGCGGCGGGAAGTACGGTGTACGTCACCCTGGAACCATGCAGCCATCAAGGGAAAACGCCGCCTTGTACGGAAAGCCTGATCCGGGCCGGTGTAAGGCGGGTAGTCGTAGCGACGACCGATCCGAACCCGCGTGTATCAGGCCGGGGAATCCGGCGTCTTCAGGAAGCGGGGATTGAGGTGAGGACCGGGGTGCTAAAGGAGCGAGCGCAAGCTCTGAACGAAATGTACAACCGGTTTATCGTTCGGGGCACCCCTTTTGTCACGGTCAAGACCGCCTGCACGCTCGATGGAAAAATCGCGGCAGAAAGCGGAGACAGCCGCTGGGTCAGCGGGAAAGAAGCCAGGGAGTTTGTGCATACATTGCGCCATCGGCATCAGGCGATCATGGTCGGTGTAAACACGGTCATTCAGGATGACCCGCAGTTAACTGCGAGGTTGTCGGTCGCTGCCATACAGCCGGTCAGAATCGTCGTCGATTCCAGCCTCCGCCTTCCGGAAACAAGCCGTGTCATCACTGACGGTCAGGCACCGACATGGGTGCTGACTACGGAAAAGGCTTCGAAAGAAAAGGTGGAACGGTTGCGCGAGGCGGGCATCGAAGTGATCCAATGCGGCCACGGTCCGGAGGTGGATCTTAAGCTGGCGATGCAACGGCTGGGAGAAAGGGGGATCGCTTCAGTACTTGTCGAAGGCGGAGGGCGGCTCAACGGCTCTTTGCTCTCGCAACGCTTGATCGACAAGATCATTATGATTATTGCTCCGAAGCTGATCGGGGGCGATGAAGCTCCGCTCGCATTCCGTTTTCCCGGCATTCCGAAAATGAGCGAGGCGATCCGGTTGACTCAAACGAATGTACGCATGCTAGGAGGGGACATCTGCATTGAAGGATACCCGGAGTATGGAGGTGAACGATAGCATGTTTACCGGCATTATCGAGGAGATCGGTACGGTGCGGGAAGTGGTCAAGCAAGGTTCGACGATGCGGCTGACCATAGAGGCCAAAACCGTGCTGGAAGACGTGAATGTCGGGGACAGCATCTCGGTCAACGGCGTCTGTTTGACGGTAACGGAATTTGATCGTTCGACGTTCAAGGCGGATGTCATGCCGGAAACGTTCCGCAAAACCAACCTGCATTTGCACGCTCCCGGGATGCGCGTCAATCTGGAACGGGCGATGGCTTTAGGCAAGCGCTTTGGCGGACATATCGTACAGGGACATGTTGACGGCACCGGTGTGATTACCGGCATCAGGCCGGAAGAAAACGCCGTGGTTTATACGGTGCGGCCTGAACGGCAAGATCTGTTCGTCTATATGATTCCGCAAGGTTCGGTGGCACTGGACGGCATCAGTCTGACTTTGGTGCAGGTGGGCGGAGGACATTTTTCGGTTTCGATCATCCCCCATACGCTCCGAAATACGGTTCTCAGTGAGCGAAAGGTGGGGGATATCGTCAACATTGAGTGTGATGTATTGGGCAAATACGTGCACAACTTGCTCAAATACCGCGATGAGGTCGGTCCATCTGCCGAGAAAGGATTGAGCATATCGTTTCTCAGCGAACACGGTTTCGCTTAAATAACTACTGAAAAATAGATAACGGAAATTTAAAGCGGACAACGGGAGGGATAGGGATGGAGGAAAAAATTGAACTCGATTCCATCGAAGAGGCCATCTATGACTTGATGTTAGGTAAAGTGATTATTGTCGTCGATGATGAAGATCGGGAAAATGAAGGGGATTTTGTAGCACTGGCAGAAAAGGCAACACCGGAAGTCATCAATTTCATGATTAAAGAAGGGCGGGGGCTCGTATGCGTCCCCATCACCGAAGAGCGTGCACGAGAACTGAACCTGCCGCCCATGGTTGAAAAAAATACAGACTATCACGGAACGGCTTTTACGGTTTCCGTCGATCACATCGATACGACGACGGGGATTTCGGCTCCGGAACGGGCGCAGACGATACAGGCCCTGATCGATCCGGATGCGAAACCGGGGGAATTTCGGCGTCCGGGACACGTTTTCCCCTTGATCGCCAAACCGGGCGGTGTGCTGAGACGGGCTGGCCACACGGAAGCAGCGGTCGATCTGGCACGCATGTGCGGTTCAACGCCGGCGGCGGTGATTTGTGAAGTGATCAAAGAAGATGGAACGATGGCGCGGTTGCCCGACTTGTACGAAATCAAAAAGAAACACGGACTGAAGCTGATCTCGATTCAGGATCTGATCCATTATCGTAATGAAAAAGAAAATCTGGTCAGACGGGAAGCTGAGGCGCGCATGCCGACTGATTTCGGGGTGTTTACAGCCATCGCATATTCGAACGTGATTGACGATAAAGAGCACATCGCACTGGTCAAAGGAAAAATCGATCCGAACAAACCGGTGATGGTGCGGGTGCATTCTGAATGTTTGACCGGAGACGTGTTTCATTCGCGCCGATGCGATTGTGGCTTGCAGCTGGAAGCAGCGCTCAGACAGATCGAACAGGAAGGTTGCGGCGTTCTCTTATATATGCGCCAGGAGGGACGCGGCATCGGTCTCATCAACAAATTGAAAGCTTACAAGCTGCAGGAGCAGGGATTGGACACGGTGGAAGCGAATATTAAACTTGGGTTTAAACCGGATTTGCGCGATTATGGGATCGGTGCGCAAATATTGAAAGATCTCGGTGTGCGCAAAATGCGGCTATTGACCAACAACCCCCGCAAAATTGCCGGGTTGGCCGGATATGGTCTGGAAGTGGTGGAACGCATCAAGCTGCAGATGCCGCCAAACGAAAGCAACTCCAGATATTTGCATGTCAAACAGCAAAAACTCGGACATCTGTTGGATTTCGGGGAAACCAGCAAAGAGGAAACCACCACCGACGAGTCGACAACATGAAGAAACCCGAACAAACAGCAACATGACGGCAAATACAAGCTGAAGACTTCCAAGTTGCAACAATGAAAATGAGGAGGCAATCTGGACAAATGATCAAAACGTATGAAGGACAACTGGTATCTTCTTCACTAAGATATGGAATCGTCGTTGGACGGTTTAATGAATTTATTACCGGCAAGCTGCTGACCGGAGCGCTGGACGCCTTGAAAAGACACGGAGCCAAGGAGGAAGAGATCGAGGTAGCCTGGGTTCCGGGAGCATTTGAAATCCCGCTCATCGCACAAAAAATGGCGGCTTCCGGCAAATATGATTCCGTCATTGCGCTCGGTGCGGTCATTCGCGGTTCGACCCCACATTTCGACTATGTGTGCAATGAAGCGGCTAAAGGGGTGGCCAGCGCTGCCCTGAAAACAGGTGTTCCGGTTATTTTCGGGATCCTGACGACGGATACGATCGAACAGGCGGTGGAAAGAGCGGGGACAAAAGCTGGCAACAAAGGGTGGGAAGCAGCATTGTCGGCGATCGAAATGGCCAACCTGAGCAAAATGCTCGGAGATTGACCGGGCCATGGCTATCCATTATAAACTGGAAATATTCGAAGGCCCGCTCGATTTGCTGTTGCATCTGATCGAAAAAGCGGAAATCGATATTTATGACATCCCGATCAGCGAGATCACCGACCAGTTTCTCGATTATTTGGAAACGATGCGTACACTCGATCTGGAACCGATGAGCGAATTCCTGGTTATGGCCGCGACTCTGCTTTCGATCAAAAGCAGAATGTTGTTGCCCAAACCGCCGAAAACGGAAGAAGATGAATTCGAAGAAGAGGAAGATCCGCGGGAAGAGCTCGTACAACGGTTGCTCGAATATCGAAAATACAAGGAAATCGCCGAACAATTGCGCGAAATGGAGCTCGCCCGCAGCCAGATTTATACCCGTCCTCCCCAGGATTTGTCGAGTTATGTGCCGGAGTGGACAGAAAATCCGTTGCGGGGCATTTTGCCCGCCGACCTGTTTACAGTCTTTCACCAGTTGTTGAAGAAGGCAGAAAAAAGAAATGCAGTCGCCAAAATCCGCCGCGATGAAATTTCACTCAAGGACCGGATTCAGGAAATTCAGAAACTTCTCGTTTCCAGCGAAGGCGTAGTCCGTTTTTCGGCGCTGTTTGCTGAGCGCAGCCGTGAGCAGATTGTGGTAACCTTTCTTGCGATATTGGAGCTGATGAAAAGAAAAATCATAGCATGCTATCAGGATCATCTGTTTGATGAGATTCTGATTGTTTACAGAGGTGAAGAAAACCGCCATGTTTTCGAATCCGACGTCCCCGGAGAAGATGAAGGAGCTTGAAGCGGCCATTGAAGGGCTGCTGTTCGTTGCGGGTGACGAAGGCCTGGATACGAAGCAGATCGCCGAAGTTTTGGAATGTGACAAAGAGACGGTTTCCCGCCTGCTGACCGGGATGAAACGAAAATTTGATGAAGAGGGACGCGGTGTTCAGATTGTGGAACTGGCCGGAACTTGGCAGCTGACGACGCGGCCGGAACATGCTGTTTTCTTTCAGCGCCTTGCCTATTCCCCGGCGCGAGGAACGTTGTCACAAGCGGCGCTCGAGACGTTGGCGATCATTGCATACCGGCAACCGGTGACGCGGGTTGATATTGAGGAAATTCGGGGGGTCAAGTCGGATCGGGCGATTCATACTTTGGTGGCCAAGGGGCTGATCAAGCCCGTCGGCCGCGCGGATGTGATCGGCCGCCCGATTCTTTACGGGACAACCGATGAATTTCTCGACTATTTCGGTCTGAAGTCGCTCGATGAATTGCCTGATGCCAAGCAGTTTGAACATGCTGAAAATTTGGAACAAGAAACGCATCTCTTGTATGAAAAGTTGAAGGAAAAGCAGCTGACGATCGATGAACTGGAAGAAATGGAATAAATGCATAAAATTCCATAATGTGTCGATAATGATAGCGTACATGACTTCCGGGCCTTTGGGGCACGGAACAGACGGTCCGCCGCCGGGGAAAACGGGGGTAATGACGAAAGATGCACGGGTTGTTGTGGGTCGGACTGGCATGCATGGCGCTTATCTTTTTCATCGGTTTAACACCGATTCAGGCGCGAATTACCGTATCGCGTAAAGACGAAAATGACCGGATCGAGGTCGATTTGAGAGTATTGTGGGGATGGATCCGCTTTCGCTACATCATCCCTTTCATTCAATTTCGCGGCCTGCTACAAGGAACGATCCTGGAAAGCAAAACGGAGGATCCGAAGCAAAATCGCACGCTGTCTAAAAAACGGAAAACCGTCAAGCTCATCAATGGGGTGAACGGCAGACGAAAACGAAAAAAGAAGGCAGGGTCCTTCGCTGTTTTTTCCAGATGGTTGGTCAAAACTCTTAAATCTGTCCAGTGTGACAAATTCGAATGGAAAACGGAGATCGGTTCCAAGGACGCGGCGGTAACGGCATTTGCAACCGGGCTGCTTTGGGCGATCAAATCATCGCTCGTCGGCTGGTGCACCGCTTTTATTCGTTTTCAGCATCCTCCATTGATCTCGGTTTCTCCTGTTTACAACCGTGACCGGTTCGTAACAGCGGGAGAGTGTATATTGAAAATTCGCTTAGGTAATGCTATTATTGCCGCTTTGTTGTTATGGATACGCATTTTGCGAGTCAAAGGAGGATTCAGATCGTGGAGGACCATCCCATCCAAGGCCTCATGAAAACGGCTATGGAAAATATAAAAGAAATGGTCGATGTCAATACGATCGTGGGTGAACCGGTAGAAACGGCAGACGGAACGGTCATATTGCCGGTATCCCGCGTCGGTTTCGGTTTCGCTGCCGGTGGAAGCGAGTTTTACAACACGTCCATCCATGCGAGTTCTGATGAAGGTGAACTGCCGTTCGGGGGTGGCGCCGGAGGCGGCGTGTCCATCCAGCCGATTGCTTTTCTTGTCGTATGCAAAGATCAAGTCAAAGTGGTGTCACTCGACAACCAGACACATCTGTTCGAGCGGCTGATCGATTCAACTCCGGTCGTGATCGACAAAATCAGAAACATGTTTAACGATAGTGAAGATCCCCATCCTGATGAACATCATTATACGATTTGACCCGATTGCTCCGCTTTTTTCTTTACGGACGTCCTGAAAAGGGACGTCCTTTTTCATTGCATATCATCGGACAGGCGGCATATACATGAATCAAGACAAGCCAATTAAAGAGGGGATTCATGTATGGGGAAATACGTTTCTGCCGTATGTCTGGCTTTAGCCGTGTTAGGGGCGGTTTGTCCCTCTTTTGCATTCGTGGTGGTGGAAGCGAAACCAGCCGGACCGGTTGTGTCTGCAGAAGCGGCGGCACTGATCGATGTAGATACCGGCAGAATCCTATGGAGCCACCAAGGTGACAAGCCGATGCTCATCGCCAGTACCACCAAAATTATGACCGCGATCATCGCGATTGAATATGGCAATCTGGCCGACCAGGTCACGGTAGGGAAAAATGCGGCAGGCAAAGAAGGATCCTCCTTGTATTTGAAACGCGGCGAAAAGATGAGCCTGGAACATCTTCTTTATGGCATGATGCTTCGCTCAGGCAATGATGCGGCCACAGCGATTGCGGAGCATGTCGGTGGTTCAGTTGAAGGTTTTGCTGTGCTGATGAATCAAAAAGCGGCTGAAATTGGGATGACCAATACCCATTTTGTCAATCCGCACGGCCTGAATGAGGAAGGGCATTATTCTACCGCTAATGATATGGCAAAGCTGACCGCATACGCTTTGCAAAATCCGGTTTTCCGGGAAATTGTCAAGACGCGGGTCAAGAAAGTGCCGAATCCGAACGAAGATTGGGATTATACGTGGTACAACAAAAATAAAATGCTGGCGATGTACGAAGGCGCTGACGGCGTGAAAACAGGTTATACCAAGCTGGCCGGACGCTGTCTCGTTTCATCGGCAACGCGTAACGGCCGGCAGTTGGCGGCGGTGACCCTCAACGCGCCAAATGACTGGATCGATCATACCCGTATGCTCGATTACGGTTTTACCTATTTCTCCTGGCATACCTTGGCCGAAGAAGGACAGCGTTTTGGCGACCAACAACAGTTTGTTGCTGCACGCACATTCCGCTATCCTTTGGCCGAAGATGAGGTGGCACATGTGCGGAGCGAAGTAACTTCGCATCCCGAGTCATCGTTAAGAAGCCGTCTCGGTGAAGCGGGTACGCTCACGTTTTATTTAAACGAAGAGCGCATCGGTTCCATTCCCCTGATCCGTTCAGAAACAGGGCAGGCTTTTTATCCGGGTGGAGAAGCGCCAGCGGCGCAGAACGGTTTTTTCCCCGTTTTTAAATCGCTCGTAAAGGAATTGTTCCGATGGTCAACCTGATCTGGCTTGCCTTTATACTGATCGGTTTCATCTATGCGGCATTAAACGGGGATGTCGAAGCGATGAGCCGTGCAGTGTTTGATGGCGCTAAAACCGGAGTGACGGTTTGTTTCAGTCTGATCAGCATTCTCGTCTTCTGGCTGGGGATGATGAAAATTGCAGAGCGGGCCGGTTTGCTCGATGCGCTTGCCCGTTTGCTTCGGCCTGTGATCCGCTGGATTTTTCCCGGCATTCCTCGCGATCATCCTGCGATCGGATATATCATTTCCAATTTGAGCGCCAACATGCTTGGTCTGGGCAATGCAGCGACACCGATGGGCATCAAGGCGATGCAGGAGCTCAAAAAACTGAGTCCGCACAATGACGAAGCCAGCCCCGAAATGTGCACGCTCCTTGCACTCAACACATCCGGCATCACGCTCATCCCGACGACGATCATCGCCATTCGCATCAATTTTGGCTCGGCCAATCCGGCTGAAATTGTCGGAACGACGCTGCTGGCTACGGCGTGCTCGACAGCGGCGGCGATCCTGTTTGATCGCTGGTTTCGCTATCTGCACAGCCGCAAATGAACGAATCGTGAATGTATAGGTGTATGTATAGGAGGATGAAGCGATGTTTGCCGCTATCACCACGATATCGATTTGGGCGATTCCCGTTATCGTTGTCCTGATCCCTCTTTATGCTGCCATCAAAAAAGTTCCGGTCTATGAAACGTTTGTCGATGGGGCCAAGGACGGTTTTCAGACCGCGATCAATATCATCCCCCATCTGGTCGGGATGATGGTTGCGATCAGCATCTTTCGCGAATCCGGGGCGCTCGATGCACTCGTCAACCTCTTGCGGCCTCTTTTGGAAAGGTTCGGCATTCCGGGAGAGGTCCTTCCCCTTTCCCTGCTTCGTCCCATCACAGGCGCCGGTTCACTGGCCTTTACTACCGATCTGATCCGGGAGCATGGACCGGACTCTCTGATCGGACGGATGGCATCGACGATTCAAGGAAGCACGGACACCACCCTGTATGTGCTGACCGTCTATTTCGGCGCGGTCGGCATTCGCAAAATCAGCTATTCCCTCAAGGTCGGACTTCTTACTGATATCGTTGGATTTACCGCAGCGATCATCATCTGTCTCCTCGTTTTCACCTGATTGTAAAAACTTGTGATTTTGTTTGCAGACGGGTATGATTAGTCTAGAGGTGAAGACATCCGTGGAACGTCTGCAAAAAGTGCTGGCTAACGCCGGCATTGCTTCAAGGCGAAAATGTGAAGAATTGATCAGCGCAGGGCGCGTCAAAGTCAACGATCAAGTTGTCACCCGGCCAGGGGTCAAGGTGGATGTAACCACAGACGTCATTACCGTTGACGATCGCCCTGTTCAATTGGAACCGAAAGTATATATCCTCTTTCATAAGCCGAGAGGAGTCATTTCCGCTGTCTCCGACCCGCGTGGAAGAAAAACCGTGGTCGATTTTTTTCGTGATCAAATCAAACAGCGCATTTATCCGGTCGGAAGGCTGGATTATGATACAGAAGGTTTGCTACTTCTCACAAATGATGGCGAGTTTGCAAATGCGCTCATGCATCCGTCCGGAAACATCCCGAAAACGTACCACGTCTGGGTGAAAGGCATTCCGCACGGGACGTTGCTCGAGAAACTGGAACGCGGCATCCTTCTGGAGGACGGCATGACGGCACCGGCAAAGGCTGAGTATGTCGATGTGTTTCCGGAAGAAAACCGGTCGATCATCTCTTTGACGTTGGTTGAAGGCAGAAATCGCCAGGTTCGACGCATGTTCGAGGCGATTTCTTTTCCTGTTCGCAAACTGGTTCGGGTCAAATACGGATTTTTGACGCTGGAAGGGGTCGCTCGAGGCAAGTATCGCCACTTGAGCAAAGCGGAAGTGAATGCACTGTTGGAAATGGCCAGGAAGTCACATAAATTTCAAAAAAGAAAGCAGGATTAAGGCCAATTTTCCATTATACTTAAGATGAAAGCTTGTTTCTGTAATGAATGTTACAATAAATAAGGGGATGGGCTAAAGTTCACCATTTTGTCATTCAATCTTGGAGTAAAGAAAGGTGATCATGATGAAGAAAAACCGTCGCCTGATCCAGGTGCTCATATTGTCGACGGTGGTCGTCATTACTGCGATTACGATTGCCGGCAACCTCTTTTCGGAGAAGGACGAGTTGCCGACCGAAGGCAGCAAGGCCCCGAATTTTGCCTTGCGCACTCTGGATGGCGGACATCACCAGCTGAAAGATTTTGAAGGTCATCCCGTCATCATCAATTTTTGGGGGACCTTTTGCGAACCTTGCGTGAATGAAATGCCGCTGATCCAGTCTTATTATGAGACTTACAAAGATCAGGGGCTTGTCGTGTTGGGAATCAACCTGAACGAGGCGGAAGCGACGGTGCGTGCGTTCGTCAGGGAACACGGAATTACGTTCCCCATTTTAATGGACAATGACCGGATTCGGCGCAACTATGGCGTCATGTACTATCCGACGACCTTCTTTGTCGGTCCGGATGGTGTGATCCAGGATATCTTTATCGGTGAGTTGAAAGACAGCACTTTGTCTGTACGTGTAAACCGACTTCTTTCCAGCAATGGATGAGTTTGCGCAAAACGGTACGGTGCAACATCATGCAGCAAACGGGCGGACGCCCAGCATCAACGCTCTTTCCGGTAAGGGGGTCTTTCGTGCGTGATTGAAAATACAAAGTGTGAATGCGGCCATCAAAACCCTGTGGACACGGTGCTCTGTGAAGCTTGCGGAAAACCGTTGGTGGAAATCGCAGACAAGGAACTGCTGGAAATGCGCTACGATGGGGTCGCCCGCCGTTCCCAGCGCAAAAATCCGAATTTGCTGGACAGAATCTGGGGATTTTTCTCTTCGGTGAAGGTGGCCGTATATTTGATCATCATCACGCTCTGCGTGGCGATGTTGGGCACACTTTATCCGCAGGAGAATACGTTTATCGGTCTGGATCCAGCGCAATACTATGAAGAAAACCATGGCACGCTCGGGAAAATTTATTACATGCTCGGCTTTTCCCGCACATACGAATCGTGGTGGTTTATCGGATTGCTGTTTTTGCTCGGCACTTCTCTGGTCGTATGCAGCCTTGACCGGGTCATTCCCCTTTACCGAGCCTTGAAAAGGCAGCAAGTGCGCAAACATACACAATTTTTAGAGCGGCAAAAAGTCGTTTACAAGGACAAGCTGTTCGACGCGCATGATGAAAAAGTGAAAGAGCGGGAAATGGAATGGCTGGAGCAATTTGCGAACATTCTGAGAAAGAAGTTTTATAAAGTTCAGGTCGAAAATTCCGCCTTGATGGCGGAGAAATACCGGTTCAGTCGCTGGGGACCGTATGTCATCCATATCGGACTGATCATTTTTCTGGTTGCTGCGCTGTTAAGAACCGTAATCCCGGGGTGGTATATGGATGAATATATTTCGATCATGGAAGGGGATATCAAACAGATCCCGGGTACGAATTACTACCTGAAAAACGAAAAATTCACGGTTGAGTTCTATGAACAGGACGAATTGTCTCCAGCGCAGAGAGAAGAGGGACGAATCATCCCGAAGCTGTTTGAAACCAGAGCGGTTCTCTATGAATGTGTTCGTCATTGCGATGATGAATCATTGGAAGAACCGGTGCTGATCGAACGTCTTCGTCATGATATCCGTGTCAACGAACCGTTAGAATACGATGGCATCATGGCATATCAATTTGATTACGAGTTCACGCCCCAGCTTCGTTCCATTCGGGTAGAACTGAAAGACCACACGACGGGTGAGTCCTTTGGATTTTTTGACCTGGAAACGGACAACCCTGCCGAATCATATACGGTCGGTCCCTATGAATTGACTTTGATTCACTATTACCCGGATTTTGGCTATGAAAACGGCAAGCCGGTGACGAAATCGTCCAAACCGAACGCCCCTGCCTATGTATTCTCGATCACCGGACCGGGGGTGGAAGATGGGGCGGTGCACATGTATTTCCCCCGCCCGGAAGACAAAGTCCGTTTTGCGCAAGATCGAATCAATGAAGCGGCGGGAAGTCCATTTTTGATCGAGGCCGCGGGCATGGAAGATGTGGAGTTTGCTCTGTATACGACTTTTCTCAACATACGTGTAGACAAGGGAATGCCGTTGGTCTGGGTTGGCGCGGTGATCGGCATGATCGGCCTCGTGATGGGCACCTATTGGCAACACCGGCGCATATGGGTCCGTTTTGACGAAGGACAATTGCTGCTCGGCGCACATACAAACAAAAACTGGTACGGGTTGCGCCAGGAGATTGCAAAAGCCTTGGCCGGTCTGGATATTCGGATCGATCCGAAATCACTCATTAATGAGGTGAAACGCTCGTGACTTTGCAAAATGTAAGCAATACGTTTCTCGTCATTGCACTCGCATTGTATACACTGTCCTTTATCGGTTTTGTCATCGCCGTCGCCGGCTCGAAATGGAGCAATCGCGATCCGGAGAATCACAAACAGAAATGGGGCCGGCTTGCGTTCGGTGTGACGGTGGCGGGCTGGCTGTCGCAGCTTGTCTTTTTCATTACCCGCTGGATCTATGCCGGACATATTCCGGTCAGCAACATGTTCGAATTCATGACCTTTTTGGGCATGATGATCATGCTTGCTTTTATCGTGTTCTATTTAATTTACCGTAAACCGGTGACGGGAATTTTTGCGGTTCCGGCTGGCATCGTTATCCTTGCTTACGCTTCTGTTTTTCCTTGGGATGTGCAGCCGCTTATACCGGCCTTGAACAGCCACTGGCTGAAAATTCACGTCACGCTGGCGGCGGGCGGTGAAGCTTTTTTTGCGATCGGATTTGCGGCCGGACTGATGTATTTATTAAGAACGGTCGATTTTCAGTCCAATACGAAGTCAGCCCGGCGTGAACGGAGAGGGGTAGAATTTACCCTTTATGTCGTCCTCGTGGTCGTTGCCTTTATTTCTCTAGTGTTTATTTTCCGTGCTGCCGGTTTCGAGGCGGTGTTTTTGCAGGAAGAAATCGTGGAAACCGAAGAAGGCGAGACACAGGTCATCGAAAAAGAAGTCCGGTATACATTGCCGCCGATTTTTAAACCCTATAACAGCGAGCTTGTCTCGATGACACCGCTGTACGGTTTGAAAGGGCCCTTGTTTGAAACACCTTCCTTTTTCCAGGGGGTGGGCGCGGGCCGAAAATGGAATACCTTTGTTCTGTCAACGCTCGCAGGTCTTTTGTTGTACGGATTGCTCAGACTGCTCCTGCGCAAGCCGATCGGAGCGGTCATTCAGCCGGTTTTGAAAGATATGGACCCCGATGATCTGGATGAAATCAGCTACCGTTCGATCGCGATCGGCTTTCCAATCTTTACGTTGGGAGCGCTCGTGTTTGCCATGATCTGGGCACATATCGCCTGGTCACGCTTTTGGGGTTGGGATCCAAAGGAAGTGTGGGCGCTCATCACCTGGTTGTTCTACAGCGCTTATTTGCACCTCAGGTTGTCTCGCGGCTGGCATGGCAAAAAATCATCGTGGCTCGCCGTGATCGGTTTTGTCATTGTGATGTTTACGTTGATCGGCGTCAATCTGGTCATCGCTGGCCTGCATTCTTATGCGGGTGTATAAAGGGTAAACATGCGTACAATTTTTGTAAAGGATGGTGGATCCGATGGAAGAGAAATTGGCACGCATTCTCGTCGTCGATGACGAGGAAAGAATTCGCAGACTGCTGAGAATGTATCTGGAAAAAGAAAACTACGAGATCGATGAGGCGGAAAACGGAGAGATCGCTCTCAAAAAAGCATTGGAAACCGATTATGATCTCATTTTGCTGGACATCATGTTGCCCGGTATGGATGGCACGGAAGTGTGCGCCAAGCTTAGGGAGAAGAAATCGACGCCGGTCATCATGCTGACCGCGAAAGGCGAAGAAGCCAACCGCGTACATGGGTTTGAAGTAGGGGCGGACGATTATGTCGTCAAGCCGTTCAGCCCGCGCGAAGTGATCTACCGCGTCAAGGCGATCTTGCGCCGTTCTTCCACGACGGCTTATCTGGCGCATAGCGGTTCCAGCAACAACATCGTGTTCCCTCATCTTATGATTGAACATGATGCTCACCGCGTGACCGCAGGCGGTCAGGAAGTCAATCTGACTCCGAAAGAGTACGAGCTGTTGCACTACCTGGCCAGCTCTCCCGATAAGGTTTTTTCGCGCGAGCAACTGCTGAAAGACGTTTGGAATTATGAGTTTTTCGGAGATTTGCGCACCGTCGATACGCATATCAAACGGCTCAGGGAAAAATTGAACCGCGTTTCCCCTGAAGCGGCGCAGATGATCACGACGGTGTGGGGAGTCGGTTACAAGCTTGAGGTGCCGAAAACGTGATGCTCTGGAAAAGTGTCGTCGGGAAATTGTGGATGACGATCATCGGGTTGGTGGCCGTCGTCTTGATGTTTCTCGGCATTTTTATTCTGGATTATATCGACACGAATTTCGCCAATTCCAATGATGTCAAGAACCTGTTTATCTATACCGGTGTGATCGGTTTTTTGCTCACCACTTTTTTCGCCTTCTTTCTGTCCACCAAAATTACGCAGCCGCTTTTGGAACTGCAGCGCGCGGCGGTGGCGATCACACAAGGAAACTACCGCCCGCAGATCCGTATCCGCTCTTCGGATGAGATCGGGCAGTTGGCGCATGCTTTCCATCATATGGCCGGTCAGCTGGAACAGACGATCACCGCTTTGAATCATGAAAAAGAGCAGTTGAACAGTATTTTGCGCAGCATGAGCGATGCGGTCATCACGCTCGACTCCGACGGCCAGGTCGTATTGACCAACCCGCAAGGAGAAACGATTTTGAAGGAATGGAATGAAGCGGAACGCAATCGGGAACAAGCGGACAGCGAAAAGGGACCGATCGGCATGAAACCGAATCCGCTGATGGGACTGTTTGAATCGGTCGTTACCGGAGCCGAAGAAAAAACGGCCCGAATCGAAGTGAACGACGGGGTCTGGTCGGTAGTGATGACGCCTCTTTATGCATCGGATGCGATCCGGGGGGCGGTGGCCGTTTTGCGGGACATTACCGAGGAATCGAAACTGGAAAAGTTGCGCAAAGATTTCGTGGCCAACGTGTCGCATGAACTGCGAACACCGCTGTCGATGTTGCAGGGGTACAGTGAAGCTCTGCTCGATGACATGGCCAGTTCACCGGAAGAACGCAAGGAATTGGCGAGCATTATTCTTGACGAGTCGATGCGGATGAGCCGGCTCGTGCAAAACTTGCTAGATTTGTCGCGGATGGAGAACGATCAGTTCGAGCTGATGCTTGAAACGGTGGATGTGGCAGCGCTGATCGATCGTGTCCAAAGGAAATTTGCGGCCATGTCACGTGATTTGGGGGTAAATATAAGAGCCGAATTGGGCGAGGGCCCCTTGACGCTGGATGCCGCCGATGAAGATCGGCTCGAGCAGGTTTTGATCAATTTGATCGACAATGGTTTAAGATATTCTCCCCCGGGATCGGAGATGGTTATCGCCGCCTATCGATCGGAAGATGCCGGCATTCCGCACATTACGATCGAAGTACGCGATCAGGGAGAAGGGATCCCGAAGGAAGATTTGCCTTACGTGTTTGAGCGGTTTTACAAGGCGGACAAAGCGCGAACGCGCGGCAACGCTCCGAGCCATGCCGGTGGGGGAACCGGACTGGGATTGTCGATTGTCAAAAATATTGTTGAAGCGCATGGAGGAAAAGTGGCGGTTGACAGCAAAGTTGGAGAGGGAACGACATTTTATGTCAAAATTCCATTGAATCAGGAACGGACTTTTTGTTGAAATGTCAGTAAAAATATTGTTCAACGTGGAACAAGGCCCTTGTGTTACAATGGGGAATCGAAGATTCTACGGAGCTTTGGTGTATAGAAACTCCTTCGCTTACGTATATTAAAGCTTGAAAAACATGCATCAATGCGAAGGAGGAAACGAAAAGTGGCCCAACAGCAATCGCAGCAACAGCAGCAAATGTTGCAGCAAGCGCAAATGGCTGCCCAGCAGGCACAACAGGCGGTGCAGCAGGCACAGCAAAATATGAATCCGCAAGCGTTGCAACAAGCGCAGCAACAACTGCAGCAAGCTCAGCAGCAGTTGCAGCAAATTCAACAGAACGGTCAGCAAATGAACGTGCAGGAACAACAATTATTCCAACAAGCACAACAACAGTTGCAACAAGCTCAACAACAATTGCAGCAATTCCAGCAACAACAATAACGGGTAGCAACGCCTATAACGGTTTCTCCCCAAAAAAAACCCCCGGTTTAATTGCCGGGGGTTTCACTTTACAGTACGATTTCCTGAACGCTCGAGATGTCAGGAAGGGCGCTGATTTCTTCCAGTACGTGCTCCGGAGCTTGCTTGTCGATCGTAAGCACCATGATCGCATCTCCGCCGATTCTTTTGCGTCCGACCTGCATCGTCGCGATATTGACATCGTTATTGCCCAAAATGGTTCCCAGTTTTCCGATAATACCGGGCTTGTCCTGATGCGAGACAAGAATAAGATTGCCTTCCGGAGGCAGGTCGACGGTATAATTTTGAATTTGCACGATCCGTGCCCCGTATCCGTTCATCAACGTACCGGCTATATTCCATTCTCCACGGCTCGTTTTGAGGCTCAGCGAAATCAAATTGGTGAACCCTTTCGTCGACGATTTCTTTTGCTGTACAATTTCAATATCGCGCGATTTGGCGACATGCATCGAGTTCACGATGTTCACATTGCTGCCGAGATGGGAGGCAAGAACGCCTTTGACAATCTGGCGGGAAAGGGGCAAGGTGTCGACATCCGCCAGTTCTCCGGAATATTGGATCCGAATTTCCTGAACGGCCCCATCCGTCATTTGTGCCAGGAAGCGTCCCATTTTCTCGCCGAGCAAGAAGTAGGGCTGCAGCTTTTTCAAAACTTCGGCCGGAACAGACGGGATATTCACGGCATTTTTGAATGGTTCATCCCGCAAAATATGAAGCACTTCTTGGGCGACATCGATCGCGACGTTTTCCTGTGCCTCTTTGGTAGATGCGCCGAGATGAGGGGTTACGATAATGTTCGGATGATTCAAAAACGGATGATCTTTGGCCGGCGGCTCTTGCTCGAAGACATCAAACGCGGCTCCGGCGACAATACCTTGATCGATCGCTTCGATCAATGCAGCTTCATCAATGATTCCACCGCGGGCGCAGTTGATGATGCGAACCCCTTTTTTCATTTTTTCAAATTGGGGTCTGCTGATCATATGCCGCGTTTCATCCGTCAACGGAGTGTGCACCGTAATGAAGTCTGCCCGCTCTACCACTTCGTCGACAGAAAAGAGTTGAATTCCGAGCTTTTCGGCGCGCGCTTCGGACAGAAACGGGTCATAACCGATGACTTCCATGCCAAACGCTTTCGCCCGGCGCGCCACTTCACTACCGATCCGCCCCAGTCCGATAATTCCCAGCACCTTGTTTCTCAGTTCAACGCCGACGAACGATTTGCGGTCCCATTCTCCGCTGATCGTCTTCTTGTAGGCTTGCGGAATGTTGCGGGCGACAGCCATCAGCATCGCCATCGTATGTTCACAGGTCGAGATCGTATTTCCGTCCGGTGCGTTGATGACAATAATGCCGCGTTCAGTCGCTGCGTCGAGGTCAATATTGTCCACGCCGACGCCGGCCCGACCGACCACCTTCAATTTCTTGGCAGCATCTAACAAGCGCTCCGTAACCTTGGTCTGGCTGCGCACGAGCAAGGCATCCGCATCGCGGATCCATTCCAACAGTTCGTCCTCGCTCAGGCCCGTTTTTTTGATCACTTCCACGTCCCCAGCTTCATACAGAAGTTGGAGCCCGTTGTCGCTGATCGGATCCGATACCAGCACTTTGAACATGAATACTCCTCCTACCAGTAGCAAATAAAAAGCCTCGATCCCAGTCGTCGTTCAACTTAGGGTCGAGAGCTCCATCGTCGCAGTACACCCTAATTCGTTTTTCAAGCTCAAAGAGAGACTTACCATTTGTAATGTACCACGACTTATACAGGCTGTCAACAACGGCTTTCCTGAAAAGATCAGGAGCCGTTGTAACGTTTTACACACTCTTCATAAAGCTGTTTGGCGAAGTCGGCATCTTTCCATCCTTCGATGACGGTTTTCTTGTTTTCCAGATCTTTGTATCGTTCGAAGAAGTGCGCGATTTCTTTCAGCACGTGCGGAGCAACATCCTGAATCGATTTGACGTTGTCCCAGCGCGGATCATTGGTCGGAACACCGAGCAATTTCTCGTCCTGGCCTTTGTCATCGGACATGATGAGAACACCGATGACACGCGACTCGATGATACAGCCCGGGAATGTCGGAAAAGTGGTCAGCACGAGGATGTCGAGCGGATCCCCATCCAGAGCCAGCGTACCTTCCAGATAACCGTATTCCGCCGGATAATGCATGGGCGAATAGAGGACGCGGTCGAGAACGTAAGCGCCTTTTTCCTCGTCATATTCATATTTGTTCTGACTTCCGGTCGGGATTTCGATCTTTGCATCCACTACAAGTTCGGACATGGTTTTTCTACCTCCACTACGATTTAAAATGTATAGTAAACCAGTTGGTTTATATGTATTTCACCATCACACATCTATTCTATATGAAACAAAGGAACAATTGCAAGCTATTCTGTAAAAAACGGTAGTTGCGGCAACGTTTCATGCGCATAATACCGATCTTTCAAGGCGATAAAGTCGTTTAGGCGTACAGCGCGAGTATGGATGAGCATATCGACGATTTCCTGGACGGTTTCCAGATTCATGCGGGCAGCTTGTCCGTTTTCGATCAAAATATCGATATTGAGCGAGACATCCTGCGGATAGACGTTGGCAAATGCGTCAAGTTGTTTCATGGCGACGGTTACGAGCCAGTTTTTCACGGTCAGCGGCATTTCGTTCCATTCTGCCAGCGTGACCTGATCGAGTGATTCCGGCACTTTAACGTTTCCGTCCGCCAGGCGATGCCATTCTACGATCGACTGAAAATAATCCTCTTGCGCCTGCAAGGCATAGGAACGCGCTTCCGCTACAAATTCATCCTGTTCCAGTGCGGCGATCAATTCTGAACCGTTCAGCCTTTTCAGCGAGCTTTTGCCCATCGCTTTTGCAAACAGATGCAAGCTTTTCATATAATTTTCGTGCGCAGACTTCAGTTTAGGTGACGTCTCCGGAAAATGGACGTCCTGCATTTCCTCATACTGGCGTTGGGCGAGTTTTTCCAATTCCCTCAGCACCGCCGCTGGATCAACGGTATGTTTTCTCAGTTCGATCTTGTCCAGATCCTCGAACCATTTGTTTGAAAATTCACGGTAAGGCAAATAAATGTTATGATAAAATGAGACGAGATGTTGTTGGGCGTAGCTCGTCGATTCATCCGGCAGTTCGCTTTGCGCCCCCACCAAATGTTCGTACCTTCGCTCTGTCGTATCTCTGCCTACTTTGACTCCGAGGAAAAAAGAAGCGATGATACAGATGAGTAGCAGGAAGAATACCAGGCTCCATAGGTAATCTTTGAATGTCAGTTGCTTGTTCATTTCACGGCTCCTTCTCTCAATTTTGAAATGAAATAGATTTTATAAATAAGTATAAGAAAAATTTGGAGGGAAGGGAATACCCGGGAATAGCGGGTGAAACGATGCTAAAACGCTGGAAATTCAGAATACGTCGGGATGAATCTCCGAATATTGAACATATCCCGGATTCCCTGATCATCATCAATTTTTATATCACACAATTGATAATATTGATTGCAGCGCTTGTTCTCATCGGATTCGGACAAAAAATCAATCCGTTTCAGATGCTGGCGGATTTTCCTTGGGACCGGTCCGTCTGGCTTTGGGGCGGAGGGTTTGCGTTAGCGGCATTGGCCCTGAACGGTCTGATCGTACGGTTCGGACCTCAGATCGATGATGGGGGAGTCAACAAAAAATTGTTCCGGCGCCGCCCGCTGCTACACATTGTGGTGATCTGCGGAGTTGTAGCGTTTTGTGAGGAAATGTTGTTTCGCGGTGCGGTCCAACCCTGGCTCGGCAACGTTTGGACAAGCTTCATCTTTACGGTGATCCATGTTCGTTATTTGCGCCACTGGCTGCCGGCAGTCACCGTATTTCTGGTCAGTTTCGGACTCGGTTATATATACGAACAGACGGGCACGCTCTGGACGCCCATCTTTGCTCATTTTCTGATCGATTTTGTTTTGGGGTGTGTGTTGAAATGGAAGGGGGATCTTCATGGACGACCAGCGGCATGAACAGAAAGAGAATGAACGGGAGGAAGAATACCCCCTCCCGCCGCGCAGCACGAAATTTCCGTCAGAAAGAAAGAAAGTGACCCTCTTTTTTTATCGTTCCTTATTCGTATTATTTTTGCTCCTTACGGCCGCTCTTATCGGCTGGGGATTGACGCTTCAGGCTCCGTACGAATAGCATGCGGATCGACGAAGCGGTACCCTTGTTCGCGGATTTGCTCCAACAGCCGGTCGAGCGCTTCCACCGTCCAGGGCAACTCATGCATGAGGATGTTGCTGCCCGGATGCAATTGTTCCATGACGCGGGCGATCACCTTGTCGGCACTTTGGTTTTCTTTCAGCCAGTCTTCAGACCCGTTGGACCATGTCATGTATAACATGTTTTCTTCGCGCGCTTTTTGCCGTACATAGTCGTTGGACGCCCCGAACGGGGGACGGAAAAAGCGGGGGGCCTCACCGGTCAATTCCTTGACGACATTCTGGACGGACTCGATCTGCTGATCGATTTCTGCCGGGGATAAATCCTTAAGCTGGACATGGTCCCAGCTGTGATTGCCGATCGCATGTCCGCGCTCATGGATCAGGACGAGCAGATCCGGATTTTGCTCGACCCGGTATCCGTTTACAAAAAAGATCGCCTTTGCTTCATGCTTGTCCAGCGTGTCCAACAATGACTCCACCATGTCGCGATCTTTCGGCCCATCATCGAAAGTGATGAGCGCTACTTTTCGATCTTCATGCTCATCCAGAGGCCGGATCAGATAGTTTTCGGTCATGTAATACCGAATCGCAGGTTCAATGTTTTTATCTGTTTCTGCATGTGGTTCTTCAGCTGTTTCTTCATTTGATTCTTCATGCGGAACTTCGGCAGCCGCTTCCCGCTCATCGAAGTGATTTTCCCCATCATTTTGGTCACTTGCATCATCCATTTCCTGACTCGCATCCGGTTCAGGATCTAAAGTGACAGGTTGCACGGCATCCTTTCCGGCACATGCGGTTAAAAGGATCAACATCAGCAAAAGCCCTGTTAAATTCATCCATCCGTTTCGCTTTGTTCGTTTCAGCTTCGTTTGCTCCATACCCATTTTCCTCACTTTCGTTGTGCTCTTCATTTTATCACAATGCAGGGGGGAACGGTAGGTGGCTTGAGAGTAACGGAAATCATGGAATGAGACGAAGCATATTTGGTGAAGCTAATGAAACGAAAAGGTTGGAATCGCCCCGCGCGATGATCACGGAAACGGAGGGATGTTAATGCGGTTCGGATTTATATTGGGCAGTGTCGTTGGAGCAGCCGTGACCGCGTATCTGATGCGTGACCGCACGGTTACCGTAAAAGAAAATGTGGAGCGGCTGATGCGTTGTACCAGCGAGATCATGAGCGCAGTTGCTGACAGGATGCGAACGGTGAATTTGTCTCCTTCCTCTCATACATCGACTTCCCATCCTTCTACTTTCACCTCTTCAGCTACAGACACTTCCACGGCTACAGCTGAACAGAAAGTGGACCAATGGATGAATCAGATCGATGAAAATCCGGAAGTCCGTCAGCAAGTGAAACGAATCATCAGAGAAAATCAATAGAAAGGTTCATAGGCACATTCCTGGCGGCTGGTGAACATTTATGTTCACTCGACCGCCGATTTTTTTCTCGCATTCCTGTCTGATAAATGATAACATAGTAGAAAAGGTGCATTCGCGAGAAACTACAGTATCGCACACGTTGTTTCCGCATGACATAATGTATAATACAGTGACCGCAAGGGAGGATCCTGTCATGAAAATCGAGCGATTAAGTCAAGACAAGATAAGGATTTTCCTTACCTATGACGACTTGACCGAGCGTGGCATCAAAAAAGAGGACATGTGGAGGGAAATTCCTAAAGTCCACGAGCTGTTCAGCGAAATGATGGATCAGGCATATAATGAACTCGGCTTTGATGCAACCGGACCGCTGGCTGTGGAAGTGTTTACATTGCCGGCGCAAGGAATGGTCGTCATCGTAACAAAAGGTAGCGCAGACGATGTGGATGATGACCAGGATCCTGATCTGATGCATGAAGAGGCACTCTATGAGATGGAAGTGACGTTGGAACAAAGCGATGTTGTCCAGTTCGCTTTCTCGGATTTCGAACATTTGCTGTCCGCTGCCAAGCGGGTGAACAATCTGCTTGTCGACGGCGGAAGTTTATATAAATACAAAGATCGCTGGATTCTTCAGCTCGACATCGTCGAGGTTGAAGAGCAACGATTCCAGAATTTGATTGCTCTTTTGTCCGAATACGGGGAAGCTGCGGCCGTTTCCGAAGCTGTGCTTGAAGAGTATGGCACTACGGTCATTGCGGATGATGCGATAAAAGTGCTCTGCTCTTACTTTTAATACCGGCATAGCAAAGCATCGTCTCATTAAGGGTAGGAAAAAAACGTGTCGTTTTTCGCTATGTTTTCGGCTGCCATCGCTCCCGGTGCAGCTCTTCTCACTTATCTTTTTTTGCGTGACAAATATGGAGCAAAGCCGATCAGCGTCTTGATCAAACCGTTTGTGATCGGCGTTTTGCTTGTCTTTCCGACGATGGTAATCCAGCGCGGCTTCATGCTTGGGCCGATTCAGAACGATTTTCTGCTTGCCTATGTCTATTCGGCAGGCATCGAAGAATTTGTAAAGTGGTTTGCGTTCTACTTTATCATCTACAAGCATGAGCGGTTTGCGAAAGCGTACGACGGAATTCTGTATGCCGCCAGTGTTTCGCTCGGTTTTGCCACATTGGAAAACCTGATTTATGCCTGGAACTACCAATCGTCCTTTACAGCTCTGGTTTTAAGAGGCTTGCTGCCCGTTTCTGCGCATGCTTTGTTTGCGATCACGATGGGATACTATCTCGGGCTGGCCGAGTTTTCGGACAAAAAGCGGTATTATATCATGCTTTCTTACTTCGTTCCTGTGATCTGGCACGGAACGTTCGACTATATTATACTCATATCCGGATCGTATTGGCTTTTGCTGTTGTTTCCGTTCATGATCATGATGTGGATCCGAAGTTTGCGCAAGCTGTCCAGCGTGCAGACTTTCGACAGATCCAATAGGCAGATCGGGTTCTGACCCGGTAATGGCTTCAATTTTCCCGCTACGGTCGGGAGAGATCATCGACAAGCATCCGAACTTTCTAACAACGTTGTCGATCGTCTGTCCTGTCTTGAAGCGGGTTTATTTTGCGTGCGGTTAGGACAAGCTAGGGGAGAAATCATGGCGACGTTCGTCGCAGCAAGAAGCGGAGGAATTTGATATGGGCGGGGAAAGAACAAAAGTACTCATTCGATGCAGACGTTGCGGAGAACGTTTCGTATTGCGGGGACGGCGAGAGAATGGAAAAGTCCGGACCGGTTTCAAACAATGCATCTGTAACAACGACAGTGATTTTGACATCAAATTTGACGTATAACCGTTCGGTAAAAGATGCATAAATCTCCTTCTTTCCACTCATACTGAAAACGGGATGAAGTCGTGGAAAGAAAGGAGCAGTGGACCTTTGTACAAGCGAATCAGCGCATTCTTGTTTCCCGTTTTTGCCGTCCTCCTTGGCGGAGCTCTCGTGTGGGGCTATCAGGCCAATGCGGAAAAAAACGCTGTCTTGATCCAGACCGAAAATAATTATCAGCGCGCCTTTCACAACTTGACGTTTCATATGGATAAATTACATGCGGAGCTCGGCAATGCTTTGGCGGTAAACTCTACGTCGCACGGTTATCATCGCAAATGTCTGGTCAACGTATGGAGACTCGCCAGCGAGGCGATTCATGAGATCGGAGAGTTGCCTCTCGCGGTTGTACCGATTCAGGAAACGGAGCAGTTTTTGTCCAAGTTATCCCGTTTTTCTTATCAGACTGCGGTCAGAGATATGGAACGCAAGCCGCTGACCCCCGAGGAAATGGAAACTTTGGCGGCGCTCCATCAACGTTCCCGTGAAATTTCACAAAGCTTGCAAAAACTGCAACATCAGGTGCTGGCCAACGGTTTGCGCTGGCTGGATGTTGAGGCGATTTATGCCGCCAAAAAGGGCAATGCGGAAAAACCGCAAAACCCGATTGTCGATGGCTTCCAGAGCTTGAACACCACCGTCACCGAATATGATGAGGTCAACTGGGGACCATCGATGACATCGCTCTTTGCCAAGAGAAGCTTCGAGATGCTGGACGGGGATCCGGTTGATGCCGACGAGGTCAAGCAAAAGGCGATCCGCTTTTTTGATTTGCCGGAAACGGCCGATATTCAAATTGAAGAAAACGGCATAGGCACCGATTACCATACGTACAGTTTGACGGTACAAAAAGAGCCGGACATACAACTCGAAATCGACTATACGAAAAAAGGCGGCCAACTCGTATGGTTTATGAGCCAGCGCGATGTTGGCGAACGCGGGATTGCAGCCGAAGAAGCCGTAAAAAAGGCGGAGCAATTTTTAAAAGAACACGACTTTGGCACGATGAAGCCGATCAATTATGATGAGTTCCACAATATCGCCCACGTTTCGTTTGCAAAGGTGGAAGATGATGTGGTGATCTACCCGGAAAAAGTGGCTGTCAAAGTCGCTCTCGATAACGGAGAAGTGCTCGGATTGCAGGCGACGGACTATATTTTCAACCATAAAGATTGGAAAATCGGTCGTCCTCAGATGAGCGCGGACGAAGTCCAAGCCCGGCTCAACCCGAATTTTCAGGTAGAGGATCGGCAGATGGCCGTCATTGAAAATGATCTGAAACAGCACGTTCTCTGTTATCAGTTCACCGGTACGATCAACGGTTCGACTTATCGCGTCTACTTGAATGCAGACAACGGGATGGAAGAAAAAGTCGAGGAAATCCGTTTGCAGGTTTCTTCTCACCAGATCTGAACCGACCTATGAAACGAACCGGATATTTTAGCGGAAGCGACAAGAAACGGGTACTGTCGGCCCGTTTCTTTTTTGGCCCAAAACACATAGGACAAAGATCCCCTTTTCATTGCCGGAGATCAATTCCATGGTATAATAGACTTAAAATACCATGGCTGTAGAGGTGACCCGCAATGCTGCCAAAAGTAGGTCAAACGTTGTACATACAGGTAGAATCCGCCGAGGGCGAAGACAAGGTGTTTCGTTCGAGAATATGCGATGTCAGTGAAAGCGATTACTCCATCGAAATTCCGCTCGAGGAAAACACAGGTACATATAAATGGCTGCATGTCGGGGAACGGATTTATGCTCATTATAAAACGGAAGATGGTGTGAAAAACTACTTTGAAACGACGGTCACCGGATTGAAAGAGGACGTCATCCAAATGATCGCCATCAAGAAACCGCATCCGAACACGATCACCAAAGTACAGCGGAGACAGTTTCTGAGGGTTCCGGCCAATCTGGAGATCGCCATCAATTTGGCCGGGGTCCGATTTCTCGCGGTAACCGATGACGTAAGCGGCGGAGGTGTCTCTTTTACTTGTGAGCGGAAATTCAGGCTGGCTGAAAAGATGGACCTTTCCGGCTGGTTGCTTGTTCCGTTTCGGGATGGAAAAATCGCCCACGTTCCTTTTGAAGGGGAAGTGGTCCGGGTCAAGGAAGAAGCAAGCGGTGAAAAACAGGTGGTCATGCTCAAGTTTCAGCACATCCGACCCTCTGACCAGGATACGATTGTCCGCTATTGCATTGAACGTCAACTCGAACTGCGAAAATAGCCTGACTCAAAAAAGAAAATACTTGAACTAAAAAAAGAGGAGGATTTAAAAACCATTTGAAACAGCCAACGACATCAAGAAAGCATTTATCATCAGGACCCAAACAATCGGTACCAACACGATCGGTACCCAGACGGATCTACCGCCGTCACTTGAAAGATCATCAACAGTACGTAAGACGTTTTATCCGTTTTTCCCAATCGATTGAGGACGGCTTGAAAAAAACTCTGGTCGTCCTGTTTGTGCTGCTTGTCATCGTACAGGCGATGTTGCAATTTTCTGACATACGCATGCAATGGTCCGAAGTTGAGCGGTTGGAAGGCCGTGTTTTCGCAGAGTGAAGCTAATATTTTTTTGCATACTGAAGCAATCTGTGGTATAATTTGCTCATTAGCAGGCCTCGCCTGCTTTTTTCTTGAACGACCTTGTACCCGTGTCGTTCCCTCAAAAACGCTTCTGCGCCTTCGAAATACAAGAAGGAGAAAGCGTTTTTGTTCAGGCATCACAACAATCACAGGAGGCCGACTTCTTTGCCGAACCGACAGCCAAAATTCAATGTCGCGATAGACGGGCCAGCCGGTGCGGGCAAAAGCACGGTAGCCAGGATAGTGGCGGAAAAGCTCGGTTTTCTTTATATTGATAGTGGAGCGATGTATCGGGCTGTTGCCCTGAAATGCATGGAAGCCGGCATCGGTCCGGAAGAAACGGATCGAATCGTTCGATTGACTGAACGTTTGCATATAAAGCTGGTTCCCGGACCTGATCGACAGCAAGTCATCGTAGACGGAAAAGACGTGACAGATGAAATTCGCAAGAACGGGGTCAGCCAAAATGTATCCAAATACGCAAGCATACCGCAAGTTCGCGAACTTTTGGTGGCGAAGCAGAGGGAAATGGCGGCATCCAAAGGGGTTGTGATGGACGGGCGCGATATTGCCTCACATGTTTTGCCGGACGCGGAGGTGAAGATTTTTTTAACGGCCAGCGTCGAAAAAAGAGCGGAACGGAGGTACCGGGAGTTGGTCGGGACCGACCCGTCTGTGTCGCTGGAGCAGATCATCAATGAAATTCGCGAACGGGATCGTATAGACATGGAAAGGAAAACGTCGCCGCTTGTCATATCTCCCGACGCCGTTGTATTGGATACTTCCGGGTTGTCCGTTCAAGAGGTGGTGGACAAAGTTCTAGAGCTTTGCAGGCAAAAAACTGATGGGTGAAGGGTACATGTTGTATCGAAGCTTGCGCGTATTGAGCCGCATCGTATATAAGCTTGTGTTTCGTCTCGAAGCAATCGGCGTGGAAAACGTTCCGGCGGAAGGACCTGTGATCTTATGTTCGAATCATATCAGTGTCATGGACCCTCCGACGATCGGAACGCCGCTGAACCGGGAAATACGCTTCATGGCCAAGCAGGAGCTGTTTGAAATTCCGCTTTTTGGCCGCTTTATCACGAAGCTGGGAGCTTTCCCGGTAAAACGGGGCGGGATCAGCAAACAATCGATGCGCACTGCGCTTGAAATTTTGAAAAGTGGACAAGTACTCGGGATATTCCCGGAAGGAACGCGCAAAAATCCGGGGGTCGGTAAAAGAGGCGCAGCCACGTTTGCGCTGCGGTCTAAGGCCGTGGTTATTCCGGTAGCCATCATCGGCAATTACCGGCTATTCCGCAAAATGAAAATCGTTTACGGTGAACCGGTCGATCTGGATGATCTGGCACAGGATGAATCACCGGATCGATTGGAGAAAGCAACCGAACGTATTATGGAACGCATTCATACACTGATCAATGAGCATCGTGCTTAAACGCTGTGTTTCACACAGGTTTATGCAAAATAAATCCAACAGTTTAAAGGTATCTTTCCGCAATTTTATTGACTTGCTGAGGGAAGATCGAGGAGGGTATTAGTAATGACGGATGAAACGAAACTTCAAGAGCAGGAAAACGGGCAACCCGGAATCGAAAACAACGCTTCCGAGGAAGCAGCGGCCCAAGCTGCCGAAAATGCAGCTGAAAGTGCTGTGAACGGGGCAGAGCAAGAGGCTGCCGACGCCGTGGATCAGGAAGCGCTGTCCAACGTCGCTGATGTAAAACAAGGCGACATCGTCAAGGGCAAAGTGGTAAAAGTGGAAGACAACCATGTATTGGTCGATATAGGATATAAATATGATGGACTGATTCCGATTCGCGAGCTTTCAGCACTGCATCTGGAAAAAGCATCTGATGCTGTCCAGGTCGACGATGAAATCGAGTGCAAAGTGCTCAGCATCGATGATGAAAGGGAGAAACTGATCCTGTCCAAACGTGCTGTTGACAGCGAGAGGGCATGGGTCGATCTCCAGCAGAAATTTGAAAATAATGAAGTGTTTGAGGCCGTTGTGGCGGATGTCGTCAAAGGTGGTCTCGTTGTCGACGTAGGCGTGCGCGGATTCGTTCCGGCTTCGATGGTGGAACGGCATTATGTCGAGGATTTTTCCGACTACAAGGGACGTACGTTGCGCCTGATCGTAAAGGAATTGGATCGTGAGTCCAACAAGGTGATCCTGTCCCAGCGTGACGTACTGGAGCAGGAGTACGAGGCGCGCAAGAAGGAAGTGTTGGCGAGCCTCAAACCGGATCAGGTGATCGAAGGTACGGTACAACGTCTGACTCCGTTCGGCGCATTTGTCGATGTAGGCGGAGTTGACGGGCTCGTTCATATTTCGGAAATGGCCTGGACGCATGTCGAGCATCCTTCCGAAGTGGTCAAGGAAGGCGATACGGTCAAGGTCAAAGTGTTGAAAGTCGTTCCGGAAAGCGAGCGCATCAGCCTGAGCATCAAAGCGACGCAGCCTGGACCGTGGGAAACGGTGGAGGAAAAATTCAGCGTCGGCGATATTATTACCGGAGTGGTGAAACGTCTCGTCAGCTTCGGTGCATTCGTCGAAATTACTCCGGGTGTCGAAGGGCTCGTCCACATCTCGCAGATTTCTCACCGTCATATCGGAACGCCGCATGAGGTGCTGAAAGAAGGCCAGGAAGTCAAAGTAAAGATTCTTGACATCAACGTACCTGCAGAACGGGTGTCGCTGAGCATCAAGGAGACGGAAGAGGCGCCCCAGGCTTATGATGACAGGGAGAAAAGAAGCGAGAGCCTGTCTGAGCCTCAAGGATTGAGCCTGACGCTTGGCGAGCGATTCGGAGACAAATTGAGCAAATTGAAATAAGGTATGCACGGATCGGCGACTCCTGCTTACGGAGCCGCCTTTTTTTCATCTTCTTGTTCGTTTTGGCAAGCATCATACATAGAAGCTTGGCGGATGACGAAAAATTCTGTTATGATGGTTATCGTGAAAATTTTTGCCTTGACATCGAGCTCTTGACAAGGAGTGATGCATGTGGCCCGACCAGTCGTAGCCATTGTTGGCAGGCCGAATGTTGGCAAGTCAACGGTATTCAACCGCATCATCGGCGAACGAATGGCCATTGTAGAGGATATACCGGGAATTACCCGTGATCGTATATTCGGCTCTGCTGAATGGAACGGACGGCCGTTTCACATCATTGATACCGGAGGTATAGAAATCAGCAACGATGAGCTGCTGCTATCCGTACGCGTCCAGGCAGAGCTTGCGATTGCCGAAGCGGATGTGATCGTGTTTATGGTAGATGCCACCGCCGGGGTGACCCCGGCCGATGAGCAGGTGGCAGAAATGCTCTATCGTGCCAATAAACCGGTTGTTGTGGCTGCCAATAAGGTGGATAACCAAAACAGACAGGATTGGATCTATGATTTTTATACATTGGGGTTTGGCGAACCGGTGGCTATTTCCGGGGCCCATGGGCTCGGGATCGGGGATCTGTTGGATCGGGTAGCGGAACATTTCCCGCATGATGCGTTAGATGAGGAATATGATGAAGACGTGATCCGCGTGGCCCTGATCGGACGGCCGAACGTTGGCAAATCATCCCTTGTCAACGCCATCCTTGGTGAGGAAAGGGTTATCGTCAGCGATCAGGCCGGCACGACCCGGGATGCGATCGACACACCGTTTGAAATGGATGGACAGCGTTACGTGCTGATTGACACAGCCGGAATGCGAAAAAGAGGAAAAATATACGAATCTACAGAAAAATATAGTGTCATGCGTGCGTTAAAAGCGATCGATCGCTCGGACGTGGCACTGATCGTTCTGGACGGGTCGAGCGGTGTGGTCGAACAGGACAAACATATCGCCGGCTATGCCCACGAAGCGGGAAAAGCGGCTATTTTCGTCGTTAACAAGTGGGATATCGTGGAGAAAGACGACAAGACGATGCAGCGCTTTGAAGAACAGGTGCGCGACAAATTTCAGTTTATGCCGTATGCGCCGGTGCTGTTCGTTTCAGCTCTGACCAAGCGAAGATTGAACCGTCTGTTGCCCCTTGTGAATGAGGTTGCGGAATCCCATGCCCAAAGAGTGCCCACACATCTGGTCAATGAAGTGCTCCTCGATGCGGTAACTGTCAATCCCCCACCCGCGCGCAAAGGCAAAAAAGCGAAAATCAACTATGCGACCCAAGTGTCGGTCAAACCGCCGACGATCATCGTCTTTGTCAATGATCCCGAACTTGTTCATTTTTCCTACATCCGGTATTTGGAGAACAAGTTGAGAGAGGCGTTCGGTTTTTACGGAACTCCGATTCGTCTCTTTTTAAGAAAGAAATCAGAGCGGTAATAGGGGAGAGGAAAACTTGCTAACGTTGATTCCGATAATATTGTCATACCTGATCGGATCGATCTCATTCAGCTATCTGGTCGTCAAATGGACGAAAGGGACCGATGTGCGGCAGTACGGCAGCGGCAATGCCGGCGCCACCAATACGTTGCGCGTGCTCGGCTGGGGACCGGCACTGCTCGTTCTCGCACTGGACATCGGCAAAGGGATTTTGGCGGTCGCGCTCGGACAAGCGATGTCCGCAGGCCACACATGGGTTCCGATCGTCTGCGGGGCGATGGTGATTGTTGGCCACAATTGGCCGGTTTTCTTTGGCTTTCGCGGCGGCAAAGGAGTAGCGACCATGATCGGTGTGACGGCGATGCTGGCTTTCTGGCCATCGCTGATGCTTTCAGCATTGGCCATTCTCGTCATCGCGCTCACCCGGTATGTGTCCGTCGGCTCCCTCACTTATGCTCTTCTGTTTCCGATTGTCGTCTGGTGGCTTGACAGACCTGTGGAACTCGTATGGTTCGGCCTGTTTGTATTTGTTATGACCTGGTTCAAGCATCGTTCCAACCTGGTGAAATTGTGGCGGGGAACGGAAAATAAAATCGGTCAGAAATGGCAAGGCGGGGACGTAGATGGCAGCGCATAAAATAGCCGTATTGGTTGCCGGAAGTTGGGGAACTGCACTGGCGTCCGTTTTGGCGGACAACGGACACGACGTTTATTTGTGGTCGCGCCATGAAAAGCAAGCGAAAGAAATCAATGAAAAGCGTGAAAACAGCCAATATTTGCCCGGTGTTCGGCTTCCCGAACATCTGCGTGCCACCTCTTCGTTAGAGGAAGCGGTATCCGGAGCCGATATGGTGGTGATCGTCGCTCCTTCTTCTGCGATGGGGGAGGTCACAAGCCGCATGAGTCCGTATGTAGGCGAGAAAACGGTGATCGTCCATGCGAGCAAAGGTTTCGAGGAAGGGACCATGCGTCGGATGACCGAGGTGATTCTGGGGCATCTTCCCGCTACTTATCATTCGCAAGTGGCGGTTCTGTCCGGACCTTCCCATGCGGAAGAAGTGGTTCGCAAATGTCCGACGACGGTCGTGGTGGCCGCGTTTAAACGCGAAACTGCCGAATTTGTACAACAGCTGTTTATCAATTCCTATTTTCGTGTATATACCCATCCGGATGTTATCGGTGTTGAAGTCGGAGGGGCCCTGAAAAATATTATTGCGATCGGCAGCGGTTTAAGCGACGGGTTAGGTTTTGGTGACAACGCAAAAGCGGCATTGCTGACGCGCGGGTTAGCGGAAATCACCCGGCTCGGAACAGCGATGGGCGCGGACCCGCTCACCTTTTCCGGTTTGTCGGGCGTGGGCGATCTGGTCGTCACTTGCACGAGCCGCCACAGCCGCAACTGGAAAGCTGGCTATATGTTGGCCCAGGGCAAATCGATGCAAGAAGTGCTGGAGACGATGGGAATGGTTGTAGAAGGTGTAAAAACGACCCGGTCTGCCTATCAGCTAGCTCATCGCTACGGGGTGGAAATGCCGATTACAACGCAGCTGTACGAAGTGCTTTTTCATGACAAAGATCCGCGCACCGCTGTAGAAGAATTGATGCGCCGCGACCGCACTCGTGAAATTGAGCAATGGGAAGTCAAGCGGGCTTTGGACTGGACTTGACGCTTGCTCCAGGCTCGCTGTACGGTGCCTACACCCTTTCTGTCACTCCCTCATAAAATACGGATATCCAGTGTCCGAGGAGGGAAGTGACATGAGCAAAAGAAACGTTCAACGCGACGTGTTGAATACGATCAATAAGAAGGCGAAGAAAAAAGTGACCCAGAAAGAGATACAGAAGCTGGCGAGTACGGTAAAACCTTCGACGCTGCAGAGCGAAGCCCAGCTGCGCAGACTGATCAAACAGGTAGCCAGCATGGCGAATGTTCCGGTGTCAGAGTCGACCATTCGGGAAATCATCCAAGCGGTAAAAAGTAGCGGCATGAATCCGCAGCAAATGGAATCGATGATGAAAATGATGCTGCGCAGATAATGCAACCATCCTCTTACAACAAAATGATCATGCGACAGATCCCGTCCGTTTGCGACGGGATTTTTGTTTTATTAAACGGTGATGGTATAATATTAAAAGTTGTCTATGGTAATTACATAAGGGAGAGAGTGTTGGCCGTGGATTTGGATCCGATGACAAAAATGTGGATATCGCTGATCGCGATCGGACTGATGGCGGTATCGGCGATCCTGGTTACATTTGCCCGCATGAAAACAAAAGGGATTATACGCTTTATCTTGACCTTGATCGCTTTTTTCTGTTTGCTTTTGTCGCTGATTTATGGCATCGTTGCCATATTTTAATGAAGATAGAGAAAGAATAGGAGTGGATCTGACGTGATTCATTTAAAAGGCCGCCGGATGGAGAAAACGGTTGAGGCTGTGATCGGCTTGACCCTGCTTGAACATGCATTGAAAAATGATGTCGAGTGGGGCTTTTCTTGTACGCGCGGAACTTGTGCCAGATGTCGCACCCGAATTGAAAGCGGTATGGAGTATTTGAGTGAACCGAATGAGGCGGAACAGCTCAGGCTCGATCCGGAAGAAATCGAGCAAGGTTACCGCCTTGGCTGCCAGGCCAAAGTCGTCGCCCGTGGAACCGTTAAAGCGGTTCATGAAACTTATTTCTGACCGCACAAAGGAGGACGGATCGTGAGGCGTACAGGCCTTCATGTGTTGCTGGCAACGGTTTTGCTTGTCACCTTGGGCGGGTGTATGTACCCGCAAGAAAAAAGAGAAGCCATGCGGACTCCGCCTGCAGAATCGGTCTTGATCGTACAAAATGCGGTCGACCGATTTTACGAGGAGCAGGGATATTTGCCGATCAAAAATTTCGACGAACATACACCTTTATATGAAAGATATAAAATCGATTTTGAAAAATTGATGAACATGCAATATATTCATACGGTTCCTTCCTCGGCTTTTGAGAACGGGGGACATTATTATTTTGTCCTGGTCGATGTGGAAGAAAATCCGACGGTCAAATTGCTGGATTTGCTGACGATTCAAACGGTCGGCAATATCGAGAACGATATCCATCAATACGCTCAAAAAAATGGGCGTTACCCGCTTGGAGAACCTGTGACCGGGGGCTGGTATCGGCTGGACTACGCTGCGCTCGGGCTTAAATCATCGCCGGTGAAGAGCGTATTTTCCGGCACATACACCGGTTTGCTCATTCACGAAACAGGCGCTGTCGCTGTCGATTACGCTCCTGATATCATGACGCTCGTCCAACGGGAACAACGGAGCGGGTGGGACGAGGACGAAGATTTGCGGAAGCTGCTGATCGATCATTCCTATTTTGTGCCGGTCCGATCGTATCCTTATTATTGGAAAGAGGGTCAGCCGGTCATCGCTGAACCTTGAACAAGAAGAACTTTTATTATGTCTCAAACAAAAGTCATAAACGCCGGATCCCTAAAATATATTGTTACTAGTCCAAGGAATAGTACGAGTTGACAACCTTTCGAGGAGGGATTCCGGTTGGAGAAAGTCGATATTTTAAAAGATATCGCCGAGCGAACGAACGGTGACATTTATCTGGGTGTGGTGGGCGCCGTTAGAACGGGAAAATCCACATTCATCAAAAGATTTATGGAATCGCTCGTTTTGCCGAACATACTGAATGAAGCCGATCGTGTGCGGGCACAAGATGAATTGCCGCAAAGTGCTGCGGGCAAGACCATCATGACGACAGAACCGAAATTTGTTCCCAACAATGCCGTGCAGATTCATGTTGAAGAAGGGCTAGAAGTCAATGTCCGGCTGGTAGACTGCGTCGGCTATGCGGTGGAAGGTGCGCAAGGCTATGAAGATGAAAACGGTCCGCGCATGATCAACACACCGTGGTTTGAAGACCCGATCCCGTTTCAGGAAGCTGCGGAGATCGGAACCCGCAAGGTGATTCAAGAACATTCAACGCTTGGGGTCGTCGTGACGACCGACGGTTCGATTTCCGATATACCGCGGGAGTCATACGTCAGCGCAGAAGAGCGGGTCGTTGCTGAATTGAAAGAAGTGGGCAAGCCGTTTATCCTTATCGTCAATTCCATTCATCCTGAACGGGAAGAGACGAAGCGATTGGCGAATGAACTGGCCGAGAAATATGATATTCCTGCGCTGGCGCTGAGCGTTGCCGACATGCGTGAGGAAGACATGCTGAACGTACTGCGCGAAGTCCTCTATGAATTCCCGGTACATGAAGTTAACGTGAACTTGCCCAGCTGGGTGATGGTGCTCAATGAAAAACATTGGCTCAGGCAACACTTTGAACAATCGGTACAGGAAACGGTCAAAGATATTCGCCGTTTGCGTGACGTAAACCGGGTCGTCAGCCAATTTGAAAAATATGATTTCGTTGAGCGTGCCGGACTAGCGGGAATGAACATGGGACAGGGTGTAGCCGAAATCGATCTGTATGCTCCGGATGACCTTTATGACAAGATTTTGATGGAAATCGTCGGTGTGGAAATTCGGGGCAAAGACCATTTGCTGCAATTGATGCAGGAATTCAGTTACGCCAAAAAAGAGTACGATACGTACAAAGAAGGACTGGAAATGGTCAAGAAAACCGGTTACGGAATCGCCGCACCTCCGCTTGAAGAAATGGTGCTGGATGAACCCGAACTGATTCGTCAAGGCTCGCGTTTCGGGGTCAGGTTGAAAGCGACCGCTCCTTCCATCCATATGATTCGTGTCAATGTGGAATCCGAATTTGCTCCGATCATCGGCACGGAGAAACAGAGTCAGGAACTGGTACGCTATCTGATGCAAGATTTTGAAGACAATCCGACCAAAATATGGGAAACCGATGTGTTTGGCCGTTCGTTGCATCAGATTGTCCAGGATGGAATCAAGGGCAAGATCGCCATGATGCCCGAAAATGCTCGCTACAAACTGCAGGAAACGCTAGGCCGCATTATCAACGAAGGTTCTGGTGGTTTGATCGCCATCATTCTATAGCGCTTATCCCTGTAGTAACACCGTTTGTTCATTCAGGAGAGGGGGTATACCGAAGGTTTCAATGGAACCTTAAGGTATACCCCTATTTATATGGTCCGATAGAACTAATGAATCAGAACTATTTCTTTGAAAAAATTCGCCCTGCTCTTGCAATCTGCAGATCGCTGTATTACTATGAATTTACTGCGCCCTAGGTATAAAATACGATAAAAAGGTTAACACCAAAAATAGATGAAACATCAGTACTGACCCTGAAGGGGAGGTGAATGGAGTGAACAAATCCGAATTGATCGCTAGAGTGGCAGAAGTGACAGAATTGCCCAAAAAGGACGTAACGCGGGTCGTCGATGCCGTATTCCAGACGATCTCCGAAACGTTGCAAAAAGGTGAAAAAGTTCAGCTTGTCGGGTTTGGCAACTTTGAAGTGCGTGAAAGATCCGCGCGCAAAGGACGGAATCCGCAAACGGGTGAAGAGATTGAAATTCCGGCAAGCAAAGTTCCGGCATTTAAACCGGGTAAAGCTTTGAAAGAAGGCATCAACTAGTCGGCATACATCCAGTCGGCATACATAAAATGATGATCTGTACGAAAAACGGTGACGAAATCTAAGGCGTGGCACTTTGCTCGCGCCTTTTTGTCGTTTGTTTGAAAATATGATATTCTTCTTTAAGTGATATTTTTTCTTGTTCAAATGTGGACACCGAACCAAGGAGGATGACGATGGCGCCAACCCAACGCGGGAGACCGGATTTTTTTCTTTTGTTTCTCACCTTTTGCCTAGTCGGGTTCGGTCTGGTGATGGTATTCAGTTCCAGCTCCGCCGTGTCCGTTTACTATTACGGGACGCCTTGGATTTTTACACAAAAACAGGTCATCTTTGCTCTCGTTGGCCTCGTGATCATGTTCGTGTTTATGAACATCCGCGTGCACATTTTGAAAAAATATGCTTTTGTGCTTCTTTTGTTATCCGTGTTGATGCTGTCAGCCGTATTATTGTTTGGCAAGGAAGTATACGGGGCAAAGCGGTGGTTTGGTATTGCCGGGTTCGGCGTCCAGCCCATCGAATTTGTTAAACTCTTTGTCATTATATATATGGCCGCCTTTATTACCCGCAAGGAAGATCGGCTTCGCAATTTTAAACACGGTCTGTTGCCGGTCATCATCGTGATCGGGGTGATCTGTACACTGATTATTATGCAGCCGGATTTCGGCTCGATGGTCGTCGTACTCGGTATCGTCACCATCATGATGTTTATAGGCGGCATCCGTTTAAAACACCTGATGTTTTTGATGTTTCCGGCCGTTGGAGCCATCGTTTTCCTGATCTTGACGCAAAGTTACCGGCTCAAGCGCATCTTTGCGTTTTTAAATCCTTGGGAAGATCCGATCGGCTCCGGCTTTCAACTCATCCAATCGCTGTTTGCTTTCGGGCACGGAGGCATCAAAGGAGTCGGTTTCGGCCAAAGTATCCAGAAGCTTCATTATTTGCCATCCGCTCACAATGACTTTATTTTTCCGATCATCGCTGAAGAGTTCGGTCTGATCGGCAGCTTCCTCTTTATTTCGGCCTACCTTTTGTTTATTATCAAAGGCTGGTCCATTTCGATGAAAAGTAAAGACCCTTTCAGCGTATTGCTCGGAACCGGTATCGTCACCATGATCTCGCTGCAGGCGCTAATCAATATGGGAGGAGTAACGGGAGCGATCCCGATTACGGGAATTACGCTTCCGCTCATCAGTTACGGAGGGTCGTCGCTTCTAGTATGTATGGCGGCGGTCGGCATTTTGTTGAGCATTTCCCGTGAAAATCATCGGGTTCTCTTGGAACAGAAACAAGAAAAATCATTAGAAATGTAAGAAGGTACGTGCCGACATGCTGAAGAGAATGAATTTCGATTATACGATCATTACGATACTCTTTGCCTTTGGCGTAATCAGCACGATGCTCATCTATAGCGCGACTTCCGGTACAAAATACGAAGGCATGCATGTAGATCATCTGGTTACCTATGCGGTGTTTTTCGTCCTGATGCTCGTTTGTTCGCTTTTTGATTACAAGGGAATTTTGTATCCGTTCGTGTACATTTTGTATGCCGTGGGGATCGTGCTGCAGGTGCTCGTACTTTTTATCGGAGACGAGCATCTGGGAGCCAGAAGATGGATCGATCTTGGCTTTGTTCAGTTCCAGCCGTCAGAGCTGATGAAAATATTGCTCGTCATGGCAATCGCCCGCTTTATGGCGAGACGGGAAGGCGCACCGTTAGATTTTGTCAGGGATGTCGTTCCGATTCTGTTAATGACGCTGCTGCCGTTTGTTTTGATCATGCGCCAGCCCGATCTTGGCACCAGTCTTGTTTTTATCGCCATTTTTATAGGCATGGTCTGGATCGGCAACATCCGCAAGAAACACGTCTTGCTAATGGGACTCTGTCTGGTCGGATGCGTGCTCGTTGTCGCTTCACTTTATTTCATCAACTATGAATTGTTTTCCAAAATTTTAAGACCGCACCAGATGGAACGCATTCAAACCTTTCTCAATCCGGACGCCGATCCTGAAAATGCCTACCATGTCAACAATGCGAAAAGGGCGATCAGCGTAGGCCAACTGGCCGGCGCGGGCTGGAACAACGGTTATCATGTACAGCGATCGCTTGTGCCGTTTACGTATTCCGACTCCATCTTTGTCGTCGTCGGGGAAGAATTCGGATTTATCGGCTCAGCCGTTCTATTGCTCCTGTATTTTATGTTAATTTACCGGATGATTTACATCGCTCTGGAATGCCAAGATTTGTTTTCGCGCTATTTGATCGTCGGCGTGGCGACCATGATGAGTTTCCAGATCTTCGTCAATATCGGCATGCATCTCGGTCTGCTGCCGCTCACAGGAGTGCCGCTTCCGTTTATGAGTTACGGACGCACGTCCTTGTTGTTAAATATCATTTCCGTAGGACTTGTGCTCAGCATTCGCAACAACGAGCTGGCGCGAAAAAGTTAGCGGGAATTAAAGTTAACGGGAAAAAGAAAAAGGCCATAAAAAGAGAAAAAGACATCGTTCACGACGATGTCTTTTTCATGGTCGGAGTAACAGGATTTGAACCTGCGACCTCACCCACCCCAAGGGTGCGCGCTACCAGACTGCGCCATACCCCGCCCTTATTCGACTTGAGACACTAATAGATTTTAAAGCATTTATCGCGGAATGTCAACAC
>CALAME010000104.1 GCA_937925675.1 uncultured Paenibacillaceae bacterium | reverse complement strand
AAAAACGTGATATTCACCCTGGAGGTACAACCAAATGAACGGTTTAAAAGAAAGCATACTGGAGATTTTGAGTGAAGATGCGCGGCGGACCCCTGAAACGATCGCGACGATGCTCGGAGAAGATCCGGAAAAGGTGCGCCAGGCGATCGAAGAGATGGAACGGGACAAGATCATTGTGAAGTATGCTCCCGTCATCAACTGGGGCAAAGTGCATGATGATAAAGTGACAGCGCTGATCGAGGTGCAGATCACGCCGGAGCGGGGACGCGGTTTTGATGCGTTGGCCGAACGCATTTATATGTTTCCGGAAGTCAAATCCGTCTACCTGATGTCGGGTTCGTATGATCTGCTCGTGGAAGTTGAAGGGAAAAACTTGAAAGAAGTCGCTCATTTTGTGTCCAGCCGCTTGTCGACGCTGGATCCGGTGCTTTCTACCAAAACGCATTTTATATTGAAAAAATATAAGCAGGACGGCATCATTTTTGAAGACGTGGAAGATGATCATCGCATGCCGATTTCACCTTGAAAATGAGGGATAGGGAACATGGGTAATCAAACGGGTCAGCAAACGGTCAAATCGATGCTAGAGTACGTATCTCCGCTCGTTAGGAACATTCCTCCTTCCGGGATACGCAAGTTTTTTGATATGGTCAGCGGCAATAAAGACATCATTTCGCTCGGAGTCGGGGAACCGGATTTCGTTACGCCCTGGCGGGTGCGCGAAGCGTGCATGTACGGACTGGAACAAGGTCGGACGTCATACACGCACAATGCCGGATTGCCGGAATTGAGAGAAGCGATTGCAGCCTATCTGTACAACCAGTTTGGACTTCAATACGATCCTGCGCATGAGCTGATCGTGACCGTCGGTGGCAGCGAAGCGATCGATCTTGCACTCCGGGTACTGGTGCAACCGGGGGATGAAGTGTTGATCCCCGAGCCGAGCTATGTATCCTATTCTCCGATCGCGGCCATTTGCGGTGGCAAACCGGTCGGGATCCAAACGTTTGCCGAAAACGGCTTTAAATTGACGGCAGAAGCGCTGGAGAGACATATTACTCCGCGCTCCAAAGTGCTGATTCTGTGCTATCCGAGCAATCCGACCGGCGGGATTATGACCAGAGAGGATTGGCTGCCGATCGCTCGCATCGTTGAAGAGCGGGATTTGATCGTCATTGCGGATGAAATCTATGCTGAATTGACCTATGGCTCCAAACATGTCAGCGTTGCTTCCATTCCGGGCATGAAAGAAAGGACCATTCTCGTCAGCGGCTTTTCCAAGGCGTTTGCAATGACCGGATGGAGAATGGGTTATGCCGCCGGTCACCGCGACCTGATCGGAGCGATGTTGAAAATTCATCAGTACACGATCATGTGTGCGCCGGTGATGGGACAAATTGCAGCCCTGGAAGCGCTCGAGAACGGGATGGAAGACAAGGATAAAATGGTGGAATCGTTCAATCGCCGCCGCCGCCTGATCGTGAAAGGGTTCCGGGATATTGGCCTGGAATGCCATGAGCCGCAAGGGGCTTTCTATGCCTTTCCTTCCATACGCAATACCGGATTGACATCAGAGGAGTTCGCGGAAAGGCTGCTGGTCGAAGCGAAAGTGGCTGTCGTGCCCGGCAATATGTTCGGTTTGGGCGGGGAAGGCC
>CALAME010000103.1 GCA_937925675.1 uncultured Paenibacillaceae bacterium | reverse complement strand
AAAATGATCCCCAGCCCGAGGTCGGTAACGGTTGCGGACAGAAAAACATGACCGACTGCAAACAGCAATCCGGATAATAACACCGCTTTTTTCGCTCCGGTTCTTTGCGTCAGATACCCTTGTAAATAACCGCGAAACAATACTTCTTCCAGCCAGTTTCCACACAGAGCAAGAAACAGCAACGGAATAAGTAGAGACGCGGTTACAGGTCCTCCCCTTTCTTCAAGCGGGATAAACAGATACATCAGATAAACCGGTGCGACCACGACAATAGATGCAGCCAAACCTATGAAAAGGGAGAAGATTTTATTCTTCCCGAACCAGACCAGATACCGGTTCAACTCCGGATTAAAACGCATAACGAGCAACGTCATGAGCAAACTGATCGCGCCCAAAATGATAAGAAGCAGCGCATGATCTGCAAATCGCAACCAGATGACCTGGTTGTAAACACCAAGTTGCCAAAAACCGACGGGCGTCATCGCATCGCGAACAAGTAAAAAAGCAAAGATCAAGAGAAAGATCCGGGTTAAAAGTGCCTGTTTTGGAAGCACACCATAAGTGACGATAATAACAAGTAAACCCGGAGTCACTCTCCAGACATAATCGAGTATCGCAGCGATCAGTGCCGGATCCAAACCCTGTCTCTCCTTCTTCCCTCCCGGTTTAAAACGCCTTGCTGACGATTCAAGACGTCAGGCGTTGTCAAAACGTGTCGTGATGTAGCGTAACATGCGCTTCCCCGGGAAATAATAAAAATGGAATCGCTTCTTTATTATGGTTTCGTTGATTATAAATATGCTTTAATCTTTTATATTTGTAAAGATTTTTATAGGATTACACATGACTGATGCGATATTCAGCCCGTTTCAACCAGTCCTCACAAATCTCCACTCCCCACCCCGGTCCTGGCGGGATTTCTACAGCACCATCCTTCACTTCCAGCTGCGGTTCGTAGATCCCTTTGCTCCACGGTATATCCTCGATGCAAAATTCCATATACGGGCCACCATTCGGAATGGCTGCAAGCAAATGCATCGTAAACACAGTCACCATCGTCAGATTGGCCGCGTGCGGCGTACACGGAATGCCTGCTTCTTCCGCCATTTTTGCCACTTTTAATGCCCGGCTGAATCCCCCCACATAACAAACATCGGGTTGAACGATATCGACGGCCCCCATGCGAATCATGCGGCGAAATTGCGCCAGATCCGTGTCCTGCTCACCACCGGCTACCGGGATCGAGGTCGCTTCTTTGACTTCACGCGTCCATTCCAGTTCGGGATAAGGACAAGGCTCTTCAAAATGGCTGACACCATGCGCTTCCAGCCATTTTGCAATCTCTATCGCTTTCTTGGGCGTGTATCCGCTGTTCGCATCAACGAACAACAACGTATCGTCCCCGATCGCTTCACGCACCATGGGCACGATCTTCTCCGTCCTGCCCGGCCAGGCATCGACATCATTGCCAAATGGCTTGCCGATCCGAATTTTAAACGCTTTATACCCGTACTGTTCCTTCAACCGTTTTAACCGCGCCGCTTCCTCTTCAGGCGTGATCTCCCGGCTCATGCTCGAACCGTACACATTCAGCTTTTTTCTCTTTCCGCCCACGAGTTCACATACGCTTTTGTTCTGCATCTTTCCGTGCAAATCCCACAATGCGGTATCGATCCCCGCTAACGCACGGCAAACATACGAACCCGGAAACTTGTGCTCACCGACAATACACCGTTCCGCCAGCTCTCCGATCCGATCCATATCGCTGACGTCGGCACCCAGATAATACGGCCCCACTTGTTGGTGCAACACCATCGAAGTAATGTTGGCATGCTGGTTCGGAGCCGTCTGTCCCCATCCTTCATAACCGTTGTCGGTACGAATCCGTACAAGACCGAATTGCGGAATGGTAAAAGTTTCAATGCTGACGATTTTCATGTTATCCATCCTTTCCTGTTCATTCCATCCCCTTTATTATACCGCTTACATTTGTGGCCGGACGGGACATTTGATGCCATTTAACCCCCCTTACCCAGTACAAAATTTGTCCGTAACAGCGAAAACAGACACAATCGAACAAAAACAACAGAAATCGTCAACGATCAATGCATGCCTCAAAAAATGTCTGTTGAAAGCGGTTCGATCCCATGAAAAAATGAAGGAAAAAGCTACACGAAAGGAGCCTTGACGAAATCAGATGAGTCAAACGATCGCAATCGTATACCGGGATCAAGACCCTTTGTCAAGACAGGACAACGTGATTTGGGCGCTAAACATGCTGGAGGAGGCCCTGAAAAATAAAGGTCTCTCCACCATCACGACGGCCAGCGAAGAAACCGGAAAAACCGCCGCCCCTTCTTTCACCATCCGCATCGGTGGCCCAGACAGCGCCGCTCATCATCCGCAGGTGCCGCTGAAAAAACAGCCGGAGTCCTTCGTGCTCGCCCAAGACAATAGTGGCAACACGAACGGCATATGGGCCGTCGGTAGCGATGCACGCGGATTGATGTATGCCATCCTGGAACTGGCCGATCGGATCGAGCATGGAGAAAATCCGCTCCAGGTATTGGACCAGATCCAGACCGAATCTTTTACACCCGCCAACGAAATACGGAGTGTCATGCGCCTCTTCGTCAATGAAACCGACGACAAGCCTTGGTTTTATCATGAAGATTTCTGGCGCGAATATTTGACAGAACTGGCGGTAAACCGTTTTAACCGCTTTAACCTGGCCCTTGGCATTACGTACGATCTTGGGCACAATCCGGATATCAAAGATTTTTATTTTGGATTCGCCTACCCTTATTTTGTAGATGTTCCAGGCTATAACGTCCGCGTCGAGGGCTTGACGGATGAAGAAAAAGAGAAAAACTTGCGGATGCTGCGCTGGATCGGACAAGAAGCAAAACGGCGCGGTCTTGAATTTCAGCTGGGTATCTGGTCCCACGCCTATGAACCGGAAGAAAGCCCGCACTTAAAACATAAAGTGACCGGTCTGAACCGGGACAACCATGCCGAATACTGCCGAGACGGACTGAAAACACTGCTTCAGCAATGTCCCGAAATCGACGGGATTACGCTGCGCACTCACTACGAAAGCGGCATTCCGGAACCGGCGCACCTGTTCTGGAAAGTGGTCCTGAAAGGTGCTGCGGAATGCGGGCGCCCCATCCGTCTGGACATGCACCCCAAAGGTCTCGACCATGAACTGTTGCAGGTTGCAGAAGAAAACGGTGTGCCCTTTGACATTTCGCCGAAGTTTTGGGCCGAGCATATGGGGCTTCCCTATCACCAGGCCAGCATTCGCCAGACCGAGCTGCCGGTGGAACCGCACCCTGAAGCCGGAACGATGATCATTACGACCACCTCGCGCCGTTTTACGCGCTATGGCTATGCGGATTTTTACCATGAAAAACGTCCTTATGGCATCTTTTTCCGCATCTGGCCCGGTACGCAAAGAGTGCTGCTCTGGGGAGATCCGGAGTTTGCCGCCGCTTACGGTGAAGCGGGATCTTTCCTCGGCTCGAAAGGGATCGAACTGTTCGAACCGCTGTCCTTCAAATCGCGCAAAATGTCTGAAACGAAATACGGTCGCGATCCTTATAAAGATCCGACGCTCCGCTACCCAGAAACCGAAGAATGGAAAAAATACAAGTACAGCTATCGTCTGTGGGGGCGCCTGCTTTATCATCCAAAGGCCGATCCTGACGAATGGCAACGTTATTTGAAAAAGGAATTTGGCGAGGCTGCACAACCGTTGGAGAAAGCTCTTGCCAGCGCGAGCAAGGTGCTGCCGTTCGTTACGGTCGTCCATAATCCGTCCGCCGCCAACAACAACTATTGGACGGAAATGTACTACAACATGCCGATCGTCGACACCGGAAAACCGTCGCGGGAATACGGATTCGACTGTCCGCCGCCGCATATATTCAATGCCGCCAGTTCCCTCGATCCGGTTCTTTTCTACAACATCAATGCATTCGTCGATGATCTGCTGGAAAATCGGCTGAGCGGCAAGATGACACCGCTCGAGGCAGCCATGCGGCTCGATCAAATGGCCGATGATGCCGAACAGCATTTGAAAACCGCAAAATCCATGAGTTCCGATCCGTCAAAAGCGGAATTTCGCCGCTGGGAAATTGATATTCTGGCCCAAATCGGACTGGCGCGTTTCTTCGCAGCCAAGTTTCGGGCGGGCATCGCCTACGGCCTGTTCGAGCGTCTGCGTGACGAGGAGTGGCTGAATGAAGCGCTGGACCACTATCGGAGCGCCAAAGCTCACTGGGAACAAATTGTGGCGGTAACCGAAAACACGTATGCAGAAGATTTGACCTACGGTTTCGTTCATTTTATGCGGGGTCACTGGTCGGATCGCTTGCAAGCCATCGAAGAAGACATCGCCAACATGGAATCGGAACGTGCCAAAGCCGATCCGTCCTCTTCCCGCGAGAAAAGTGCCGAAGCACGCCAGCGCCTGGCAGAATCCGTGCAAAAACCGGATCTCGCTTCCGTCATCCGGCATGACGCTCCTAAATCGTTTGAACGCGGCCGTGACTTGCAGATCGGACTTTCGTGCACGAATCAAGATGCTCAAATTCAACTATACTACCGCCATGCCCATCAGGCCGAGGAATACCAAACGGTGAACATGGATCAAAAAGGCACCGCATTCCATGCGACGATTCCGGCCTCCTATACGGACAGCGATTATCCGCTCATCTACTTTTTCGAGGTCGAAATCGGAGGCAAAAAATCGCTGTATCCCGGCTTCGAAGCCCATTTGGCCAACCAGCCCTATTATGCTGTAAGGGCTTCAAAGTAACACAAAAACACGGACAGCCCAAAGAAAGAACAAAGCTAGAAAGAATAAAATCAAAAAAAAGGAAGCCGCCTACTTCCAGGCGGCTTCAATTCTGTTCAATATCTTTAATCCCACACCTCATCGACCCGTTGAATGTCCCGGTCAACCTCGTCCTGCAATTTCTTTAGATCCACCGGCTCATACCCCTGCCGGTTCAGCAGTTGCGGAACGTAACGCGACATCGTTTTATCCGCATACGTTCTCCAATGTTCGGCTGCTTTTTTCAAATGGGCGATCGCTTGCTGACGCCGTTTCATCTCCCCTGTTTTCCGGTAAAAGCACAGTTCAATAGCACCGCGAATTTTCTCGGCATAGTAAAGTCCGATCCAAGCCATACACTCCAGATCGGCCAAAATCGAAATCAGCTCTTCATCGCGCGGCTCGGGCATGTCAGAAAGAAGCGACAGCGTTTTTTCCGCATAGGCTTCCACATCCGCCGCCACCTGATATGGCGTGATCCCGTTAAGCGGCTGCCGGTTCAGCACGCGGTCACAGTACTCCGGAATGCTCATGAGACCGCTTTCCGGCATCGGTCCATCTTCAATAAAATGATTGACCGTATGAAACCCTTTCGCCTTGCGAGGCAGGCTAAAGCACGCTTCAGGATACCATTGAAAATCGTATACATTACCTTGCCAATGAAACGTCGTCACCAGCGGGAAAATGCGCGATGCGGACGCCCATGCTTCATAAAGAGCTACCGAAGGCGCTTCCGGAAATCGTGCAGCGAGCAGGCGGCGAAAATGATCGTCCGACAATAGCGGATTGTAAGCCAGCTTCCCCCATATGGAAAGGGAATACTCCATCTTGCGCAAAATGAGTTGACGTGGCTTTTGTTCGTTGCGCAAGATGTAATCCTTGCCCCAGATGTAGCCGTCAGCTCCCATATAAAAACCGACGAGCCGGTCAGAAGGCGGCATGTTCAATATATATTGGCGAGCAAAGCTCGGGTCACCCCAGCGAAAATAATAATAGTCGTCATTTCGTACCGTAAGCCATGTCTTTCTTTCCGGTGGCATCTCGTCAAGAAAACCGTCCAGTTCGATAAATGGCGGCCGCTCTGCGCTGTACATATGCGCCTGCGAATATTTATAACTGTAATCGAGCGTACACGGCAGATCTTTAAAATAGCTTTCGATCTCTTTTAACGATGCCCAATGAGCGCGTTGAATAAGGCGTATCGGACGATCCGGCTGCAACTTTTTCACATCTTGAATCGCTTTCCCGTACGCCCGCCACAACCATTCACTGTCCGACACTTGTCCCGGCTGCTGCATGTTTTCCCCCGCAGTAATCCCGATCCCGGCCAAAAGAGGATAAGTCAGGAACAAGGCGCGCACGCTGGCCCGAAAATAATCGATCGTCCGTTCATTGTCCTGCCGGTCATCGATGCCGTAACGGTTTCCTTCCGTACCGTACGTGAAAATGTTCCATATAAACCAGTAAACTTCGATTCCACGATCTTTGGCATATTGCATCACTTCCCGCCAGAAAGCGATTTTTTCATCGATCGTCATCTTTTTGATCGTCACGAGCTGGGAGCGGGTTTCCGGCGTCGACATGCGCAATCCGCGTGTGGAAGCATAGATGGGAGCCTTCGTTTGCATCACATCATCCAAAGCGATCTCGGGATATTCCGGGACTTTCACCAGCGATGGAAACGGGTGCAAATTCCACAAGGTCAGCACATTGAAGCGGTGTCTGGCCATCTCGTCAAGAAATTCTCGCCAAAAATTCATGTCCCACGTATGGATGAGGTTCTTCTGCGCAGAGTCGGAATTGTCCGAATAACTCGGTGTACGTGCGTCAAGGGAAAGGTTGAATTTGATCCCCCGATACGGGATATGAGGCGTTCGGATCCCGCTAGCAAATTTGCGCAAATGGCGTTCGGCAAGAAGCGTATCCGCCAGATCCAGACCACCGTACATCGCCCCCACGGCATCACCGCCGATGATCCACCAGTCACTGCGATCGCCGTCGCGTTCCATATGCACCGCATAAGCTTGCGATTCATGCATGTCCGCTCGTTCCAGCATCGGTTGGACATAGGGGTTTTCCGTTCCCAGTTTTTTCACCCAGGCAGAGTCTTTGGTCGTGAGGATGATACGGATGGTGCCGTCTTGTTTTGCCTTCGGTTTGTGTGAGAATGGATCGTCCCACTTTTCTTCGATGCTGCCTCCCAGACGATTTACCGCATCAGCGATCTGCTTTTTGGCAAAGGAAATCGCCGAAGTTTGGGGATCATACACAAGCGTATAACGGTTCATTTACT
>CALAME010000102.1 GCA_937925675.1 uncultured Paenibacillaceae bacterium | reverse complement strand
ATACTCAGAAGTATAAACTCAGGAAAATGAAAAGTTTATTAACGTGAACAACTTCTGTAAAGGAACGACTTTGAATGGCACGTTTGAATTATGCTTGATTACACTTGGGAAGAAACTGTTTCTTCAGTTTGCAGATTACCGTATTGGCCGGATTGCATACATTCCCCAATTCGTACTCGACACATTGACCGAGAATGATGCTCGCCTCCACCGGATCCAAACCGTAATCTTCCTTCAGCCAGCGGACCATTTCTGTTGTTGCGTGCTGCAGGGCCTGTTCCAAAGGTTTGGCATTGCCCACGCTCATCAGATGCGTTTTCGACTCTGCGCGCGGCCAGCGGATCGTTTTGCCTTTCAGCACCTGTACACGAAAACGGACATCCATCGAGATTTCAATTCCCGTCCCGGTGATTTCCCCATCTCCCTGCAAGGCATGTCCATCCCCTAAAAACAGCAGTGCGCCTTCCGTAAATACCGGAAAATAAACCGTGGTCCCTTCTACAAAACCGCGGTAATCCATATTGCCCCCATGCGGACCACATGTAGCGGTAGAAATCGCTTGTGCAAGCGGCGGTGCCACACCAAAGCAGCCCAAATAAGGGGACAAAGGTAACGTAACACGACCTAGCACGGGCAGCGGATTGTTAATGACCGCGATCCCTTTTTCGACATCAATTTGCCAAAACAGTCTGCCTCGCGTAGGCAGTTGCGCTGCGAAAGCAGGTTCCACCAAACCGGGAAGGATACAATCGGCCGTCCAGCCCCAAGTCCGGTTTGGCACGATCGATTCAAACGTGACGGCCAAAGTGTCACCTGGTTCAGCGCCATTCACATAGATCGGTCCCGTCATCGGGTTGGAAGGTAAAGCGCGTTTTACGCCATTTTGGTCCCCACCGCGCGCATCCAGCGTCCAGGTGGACACGGTGTCGCCGTCTTCAATAGAAAGAGCCGGTTCATGCGAACCGATCGTGTTATAAAATTTCTTGGGGACAAAATGATGTTCCGCCATTAACGTCACGTCCTTATCTGAGGTAATCGGTCTTTATGTAACTTGCAGATGATCGTGTGCGCCGGGTTGTACACGTTGCCGATTTCATATTCCACACATTGGCCAAGCAGTATGCTCGCTTCCACCACATCCATACCGTAGTCGCTCATTAGCCAGCGGCACATCTCCGTCGTTGCATGCTGCAATGCCAGCTGAAGCGGATTCGCATTGCCTACCGTAAAAATGTGGCTGTCCGTTTCGCCGCGCGGCCAGTGAATCGTTTTTCCTTTTAACACATTCACCTTGAAACAGATGTCCATGGAAATTTCAAGTCCTGTACCTGTTATCTCGCCATCCCCCTGAAATGCATGGCCGTCACCAAAAAAGAGCAAAGCCCCTTCCGTAAACACAGGAAAATAAACGGTGACACCTGCTACGAAACCGCGGTAATCCATATTTCCGCCATGCGGACCCGACGTTTCCGTGGAGATGGCCTGGCCTAATGGCGGAGCGACCCCAAAACAGCCTAAAAAAGGCGAGAGCGGAAGTATCATTTCGCCTTGAATTTCCAGAGGACCGACCAGGCGGGCTGATTTTTTTTCATCGTCGATCTTCCAAAAGACGATATCCCGGGTCGGCAATTGTTTGACAAATGAAGCTTCAACGACATGAGGAGCCAGAGTTGTGGCAGAAAATCCTGTATCCCGATTCGGAATAATCGACTCAAATTGGACGGCAACCGTATCCCCCGGTTCAGCCCCTTCGACGTAGAACGGACCTGTAACCGGATTGCCCCTCGGAGCCCGAACTTCACCATGGCGGTCTGTTCCGCGGGCATCGAGGGTGGACGTTTTTACACGATCACCGTCTTTCACGCGCAACACGGGCGCATGTGACCCCATCGTATTGTAGTAGACCTGGGGCACATATTCGTGAACCGTCAATTCAAAATCGCTCCTTTTCGGTGAAATATCAGATATGCTGTTGGGATCATTATAGCATGAAACCGGTCCCATCATAAGAGATCGTATTGAGAGGCAGACGCTGGTGTGCATGACCGTTGTATGCGGCACAAGTGCAAATATGATAAAATTTTTATCGAAATGCTGTCATGCAAGACGATGATGAGGTGATGCACATGAAAATTGGAATATTGGCGCCTATTGCCTGGCGTACGCCCCCGCGCAAATATGGCCCTTGGGAACAGGTTTGTGCGAACCTCGCAGACGGCCTTGCAGAACGCGGACATGACGTATATTTGTTTGCTACCGGTGATTCCATCACGAAAGCGAATCTGATTTCCGTATGTCCGGCACCGCTCGGTGAAAATCCGGATATGCCTGCCCGTGCCTGGGAACTGATCCATATCGGGCATGCGTTGAAACAGGCGGATGAGCTGGAATTGGATATTCTGCACAACCATATGAACTACTTGCCGCTGCCTTTTTCAAACTTTACCCGCACTCCGCTTGTCACAACGCTGCACGGTGCCGCCATGCTGGAAGAAGATTCGCGCAAAGTTTACCGGATGTATCCCGATTTGCCATATATTTCGATCAGTTATGCCGAACGAAACGGCTGTCCGGAACTGAATTACATCGCCAATGTGTACAACGGAATCCGGCTGGAGCAATTTGACCTGATTGAAAAAGAAGGTAAACATTTGCTGTTTATCGGACGCATCTGCCCGGAAAAAGGGGCGGACCTGGCGGTTGAATTCGCACGCCGGACCGGATTGCCTCTCGTCATCGCCGGCATTGTTCCTGACCACCACCAGGACTTTTTTGATAACAAAATCAAACCCTTTATTGACGACCAAAACATCCGCTTCGTCGGCGAAGTCGGCCCCGTGCAGCGGAATCAATTGATGGGAGATGCTCTGGCACTGTTGCATCTCATTCGCGTACCGGAACCGTTCGGGCTGGTCATGGCGGAAGCGATGGCATGCGGTACACCGGTGATCGGCATCGGACTTGGCTCCGTACCGGAAGTCGTGGAACATGGCGTCACCGGATTTGTCGTTAAAGACCTGGACGAAGCGGTCTCGATGGTCAATCGCTTGCCCGAAATCCGGAGGAAAGACTGCCGGGAGCGGGTTGAACGGTTGTTTACACTCGAACGGATGGTGGAAGGTTACGAACAAGCCTATGAGCGGTGTTTGCAAAAAGCATAAAAAAAGGAACCCTTGTTGAGGTTCCTTTTTTTATGGCACCGTTTTTACCGTTTTACAGATCGACCGGCAGCGGATCGCCGATACGGATCTTTTGCGGAGATACCTCGGAATCATAAGCCAGTATCTCTACGCCGGCCTCTGCCGCTTCTTTCAACGCTGCGGCGAAAGGTGGATCCATCTCTATATGAGGCGCGAATTTCTGCACCCCTTTCATCTGCACCAGAAAAAAGACGACACCCGCATAGCCTTCTTTCACCGCTTGCACCAGCTCCAAAAGATGCTTTCTCCCCCTCACAGTCGGAGCGTCCGGAAACATGGCCACGCCGTCTTTTTCCAGCGTTACTCCCTTGACCTCCATGAATCCCTTCCGGCCGTCCCTTTCAAAATACAGATCGAAGCGAGATCGACCGTAACTGACTTCCCTCTTCACCCCAATCACCGGACCCAGTTCTTGCACCTTGCCCGCAACCAACGCTTCATGGACAACAACATTGGGCAACTGGGAATCGATGTTGACGAGCATGTCGCCCTTTTCCACGGCGATGAGGGAATGTTTGTATTTGCGCCCTTTGCGGTCAGAGACCTCAAGATAGACTTTGGCCTGCGGCACAAGCAGTTCCTTGAGTCTGCCCGTATTTTTGACATGGACCATTTCGCGGCGGTCGCCGATCTCGACCTCAGCGACGAAGCGGTTGATCCTGCGGATGAAAAAACCTTGTACGACGTGTGCATAGTGCATCAGTGCGGGATCTCCTTTTCCGTATACATGGCGACTTTCAGGCAATTTTACGCACCGCCATGTCAGCACCTTTCGAGTTTACTTTAAAACAATATCCCTCGTTATTCAACTAAGCAAAGATTCAAAATAAAAAGCTTCCAATGAGCTGGAAGCCAAAGGAGCAGAAAGCTAAAGGAGCGAAAGGCCAAATTATTTGTTTGACTAGCGAACAAGTATCCAAACCAATTCAGCCGAGCTCTCATATTTTATCAAGAAACGTTTCATCAACATGACTCCCGTTCATCCGCGCGACCCCAGGTGAAACGTGCAAAGGAGGCTGAGAGGATGGCAAGAAGCAAAGGGAAATGGTCCAAACACACGGCGATGTACATGAATCCGCAATTGCGCCCCGTCCTTCCCCACACCGAACTCCTGAACCAAAAAAATTTTTATCGTTTACTGAAAATGTATCGCCACATCATTGTCAAACCTTCAAACAGTTCCGGAGGAGACGGCGTGATTCAAATTACGACCATCGCGCCAAATCAGTTTAAAGTACACTATGAAAAAAAGCAAAAAAAGGTGAATCTTGAACAACTGTATCCGCTCATTCGCCGTCTCACACCGAATAGCAAAGCCACGTACATCGTTCAACGTAGAATTTCACTGCTGAAAATTAACGGAAAACCTTTTGATCTTCGGGTTATGGTTCAAAGAAAAAAAGGGGTTGGCTGGCTCGTCACCGGAATTATGGCCAAAGTCGCCGGTTCGGGGTATTTCATCACAAATCTCGTTCGCAGCAAAGGAAAAGCTCTTCCGTACCATACCGCCTTGCGGCAATGCAACCGCGCCAAAATGCTTTCGCCCCAACTGTTGGAACAGCAAATTCGCTGGTATGCCCTCATGGCTGTCAAACAACTTCAGAAATATTACAAAATCCGGACGGTTGGCCTGGATATGGGAATCGATGAATCCGGCAAGCTTTGGATCATTGAGGCCAACTTCAGTCCGGACAAAACCTATTTCAAACGACTGAAAGACAAAACGATGTACCGACGCATCATGGCCATTTACAACGAGCGCTAAAAAGAGGAGCCCTCAAGCTCCTCTTTCCTTTTTCTCAAATGATGATACATGAGATGATGGCTCAACAGTTTTTTGCTCATCAGGTTTTTGCTCATCAGGCTCATCGCTGCCGCGATAGCGCTGATACGGAAGCGGGTTCCAGATCCGGTACTGGACATCCTCTTTGCGGAGAAGCGGTGGAATATCCTGTTTGATTTTGCGCGCCACTTCCAGTTCCCGCTCCGCTTCTTTCCGATCCTGGTACATAAATTCATCGGAAGCGACTTCCGGAGCCTGTTTTACTTTCTCTTCCAAATCTTCGATCACCATCTGTTGCTGGGCGAGCATCGCTTCGCGCGCTTCCACCCGCCATTGCGGTTGTAAATCCCGATTCGTATCTCCGACAGAACTGAACTCTTCAAACACTTCTTTATATACACGATGCGCATTTTCGCGCACATCCATGATCACCGTTTCCAGATCGGCGCGGGTCAATTCTTCCATCGTCAATGGCTTCTCTCTTAACGGGCCGCCCAGCCGCGTCCTTTGCAAATAAAAAGGGAACGTTCCCTTGATAATCTTGCCGACCGGTGAGATCGAATTTCCTTGCTCATCCACGCCTTTCGGCTGGATGCCCTGCATCGCGATCCGCGCGGATTCCGGACGGACAATCTCTTTGGGAGGAAGGATGCCTTGGCGCAACATTTCCCGAATATTCGTTCCGGAGATGTTGATGCGGTACCTTTCATCATGCGGGCAGGATTGTTGCGTTGCCGGGCTGTCACAGCGCATGCAATAGAACACTTCGTAGAATAGGCGCACATCGATCCCCAGTTCTTGGGGGCGGAACTCATCAAAAATCGTATGGCTGGCATACTTGTCATAATAATCGCCGATCCCCGCATGATCCCTGCCGATTAAAGCGTGCGTACAGCCATAATTTTTCATGATGATGGCATGGAGCACCGCTTCACGCGGACCGGCAAAAATATAGGTTACTCTTAGAGGAGCAAGAATGGCCCGATCTTTCGGATAATAAGTATTCAATACACTTTTATAGGCCAACATACGAAATTCATGGCGGGTATATTCCCGTTTCGCCATTTCTACAAGCGGTTGCAAAAACAGTCCGTCTATCTCTTCCAGTGCGTTTTTATGAATATATTCGTGTCCGCGGTGCAGCGGGTTCGCTCCGGTGATAAAACCGGCCACCGAACGGAATTTCTTTTCCTCATAGAACAAGCGCCACGTATCTTTCGGTTCCATGCGCAAGTTTTCAAACGGACCCCAATGTGCCCGGCGCAACAAGCGAATCGGACCGCCGAGAGCCACATCCCCCATCCGCCGGTAAATCGCATCTACCCCTGGATGATTCCGGTCCGTTGTACCGAACAAATGGCGAGCCCTTTCCAGTTTGTCATATGCGAAAATATCCTCGATTTTCAAGATCGCCACCGGTTCTTTGCTCTCGTCCACAAGGGTGACCTCATCCCCAACTTTAAGCCCCTGGATGACTTCTTTATTGCGCGTTCCCGTAGGTGCAAAGCTGAGCGGTACCGGCCAGATCAAACCGTTTTTCAGCCTGCCGGTATTCAGAACCGATTTGTAATCTTCCTCACACATGAAGCCGACATTCGGAGACAAAACGCCCGTGGCGATCATTTCGATGGTGATCACCGCTTCAAGATCGATCATGATTTTGGGCAGTTCCCTTGCTCTGGCGAGTTCCTCATCTCGCTCTGATTCGGGGACGACCTGGTTCACAAGCTTGCCGCCATGCGGTTTTTGCGGATAGTGGGCAAACGGATTCTCCTGTTCCACGGTTCACAACACTCCTTTTCCAACCGAATCACATGTGAAATGATTTGTAACCGCTTACTCGTCCAAAATAAAAAAAAGTAAAGGCGGGAAGACGGTAAAGAATACCGTCTTTCCTAATTTATGATAACATGTCGGGGATATATGCGCAATCAACAATTTGGCATGATATGGAATACTCAAGTCATCAGGTGGTCGGTTCTTTTTTCGGAAAGATCGTATAGCTGAAACTGATGACAAAATCGACGGCCAGTATAATCGTCCAAGTCGTCATCGTACGAATCAGCGCAAAAGTCGCCAGCGTTTCCAGGCTCGGAGGTTCCATTCCACTTCGGATCGCGTCAAAAAACGGTCCAAGTTTAGAACCATCGATCGTCAGCACCATCGCCGCCATGATGGCACAACCGATCAGCCAGGTCAGGGCGTGCAAATACCAGCCCTTGCGTTCTTCCTTGGCATGTTCCGCCCCATATTTTTGCACCTTGACCGGCTTCTCCCCGCCGGCAAAGCGGTAGGCAAATTGTTTGTCGGCCCATCTGACCATGCTCCGTCCGTATACGACGCTGACGGCCAGGTAGATCGCTGCCAAACCATGCATGAACGAGGCAACAGCGCCACGGCGCAGATCATATGCGGTAGCAATTAGCAATACAAGGTCAAGTACCGGCGTACCTGCCAGGAAAAAGATACTGATCTTCGGTTTTTTCAGAATGTAACGGAACAGAAGACCCGTAATAATAAAGACCCAAAATCCGATTTCACATGCGACAATGAACCATCCGATCATGGAGGCACCAACCTTTTTTTAGAAAAATGGACTTATCCTCTTTTCTTTTGTACTGCCCCAAAGCTCTGGTTTGCCGTCATTGCCAGGGATACGATCGCACACAACAGCGAAACGACAACGACCAGCGATCCTGTGACCGTTGTACGTTCAACCATACCGGTATGTTCGATGACGAGCGCTCCGATTCCGGACCCGATGGCGATCCCGACCTGGATGGCCGAATTGTTAATGCTCTGATGAATATCGGCTCCTTTAGGATCCGTTTCAATCAAATAATTTTGCATGGCCGGGGAGAGGGCCCAGCTCAGTGCTCCCCACAGCATCATCATCAACAGAAACAGCGGCAGCGAAAACGTGAAATAGGGAAGCACCAACAGAGTGACAGCAAAGGAACTGATGACGATCAATATGCTTTTCTTTGACCCCATCCAGTCCGCCAAAGCACCTCCCAGTGCACCGCCGGATATGGCTGCCACACCGAACAAAAAGTAACTGACGCTGATCCAGTATGAATTCATATTCATCATCGCTTTAAGAAACGGTGTGAAGTAGGCGTACAATGTATAGTGTCCGGCCAGCATGAAGGCCATAGCCAAATGTGCACTGACGATTTTCACATTAGCCAGGGAACGGATCTGTGCCGATAGCGGCAGAACAGAATCTGTCGGAATCCGATCCAAAAACTTGTATATCAGAATCAGGCAAATGATAGAAAGAACGGCAATGCCCATAAAGATAATGCGCCAATTCAGTGCATCTGTCAACACGATTCCGATCGGAACACCGAGCACGAGCGCGGAACTGACCCCCATATAAATCAGACCCAACGATTTTGCCCGATGAGCAGGTGACACAATCTTCGCTGTAATGGTCAATGAAAGGACGATGACCAAAGCTGCGCTCATGGCCGTAATGACCCGAGCGATCATCATCCATGTAAACGTTTGGCTGAAATAAGTGAGAATATTCCCGGCACAAAAGATAGCCAGCATGATCATATATAACTTTTTACGCTCGACCTTGGCTGTCAGAGATAACAGCACAGGGCCGGAGATCGCGTAGACGAGGGCAAAGACCGTGATCAATTGTCCAGCAGCACCGATGGATACTTGGAAGTCTTCGGCAATGACGGGCAAAACCCCACCTACAATAAGTTCGACCAAGCCTACGGTTACACTGGATAGAGTCATAATCAGAACTTTGTAATTCATCGCCTTCTCTCCTCGTGTATGGAAAACATGACATATAAACTAGCACATTTGGTCCTATTTCTCAAGAGAGCGGATCCTGAAGTCATTTCACTTTTCCATGGACACTTGTTATAGTGAATGGTAAAGAACGAGAGGAGATCACGATTGAAATCCAGACAATACGATTTTACAAAAGGTCATCCCGGTAAACAAATGGTGCTGTTTTCACTGCCGGTCATGTTGACCAATGTGCTGCAAGTGTCTTACCAATTTATCGACAGCCTCTGGGTCGGCAATTTGATCGGTGCCGATGCGCTGGGAGCGGTCGCGGTTTCGAGTACCGTTCTGTTTACCATCCTGTCCTTTATGATCGGGATGAACAACACCGTGCTGACGATTTTATCGCAACAAAAAGGGAAGCAGGATTATGCTTCCCTCAAACGGTATTTAAATGCTTTTGTCGTCATTTTTTCCAGCCTGTCCGTATTGATCGGAATCGCTGGCGTGATTTTGGCCGATCCGCTTTTAAACCTGCTTGGCACCCCAGAAGCTTTGATGGCGAAAGCCCGCAGCTATTTCCAAATCAACGTGCTCGCCACCTTCCTGTTGTTCGGTTACAACTTTATCGGTACGGTGATGAGAGCTCTTGGAGACAGCCGAACCCCGCTTCGTTTCGTATTCATAGCGGTCTTGCTCAACACGGTGCTGGATCCGTTCATGATTGCCGGGCTGGATCTCGGGATTGAAGGAGCTGCTTACGCGACGGTCATCTCGCAAGGATTGGCTTTCCTGCTCGGCGTGATCTATATGATCCGCCGGCGCCTGGCTCCCTTCTCCATCCCCCGCCTTCCCTCCCGCCAAGATACATTTCTCATTTTTAAACTGGGCATACCGGCGGGGCTGCAAATGTCGGTCATTTCCGCGGGCAGCGCTGCGATCATGAGCGTCGTTACTTCATTCGGCGCATCGGTCGTAGCCGGTTTCAGCGCCGCACAGCGTCTCGACAGCCTGATCATGCTGCCGGCCATGGCGCTGGGAACTACGGTCAACAGCATGGCCGGACAAAACATCGGCATTCAGAAGTGGGAGCGCGTATACCGGATCGCGCGCTTCGGAGTGTTGTACAACCTGGCAATCATGTTGGCGATCGCGCTGATCGTATTCGTTCTCGCGGAACCGGCCATCCGTCTTTTTATCGATGAGCCGGATGCCGTCGAATTTGGTACCCGCTACTTGCGAATCATTGCTTTTCTCTACCCGTTTCTGGGCATCAATTTTATCTTGAACGGGATCGTGCGGGCCGCAGGCGCCATGTACTCCGTGCTGGTCCTGAACCTGATCTCCTTCTGGGTGTTGCGATACCCGCTTACGTTTTTGTTTTCATCGATATACGGTTCCGACGGCATTGCGCTCGGAATGGGGCTAAGCCTTGTCATCAGCAGCCTGGTCGCCTATCTGTATTTCCGTTACGGCAAATGGAACGAAATCAAACTGTTTGAAGCTGACGGTTCTGAGACGGAAAAGCAAAAAGAGAATGATGCGGGTTCCTAAAATGCGGCTGTCCAACCGCCGTCGGCTGTGATGACAGCTCCGTTAATAAAGCTGGATGCATCCGAGGCCAGGAACAGGGCGACCTGGGCAATTTCTTCGGACTGTCCGGAGCGCGGGGACAATTTGTGTGTCATTCCGGCCCGCTCCATACCAAAAGGATTGACATTTTGTATGCTCGCTCCGATATTCGTCGCCACCGCACCCGGCGCTATCGCATTGCAACGGATGCCTTTATTTGCGTACATAAATCCGGTGTTTTTCGTCAAACCGATTACCGCATGTTTGGACGCAACATAGGCTGCACCGGCGTGAGCGCCGCTAAAACCTCCCGTCGATGCAATGTTGATGATCACACCGCTCCCTTTCTCAAGAAAGATCGGGATCGCTTTTCGCATCGCGCGCATGACACCGGTCGTATTGACAGCGAAAATCCGCTCCCATTTTTCATCCGTAATGTCCGCCACCGGCTCAAACCCGTCCATGATCCCCGCATTGTTAACCAGAATGTCCAGTGTCCCATATTCGTTTACAGCGGTTTCCACCATATTTTCCACATCTGTCAATTCCGCTACATCCACTCTGATTGCTTTGGCCGTACCTCCATTCTCCCGGATACGGGCCGCGACGGCTTCTGCTCCTTCCAGATTGTAGTCGGCCAAAATGACTTTAGCTCCTTCCTTGGCAAAAAGTTCTGCAATGGCTGCTCCCATACCTGATGCCGCACCGGTCACAATAGCTGATTTTTGCTTGAGTTTCATAGGTCTCTTTTCCTCCTTTTCACTATTTATTATCTCACGCCAAGCGCGAAAAAGGGACTATGTTCTCATGATTGTCAAAAATAAAGAGGAGGCCTTTTGTTGACCTCCCTTCAACCTGTTTCCCTATTTATTTATGATGCGACATTTCACAATCGATTATGAGCTAAAATCATGAATCATGATGGGCTTTACTGAGTTTTCCGAATATCGGCGATGCTGTCAATATCGACGTATGTGGGCACGACGAGTCCGATTTTGGCCCCTTCCAGATTCGGCCCCAGATCAACGACCTGATCTTTGAACTGTTCATACTGGGCCGCATGTGTACCTGGCAGCCAAGCGGCCACCATGGCGTCATGAGTCCCTTCGGCAATCGCTTGCCACATCGGTGTATTGTCCACCGGAGTCAATTCCACCTGATAACCGATTTCCTCAAGAACGAGCGCGATCATGTTGGTCGAGGCAATTTCCGAGTCCCAAGATACATATACCAGCTTGAGCTCCCCTCCGTCGACCGGTTCGACGCCCTCGAGCCATTGGTCCACTTTGTCTCTGTTTTGATCGATCCATCTTTGGGCGGCTTCTCTCGGATCCGCGTTATTTTCATAAATATCCAGCATAATGCTTTCCATATCGGAAGTCTCCCAGTAAAACTGGTCGAGCAAACGATAGGCTTGCGGATGTTCTTCTTCCAATCCTTGACGCACGATCGTATGAATCGCCTCTTCTCCGCCGAAGGAACCGAGCGGATCATCCAAATATTTCAGGTCAAATGCGGCGAACTTCCAGTGAGGCGTCCAGCCGGTCACCACGATCCATTCCTCTTTTTCGATCGCCGCCTTCAAGGAAGCGGCCATCGAAGCACTGGAACTCGGCACCAGTTCAATGTCCAGACCGTAATCGGAAATCGCCTTTTCCGTCGCCACCATAACGCCGGCGCCCGGTTCAATACCGGTAATATGAGGAAAACCTTTGCTTTCTTCACGATCGTTTTCGGTTACTTCATTTTCATTGTTGGATGGTTCATTTGCGTTCTCCACCTGACTTTGACCACATGCAGACAATACGATCATCATTGTCATAACCAGCCAAATGGTGACCCACCTTTTGCTTTTCACTGCGAATATCATCCTTTCCATTCATGTTGATTTTTTATTTGTTCAGCTTTGGCTCCCTGTTTCCGAAACTTTGGGTGATGCGGTCGAGCAAAATGGCTAGAATCACAATACAAAGACCAGCCTCTACACCGATTTTCACCTGGATTTGGCTCACCGCAATAAAGATGTCTCTTCCCAATCCTTTTGCCCCGACCATCGATGCGATCACGACCATTGACAGGGCGAGCATGATCGTCTGATTGATCCCGGCCATAATCGTTTTCTTCGCCAACGGAATCTCTACTTTAAACAATTGTTGAACACTTGTAGTGCCAAAAGCGTTGGCCGCTTCCACGAGTTCGGCAGGGACTTGCTGGATCCCGAGCGTGGTCAAACGCACCGTCGGCGGCATCGCAAAGATAAATGAAGCGATGATACCCGGCACTTCCCCGATGCTGAAAAAGGTGACAACCGGAATCAAATAGACGAACGCCGGCATCGTCTGCATAAAATCCAGCACCGGTGTAACGATCCGATACATGATCTTGCTTTTGGCCGTCCAGATCCCGAGCGGAATGCCAACCAGTATGGCGGCCAATGCCGAGCTGAGGACGAGCGAAAGGGTATATATCATATTTTCCCAATATCCCAAATTCCAAATCAGCAAAAGCCCTAACAGCGTCAAGAGACCCAGGTTTACTTTTTTGGCGCTCCAATACGCGATGGTGGCAATGATGATGATCAACAGCCACGGCGGAAAGAACAAAAAGAAACTTTCAAAACCGGTATAAATCCATAAAATCACAGAGCGAATACCATTCAAGAGGCCCGGAAAGCTTTTGATTACATCGACCAACCATTCTGCGGTTTCCCCAACCGGCAGCTTGTGATTTTCAATAAAATCCTGGATCATGTTTTTCTCACCCCGTTTCCGGACAGCGCTGCCAGAATCGCACCGCGCACGATCACACCTCGCAAGCGCCGTTCGTGATCGACGACAGCGATCGGTATGGTCGTAACAGCGGCTTCTTCAAACAACTCGTACAGCGGGGTGTCCATATCCGTCTGTGGAACATTTTTTTCCAACAGCGACTCCAAATCTTCCGAACCGCTTTGGATGGCGGCTGCTGCCTTTTCCGCGGTAATGGCTCCCACCAGACGTTTGTTGCGGTCGACCACAAAAATGCTTGACAGCCCCAAATTTTTCATGCGTTTCAGGGCAACGCGGATGCCGTCTTTTCCCAGGGTGATCGATTCCGCTCGTTTCATGACGCGGGAGGCTGTAATCACTTTGGAAAAATCGACACCCTCGACAAAGCGCTGCACGTACTCATTGTTCGGTTTCATCAAGATTTCCTCGGGTGTGCCCAGCTGAACAATGCTGCCATCTTTCATCAGACCGATCCGGTCGCCGATCCGGAGCGCCTCATCGAGATCATGAGTGATGAATACGATCGTTTTCTTCATCCTTCCCTGAAGTTCCAGCAATTCATCTTGCATATCCTTTTTGATAAGGGGATCGAGTGCGCTGAAAGCTTCGTCCATCAGCAACACATCCGGATCGTTGGCCAGCGCTCGCGCCAATCCGACGCGCTGCTGCATCCCTCCGCTCAGTTGATGCGGAAATTGGGAAGCATAATCTTGCAACCCGACCAGCCGCAGCGCATCCATCGCTTTCTGGTATCTTTCTTCTTTTGCTTTTTTCTGAATTTCCAGCCCAAACGCGACGTTTTCCAACACGGTCCGGTGTGGAAACAAAGCAAACTTTTGAAACACCATGCTCATTTTTTTTCGGCGCACATTTCTTAGCCGTTCCGGGTTAAGTTTTGTAATCTCTTCCCCATCGACATAAACGCTGCCGGATGTCGGTTCAATGAGCCTGTTAATCAGTCGGATCAACGTCGACTTGCCGCTTCCGGACAAACCCATAATGACGAAAATTTCGCCTTCCCGCACTTCAAAATCAACCTGGTTGACCCCGATCGTACACCCGGTCTCTTTTAAAATCTCTTCTTTACTTTTCCCTTGAGAAAGCAAAGAAAGCGCTTGTTTTGTCTGTCGCCCGTAAATTTTGGTTAACCGAGATACTTTGATTTTTGCTTTCATGAACATCAGCTACCCTTGCCTATTCGCTTTTTCCATCTTAACTTACAGTTTGTCCTTCTGACAAAGTGCCAATTCAGCGATAAAGTTTGATCAGTTTGTAAAATAAATTCTGTACGAACATTACATAACGGATGCATATAAATCCTCCAAATAACGCCTATATCGTCTTCCTTGAATCTCTTTACTTCAAACACTCGTTTACATACAATTGATGCAAGCAGTATTTCAGGAAGGGGTTCTGGTGACATGAGCGGCCAATCCAATCAGGAAAAACTTTGGGAAAAGCTTGAAGAGGCGCGCGAAAGGGTCATTCGTGCGATTGCCACCAATATCGATTTGTACGGGGTTCCGTCAAGTATTGGCCGTCTTTACGGCACGATGTATTTCCATGACGAACCGATGACACTGGACGAAATGAGCGATGCGCTGGGCATGAGCAAGACGAGCATGAGTACGGGCGTCCGCTCATTATTAGATATAAAGATGGTACAAAAAACTTATCGCAAAGGGGTGCGCAAAGATCTGTACATCGTCGAGGAAGATTGGTACCAATCTTTTTTCCATCTGTTTTCAAGCAAATGGGGGCGAGCGATCCAACATAATGAAAAAGAGATCAGCCTGGCCAAACAACAGATAGAGGACATTTATCAGCAGGCGGAGGATGAAGAGCTAAAAGAAACGCTTTCACGAGACTTGGCCAAACTGGAACATGCCCTGGAGTACTACACGTGGTTAAAAAAGCTCGTCAAAGCGTTTGAAACCGGTGAAATTTTTGAATTTATCCCCAAACCTTCATCAAGAAATCCCTAGCTTGGAAGAATCGCGACCAGAATTCCTAGAATGTACACACGTTAAACCGATTGCCATCCGGGTCATAAAAATGAAATTTGGTATATCCTCTTTGAATGAAACCTCCGATTTCCCCGGCACATATGCCGTTTGCCCGCAAATAGGCATGATAGTGAAAGAACGCTTCCCGCTCCGGAATAAAACAGCGCGGCCGAACGGGGCCATCCACCTGTGTGCGATTTGCTGTCCCGGGCAATCGTTCCAATATCCACGTGTGCGATTGCTCCGGGTGATGATTCACGCCCAGCTTTAACACCGCATATCCCTGATCGGGATGCACCGCTTCAACCGTCATGCCAATATAACGCTGATACCATTTAACAGCACGCTCAAGATCGTGCACGCCGATGCGGACGCATGCATCCCGCACGCCGTTTTCGGTCATGTGTGAATCTTCCACAATCGTGATCCTTGTACCTTCGGCCGTGCACCAGACGTCAAGATAAGAACGTGAGTCCGGGCCTTCGTATATCGCTGAATGGCGAATGCCCTTTTTCTGAAATTGAGCGGCCATTTCTTTCAGATTGCGTGTTTTCAAGCACCAGCGAACATGGGCATCAACCGTGCCCCGCTCCGCATAATGAAAAGGCAGGCGCACGTCTGTTATGACCGATTCCAGCCATACCCCATGTCCCATATGGGTCATTCTCCCCTGTGAAGCACGCGGATCCGGCTTCCAGTCTTCCATCTGTTGAACGTCCCACCCAAAAAAATGCCGGTACCAATCCACCGCGTTGTCATGCCCATCCCACAAGACATCGATATCGGCGCCATCATATAAAAGTGCGGGGACTGTACCGTGCTCCTGAGTTGCGTTTTCTCCCATACCGAACTCATCCTTTCATATTTTCCCGCCATCCCGGTTTTGTATGGATAGCGTTTGCAATCATTACTGTATATGCTAACATATATTTGTTACATGCGCCTTCTTTTTTTATTTAAAATCACTACAATTGTAAAGGTTTTGATAGGTATGGACCAAAGCATCGTTCGCCGGGCCTTGACCGTTCTTGTGATCGCAATATCCGTTGTGCTTTGCATTTACCCGTATAATAATGATCCACCTGCAAAAGAACAGCCGATCCATAAACCGCTGGAGACGGTCGGAAAAGCGCGGACATTGATGAGCAAGTCATTTACCATTCAAAAGGGCAACAAAGTTAAGGAAATTGAAATCCAATACAGTGTGACGGACGCTCCTCTTATCACTGATGAAATGTTAGAAACGATCGCAAATCAAGCTGCCGACATGATTAGAAGTGAAGGTCCTGTCAAAGTGAAAATTCACCACATCTCTCCGCCACAAAAATAAGGTGCGGAAAGTACGCAACGCATCGGGATCATCCATGGCCGTGAAGGCAACCTCTTTGCCCCATCTGCATCGGCAACGAGGGATGAAGTCGCTGTCTTCTTGTACCTGTTTTTCTCGACTGTGATCGAATCAGCTGCATACAACGAAAATTGAAGCAAAATGAGGGGGCGGACAGCCCCCTCTTCTGTTTTATGCACGCAGATGAAGATCAGCAGATGAAGATCATTAGCAAATGAAGGTCATTATGTGAAATATTCAATCGTGGCTTCCGGGAAATAGGTGTTTATATACTGCGTGAACGTCTCCCTCATTTCTTCCTGCTCCCGATCGGTGTACACATATTTTCCGATTCCGTACCGTCCCCACTTCCATTTCCGTTTCGATTCATCGAGCTCCAGCTTGGTCATCGGGTAATTTTTTTGAATGACACGTTTCGCCGGTTTGGTAAAACGGTGCTGGATCAGTTCGAAGGTCAGGTTTTGCCGCGAGGAAGGCGGGAGGGTCGCTTCCAATTTTTCAAACATCTCTTTATATCCCTCTTTCCATCCCTCATGCAAATAGATCGGTGCGATAATAAATCCCAGCGGATAACCCGCTTCCGCCACTTTTTTGGCCGCGATCATTCTCTCTTCCTGCCCGGACGTGCCCGGCTCGAAATGACGAATAATATATTCATTATTCAAACTGAAACGAAATCGCGTGCGCCCGTTGTGCCTGGCATCGAGCAAATGGTCTACATGTGCGAACTTGGTGACGAATCTGAGCTGTCCCCATTCAGACTGTCCAAAATACTCGATCGCCTTCTTCAGCGTGTGGGTCAAATGGTCGATGCCGACGATATCGGAAGTGCAAGAGGCTTCAAACCGGGTCATCTCCGGGGCTCGTTCCCGCATATATTGTTCCGCCGCCTCAAAGATGTCGTCCAGATTGACGTATGTACGAATATACGGCTTGCTTCCCATCGTCGTTTGCAAATAGCAGTAATGGCAATGTCCCATGCAACCCGTCGCAAACGGAATGGCGTATTCCGCGGACGGTTTTGACGTATCAAATTTGAGCGTTTTTCGCACACCAATGACCAGTGTCGATTTGGCTATACGATATTTCTGAAAATCATTTTCTCCCGGCAAGTTACGAATCTGATTATGAGATGTCGTTTCTCGTATTTCGATCCCCATATTTTCAAATTTGCGGATCAGCTGTTGGGCCAGGGGATAATCCAGCGCTCTCGGTTCCACATAGACGAGCTGGGGTACAAACGGCTTAACCATCATACCCCTCCTCGACAAAACCAAAGGCTTCATGATAGGCCTGTTCGGCCTCGCTGGCTGAAGAAAATACAGCAATATCCTCGCTTAGCGGATAGTACGTATCGTGCAGAAACAGCGCCAGTTGTCCGGGATGGTCGGGATCATTGACCACCGCAGCTTCCTGCACATTGGCGACCCCCTGCACATGCGGGTTGCGGATGATCACATATACGATTTGTCCCGGCTGATAGTGTTCCATCCATGCATCCTGCCTTTCCTCCATATGTTGCCGTTAGTTTCACACGGACGCATGGGGAATATTCCTTGTCCATTCAGGGGATTTGTCCTGCAGCATGTCGATGATGTCCATAGCGATTTGAAAAACTTCCCAACATTTTTCCGCGCTGATCCATTCAAAGCGGTCCTCTTTCGTATGCAGCAAATGTTTCACACCGGTGCAGCTGAACGGAATGCTCGGAACGCCACGGGAAAAGAAGGTGTAGTGATTGCTTTCGTACCAGGGATCGGTCCATTGAATCGATTCATAGCGGCCTTTCATGGCTTTCAACTGATGAAGAAGAGGATCGGACCCGGCCATCAATGTCACATGGTTCGTCCCAACCGCTTGACCGATTCCGTCAAAATTCAACGCCGCCAACACCTGTTCAAAGTTTCCGGAACGGCGTTTGACATAATGCTGATCGCCAAGTCCAAGGTATTCTTCCGAACTGAAGGCAATAAATTCGAAGCCGGTTTCATACCTTCTTTGCCTGGCTTGATGGGCGATTTGCTCGGCCAATGTCAGAAGCATACTGACGCCGGAGGCATTGTCAAACGCCCCGTTGGTTCCGAACACGGTGTCATAATGAGCCGTAAAAACGATGATCTCTTCCCTGTTTCCTCGCCATTTTCCGATAACATTGCACGTAAGCCCCTCTTTTCTCGTACTGTCGATGTTGATATGTACGGGAGCAGACAGCCCCTTTTCCAGTAGCAACAAGCCCATTTCGGGAGAAACAGTGACGGAGGGAATGTCGAAGTCCCAATCGTTTACGATGGGAAGGTCACTTTCCGTTTGCATGCAAACCGTGATGAGCGCAGAAGGACGCTTTTGTTCTAGCAGGCTGATGATCTTTCTGTGGTGTTCGGGGTTATAGATGGTAAACCCCTTGGGCACCCAATTTTCCTTCGTCAATTCCCCGTACAAGAGCGCGATCTTTCCCGTCAGTTGCGAAGAGGCTTCCAATTGTTCGATCGTACAAAAAGACACGATCTCTGCGGAAAGGTTGCACGGTGGAGAAAAAGGGTTCGCTCTCACCCTCCACTCCTCGCCATTTATGTTTAATGTCGAGCCCTTGCTGGTCCAGTCGGGCACGGAAAAAGGTTGGATCTCCACATCCAGCCCCGCCTCTTTGAAAACGCTATCAATATAGTCCGCCGCTTTCCGATTTCCCGTGGAACCGACCGGTCTTGGTCCGATCTCTTGCGATAG
>CALAME010000101.1 GCA_937925675.1 uncultured Paenibacillaceae bacterium | reverse complement strand
TTCCTTTGTCAAGAAGCCCGGGCTAATTTTACACCACTACTTGAGACTATAACTATGGGAGACTATCAATTTACACAATTATACGGACTCAACTATAAAGAGGATTATGTTTAATTTAAATTTTATAATTCTTGTTAAACTATCCCCGAAAATTTGTATTTTCATCATTTGCTGGTGTCCAACACGGCATGGAGGTCTATCTTGAAAATTTCTCTTTCCAGTATTTTAATAAGGTTATGTAACATAGTTGAACATTCCATTAATTTTACGAACGGTTGGCAATAGTTGAGTGACAAAAAGAAAACGTTTGGTTTTTAAAAAATTATCCAAGCGTCTTTGCTTAGTGTGTGTTCAATCTTATGCTAAATGGTCAATGAAATGATGATTGTTTTATGTTGTTATTTGAGATTTTGTACTTCAAAATCTTTTAGTTAATTATCTCAGTGCAGAAAAATTTATGAATTTTAATAATGCAGAAAAAAGGCAAGAAAAAAGTATTGACCAAAAATGAGATAATTTATATAATATCTGCAAACAGCACGAAGGTTCGAGTCGTATTCGGTAATAATGAACCAAAAAATGAGAAAATGAAGAACCCCTTGTTGCATATGGGTTTGTTTTAATTGAGAGGGATGCACGATTTCATAATCGACTCAAAATCGTGTTCCCAAAAGGAGTGTGGGTTCGACTCCCACCATCGGCACCATTACATATATTGCATACCTCAACCCGAATGGGTTTTTTTTATTTTTCTTTACTTTTCTCCCAAATTCCTCGACCCTTTAAGTAGGAAAACGGTCAATGCTGTTATTTTTATCGTCAAAAATTCTGATGCCGTAGGGTCTGAAGTGGATCCTGGCGCTGGATTACATCGACTGAGAAGTCTGTATAGTGGGGTGTGATTACGTCTTCGATAAATAATTGAAAGGCTGGGATGATCATTAAAAAAATCACTAAAACATTAATAATGGTCCTCATAGGAATTATTTTATCGTTATTTGCCATTGTATGTTTATTAGGACTGATCTTCTTTGCAGGATTATGGTACAAAAGTACGTTCATGTAGATAACCCTTCCGAACGGGTTCAATAGATCGGCGGCAAAACGTCACATTCTTCCCCAATTTGAAAAATTCATTCGCCGGGCGCCGGCCATTTCACACAACGATCAACATCCTGCCACTTTTCTGTCAATTGTGAGGTGTGTTCCATAAAAACGTGTGGACTATACTATACTAATAGGTGTAGAACTGTAATGTAACTGTTAATGTGAATATTTCCACAAAAATTTAACATTTTGTGCTTCCATTTTCTACAGGACTTCCATGGCCATACTGTGTACAGTGACATCCAGAGGGCTCAACGCGATTCTCTTGCAGAGCAGCTGTCCATACCGCTTAGCGTTCAAACTGCGTCGATTGACGGGATCGACTATGCCGGTGTTGCAACCTACTTAAGGGATGCTGCAGAAGCGAAAGTAAACTTGTTCATTTAAGGTCGGTTCCCCTGATTTAGGATATAATATACCTATACACGAAAAATTGTAGTTTATGAAGCGGACGGAAAGACCAAAATCGGCGTGCCGAAACTGACCGTATTCATGAACATGCTGGAGGATGATGCTCTGACGGGCATTGCCGCCGATGTTGAAGCCCGATTGATTGGTTGCATCAATCGGGTTGCGAATCCACGACATGAAAACCGGTGAGTTTGTCTCATTGGTTTTTTTCTTTAACGCATCTTAATAAATGGTTGTTATTCTCGAACAAACAGCCAGGTGTTTAGGGGGTGTTAGAGAAATGAAGGGCAAAACGATCCTGATTGTTGAAGATGACCTCAAAATCCGGCAGTTATTGAAAATATATCTGGAAAAAGAAGGATACGAGATCCTGTTGGCAGCGGACGGCGCTGAGGGAATGAAGCTCTTTGAAAAGCTCGATCCCTGCTTTGTTATTATGGATCTCATGCTTCCGCACAAAAGCGGGGAAGAACTCTGTCAGTGGATCCGTTCCGACATGAAAAGCGATATTCCGATCATCATGTTGACGGCCAAAGTGGATGAGGCGGATCGAATTCAGGGGTTGCAATTAGGGGCGGACGATTATATCACGAAACCTTTCAGTCCGCGAGAGGTCGTTGCAAGGGTGGAAACCGTTCTGCGCAGAACAGCCAATCGTTGCAGCAAAATCAGCTACAGGGGTTTAACACTGAAACCTCATAGAAGAGAAGTGAAGTTTAACGGAGAGATTATTCCGCTGACGATGCACGAATTTAAACTGCTATACTTTCTGATGCGGCATCCTAATCAAATATTGTCAAGAGAACAAATATTACAAGAACTGTATCCGAATGAAGAACGTTCGGTCATCGACAGGACCGTGGATGTCCATATTAGCAAGATCCGTGAAAAGCTTGAAGCAATGGGCGGGGCTCCGCGTTTTATTGAAACGATAAGAGGGATGGGATATCGATTTCATGCATATTAAACATGGGATGTTTTGGCGAAAGCATTTGACGATGAAACTCATAATGGTCAACGGCCTGGTTATCGCTGTTGTGATCTGGCTCGCAGGGGTATCGGTAAAAGATTTTGCTTGTATGATAGTAGCCCAATATGAGCTTGTCGGCGAGGAAAAAAGCAAATTCTTCAATGAAACGATGGAGTTTTATTTATGGAGAGCCAGTGTTTTGGCCATTTTGGTCGCTGCCGTCATTCATTACATGTTTATCAGAAAAATACTTTCTCCTTTAAAACGGCTCACGGAATCGACGCGACTCATGATCGAGGGAAATTACCCAAAGCCCATCGAACCCAAATCTCATGATGAAATCGGTCAGCTTACCCAACATTTTAATGAACTGGCAAAAACGCTGAAGCGTACGGAAGAAAACCGGAAACGTCTTCTAAGCAATATATCTCATGAATTGCGTACGCCTCTGAGCAACTTGAACGGTTATTTGGAGGCGTTGTCCAGTGGTGTCTTGGAAGGCAACCGGGAACTGTACCAATCCCTGCTTGAAGAATCTCAGTACCTCACCCGACTCGTTGAACAACTTCATTATTTGACGGTCTGGGAAGACAGAAGGAAGTTCAGTCTGGATCAGACAGAAATCAAAATTCATGAACTTCTGCAACAAACGATTCAGGCTTTTCGGTTGGAAAGCGAAAAAAGGGGTGTCTCATTGGACGCCTCCATACAAGAGGGCGTCGTTCTTGGCAAGGAAGACGGAATCAAGCAGGTCATGAACAATTTGCTCAAAAATGCTTTCATGTACAATACAGGGAATGAGATCAGGATTACGGGAAAAAGGGAACAAACAGAATACCGTATTACGGTATCCAACATGGGGGAACCTATACCGGAAGAAGCCCGCGATTTGGTTTTTGAGCGGTTCTATCGCGTTGATCCGTCAAGACACCGGGAAAAAGACAGGTACGGTACGGGGCTGGGTCTTGCGATTGTGAAAGAAATTGTGGAACAGTTCGGCGGGAAAGTCGGATTGTTATCGGATGGCCGCAAGCATACGTTTTGGGTTACCCTCCCCATAAAAATGGATAAAGGTGGTCAAGAAACATGACGGAACGTCGATTCAAACCCGAACATATGAAGAAACTTGACACCCCGGAACGGCGTAAATTGCTGCCGCCACACAAGCTATTGGAGTTGCTGGAAATCCAAGACAACGACATTCTGATTGATTTGGGCGCAGGTACCGGGTACTTTACCATCCCGGCGGCAAGTCTCACCCGGAACAAAGTCTACGCCTTGGACGTGGAACCGCAGATGTTGCAATATTTGGGGAAACGTGTGGAGGAGCAAAAACTGGACAATGTCGAGTTAATTGAAGGAGCCATCGAACGTATTCCCTTGGCAGGACAAATCGCCGACCATGTGATCGCTTCATTCGTCTTACACGAAGTGGAACCTTTGGAAAAAGGACTCCAAGAAATGGGCAGAGTGCTGAAACCGGGCGGAAAAGTATTATGTATCGAATGGGAGAAAAAACAAACGGTACAAGGTCCCCCTCTCCATCATCGAATACATTCCAATGAACTGGCAAAAGCATTTGATGAGAATGGCCTCCTGGTTGAAAAACTGACCTATCCTTCCGATCAGCACTATCTTATGGTTGCAAGAAAAACGACATAAGGGAAAAATCACGGATTGACTTGAAGAACTGAAAGCAAAGGAGGATAATGCACGATTTTTTTTGCCATGAAGATTGGACCGATCTTCTTACGAATCAGTCTTTTACACTCGAAGACGCCAGGCGGATGAAATCGCTGGCCAACCTGGTTGCTGAGCATACCAGTGAAACGTTTGCATTGTTTTTGGAAGAAATAAAAAGGTTGGAAAAGCCCCCCACAATGAATGTAAAACGGACGCGGATTGCCCCAGAAGAATTCCGGATGGGTGTCCAAACAACCGTACGTGTCATTTTGATAAATCAATACGAGTTCCACACTTAAGCCCCTTGTTGACGCATGTGATCCCAAGCTTATGGATAGTATGGGGAGTTCCAGCCTGTTTTTAAACCTGCTTTATCAGAACTTAACACAAGGCCGGTACGATCAAACGGAGAACGCTCTGGAAGGGAGAGATGAGGATGCCGTTTGGGTACCGGGCCCTGGTTTGCGCCATTTTGGTTCAAACGTATCTTGATTTGATACCAAAAGCCCGGAAAGGAGGACGGAACTTCCAAAGGCGCCAAGAAGCGCTTGCCTTTTTAAAGACCGACTGGTTCGAAACGTTATGCGCCGCTGTTGATTTGGATCCCTCCTATGTAAAAAAAGAAATGCTCCGCGCTTCCGCCAATTCTCACAAATGGAGCTCAAGGATATAAGAAAAGAAGGGACATCGCTGTCCCTTCAGTTTCTCTGTTATTTGAAAGCACTGCCGCCGAACACAAACCGATATTCCCAGTGCTTGCCCTCAATGCTGTCGATTCTGACCCCGCCGGATTTCACGGAATACGTATGCAAAATCTTGCCGTTCCCCAAGTAAATGCCGTTATGAGTGATTCGCTGTTTGGATTTGTCGATTCCGGAATAATTGGATCTTTTGCTTCCTTTGTACGACATAATCAACTGCAATTCCTCCTTGTGGATTCGGATAATTCCCGCGGTGGAAAAAATATCGGCTTGCGGTCTAATCCAAGCTTATAACAGGAGATGCAGTGAACCTGGATGTACATTTTTCCAATCGCTTAATCATTTCTTTAAAAAGAAGCGTTATCCTCATCTACAAGGAGGTGGGGGGGTGCACAGTATTCAAATCGGTTCTTTTGTCTTGAACGGACAACTGATTTTGTATTTCAGTTTTGGGGCGGCGGGCTGGTTGATGTTACAATACAGGCTCCGAAACATGTCGGAGCGGGGGTTCATCTTGTCCTGCGTATCAAACGCATTCTGGCTGTGGCTGATCGTCTGGAAAGCGAGCTACCTGCTCTTTCATCCGGTTGAAGTCATCCAACAGCCTGTTTCTTTCATCTATTTCGATGGCGGGGAACGCGGGAAATGGACGGCAAGCCTGATTGTCGCGGTTTATATTTGGCAGAAGGCTTTGAAGCAAAACATTCCTTTAAAAATGTGGGTTGACATTTTCATCACGTATGCATTCGCGGGTTGGTTGACCTGCCAAGTGTTGTTATTCATGATCGGGGAGGAGCCGACCTGGTTTCATGCGGCAAGCGCCGGATTAACAGCGGTTCTTTTCATGTCTTTCTTGTTTTCTTCAAGAGGATCCGATTCGCCAATAGGACTTGCATACGCCATTTGGTTCTCGATAGGACATGTGATGCTATGGTTTCTGGTCCCTGATCGTTCGATGTGGCTTTTGACCTTCAGTAAACAGCAGTTGATTTTTCTGTTCGTAGCCACGGGTTTGACCGGATGGGCCTTGTTGGACAAGAAAGTGAAAAAAGGAGGTTCTCATGGATAATATTTCGGTTTTCGCAGCCTTTGCCGCGGGGATGCTATCCTTTTTATCCCCTTGTGTCTTTCCGCTCATTCCCGCTTACGTTTCCCATTTGACGGGCTCGTCCTTTCAAGATGGCAAACTGGTCGTGCATCGAGGGAAACTGATGGTTCAGTCTCTTAGTTTTATTGTGGGTTTTAGTCTCGTTTTCATCGCGATGGGAGCTTCGGCAAGCTTTATTGGCCGCTTCTTTGCCCAGGAACGCGATTTGTTCCAAAAAATCAGCGGTCTGTTGATTATTGTGTTTGGTCTGCAAATGGCCGGATTATTCAATCTCCGGCTGTTGATGTCCGGTAAAACATGGGAAATCAAAACGAGCAGGAGCCGCGGCGTACTCCGTTCGCTACTTACCGGTGTGGCTTTTGGCGCTGGCTGGAGCCCCTGTGTAGGGTTGGCGTTGTCATCCATTTTGCTTCTGGCCGGGTCTGCCGAAACGCTGTGGAACGGGATTGAGTTGTTGGCTGTGTATTCGCTCGGGTTGGGTGTTCCGTTTTTACTGATTTCATGGTTGCTTACGTATTCGCTGCAGTTCATGAAAAAAATGAACAGATGGATCCCTCTCCTGTCCAAACTGAATGGCTGGCTACTCGTCGGTCTGGGGTTTCTGTTGTTTACTGGGCAATTCCAGAAGATCAGCGCCTGGCTATCCCAATATACGTTTTGGGAGATCAACTTTTAAAGAGAGGAGATGAAGCGGATGAAAAAAAGCATGATCGCTGTTCTGGTTTTGATAGGGCTCGTCGTTTATGGCGGATACGATTATTTTCACAAGTCTTCTTTAAAAACCGGACAAATTGCGGAATCGGGGGCAGCAAACCTGGAGACGGGAATTCTGAAGGGGCAGCTTGCGCCGGACTTTGCACTTACGGATTTGCAGGGGAACACGGTTCACCTGTCTGATTTTAAGGGCAAGAAAGTGCTGGTCAATTTTTGGGCGACATGGTGTCCGCCATGTCGGGTTGAAATGCCCCATATGCAAAAATTTTATGAGGATTACCAATCGAAAGACGTTGTGATTTTGGGTGTTAACCTGACACCTACCGAGGAAAATCCGGATAACGTGCAAGCATTCGTAAAAGAGCAACAGCTCACGTTCCCCATCGTTCTGGACAAGGATGGAGACGTCATGCAAACCTATCAAGTTGTCGCCTATCCCACGACATTCTTGTTAGACTCGGACGGAGTGATTCGGGAAAAGTTTCAGGGTGCGATTCATTACGACATGATGAAAGAAGCTGTTTCCAATATCAAATAAGTCGGGAGAGGTTATGCCGCATGAGTCAATCGGTTAAAAAATTGATTTTGTTTACACTATCCGCTTGTCCGATGGGCCGCTCCATGAAAACGGTCATCGAAGAATTGCTTGCCTGCAAAAAAGAGCTTGCATATGAAGTCGTCTACGTGGATGTTGACCATGAAACGACCAATCGATATCGCATTAAGATGAATCCCACCACGCTCTTTTTGAATGGCAGCGGCGTTGAATTGTACCGTATTGAAGGTTTTAAAGAAACGGAAGAAGTATGGAGCTTGTTTAGACAAATAGAAGAAGGATCGCTGCGATCGGAAGCGCTGCGGGAAGAAAACCGGGAGGCTACCGAAACTTACACGATCTATTTGTTTCAAAACGGCAACGCCGTTCCGGTGAAGACAATGGTGATCAACAAGACTTCCGTTAAAGCGCCAAGAATAACAACGATTCAACAATTGTTGCGCACCCGGCCTGAAGGTTATGACAATCCGTTTCCGGCAGACACTTCGCTTGAGCGGGTTTCCTTTCATCATGATTGTTGCGTCGTAACGCTCCGTTCGACAAATGAAGTGAGCATGGAAGAAACCGATCGGATGAAGACGTTGCTCGCTCATACTTTGGCGGTCTACGGCATCTCCGAAATCAAATTGGAGTGGATGCAGCAGTCCAATTAGCCAACCACGCAGCAAAGAAAGGAGAGGGAAGGTCATAATAATAAAATCATGAATCTATGAATCCCTGATGTTTTTGCATGACGTTGTAGCAAAACGACAATCCTAAACAGTTCCACGTAGTAACGGGTCATTTCCAACATCGTATGCCCCAACAGATATTGCAGGGTAAAGATATCGCCGCCGTTAATAAAAACGCTGATCTCGGTTTTTTGCGAACGTGCGCTCACCTCCTTGCGCCTCCTCAAACTCAAAATCGTGTTCCCAAAAGGAGTGTGGGTTCGACTCCCACCATCGGCATCCATATGATTTAGCGTCATTAGGATCAGCTAATGGACTTTTTTATTTTTAACTTGAGTCTGAATGATCTGGACTCCGTTCATGGCGGGTCCAGTTTTTTATTGTTCTGAAGGTTGACAAAACGTTTTTAATATTTTAATATACCCATACGGGTATAAGTATAAGAAGGAGGGAAAAAATTATGGCGGTTGTCAATGCAACAGACAACACGTTGGACGAAATCATCAAAAAGAACCGGGTGGTGTTGGTCGATTTTTGGGCACCGTGGTGCGGTCCGTGCCGCATGATGTCTCCGATTCTGGATCAATTGGCTGAAGAAGTAGGTGACGAAGCGGTCATCGCAAAATTGAACGTGGATGCCAATCCGTTTGCCGCCATCAAACACCATATTCAAGGCATACCGACAATGAAAATTTTTGTAGATGGAAAAGAAGTCGAAACTTATGTCGGTGTTCAGCCGCTCCAAAGGCTCAAAGCATCGATCATGCAATATGCCGGTTAATGTGAAGTCCCATCATTTCACCACTATCGAATTCAAAGGGAGGAAAAACGTGTGATCAGCGAGATTCAAACGGATCGAGTCCTGTCATGTGAAAGTCTGTCGTGCCCTATGCCCGTCGTGAAAACAAAGCAAGTGATGGAAGACATGAAACCAGGCGAAGTGCTTGAAGTGCGCACGACCGACAAAGGCTCTGTGGCTGATTTAAAAAGTTGGGCCAATCGGGTGGGCCATCAATATATCGGACTTATTGAAGAAAACGGTGTTTACCGTCACTTTTTACGCAAAGTATCCGACATCGAAAGCAAAGCGGAAATCGAGTATCCACGCCAAATGAGCAACGAGGAATTGGAGAATAAGCTGGCCAATGGCGAAAGCATTATTGTGTTGGATGTGCGTGAGCCTGCGGAATTTGCTCTTGGCCACATTCCCAACGCTATTAATATACCATTGGGTCAGCTGGAAGAAAAAATCGGGCAGTTTGACTTAAACAAGGTGTATGCCGTGGTTTGCCGCACTGGAAACCGCAGCGATCAGGCTTGCCAGATCATGATCGAACGGGGATTTTCCAATGTCTATAATGTCGTACCGGGCATGTCACAGTGGCAGGGAACCACTGTAAATGGGACAAGAGGCGCGTAAATGGTGCTTGAGGGAGTACTGGAAACAGGAAGCTGTGAGAAAGGGGAAGCAGGATGGAAAACGTTCGTTCTATTACAGCGGAAGAACTTCATCGCAAAATGGAAGCCGGAAATGTCTTCATTTTAGATGTGCGTAATGAGGAAGAATATAACGATTGGAAAATCGAAGGGAAGAAAACACAATCCGTCAATATTCCATACTTTGCTTTTTTGGATGAAATGGATGAAGAGGACGAAATACTTTCAAACTTGCCCAAGGATAAAGAAATCGCCGTCGTTTGTGCGAAAGGTGGCGCCTCCGATTATGTTGCGCAAATGCTTAATGAAAAAGGCTATACTTCCAGCTCGCTGAAAGATGGAATGTTGGCCTGGAGCCAATATTATCATCCCGTCACCGTCTATGCGGATGAAAAACTGAAAATCATTCAAATCAACCGTTTAGCCAAAGGATGTCTATCCTATGCGGTTATTTCCGCAGGAAAAGGCATGATCATCGATCCGAGTAAAGATACGGATGTTTATATAGAACTGGCGCAAAAACATCAGTTTACGATTGAACATGTCGTCGATTCCCATCTGCATGCCGATCACATTACCGGCGGTCCACGACTTGCTGAACAGGTCGGAGCGCCTTACTACCTGTCTTCCGAAGAAGCAAAGGGGACGAATCTAAAGTTTGAACCCCTTGAACAGTACGGCCGGATCAAAGTCGGAGATATCGATGTAGAAGTGTTGTCGATTCCCACGCCAGGTCATACGCCAGGCTCCACCTCGTTCCTGATTGACAACCGGTTCCTGTTGTCGGGAGATACGATTTTCGTCGGTGGACTGGGCAGACCCGATCTGGGTGGCAAGGCCAAAGAATGGGCCGAAGACCTGTATCACACCGTGTTTTACAAGCTGAAAGACCTGCCGGACGACTGTCTCGTTTTGCCGGGACATTATTCCGATATTCGGGAAATGAATGACTCCGGTGTGGTCGCAGAACGGCTGGGCAAGATCCGCGAAAACAACGAAATTATGCGCAACGAAGATAAAGCTTCATTTACGGAACAGGTGGCCAGTGCGGTTTCAATGGAAAAGCCCCCGAACTTTGAGGAGATCGTCGCGATCAATCGGGGAGAACTGAAGGTGGATGCAAACCGCGCCATCGAACTGGAAATCGGACCGAACCGCTGCGCTGTGCATCATCATGGAATACACGGATAAAAAGCAAAAACAAGGAGGTTTTGCGAAATGGCAGACGTTTTTGTTGATGCCAAAGGTTTGGCCTGCCCGATGCCGATCGTCAAGGCCAAAAAAGCTCTCGATTCGCTTCAGCCCGGTCAAACGATGGAGGTACACACAACAGAAAAAGGCTCCATGAACGACTTTCCGGCATGGATTAAAAGATCCAACCATGAGTTGATAGAAGCCAAAGAAGAAAACGGAGTGTTTAAATTCATCATCAAGAAAGGATGAGTCCATGAGTCCGCAGGAGAACCAGAAAGAAAAAACCACCATTATCCTGTTCAGCGGTGATCTGGACAAGGCGATCGCCGCGTTCATCATCGCCAATGGAGCGGCAGCCTATGGACATGACGTAACAATATTCTTTACCTTTTGGGGGCTAAATACTCTTCGTAAAGACCAGCCGGTTTCTGTCCGGAAAGGATTTTTGGAAAAGATGTTCGGCAAAATGATGCCGCGTGGAGCCAACAAGCTGAGCCTTTCCAAAATGAACTTTGCGGGAATAGGACCGAAACTGATCAAACATGTGATGAAAAAGCATAATGCCCCTGATTTGCCTCAATTGATAGAGCTTGCCCGGGAGCAAGGAGTCAAGCTTGTCGCGTGTACGATGACCATGGATTTGCTCGGGCTCACAAAAGAAGAATTGATGGACGGAATCGATTATGCGGGTGTGGCTACCTATTTGGGGGATGCGGCGGAAGCAAAAGTCAATTTGTTTATTTAGATCAAATGATGTAGATCAAAGCGGAACTTCCCTTTTTCAGGGTATAATATACCTGTACATGTATGAGTGAACAGGGGGGATGTTCCATGTCGATGGAATACGATGAAAGTGTCAAAAAAAGACTCCGCCGCGTGGAAGGACAAATTCGCGGTGTCCTGAAAATGATGGAGGAAGAAAAAAGTTGCAAGGATGTGGTCAGCCAGCTTTCGGCCGTCCGCAATGCGGTCGACAAGGCTATTGCTTATATTGTAGCCGTCAATCTGGAACGGTGTATTCTTGAAGAGAAAGAAGCCGGTCACGATACCGGAAAATTGGTCCAGGAAGCGGTCGAACTGCTGATCAAAAGCAGGTAATGCTTTCAAAAAAAGGTGTTGGACCGATTCAAGGAGGACAGATATGCACGACTTTATTGCCCTTGAAGATAAAGGCCAACTTTTAACCGATCCTCCTTTTTCCTATGAAGATTTGAAGCGCATGAAAATGTTAGCTAACGGGTTGGATGGCCATACCCGCGAACCTTTTTCCCTGTTTTGGGAGGAACTGCATCCAACCGATGAAAATGTAGAAAAAGCCATTGAAAAAAATTTTCAAACCTATATGAACAGGTTCTGGAACGGAGACAGAAATGACGAATATGTGACTATAGTGACCGATTTTTTTAAGCGGATGCTGTCTTACCGGTATTCTCCGATGCGGCTGATGGCTGCGCTGAACAAAATGCAAAGGTTTTGGATGCAAGCCGTTCTTAAACAACGCTTCTTTATTTTGAGGAAACAAATCGATGTGCTGGATACGTTACAGCGTGCAGCAAATGTTGACAAACAGATTTTGCTGAAAGCGGTTCTGGAATATATCGCCGAAAGGACTGCAAAGGAGTCGCAAAAAAGGTCTCAGCAGATTGAATCCCATGTTGGGTCCAATGAAAAGAAACTTGCAGTATCGCATGTTACTCTTCATGATCACGAAAAACTCCAAAAACGGATTCAATGGCAACGTGAACGAATGCAACAAGTAACTCAGGCGGGCGAACAGCTGACCGCTTCCATTCATCAGGTGGCCCGGCAAGCCGCAACAGTTGCTGAGCGAAGTTCTGAAACGGTCCGGATGGCGGAAGGCGGTAAACATGTCATTACGACCGCACTGGAAGAAATCCTCCATTCGGGTGGGACGTTTGAGTCGATCGTCCATCGTTTTGCCGAACTGCAGCGCTATTTGTCCAACATTGAAAAGATGGTAGACCTGATTCACCAGATTTCGGATCAGACGCATCTGCTTGCATTAAATGCCGCAATTGAGGCTGCACACTCGGGAGACAAAGGGAGAGGCTTTTCGGTGGTGGCACAGGAGATCCGAAAGCTGGCTCAGTCCACGAAAGAAGCTGTTCAGGATATTGAGCGAAATGTCGAGCAAGTCCATTCCTTGACAGGCGAGGTGGCTGCCTCCATTCAAACGTCCTCCCAAGTGATTCAAAATGGGATGCAAGAAGCGGATGAAGCATTTCATTTCGTTACGAATCTGATCTTGCGAGTCGTTGAAATCAACGAGATCATCGGTCAGATCGCAAAGTTGATGACTCAGCAAACGTTTGCGGCAGAAAAATTTTTTGCACAAATTAATGAGATCACCGCTGATTTTTTTGAAAGTTCATTAGTTCATTTACAGATGAGCTAATGATCTTTTTTTATTCTTTGATAGACTTGTTCCATCCAGGACTGAATGACCGGGTCATTTTCATCTTCGGCGCGAAATGCAAACCATAGTTCGTTGGATACGGTCTGGTTATTCAGGGGCCATTCGTACAATGTTTCCATTTTCAAATCTTCTTCGATCAAATAATGGGGCAATACACTGATGCCGTACCCCAGACGAACCGCTTCCCGAATGGCATGTAAGTCCGGAATGACCATACTCGGATAAAAGACCGGTTTTTCACCGAAGGCAATGGTCCAAAAGCGGCGGATGATCGGCAATTCGATTCCGTAACTGACCCAGCTCATCGCTTCCAGTTCGGTTTTGCTTTTTCCGGCTAGAGGTGTGTTTCCAACGAGATGAAACGATTCGTTGTAACAGGGAAGATAATGAATGCCGGTAAGCGGCCGCTTTTGGGTAGCGATGACGATATCCAGCGCATTTTGTTTCAATTGATCAATTAGCTTTTCCGTCAGTCCGAAAGTGACGACCAACGTATGATCGAAACCGTTGATGGCCGGCAGCAGGCGCTCATGGAAAAATTCAAGCGCACTGCCAAGACGGATGACGGATTTCCGACTTGCCCCTTTCAGTTGCCCGCTGGCTCGCTCCAGCCGATCGACAGCCTGCGCCACCGTTTTATACAGCTCCTCTCCGCGTTCGGTTGGAATCATTTTACGCGGGGTGCGTATGAATAACGGCTCTCCCATCTCCGCCTCCAGTCCGGCCAAATGCTGGCTGAGGGCAGGTTGGGTCATATGACGTACATGTGCGGCGGCTGAAATTGAACCTTCCCGATAAATCGCCACAAAGGAACGGAACCATTCAAAATTGGCCATAAATATTTTTATAACACCTCTATAAACATATTATTTGTATTATACATAATTCAGAATTACAATCAAAGTGTAACGATCGCGATCGTACTTTGAATATTTTTCAGGGAAGGTGCTGATGATGGCAAAGCCACACATTTTGTTTGTCGTAACGAGCCATGACCGTATCGATGAGGAAAAACCGACAGGGATCTGGTTGAGTGAATTTGCGGAGCCGTATGAACTGTTCGTGCAGGCCGGGTATCAGATTACGGTTGCCAGTGTTCGAGGCGGAAAGGCACCGATCGATCCGCGCAGTCTGCCGAAAGACGAAACACAATGGGCCGAGGCAATCGCCGCGCTAGAACAGACCGTGCCGCTTTCCTCGGTTGTGGAAGATCCGTTTGATGCGGTCTTCCTGCCAGGGGGACATGGGACGATGTACGATCTGCCGGGCAATCCGGAGCTGGAGCGTATCTTGCGTGCGATGGATGATTCCAAAAAAATTATTGCTGCGGTTTGCCATGGTCCTGCCGGTTTGGTCAATATGAAACGGTCGGATGGGCAAGATTTTGTTCGTGGAAGACGGTTGACCGCGTTTACCAATGCGGAGGAGAAAGCGGCCCAACTGGATACGTATATGCCGTTTTTGCTGGAAACCCGACTGCGTGAGCAAGGAGCTGATTTTCAAGGAAAACCGCTTTGGACCGATCATGTCGTTATCGACGGTCATTTGATTACCGGTCAAAATCCTCAATCCGGACTCAGTGCCGCCCGAGCGGTTGTAGAACAGTTGTCTGTACCTCACTCTTAAGGATCGGCTTTCATCATATAACATATCCGACAAAACTTAGCGATAAGTTTGTCGGATTTTTTTATTTGTAAACTCGTTTTTTCACCAAATAGGGTTGACAGATCCCTTTTTTATCTTATATATTGAAAATGATTATCATTATCGGAAGAGGTGCCAAAGATGGGAGCGCTTGAGGCAAAAAAAATCCATGTCGGTTATTCTCAACATTTGATTATAGAAGATTTGAGTATCACGATTCCGGCGCAGAAAATCACAACCATCATCGGCCCAAACGGTTGCGGCAAGTCGACGCTCATCAAGACATTGGCACGCATATTAAAAACGAAGGCTGGAACGGTGTATCTGGATGGAAAGGAAATCCACAACCTGGATACGCGAGAAGTGGCTCGCAAGATGGCAGTTTTGCCTCAGACGGCGCAAGCTCCAGGTGGACTCACTGTATTCGAACTGGTCTCTTATGGCCGCTTTCCACACCGCTCGTCCATGGGGATGCTTAAAGCGGAAGATTACGATTATATCCATTGGGCGATTGAGGTCACCGGATTGGGGGATTTAAAAGATCGGTCGATCAGCGCCTTGTCAGGTGGACAAAGACAGCGGGTGTGGATCGCAGTGGCGCTAGCTCAAGGAACGGATATTTTGGTGCTTGACGAGCCCACTACCTATCTTGATCTCGCACATCAGTTGGAAATTTTGTTGCTTTTGGAACGATTGAACAAAGCAGAAAATCGGACGATCGTGATGGTGTTGCATGATTTGAATCACGCCTCTCGCTTTTCGGACTACTTGATCGCGATGAAAGATGGCAAAGTGATCAAGGAGGGAACACCGAGTGATGTCATGACATGTGAGGTTTTGCGTGAAGTGTTCAATATTGATGCTCAATTGGCACCGTGTCCGTTTAGCGCACATCCGATTTGTTTTTCTTATCAATTATGCAAGGATGTAGAATACGTTTACCGGTGAATGCGACAGGGATGGATGATGGATGGAGGCACAGCAACAGCTGCAGCGAGTGAAGGAAACTGCCCGGCCTGTAATCGGGTTATGGATCATAGGTGGAGGGTGGGTCGCCCTTTTGGGGGCATGTGTTTTAGCGGTTTCGCTAGGAGCGGCAGATATTGATTTCAAAACCGTATGGAGCGCGGTATTTCAATTTAACCCGGAACGACAGGAACATCTGATTATTTGGGAACTCCGACTACCACGCGTTATTGGCGCGGCGCTGGTCGGTTGTTGTTTTGCCGTTTCCGGTTCGATCATGCAGGGGATGACACGCAATCCTTTGGCGGATTCTGGGCTTCTCGGATTGAACGCGGGGGCGGCTTTTTTGCTGGCGGTCTGCTTCGCCTTTTTTCCTGGGCTGTCCTATGCATATGTCATTCTGTTTTCCTTTGTCGGGGCTGCGCTAGGAGCGACGATTGTTTATGGTATCGGCTCTTGGTCCAAAAGCGGCCTCACTCCGATCCGGCTGGTGCTGGCCGGTGCGGCAGTTTCTGCACTCTTGTCTGCCCTCAGTGAAGGGATCGCCCTGCATTTTGATATCGGGCAAGATCTCGCCTTTTGGTACGCAGGGGGCGTATCGGGGACGCGCTGGAGCCATTTGCAGGTTATCACGCCGTGGTTCATCATGGCGATGATTGTGGCAATGATATTGTCCCGGTCGATCACTATTTTAAGTCTGGGAGAGGAAGTGGCGATCGGCCTCGGGGAAAAAACAGGGAGAGTCAAGCTAATCGGTGCGGTGGTCGTGTTGGTGCTGGCCGGTGCGGCCGTATCTGTCGTGGGAGCAGTCAGTTTTGTCGGACTGATTGTACCTCATTTGTCGCGAAAACTTGTCGGATACGATTACCGGTGGATCATCCCGGCATCCGCTGTTCTCGGAGCATGGCTTGTTGTGCTGGCTGATTTGGCGGCTCGGCTAATCAACCCTCCCTACGAAACACCGATCGGAGCATTGATCGCCCTTTTGGGAGTGCCTTTCTTCCTTTATATGGCCAGAAAAGGAGGAAAGCTTAGTTGATATACCAAACTGAAGGCCAACTCAAAAAGAAACGCCGCTTTAGAACGTTGGTTCTCTTGCTTTTTGTTGGTATTATTATCACGTTTTTATTCAGTCTGAATGTCGGGTATATTCGCATGCATCCTAGAGAAATCTTGCTGACGCTATGGGGACAGGGCACCTATGAGCAGTCGTTGACCCTGTTCCAATTCCGTTTGCCACGCATGGTCATTGCTTTGTTGGTTGGGGCGGGACTTTCAGTTTCCGGAACAGTGTTGCAAGGGATCGTGCGCAATCCGCTGGCCGATCCGGGCATCATTGGTATCAACTCCGGCGCTGGTCTGGCGGTTATGCTGTTTTTGTCTTTTTATGCGGGCACCTCTAACGTGCCTGTGCTTGTTCTCCCGTTTTTGGCCTTTATCGGAGCAGGAGGGACAGCTGTTCTGATTTACGCATTGTCCTACAAGCGACACGAAGGGGTTCATCCGATCCGAATTGTTCTGACCGGGGTGGCAGTAGCTGCAGGCATCAGTTCACTTATGATCGTGCTTACCCTGCGGCTGGATCCTGACAAATATCAATTTCTGGCCACCTGGCTTGCGGGCAGCATTTGGGGATCCAACTGGAAATTTGTTCATGCATTATGGCCATGGCTTGTATTGTTGACCCCTTATGTGTATTGGAAATCATCAGTATTGAATGTGATGAACTTGGGGGATGAAACGGCCATCGGTCTTGGAACGGATTTGGAAAAGGAAAGGAGAATGTTGCTGGCCGCAGCGACGGCGTTGGCGGCGGCCAGTGTGTCTGTCAGTGGCGGCATCGGATTTATCGGTTTGATCGCACCACATATGACAAGGCGATTGATAGGCGATCGGCATGAGTATGTCATTCCAATTGCCGCGCTCGTCGGAGCTATTCTTCTTTTGCTGGCTGACACGATCGGACGCTGGATCATGCAGCCTTCTTCGATCCCCGCAGGCATTGTCGTTGCTGTCATTGGTGCGCCTTATTTTCTTTATTTGCTGGCTAGAATCAAGGATTGATCAACGCATGGTAAACGCATAGGGAGGATTCGTCAATATGTATCCAAAGGATGACTTGTCAGAGCTTACGATCGTTGGCGGCGGTCCAGCTGGACTTTTTGCTGCATGACTTTTTTGTAAAAGGAACCCCGTTGGGGGAATCTACGGTACCCGGTCTGTTTGCAGCGGGGGATATTTTATACCATGAGAGGAAACTGAGGCTGATTGCAGGGGCGTTTCAGGACGCTGCACATGCGGTGAACCGGGCGAAACTATATTTGGATCCGAACGCCTGTGAAATGGCCCAGGTTTCTTCTCATCACTCGCGACTAGAAGAAAAGAATACAAAGTTTATTTTCGGATAGAGAGCATTTACATCGAATGAGTGGAGGATGTTTATGATGAAAAAAAGGCTGATCTTGGGTTTCTTCATCTTTTCTCTGATGTTCATAGTAGGAGCATGCGGACAAAACGAAGATGATCATCAACCCGATGCTAATGCAGGTCAATCTGATGCCGGCGAAACGGTCATTTATGAATCGGAACTCGGACCGGTTGAAATTCCGGCAAATCCGCAACGGATCGTCGCTCTCAGTTATGCTCCCAACGTTCTGGCGCTCGGGGGAAATCTCGTCGGTGTAGATGAATGGACATACGGAAATCCCCTTTTTACAGAACGGGTCAAGGATATCGAAATCGTTTCGGATCAATCCTTGGAAAGCATCGTTGCGCAACAGCCGGATCTGATCATTGCCGGAAGTCATACGGAAAATCTTGAAGAAATTCAAAAAATCGCACCAACGGTAGTTTATACATGGGGCAAACTCGATTATTTACAACAGCAACTTGAAATTGGAAAACTATTGAACAAAGAAGAAGAAGCAGAAGCATGGATTCAGGAATTCAAACAGCGAACAGCAGAACTGAGTCGAAAAATCAAGGAAAAGCACGGGGATATTACGGTGACGGTGTTTGAGACCGACGCCAAAAACTTTTATGTGTTCGGCAATAATTGGGCGCGTGGAACCGAAATTTTGTATCAAGCGATGGAGCTGGGCATGCCGGAAAAAGTAAAAGAGGATGCACTTGAGACGGGGTATTACACTTTGTCATTGGAAGTGCTGCCGGAATATGCAGGAGATTTTATCGTCCTGAGCACGGGCTTGGGAGACAATGCTTTTATGGAGAGCGAAATTTGGAAGAGCATTCCGGCAGTGAAAAACGGTCGGGTCATTGAAATGGAAACGAAAAAATCAACATACAGCGATCCGATTACTCTCGAATATTTGACTGACGTGTTTGAAGAAGGGTTTTTAAATCGCTAATTCCAGCTCGCCCAACATCTGTTTGCAGATTGTTCAAAACGCGATTGGGCTTAGCCTTCAAGATTGACAGAACCGATTGAAAATTCAATTGATCAAATACTCCTACTCATTGTTCGTAGAAGATGAATGAAAATATAAAGAATATGAGATGGCTAAATATAAGAATAGAAAAATTAAAGAGTAAATCGATACG
>CALAME010000100.1 GCA_937925675.1 uncultured Paenibacillaceae bacterium | reverse complement strand
CCCTCGTGGCCCAACAGGCATCCCGCTATGTGGAAGCTTATCGCAAGGCGAAGCAGGAATAGGCGCACACGGTATTTAATTATAAAAAGGGTTGCATCCAAAACAGATAGGAATCTAGCGGGAAAGGTGGATATTCAATCGTGAAATTGGACCCAAACGACCGGCTGTTGATGATTGGCGACTCGATTACAGATTGCGAGCGGGCGCGCCCCATCGGGGAAGGACGTGCGCCGAGCACCGGACATGGCTACGTGGCGCTCGTAGAAGCATTTTTGAATTCTGTCTACAGCGATTACCGGATTCGTGTGACGAACATGGGCATCTCCGGCAACACCGTCCGGGATCTGAAACATCGTTGGCAGACGGATGTGCTCGATCTGAAGCCGGACTGGCTGTCGATCATGATCGGGATCAACGATGTCTGGAGACAATTTGACACCCCGACTTTGAAAGAACGGCATGTGTATCCTGACGAATATGAGGAGACGCTGGAAGAACTGGTCGTCCGCACCCAACCGCAGGTAAAAGGGATCGTGCTCATGACCCCGTTTTACATTGAGCCGAACCGAGAAGATCCGATGCGGAAAAGGATGGATGAATACGGTGCCATCGTCAAACGGATCGCAGAAAAGCATAAGACGCTGTTTGTCGATACGCAGGCTGCTCTGGATCGGGTGACCCGGCATATTTATCCGGCCGCGATCGCCTGGGACCGGGTACATCCCTCCATGACCGGCCATATGGTGTTGGCAAGAGCGTTTCTCGATGCGATCGGTTTCGACTGGACCGCCCATCGTGCTTAATCCGCTTTGTCTAAAAAGGGAAAAAATTTGCAAAAAGAAGTAAGCCGCCTAGGAGTAACCGCTCCTTTGGCGGCTTTATTTTTGCGTTGACGATCCCAACCAAATCGTGTAGAATCATTACATAATCATCCAAAACCTATTATTCAACTATGAATTATGTGGTATAGGGGAAATAAAATTGGGCCTCACCGTTATCGTTTATTTTCATATGATTTTACATAGGCGAACTTCCCATCAGGATGGAAATGGAACGGCCTATGACCATTCACATTTTTGATTATTTTGAATCCGGGAGAGATTGAGAAATGCTCACATATATTGCGATCGCCATCGCCCTCTTTTTTGCGATGAATATCGGCGCCAGCGGAGCCGCGGCCACCATGGGGATTGCCTATGGCAGCGGAGCGGTTAAAACGAAATGGGTGGCTCTTGTGTTCGTCGCGATCGGCGTGTTTTTGGGCTCGGTTCTCGGCAGCGGTGAAGTGGTCAAAACGATCGGGGGAGGCATCGTTCCATCGGATATATTGACGGTGCAAGTCGTGGTGATCATCCTTTTTTCGGCTACGTTCAGTCTGTTTATGGCGAACTTGCTCGGAATTCCGCTATCAACCAGCGAAGTGACGGTCGGTTCGATCGTCGGGGCCGGCGTCGCTTTTCAGGTGCTGTTTGTCAAAAATATACTCATCATCGTTTCGTTTTGGCTGATCGTGCCTGCCGTCGCTTTTATCATGGCTATTATTTGCGGAAAGCTGATTCAATATTTGGAGCGGCGCTTTCCGGTTTTGCAAGGTCAGGGCAAGTGGAAAAGAATATTGGCTGTGCTTGTTATTTTGGCGGGGATGTTTGAGGCGTTTTCTGCGGGCATGAACAATGTGGCCAATGCGGTTGGACCCATTATTGGTGCCGGGTTGATGAGCGAAAGCGCCGGAGTTTTTTGGGGAGGCCTGTTTGTTGCGCTCGGTGCTATCCTGATGGGAGGACGGGTGATGGAAACGAACGGGAAACGGATCACGAACCTGTCCTTGCTGCAAGGAACGTCCATCTCCGGCACGGGAGGTCTGCTGGTGATGATCGCTTCCTTGTACGGGTTGCCGGTGCCGCTCGCCCAGGTGACCACCTCCGCGATCATGGGGATCGGCACCGCAGACAACGGCTTTCGCATTTGGCAGAAAAACATCATGATTCAAATCATTCAGGTTTGGCTCGTTTCACCGGTGCTTTCTCTCGTCATCTGTTACGCGCTGATTAAGGCTTTGCTCGATCGCAATCTTTATGTGCTTGTCGCCATCGGAAGCGTGTTTCTGGCGACGGTCGGCATCATCAGTCTCTATCAGACCGTGCGCAAGGAAAAAACGTCGATGCATGAAGATGGCGGCGGTATTTGAATCCATCAAGAACGGCAGTCAAGCTGAAAGGCGCCTTACGCCTGCATGGCTCGAAAGGCGACGCGTGCCGCTTCCAATGTCTGATCGATATGTTCATCCGTGTGAGCAGCGGTCAAAAACCAGGCTTCATACTTGGACGGGGCAAGACAAATGCCCTGGTCGAGCATAAGCCGGAAAAACTGCGCAAAACGTTCTCCGTCGCTCCGTTCGGCATCCTGGTAGTTCTTGACCGGGTGATCGCAAAAATGAATGGAAAACGCGCCGCGGACGCGATTGACCGTGAGCGGAATGCCATGTTCATCCGCCAGCTGCTTCAAACCGTCAGCAAGCCTTGCCGCCAGTCTGTCCATCCGTTCATACAGGGCTGCGTCCTGCAATTGTTCCAGGCAGGCGATTCCGCTTGAAATCGAAAGCGGATTGCCGGCCATTGTGCCCGCCTGATAGGCCGGTCCCAGCGGCGCAACCTGTTCCATAATTTCCTTCCTTCCGCCATAGGCGCCGATCGGCAAACCACCACCGATAATTTTCCCCATCGCCGTCAAATCCGGTTGAACGGCTTCGGGATCCGGAAACAGGGAAAAGGTCTGGGCTGCACCGTAATGAAAGCGAAAAGCGCTGATCACTTCGTCATAGATGACAAGCGCTCCGTATTCGCGCGTCCGTTTGCACAGCTGTTCCAGGAAACCGGGTTCCGGCGGAACGATCCCGAAATTGCCGACGATCGGTTCAATCATGACGGCCGCTGTCTGTTCTCCCCACTTTTCCAACGCTTGTTCCAGCGCTTCGATATCGTTGAACGGAACCGTGATCACTTCCTGTGCCGTCGTTTTGGTGATGCCGGCGCTATCCGGCGTACCCAGCGTCGACGGTCCGGAGCCGGCGGCAACGAGCACCGCATCGGAATGGCCGTGATAACATCCGGCAAATTTGATGATTTTGCTGCGGCCCGTATACGCGCGTGCGACGCGGATGACGGTCATGACCGCCTCTGTACCGGAGTTGACAAAACGCACCTTGTCCAGCGATGGCACAGCCTCTTTCAACATTTTTGCAAAACGGATTTCCAGTTCTGTCGGAGTCCCGTACAGTACGCCGTTTTGGGCCGCTTGTTGAATCGCTTTGGTGATCGCCGGATGAGCATGTCCGAGAATGATCGGGCCGTAAGCGCCGAGATAATCGATATAGCGATTTCCATCCTCATCCCAAAAATAGGCGCCTTCCGCTTTCTTCATAAAGACGGGCGCTCCTCCGCCTACTGCTTTGAAAGAACGGGAGGGGCTGTTGACCCCTCCGACGATGTGGTTTAGCGCTTCAGCGTATAATTGTTCGGATCGATGTCTGTTCAACTTCCGACCTCCTGCAGTTTCGTGTAGTCCTCCGCTGTCTGTCCCTGGCCTTCCTCGGCATGACCTCCTGCATCTCCGGTTAAATCTTCCGTTTCATCTTCCGGCTCCATAGCTGCCAGCTCAAACTGTTCGTGGACGTAACGGACCAGCTCATCGCGATCGACTGTAATCACCGATGCGCCTCCGATGTTTTCTTCACGCAACAGTTCTTGCGGGGGCGCCTGCATGCTATGGATCGTCTCGTTGCGAATTTCAAAAGCGAGAGCACCGAGTTTCAGCATATCGGTCAGTGTCATATTGGTTTCAATATGCGGTTCGATCTTTTCTAGAATTTGCGGCAATTTGACCAAAGAAGTCGTGCTTTGCAGCTTGTTGGCCACAGCTTTCATAAATTCACGTTGGCGTTCGGTGCGCGCATAATCACCGCGTGCATCATTGCGGAAGCGGACGTATTGCAGCGCTTTTTTCCCATCGAGGACCTGCCAGCCTTCTTCCAGATTGATGTCGTATTCAGGACCATCCGCGCGCGTCGAATATCTCATATTTTTTTCGACGTAAAATTCGACTCCGCCGATCGCATCGATCAAAGAGATGAATCCTTGAAAATCGACGTAAACGAAATATTGGACGGATACATCGAGCAGGTTGCCGACGGTTTCCATCGCCAGCTCAGGTCCGCCAAGCGCCAGCGCAGCGTTGACGCGCTGTCTGCCATAACCGGGTATTTCCGCATATGTGTCGCGCAAGATGGAGATCAGATGCGCGGTTTTCGTCACCGGATCGATGGAGACGAGCATCATCGTATCGGAGCGGGGCACCTCGTTTTTGCGGAGACCGCGTTCGTCCCCGCCCAATAGCAGGATGTTGACCCTTTCTTTTCCTTCCCATTTCGGAACTGGATCGGCGGGCTCCGCCGCTACATTTCTATCTTTATAAAATTGACTGAAACGCGAATCTTCTGCATCCTTGTTGATGCCCTGTCCGAATTTGACTATCGAATATCCATAAAAACCGATAATGCCTACAACAAAAAATAGAAGGGAGAGAACGATCCATTTCCATGCCGAGAATCGTTTTCTTTTGTTCTTTTTCTTTCTGTTTGGTGTTTCACTCATTTTTTTCTTCCCTTTCGGCAAAAAGTGGCTAGGTTTAGCAGTGTTATTGTGTGGGATCCTGCCTTTCTCTTCTTCAGTTGTTAGTGTATCATATTGGGTTGGGGATGACTTTATCACACCTTTTAAGAGATCACCACTCTGTATAGTTTATAAAAAATCGGCAAAATTCTCAAATATTCGACCGTCTTTTTTCATAGGCAAATGTAGGACAGAAGACTCATGGGGGGCATAGGAAAAACGATGCTAGCCGTCGATGTGCGAAACTTGCGAAAGGAATTCAAAGTGCAAAAAAGCCGTGAAGGATTGCTAGGCGCATTTAAAGATTTGTTTCGACGCGAATATCAGCGCATCGTCGCTGTTGATAATATTACGTTACAGATTCCGCAAGGTGAAATTTGCGGGTATATCGGAGAAAACGGAGCGGGAAAATCGACGACGATCAAGATGCTGTCCGGCATTCTCGTGCCCACGTCGGGAGAAATCCGGGTGGGCGGATATATTCCCTATAAGGAAAGAGAAAAGTTCGTGAGGAACATCGGGGTTGTGTTCGGACAGCGCAGCCAGTTATGGTGGGACATCGCCGTCATCGAATCGTTCCGGCTCCTGCGCAAAATTTACCGTGTCCCGGAGCCTGATTTTCGTAAACGGATGGACGAATTGGTCGAGCGGCTCCGACTGCAGGAACTGTTGCATCGTCCCGTCCGCAAACTGAGCCTCGGCCAGCGTATGCGCTGCGAGCTGGCCGCTGCGCTTTTGCACAACCCTTCGATCGTTTTTCTGGATGAACCGACGATCGGACTGGACGTCATGGTCAAGGCGGAAATCCGCCAATTTTTGCAAGATATCAACCGCCAGTACGGAACAACGATCATGCTAACCACACATGATTTGCAAGATATTGAAGCGCTGTGCTCGCGCGTGGTCATTCTCGATGAAGGCAAGATCATTTATGACGGCAGCCTGGAAAGATTGAAGCAGGAATGGGGGAAAGGAAAAGAGATTCTGTTCCGCTTCAGCGCACCTTGTCCAGTGGCGGTATTGAAAGAAACCACCGCTGGCATCGATGTCCATTGGCAGGCAGAACACGATTGGGAAGCGAAGGCGACCTTAGCGCCTACAGAAACCGATGTGTCCGGCCTGATCGCGGCGGTAGCAAGCCGCGCGCAGATCGCTGACATCCAGGTGCTGGAGACCAACACAGACGAAATTGTGCGGGAAATTTACCAGTCGGGAGCAGAGGCGGCTGTGGCCATGGAAGAAACGGTGGAGGCGACGGTACGTGTCTAGTTTGTACCTGGACCTCATCCGCATCCGTTTCTTGACGATGCTCGCGTATCGCGTGAACTACTACAGCGGCATTATCATCTATTCGATCAATATTGGCGCATACTATTTCTTGTGGAAAGCCATCTACGGGGATGCGGAGTCGTTGGGCGGCTTTACGGTGGCGGAGATGACCACTTACGTGGCGATTTCGTGGATGGCCAGAGCCTTTTACTTTAACAACCTCGATCGTGAAATCGCAAGGGAGATCAAGGATGGAAGCGTTGCGATCCAGCTCATTCGTCCGTACCGGTATCTCGTGGTGAAAACGATGGAAGGTTTCGGCGAAGGGCTGTTTCGTTTGCTCATGTTCTCTGTTCCCGGCATGTGTCTGGCGTTATTATTGTTCCCGGTCCAACTCCCGACGGATGCGGGAAAATGGTTGCTGTTCTTGCTCATGTTATTTTTCAGTTTTCTTATCAATACCCAAATCAACTTGTTGACCGGATTGTTTGCCTTTTTTGTGGAAAATAACGAAGGCATGATGCGATTGAAACGGGTCAGTGTCGATCTTTTTTCCGGACTCATTATTCCGATCAGCTTTTTCCCCGTCTGGGCGGAAACGTTACTCAAGTGGTTGCCGTTTCAGGCGATCACTTACTTGCCGTCTTCCGTCATCACCGGCAGGATCGAAGGTGCTGAAGCCTATGCAGCGTTGGGCACGCAGATCGTCTGGTTTGTGCTGCTCATCATACCGATTTTTGGTGTGTGGCGGCTGGCCAGGAAACGACTGATCGTGCAGGGGGGGTAAAGACACATTGTATTATGCTTCGATCATCGTCGATTATTTGAAAACGTACATGAAAACCAGGATGACCTACCGCGCCGATTTCTGGATCGAAGTGGTGTCTGATCTGGCTTACCAGGTGATGAACCTGTTTTTTGTTCTCGTCGTGTTTCAGCATACGAATTTGTTGGCGGGCTGGACGCGGGAAGAGATCATCTTTATATACGGTTATTTCATGATCCCTTATGGCATTTTTTCCTGCTTTTTCGATCTGTGGGACTTTGCCGATCGCTATGTGATCAAAGGCGAGATGGATCGGGTGCTCACCCGTCCGGTGCACAATCTTGTGCAGCTCGTGTTGGAAAACGCCGATCCGCCGGCCTTGTTCGGTTCTTTGACCGGTTTTCTCATCATGGTCTATGCCGGGTGGCAGCTCGGGCTGGAACCGCGTTGGTATGACTGGCTCGTTCTCTTGGTGCTGGTGATTGGGTCCGCCATGATTTATGGCGGGATTTATATCGCTCTTACTTCGGTTGCGTTTTATTCCGATTCCAAAACCGGCATCGTACCGATGATGTACAATATTCAAAACTATGGCCGCTATCCCGTTGACATCTACAACAAAACGATCCGCTTTTTGCTGACGTGGGTCATACCGTTTGCTTTTGTCGGGGTATATCCGGCTGCCTATTTCCTGGACAAAGAGATTACACGCATCTTTGCTCTGCTTACTCCGCTCGTCGGCGCGATTGTGCTTATGCTCGGAGTATTGATCTGGAATATCGGTGTAAAGCGATATCGCGGGGCCGGATCTTGAGCATCAACGCACAAAAATAGCAGGCGGATCATGGGCTGATATAAGCGACCGCCTGCTTACCCATCGCTTCCCACGTAGCGATAAAACGGTTTTTGTCGATTTTTTTTGCTTTTGCCCCTGTTTGCGGGTCGTTGACATAAACGTAATTTTGATCATAACCAACCAAAAGTACCGTATGCATCTGGAATGTGGCCCGCACTTTGCCATGCGGTGAATCCCAGACGTACCACTGATGTTCCTTAGGTACGTTAAACGAAACGGTCGTCCAGACCATCACCGGATCGCCGCCGCTGACCACCCGTTCCAAATCCTCAAAATCACGGCCCGTCAAATTGACAGCATCGGGGAAATACGTTTGCAATTGCTCCAGAATCGGTCCGTGATAGATACCGAGACCGATATTTTTGCCGGTTACATCGCCGACAAATCCGACATTCGGGTCCCCCCAGTAGATGATGTTGCCTTGGGCATCACGGCGAACCGGGGTCGGATCCTTGATCATGGTGGAGGCCATGCTCATTTTGTCCGTTTCGATCCCATAATATTGAAGAAGCATGGTCAGGGTTGTAATCTCGCAGCCATTATAAAGTTCGGGATGTTGGGAAATGGCAGGGGCATCGAGCAAAGCCTCTTCTTTTTTTTCTTCAGGTACGACCTCATCCGTCTCCGCTTCCGACTCGGGATGTTGATCCGCTCCCGGGTCGGAGTCGGACATCACGATGTCCTCCGTTTCATTTTCATGTGCGAGCGTGAGTGTGGCAAACCGTGAACGAACATCTTCGTACAAATAGGCGATGATGTACCCGTTCAGCAAGACCAGGCAAGTGGCTGTAAACATCAACGCCGTCATTTTCAACGATCGCCATATCATTTTATGTATACCCTCGTCTACTATGTATCATTCCTCGTTTTCCCTCAAGTTTACCCGAAGTGTGCAAAGGTTTCAACAGGGGTGTCCTGGGCGATGTAAAAAAGCTCCCATTTTTTGATCTGTGGACGGGTTAGGATATAATGAGAAAAAAACATGTATGATTGAAAAAGGAGATGATCCTGATGACGGCGATCGAACAGGGCAAACCCGTACCTGATTTCACACTCCCGAGCACCAGTGGCAAAGACGTTTCACTCAGCGATTACCGGGGCAAAAAAGTGGTGCTTTACTTTTATCCGAAAGATATGACGCCCGGTTGTACGGCCGAATCGTGCGATTTTCGTGATTATCACAGCGATTTTGCCAAACTGAATACGGTCGTGCTCGGCATCAGCCCCGATAGTTTGGAGTCCCACCACAAGTTTATCGCCAAGCATAGCTTGCCGTTTGAACTGCTTTCCGATCCCGATCACAAAGTGTGCGAAATGTTCGGTGTGTGGAAACTGAAAAAAATGTTCGGCAAAGAGTATTATGGCGTCGAGCGCTCCACGTTTTTGATCGACGAGGAAGGAAAATTGCTGCGGGAATGGCGGAAAGTATCCGTAAAAGGTCATGTTCAAGAAGTGCTTGAAGCCGTGAAGGAAGCGGGATAATCACGGTCGTTTTTTCTAAAATGTCAGCCATTTGCCACACAATTCATAAAAGTTTCATAACTTTTTTAACGATGTTTGACAACCGTTTCGATCCTATTGTGAATACATTCACAAGTAGTTATGATATAAGTGAAAGATGTAACAAGCAAAATGAATTCAAATCCAATAAGAGGAGTGATCGAAATGGTTGTCAAATTTTTGCGGGAAAATCGCATCGCTGCGCTGCTGCTGACCTTTGTTCGCCTATACTTGGGCTGGACTTGGATGACCGCAGGCTGGGGCAAGGTGAAAGGTGATTTTGATGCCAGTGGATACTTAATGGGAGCGATCGCTCGTGCGAGTGGAGAGAATCCCGTCGTGAAATCGTGGTGGGCAGCATTTCTGGAAGGTTTTGCGTTGCCGAATGTGGAACTGTTCAACTTCCTCGTTGCTTGGGGAGAATTTCTCGTCGGAATCGGCCTTTTGCTCGGATGCTTTACTACCTTCTCGGCGTTGATGGGCGCTGTGATGAACATGGCGTTCCTGTTGTCGGGAACGATCAGCAGCAACCCGGAAATGTTGTTGATGGGTATACTGTTAATGGTGGCAGGGGCCAATGCAGGTCGCTTCGGCTTGGATCACTACGTATTGCCTCTGTTAAGAGGGTTGACGAACAAAAAATGGCGTCTGGCCGATGGGGAACGGAAAGCGGCCTAAAAAGCGGCCTAATTTGGGAAACTTTTATTCTTCAGCGGTTCTATTTCGTAGCCATATGGCGACATGTGTAGTCAAGGTATATACCCAGAAAAAGTTTAATATCCATACGATCATAAAGTCTTGCAAGCTGTGGAAACGAATGAGTTCCGCCCCATTGATGGCCAGGACGATCACCGATTGGGGATAAATTAAAAACAGTCCAAAAAGGAGAGCGAAGCAGATGCGAAACATGCGTCTGTCAGCTCCTTTTTTTTCAAAACAGCTGTTTCTGCTCTACGAGCAGTGACAGCTTTTTATTTTTGATTATACACCAGAAGTCCAAAATATATCCAGATGCCCGTTTTCCTCGGAAGCCATTGTTTCTTGTATGTAAGCCGTTTCCAAGTTTCCTAGATTCGTGCGGTCTAAAATTTGTACCGCTGGAAATGATAGATAAGGAAGAAAGATGGAAGGAGGCCCGGGTATGGAAGCTCTGCAGGAAGGGTGCTACAGGGTGGTCCGACAGGTCGAAAAAGCGGTGATCGGAAAAAGTGACGCCATCAGAACGATTTTGAAGGCAATGTTGTGCGGGGGACATGTGCTGTTGGAAGATGTACCCGGCGTCGGCAAAACATTGCTGGTCAAAGCGCTGACCCGGGCGCTGGGTCTGACGTTTCGGCGCATTCAGTTTACGGCGGACATGTTTCCGTCCGATTTGACGGGCACATCGGTCTTCCAACCCTCATCCGGCCAATTTGAATTTGTTCCGGGGCCGCTGTTTTCTCCGGTCGTGCTTGCAGATGAATTAAATCGCGCCAATCCGAAAACCCAGTCTGCCCTGCTGGAGGCGATGGAGGAACGACGCATCACGGTAGATGGAAAAAGCTATGAACTGCCAGAACCTTTTTTAGTTTTGGCGACGCAAAATCCACTGGAGTATGAAGGAACGTATCCGCTCCCCGAAGCGCAGCTGGACCGTTTTTTGTTCCGGATCCGGTTGGGATACCCTTCGCGCGAAGAAGAGATGGGAATGCTGGAACGAGTGCGTGGCGGCGATCCGCTACTTCACGTCGAACCGGCTCTTACACTGAATGAGCTGAAACGAATGCAAAAACAGGTGCGCGATGTGTACGTTCACGACAAGATCCGCTCTTATATCGTTGCCTTATCGCAAGCGACCCGCAAGGAAGAAAGACTGGTGCTCGGGGCAAGTCCGCGTGCTTCGGTCGCCCTTATGCGGGCGGCGCAAAGCGAAGCGTGGTTTTCGGGACGGGATTATGTAGTGCCGGACGATGTCAAGGCGATGTTTCTTCATGTTATGGGACACCGCGTCAGAGTAGCAGATCGGTTCGGAAGTTTCGGAGTAGGGATGGATCAGCATCCATATTCCGATCGCCATTTCGATGGCGAACGCATTTTGGAAGAGATCGTTGAAAGCGTAGAAGTGCCGGCATTTTCTCCTGTTTCTGCCTAGCTATATATAGTTTCTTCCTAGCTATATCTAGCTATATATTTGACACGGAGGTGGGACCCGTTGCAAGCACTGAGATCAACGTTGGCGGTACTTTCGGTTTTGTTCAGCGGAGCGGCCGCTCTGATCTACGGCGGATTCGGAGCATGGTTTTTGTTTATTGTGCTGGCGTTGATGGTTTGTTTCCATCTGGTCCTATTGTGCGGAAGCGGGTCCTTTTCCGTGCACAGAGTTGCACCGCAACAGGTGGTGGCTGGCGAGCCGTTCCAGGTGGAAGTCATGGTGAAAAGACAAGGTTTTTTTCCTGTGCCGTGGATCACCGTGTCGGATAACTGGCATACATGTTCGGTTCCGCTCTGGAATCGGCGGGAGTGGCGTTACACGTATACAGTGCCCGGATTGCCCCGAGGGCTCTATGTGCAGGAACGTGTGCGCGTGCAGTGTGAGGACTGGTTCGGCTGGTTTAAACGAACATATCTGATATCATCCCGCTGGGAATGCACCGTGATCCCGCGCAAGCGGGTATGGCCAATGTGGCGCGATACATCCATAGCGGCGGAAGATACGCCAGAAGTGCGCCCATACGTACCCGGGGACGTGATGCGCAGCATACATTGGAAACTGTCGGCAAAAAGGGGAAACTGGGTGGTCAAAAAAAGGGCTCTTTCCGTTCCCGAACATTGGCTGGTCGTGCTGGAAGGAAAACGTGAAGAATCCAAAAATTCAGCCGGGCAGTCCCCCGCCTATGAAACCTTGCTGGAATACGCCCATGGTTTTATATGGACGTTGCCGCGCGGAAGTGTGTGTGATTTCGTCAGCCTTGATGGAAGCGTGGAGCCGGTGCGTGCGCGTTGGCCGCAGGAGTATCCCCAATTGCAGCTGGCACTGGTTTTGGCTGGCGATAAGAGATGGCATGATGACCAAAGGGGGCTTCTATTGTTGCAGCGTGCACTGGCCCAAACGGCTCCGGCTACTCCGCTTCTGTACTTAGCGCCGAGTGCGAACATAAAACATTTGCCTTTGCTGACCCGGCTGGCCGCGAGTGGCAGAACGGTTTATGTCGGTGTTTATTCCGCGGAAGGCCATGCCAAACCAGGTTCGTTGTTACTGACAGAAGCGGAGCGGTCCGGCTTGAATCGCCTGGCGGCAGCCGGTGGACGTATCGTCGTGTTGAGAAATGCGGCGTTACTAAAAGAAAGGGCAGAGATGATCGGACAGGAGGGAAAGGCGGATGAACTCCGGTACGGATAACCAAGATGTTTCCACTCTAGATCAAAGGACGGACAGCATCAAGGGGACTTTCATTCTGCACGCGGCATATGTTCTGCTTCTCTTTTTGTTGATGCGGGAATGGCTGCTTCCCATTGCCGCCTATCCGGAAGTGACCGGGGTTTACCGGATTGAGCCTTTCCTCTGGGCTGTGTTAGGCTATTTGTTTCTGCAATATATACGCTGTCCGCTCCTGTTGTCCGTCTGGCTCAAGGCGTTGATCACGCTTGCGGTCATCGCCCATTTTTTCCATCAAGAAAGTCTGTTAAAAATGACATGGTGGCGGGGTTGGATGGAGACAATGCGGGCGGACCTCGAATATGTTTTTGCGCATCAATGGCATCTCATCAGCGGTGAGATGCGCACTTTTCTTTTTTTGTATGGATGGTCGCTCGCGGTCTATGTGGTGTATGCGCTTTTGATCGAACGAAAAAAAGCAGGATGGTTTGTCATCGCAACCCTCTTATATTTGCTTTTTTTGCAATATGCGTGGGGAGCCGATACGGCGGCGGGAATCGTCAGGGCATTTGCCATCGGGATGCTGGTTGTTTTACTGAGCCGACATGCTGAGGTGATCGCAGCGCAGCTAGCTGCGGGTCGCATCGGCCCCGGTCTGTTTACAGGGGCTATTGTGCTTGTTACGGCCACGTTGATGTCGGCCTGGCTGGCGGGAGCGGTTGCCGCACAAAATCCCCAGCCCGTTTTCTTGTCCCGACCCATCCAGACAGAAAAGACCGGATATGGTACGGATGATTCGCGGCTTGGCGGACGGTTGGAACGCGACCGGCGAGTTGTTTTTATCGCTCGTACGACCGAGCTCGCTTACTGGAAGGGAGAAACAAAATGGGAATACGACGGAAGCGGATGGAGGGCACCCCAAAATGTCGTTCTGCCCGCTAACGATCTTTTGCCGGCTGATCCGTTACCGCCCCAGGAAACGGAATGGATCCAGGAAGTGATGCCGCTTGACGAACAGCTGCCCAGGATTTTGTTCCACGGCGGTGAACTGGTGCAGGTGCAACGTCTGCTGGATCAAGATGGAAGGCCGATTTTGACCGATGATCTGCTGTATGCTCGATCCGCAGGCAAATTTTTGCTTCCGGGTGGCCGTTTTGCCACCTATTATCGGATCACGGTTCGGCCGGATGGCGGGGAGGAAAATTTACCCGACTGGACGGATAGCGAAGACTATTTGCAACTTCCTGAGACGTTGCCACATCGGGTGCGGGAGCTGGCCGAGACGATCGCTGGCAGCCTTTCCGATCCGTATGAAAAAGCGAAAGCGCTGGAACATTTTTTGCAACATGAATATGCATATACATTAGAGGATACGGCACCTCCCCCAGCGGGACGGGATTTTGTCGATCACTTCCTGTTTGAACAAAAGGCCGGATATTGCAACCATTTTTCCACCGCAATGGTCATTTTGCTGCGTACACAAGGGGTGCCAGCGCGATGGGTGAAAGGGTTTGCTCCCGGAGAAGTGACCGGGATGTCCGATGGGATGTATGAAGTGACGGTGCGGAGTGAACATGCGCATTCCTGGGTCGAGGCGTATATTCCGGGGCGCGGCTGGGTGGCGTTTGAACCGACGCCTGGGTTTGCTTCACATGAAAATGCAGAGGCCGATGGTGTGCTGGAAGCTTCGGCGCCTTTGGCTGAAGCGTTCAAAAAAAGAAGCCTGTCCCCGCTCAATGAACGGAGCTTGCTCCAAGAACTGAGGGAGCAGCTGAAAGCGCGTTTGCCGATTTTAAATGGACATGGCGGTTATGTTCGCATTGCCGGAATCGCATCCGCCGCGCTCGCAGCCGTTATATTGTCTTCTGTGGCTCTCAGCAAAGCTATGCGGGCCGTTATACGCGAATGGCGCTGTATGCGCGCGTACTGTAGACTGCGCCGTAGCCAGAATACCGAAGAAGCGCTGCCGCTTCTTGCCGGTTTGTGGCGGTGGTGGTTCGAACTTCACGGCGGGCGTCGGCCGTCGCAAACGCTCAGGGAGTATGTAGCGGGTCTTTCTTCCATGCCCGTAAAGCGTAAAGAGGCGATGCTTCGGTTCATGCAGGAAAGTGAGCGGCTTTGTTATGATGACCGTCCCCGCGGGCGCGGATGGAATCGCAGGCTGGCCAAGTGGTGGAAAGAAAGCAGAGGATAAAAGAAAGGTATTACACGAAAATAGTACTGTTCAAACCGTGGCGCTCCAGTAAAATAATAGAAAAACGAAAAGCGGGAGGAGTCTCTCGTGGGAGCGTTCAGTTTTGGCAGCGATCACAGCGGTTATGAATTTTCGCTTTTTTCTGCAGCGCATTGGGCGGCTTTGTTGGCAGTTGCTTCCTTTTTTATGCTTCTGTTTTGGTGGCGCCGGCAAATCAGACACCAGCGTTTCCGGAATGTATTCCGCTTTAGCCTGATTGTGATTCTTATTGCCTGCGAGGTCTTGCTTCAGGTCTGGTACGTGGTGAATGGGCGCTGGGATTATCATTACTCGCTGCCGTTTGAACTGTGCAGCCTTTCTCTAATGCTCAGCATTGTGATGCTTTTTAGCCGCAGTTACCGGCTTTACGAGTTTGTTTATTTCGCGGGTATCGGCGGCTCGCTCATGGCGTTTTTAACACCGGACCTCGCCTTTTCTTTTCCTCATTTCCGCTTTATCCATTTCTTTGTGGCCCATGCTGCGATCGTGGCTTCCGCCCTGTTTATGACGATCGCGTATGGTTACCGGCCGACGATCAAGTCGATCTTTCGCGTGATGCTCGTTTTGAACATCCTGATGGTTCCTGTATTTTTGTTCAACCTGTGGAGCGGATCGAATTACATGTTTCTTATGCGCAAGCCGGCCGGTGGTTCGCTGCTTGACTATTTGGGGCCGTGGCCATTGTATATTTTGACGATGGAACTCGTTGCCCTGGCGCTTTTTTTCCTGTTGTATCTCCCTTTTGCTATAAGGATACAATCCCAGCAAGAAAATGCAAAATAAATCGTTGCAATCCCAGATACAAATGGTAATATATAGTAATGTAGATTGAAAAGTTTGGAAATTTAACCGAGATTTCCTCGCACTTTATGTAATCCAAACCTCTCTGCAACTTTATAACTTCTTTGTATTCCCTTCACGACTTTCCCAACCCTTAGAACAAGATATGTAAATAAGGAGGACGATGAGTGACAAAAAGGTGGTTGATTATTTTTTTTCTGATCGCAGGGAGTGCCCTGCTTTCTGCTTGCAGTGCGTTTCAGTCTAACCATCATATTGACTGTACCGAGACCAGTCATAACAACAACTATCAGATCAGCGGTACTCTTTCGTGTTCTTTCACTCATTTTAACGAAACGAGGGAAAGGCAACTGGATATTCGAATCAAACAAGAGCAAAGCATAACGGTGGAATACCAAAGCGATATCACCAAAGGTAGCATCACCTTTGAATTTACAGATGAGACGGGAGATGTCCTTTTTCATCGCACTTTCGATCACGATGAGTCCGGCCAATTTGAACTTGGGATCAGGCCGCCTGGACAGATACGGGTCAAATTAGTCGGCAATCGTGTATCCGGTAGCACTCATTTTTCATGGAGCAACAAGGAACCGGGAAATGAATTTGCTATGATTGGGCCAAGGAGATGAAGATATGAAATTAAAGTGGTGTATGGATTCATTGTTTCTTTTATGGATCTGGTTCGTCCTGATTGCAGCAGGATGTTCCACGGAAGCAGATCCTGAGACAAAGTCCGTCGATCTCGTCATTCACAGTTTTTATTCCGATCATCGGGTCGAGATGCTAAAAGACGTGGTAGAACACTATACGGCAAACAGCAATAAAGAAATCCATGTTCGCTTTGAGACGATACCGGACGATTTTGACCGGTTAGGCCAGCTAGAGGCCTTGTATAAAAGTGGAGAACAGGTGGATTTGATCTGGGTACCGGGAACGATTTCGCACAGCGAACTTGCTTTGCGCGGCTATGCGGATTCGCTCAGCCATTATATGGCCAACCTGAATTTGGCGGATTATTATATCGATTTAAGCCGTTTTGAGTTTGCCGGCCAGCTGTATGCATTACCGTTACGTTGGACCGAGTACGTCATTTATTACAACAAAGATGTGTTTGATCGCTACCAAGTTCCGTACCCGCATCATGAGTGGACGTATGAGGAACTGGCTGAAGCAGCTTCACGGTTAACGATTCCCGAAGAAGGCATTATCGGAATACAACATGGAAGCTCCCTCTTTTATACGGTAGGAGGAGCGTACGCCGGAGCGACATTTGATGAAAGTGGCGGGCGGCTTGTGCTCAACAGCGAGGATGCGCTGGCAGGTATTCGTTTTTTGGTTGACCAGTTTCGTTACAACAAAATCGACGGCAGGATCGGTGAAGATCTGTCCCGGGGATTCATCACGGAACCTGAATTTTTTGACGGGCATGTAGCGATGACGGTCAGCACAACTACAGCGCACCGGGCGATGACAGAACATGTGCCGCATTTAGGCATGGCTCCGTTTCCACGCGGTGATGCTCAGCAGCTCGGATTGAGCGAACTGGATTCCATGGCGATCTCTCCCTTGTCCGAACACAAAGAGGAAGCATTCGATCTGCTTCGTTATTTGACGAGTGACATTGAAGGAGTATCCTTGCTCGTACAGTCCGGGTTTACGCTTCCGCTTTTGCGCGATGAACAATTGTATGCCGAGTGGCACCAATTTTATGGGGATGAATATGCAGATACGATCCAATTTATATTGCAAAACAATGAACATAATTTCGGCTTTCCACCTCCTGTTCCCGGATATTCCAACATGCTGATGAAAGCAGCGCCGTTATTCATCGACCCACAACAAGGGTTATATTCGGGCTTGCTGGAACCGGATGAGCAGTTTGCAAATATGATCGAAACGATCAATCTGGAATGGGAACTGGAACGTGTGAACGAATGGGAGCCATTATATGATCAATGGGATGGAAATTGATGAACGTATTGCTTGATGTTGTCAAAGCATCTTCGCCGATGAAACTCGTTTTGAATGATGATTTTCACGACATATCCAGGGACGTCCATCTGACATATACATCTGAAAGCGACCGTGGATTTTGTCCGTTCATTCATGATCAGGCTTTAAAAAGGGAAATACTAGAACTGGTAACGGATGACTTGGGATGAATTTCCGAGGCTGGAGGAAGAAGCAATACGGCTCATTCTCGAGCAAATGGCGTAACCGGCTAAATCTTGACGCCATTTGGAACAATCAAATATAATGAACACTGTTCATTTTACGTTTGACAGGAGGCGCGTGCGGATGAAAAAACCGGATGAAGTCGTGATCGTGCTGGATCTCGGCGGCCAGAACAATCAGTTGCTGGCCAGGAAGATCCGCGATTTGGGCGTGTACAGTGAGATATGGTCCTATCAAACGCCGGCTGAAAAAATCAGGGAGCGCAATCCGAAAGGGATCGTGTTTGCAAGTGGACCGAATCACGTGGATCAGGAAAATCCTCCCCGGATTGATCCCGCGGTTTACGAACTGGGCATACCGGTACTTGCCATCGGGTATGGAATGCAGATGATGGTGAACCAGCTGGGCGGAAAAAGCGAACGGAGGACAAGCAATGAATTTGTAATGACCGCCGTTGAATTTACAGGGGATGGTCCGCTCTTCCAGGGGTTTGACCGTTTAGAGCAAGCGTGGCTGTACTCGGGGGATCTGGTTACGGAATTGCCGCCAGGTTTTGTGTCGGAAGGAAAAAGCACGCATGCCCCTGTTGCCGTAATATCCAACCGTGAAAAGAAATTGTACGCTCTCAAGTTTCATCCGGAAATGGAACAGACCGAACATGGCGATGACATCATTCGTAACTTTCTGTTCCGTATTTGCGGATGCGAAGGCCAGTGGAACATGGAGGCGTTTATCGAACAAGCGGTACAGGAGATTCGGGAGCAGGTCGGTTCGCGCAAAGTGCTATGTGCGCTGAGTGGAGGTGTCGATTCTTCCGTCGTTGCCGTGCTCGTGCACAAGGCGATCGGTGATCAGCTCACTTGCATGTTCATCGACCACGGGCTGTTGCGTAAAGGGGAAGCGGAGCAAGTGATGGCCACGTTTGTCGATCAGTTTGACATGAATGTGGTTAAAATTGATGCACGTGCCCGCTTTTTGTCCAAGCTTGCCGGCGTGACGGATCCGGAGCAAAAGCGCAAAATTATCGGCAACGAATTTATTCGTGTTTTTGAGGAAGAGTCGGCCCGGCTGGGCGAGTTTCAGTTTTTGGCGCAAGGTACGATCTATACCGATATCGTAGAAAGCGGCACCTCGACCTCCCAGTTGGTCAAGTCGCATCATAATGTCGGCGGGTTGCCGGAAGATATGGAGTTTGAGCTTGTGGAGCCCCTTAAGTCGCTTTTCAAGGATGAAGTGAGAAAAGTGGGCGAAGCGTGCGGATTGCCGCATGAAATTGTGTGGCGTCAGCCGTTCCCGGGACCGGGTCTGGCAATCCGGGTTATCGGTGAGGTAACGGAGGAAAAACTGGCGATCGTTCGGGAAGCGGATGCCATTTTGCGTGAAGAAATCGCGGCAGCCGGCCTGGACAAGGAAATTTGGCAATACTTTACGACACTGCCTGACATGCGCAGCGTCGGTGTCAAGGATGGCAATCGCACGTATGCGTATACCGTCGGTATTCGCGCCGTGACATCCGTCGACGGGTTGTCAGCGCAATGGGCGCGGATTCCGTACGATGTGCTGGAAAAGATATCAAACCGGATTGTCCATGAAGTCGATCATGTGAACCGGGTCGTCTATGATATTACATCAAAACCTCCGGCTACCATTGAATGGGAATAATTCGTATTAATCCGAACATATCACCGGAATCGCGGTGAAATGTTCGGATTTTATATTGACATCTGCTTGTCAGGCTTCTACAATGGAAGAGAATCGACCATAAGGAGGACTTGGAAAATGGCTAAAGCACGGACAGGGCAGGATACAGGTCTGGCTGCCTATTTTGAATTCAGCAAGCACGGTACAACATACAGAAGGGAAATCGTTGCAGGGATCACGACGTTTTTGGCCATGGCTTACATATTGTTTGTCAATCCGCTCATGCTGAGCGGTGGGGAGCTTGATCCCGAGGTCAAGCAATCGATGATCGATAGCGGGATCCAGTTTCCTTCGTTTGATGCCGTGTTTACAGCTACGGCAGTGGCTGCCATAATCGGCTGTCTCGTCATGGGGCTGTTTGCCAACTATCCGATCGCGCAAGCTCCGGGAATGGGGCTGAACGCGTTTTTTACGTATACGGTTGTGATCGGATTGGGCATTCCGTGGCAGCAGGCGCTGGCAGGAGTGTTCGTATCCGGGATCATTTTTCTTATTATCACCGCGTCCGGCATACGCGAAAAGATTATCAATGCGATCCCGCCGGGACTGAAAAGTGCGGTCGGCGCGGGGATCGGGCTGTTCATCGCTTTTATCGGATTGCAAAATGCCGGCATCGTCGTGGCCAATCCGGTCACGCTGGTCGAACTCGGTGATCTGACCGCGGGACCGACGCTGCTTGCGATCACCGGTCTGGTCATCACCGTTATCCTGTTGATGCGAAAAGTGTTCGGTGCGATTTTTTACGGCATCGTCATCACTTCCATCATCGGGGTCATCTTCGGTTTTTCGGAACTACCGAGCGCCATTGTCAGTGCGCCGCCGGCGCCGGAATCGTTCGGAGCATTGTTCGGTCCGCTGTTCGATCCGTCCGTCATGTTTAGCAGCACGATGCTGGTCGTCATTTTAACGTTCCTGTTCGTCGACTTCTTCGATACGGCCGGAACGCTCGTCGGTGTGGCGACGCAGGCCGGTTTGATGAAGGACAACAAGTTGCCGCGGGCAGGACGAGCCCTCGCTTCCGATGCGGTGGCTACCGTGGCGGGAGCGGTGATGGGAACTTCCACGACCACTTCCTATATCGAGTCTTCGGCCGGAGTCAGTGTCGGAGGCCGAACTGGCATGACCGCTGTCGTGGTAGCGATTTGCTTCTTTCTCGCCATGTTTTTCTCACCGCTGCTCAGTGTCGTAACTTCGGAAGTGACAGCACCGGCCTTGATTATCGTGGGAGTGCTGATGGCGTCGAACCTGTCCCGAATTGAATGGAGCAAGCTGGACGAGGCGATTCCTGCTTTCCTGACGGTAACGGCTATGCCTCTGACCTACAGCATTGCTACCGGAATTGCGCTCGGTTTTATCCTGTACCCGATCGCCAAAATTGTAAAAGGTGAGGGCAAGAACGTTCATCCGATCATGTACGGATTGTTCTTTGTCTTCCTGATCTACTTTATCTTCTTGAAATAACATCGCGCAGGCTCCATACGAAAACCGCACATCGCCGCCTACCGTGATCTCGCTCATGCGATGACAGGCTTTGTCGATCCAGTTTTTGTCGATTCGCATGAGAGGAGGTCGATTACGGTGGCGGTTTTTTGTTTGACAAAAGTTTGACAGCAACCCTACAATGGAAAGAAAAGCGGTTCCCCGTTACCGGTTGAGCCGAAAGTGGCGTCCGGATGGGAGAGTATGGAGGATGAATAGGATGAATGTAATACCGCACACTTTTTATTCCGGCGCTTTGAATGGAAGAAGAACGTGTTATGTGTACTTACCGAAAGATTATGAGCATTCGGACCGGAGGTATCCGGTGATCTACCTGCTGCACGGCCGTGGCGGAAGTGAAACGGACTGGTATTACAAAGGTCAGGCGGTGCAAGCGGTAGAACAGTTGAATGCGAGTGGCAAGTTGCGCGATGTGATCGTAGTGATGCCGAACGATGGCGGTTATGACCGGGGAACCTTCTATGTGGACTGGTACGATGGTTCCGGTCATTTTGAACAGTACATCGCTTATGATCTGCTGAATGAGATCGATCGCGAATTCCGTACGCTGGCTACCCGCCAGGCCCGGGTGATCGGCGGTTTTTCGATGGGCGGTTACGGTTCATTTATGCTCGCTCTGCGCCATCCGGATAAATTCGGTGCTGCGGCAAGCCTGTCCGGCGTGCTTGGAAAACCGGACGATTATCCAATCTGGGAGCGGGCCAGAATGTTCGGGCCGGCAGGAGGACCGTATGAGCGCGAATACAATCTCAGCTGGTTGGCCGAACAGAGCGATTCTTACAGCAGCCGGCCGGAGTTGTTTTTCAATTGCGGTACGGAAGATGCGCTTCTCGATGGTAACCGCTATTTTCATGAATGGCTGACCCAGCTGGAATACCGTCATTTTTATGAAGAACATCCGGGAGAACACAATTGGGAATATGTGAGAACGCATTTGCCGGAAGTCCTGCAGTTTTTCGAGCAGTATTTTTATGCGAGCATGCATGATCCGGTGACGCGCGTCTAAGTTCACAATCGATCGCCGCTGTATAAAGCAGCGGCGATTCCGCTTTCCAACTGAATTCTCACCAAATTCTGAATCGGAACGACCGAATACGAAAGTTCCGTCTCCAATCGATTGCACATGTCGGTCAGGCGGGCCTTTTTTTCCTCATAGGCATGCAGCAAAAATGTGAACGTTTTGCTGCTTGTCTCTCCGGACTGCTTCAGCCGCTCCAATTCATGGTGGTATGCGCGTACTATCAAACCGTGTATAAGTCCCATGTATACTTCTTTCACCCGCAAATGATTGAAAACTTGGGAGATGGTAGCGGGGCGTTGAAGCTCCGGGTTTTTTTCCGCCCATTTCCGCGTGGCTTCTTTCGATTCCATCCACATGTTCACCATTTCTTCTACGTACCGGACAAATGGATTGTCTTCGCTTATATGCGGACGCAGGCTCATATGCGAATGCAGTTTTTCCAGATCGCGCGCCATTTCACCATAATGTTTGTCGGACAATTCGGCGCTTTGCAGGAAGACGTCCCTTAAGGTCAAATTGGACGCGTCGGTGTTCTGAATGTCGGGATGTGAAAAGTAGGGCAGTTCTGTCACGACGTTCAGGCACTCTCCTTTGCTGGCTGCATAGTCGCCGCAGCAGGTGCCGTAACCGAGCTGGGGAGGCTGTCCGGTCAATTGCTCCAAATAATCGTAATGCTCCTGGATTCCGAAAAAACGGAACACCCCTGGTGCAAGAGGTTGAATAAATGGGGCTTCGGGCTCACTTAAATGAATCGGCATGTTTTGTCTTTTTGCGGCAGTATGAAAAGCGTCGATCAGTTCCGGTGCATCATGACTCAGGTACCAGAATGCCCCGCCGAAAGCGGCGTTGTGCAACGAATAGACAAATTGCGGCTTTATCCGGTCCACGATGTTCATCAAGGCACGCGTTTCCGGTAGCGGTCGGTTGAACCTCAAATTTTTGTAAGCGATCGGAAACGTCCATTCGACCTGTTCGTACAGGGCGGGTCGGCGACGGAGACGGATATTAAAAGGTACAGCCCCATCAGAAGCGGATAGTCCCT
>CALAME010000099.1 GCA_937925675.1 uncultured Paenibacillaceae bacterium | reverse complement strand
CGACGGTATGCTTGTGCGAAACCATGAAGCCAAGTTGCACTCTTTTTTCTAAAATTTTCGTATTAATATTAGGTCCTTGTTTATATGAAAATGGCTTGGCAGTTGGAAAGGGGAATTTCGATTGTGTTGGAAGTGGAGCATGTCACACACCGGTTCGTAAACGGGGATGAAGTAACAACGGTTCTGGAAGATATACAGTTTCGTGTTGAAAAGGGGGAGATCGTTTCCTTGCTCGGGAGTTCCGGCTCGGGAAAATCAACCTTGCTGAATTTGATGGCGGGATTGATGAAGCCGACAGAAGGAGCGATCCGGATCAACGGGCATGAAATACATCAGATGAATGAAAATGAACTGGCCGAATTTCGCCGGGGTCATATCGGCTTTATCTTTCAATCCTATGAACTCATTCCTCATTTGACCGTGCGGGAAAACGTCGAGATGCCGCTTATGTTTCAAAAAGTGCCGGCACGCGAACGGAAAGAGCGAGCATTAGCGCTGCTCGATCGCGTCGGCCTGGCCGGGAAAAGCGAATTGTTCCCGTCCCAGCTGTCCGGTGGTCAGCAGCAACGCGCAAGCATTGCAAGGGCCCTTGTGACAGAGCCAGACATCGTGTTTGCCGATGAGCCGACAGGCAATCTCGATACAAAAACAGAGCAAGAAATTATGGATTTGTTGACCGACCTGAATGAGAGGCAAGGGGTAACATTCATGATCGTCACTCACGAACAGGAAGTGGCCAGGCGCACGCGCCGCATCATGCAACTGCGCGACGGCAAAATGGTAGAAGGAGGGCTATAACTTGCGCTGGTTTGATTACATACGCCTGGGCTGGGATCAGTTGCGACGGCGCAAGGTGGTGACAGCACTGTGTGCGGCGGGGATCGCCATCGGCTCCGCTTCGATTATCGTCGCCCTTGCTTTCGGGGAATCGGTATCACATTACAGCATGCAGCAAATGTCGCAATATTTGAAAACGGATGAAATTGAAGTTTATCCCGGTCAGGTGCAGTCCGGCGAGGATGAGGAGATCGCAAAAATGACAGAACAAAAAATCGAACTGATCCGTTCACTGCCTCAAGTCGCAGCAGTTCTTCCACAAAAGGATCTCGGTTATTACCAATTCGTCGTCGACGGGAGCAAATGGGGAAACGTGAACCTGATAGCCACGGATCTTTCCCAGATGGAAGCGTTTGGTTACGAGCTGCAACAAGGTTCATTTCCGGACAGTGACAATGCGATCATTCTCAATTTTGGAGCGACGCTCGATCTGTACGACGAGCGGATGTTGCAGCTGGATTCCCTGGAGTTTGAGGAAAATGCATCCGTTTCGGCAAACGTCCAAGACGTTGCCATACCGTATCCGCTCTACCAGAAAATGATTCTGTTAAAACCGGAAACGATGGGGTATATAGGTGCTGTTCAACCGAGCAACGCACAATCCGTTCCGCTTCGAGTAGCGGGGATTTTACAAAAAAATGAACATCTTCCTATAGAAAGACAACGTTGGCCGAAAGAGGCTTACATTTCTCTTGAACTGGGCGAACGGTTGCTGGAGCAAGCGGGTTTAGTGAACGAGACCCGTTTGCGGGTCAAAGTGAAGGACACTCGCGATTTGGAAGAAACGGAAGAGATCATCCGGAAGCTGCGTCTAACCGCTTATAACAACCTGCATCAGCAGGAAATGATGGAGCAGGAACTGGCGATCGTGCGGCTTATTTTTGGCGGAGTCGGCTTGTTCGTGCTTTTGGTCGCCTCAATTTCCATCGTGGTTGCCATGACGATGTCGACCTACCAGCGCCGCAGGCAAATCGGAATTATGAAAGTGTTGGGAGCCAATTTGCGCCAGATTCGCAACATGTTTCTGGTCGAATCGATTTTGCTAGGAATCATCGGCGGTCTTTGCGGAATCCTGTTGTCTTACTGGGTGATCTGGGCGATCAATATGACCGTAATCCATATGTCCAATTCCGGAGACGAAATATTGTTTATCCGCAGCTGGGTGCTGGTTGCAGGCTTCTTAATGGCTGCGTTGACCGGTGCGCTGTCCGGTATCTACCCGGCTATCCGGGCTTCACGTACAGATGCGCTGACGGCTATAAAAAGGGAATAGGTTGGGGAGGATTCGATGATGAAGAAAAAGAAAAAATTGTGGCTGGCGTGGGGGGCGTTGATTATCGTGATCGGGATCACGGTATTTCTCTATCTGGGTTCCCGTCCGGCTCCCTCAATGGATTTGCAAACAACCGCCGTACCGTCCATCCAGTTTACGGTGGAGCGGGAAGATTTGTCACAGACGATTGAAGTGAAAGGAAAATCCGAATATGCAGAAGAAACGTATGTCTATCCTCCTTTTGCGGGCGAGGTGAAGGAATGGAAGATCACTCACGGTGCACCGGTGGAAAGCGGCCAACTGCTATTTACGATGAAAACGGATGATTTGATGGAAGAAATCGCCCGCCTGGAACTGGATCAGATGCAACAGCAGATCGAGTCCAAGTACAGGGCAATCCAACAAGCCGTTATGGAAGAACAGTTGGACGGCTCGGCCGACTACAACGAGCTGTTGCAACATGCTTCGCTCAAGGAGCGGGATCGAGAAATGGAGAAGATCGAGAAGCGGCGCATGGAACTTTTGACCCAACAATTGGGACAATTGCAACAGCGCGTAGAAAAAAGCAGTGTTTACGCGGATCAAGGCGGTCTCTTTCTGTTTTCCGATACGGAGCGTCCCCGTTTTGTCAATGAGGACGAACCGGTGGGCAAAATAGTTGACACCTCCCAAATCGTATTGAGTGCGCGAGTAAGCGAGTACGATGTGTTTAAGATTGAAGAAGGCATGTCGGCAGAAGTTACTGTGGACGCATTGCCTGATCAGGTTATTCCCGGCGTGGTGGAATTGATCTCCCCCTTTCCGCTTCCGGGGGCAGATGGTCAAAAGACCGATGCTGAGTTTGAAGTTCGCATCGCCCTGGAGGCCGACGAAATGCTCATGGCCGGACTGAATCTGACTGCCCGTATCCAATCCGCGGTCAGAGAACAAGTGTTGACGGTGCCGACCTTGACGGTCATGCGGGAAAATCACCGCTCTTACGTGTACATATGGAACGGAGAGGCGGTAGAGAAACGCTTCATCCGCACCGGCCTGGTTACACCGGAAAAAACGGAAGTTGTCGAAGGACTGGAAGAAGGCGAAACTGTCATATTGCAATAAAATGGGTTTTGACTGCGGTTG
>CALAME010000098.1 GCA_937925675.1 uncultured Paenibacillaceae bacterium | reverse complement strand
TTGAAGCGAATCCGGAACTGAAATTCATGATTGAACAGAGCAGAATGGAATATAAATCCGGCCTTGAGTACATCGGAAATACTGAAATATCTTGCAAATCTTAAATCGGAAGGTTGGTGTTTTAACCATGTCTTTGCCCAAAAAGATGGATCAGCAAACGGCCAAGGAATTTCGCTCCATACTGCAAAAGATGAATATTACGCACAGCAATGTGAAAATCAATTTGGATAACCAAACGATTGAAGTCGAGGATGACTATTCCATTGATGACATACTTGAGTCGGCCGGGGTTTTAACACCGGAACAAGCTAAACAGTTGGCTGATGAAGTCAAGAAAATGCGCGAGGAAGAGTGGAATTAAATGGATGGTTATTTACTCGATACCAATATCGCCATCACTGCTGGCTGGTGAGCATGACGCGTTGGATTTTGTTCGGCAAGCCAGTGACGATCGGATGTCGATTTATTTCTCCGTCAATACGGAGTGCGAAGTGTTCAGCGGGTTGAAATCCGCATACTGCTTACAAGGGATCAAGCTGTTTAATTCACGAAAATGTATTGAGGTAAGTTCCAGTGTTGCCCGACTTGCCGGGGACATACGCAGGGAACAAAAGTTGAAAGGACGGAAGCTTAAAACGCCGGACGCAATTATTATTGCAACTTCTATTGAGCACCAGCTTGGTCTTGTATCAAGGGACCACGATATGAGCTTTGTTCAGGAAGCATTCGGTTTGCCGCTATTCACGATTTAGCCAACCCATTGTCATTTCGCCCGGGATACAGTGGGTTTGTTTATATATTCGGAATACCAAAAGGAGAAGAACAGACGATCATGGTTTATCGATGCAGAATTGAACTGGATGAGATTGCTCCGAAGATTTGGAGGGAGTTTCAATTTCATCCCGATGTGACGTTTCATCAGCTTCACAAAATCATCCAAGCGGTCATGGGTTGGGAAAATTACCATTTGTACGAGTTTCATGTGAACGAGAAGGTGATCGGGCTGCCTGATCCGACATTCGCGGATTTGGAGAACCGTGAGATACTAAATGCACGAAGAGAAACCGTTCAGAAGCACGTTCAAGAGGAAAACGCCGTTTTTACATACGTCTATGATTTTGGCGACGATTGGCGGCACACGGTTACGTTGATCAACATTGACGCATCGATTTCCGATCCGGCGCCCTTGTGTCTGGAAGGAGCTCGCAGTTGCCCGCTTGAAGATGTGGGAGGTGTCTGGGGGCATCAGCATCTGATGGAAGTAATGGTTACTCCCAATCATCCGGAGCGGGATCATTTCATGGGCTGGATTCGCGAAGGATATGATCCCGAACATTTCTCCTGCGAAGAAGTAAATCAGGAGCTTGAGCGGCAGAAGGACAAGCTGATCCCCAAGTCGCTGGTTAAGCGTCCGGCAGGGAAAAAGCCTGTGAAGCTGACGAAGTCCGTTCTAAATAAGCATCTGAAACAGTTAAATAATGACCAACTCATCAATTTGGTGAAGGCTTGTTACGTCGCCAGCAAAGATATGGAGAAGTTTCTCGCCGTAAGATTACTGGGCGATGAAGCGGTAGAGTCTCTCTTTCAAGAGTATCGCAAGAAAATTGAGAAGGAGTTTTTCCCTGAGCGGGGATTTGGCAAGTTGAGACTCCAGGAAGCGGAACACGCGATTTCGGAATTCGAGAGATTGACCGGGAGCGCTAAATATAGTCTGGAATTAAAACTAATCTTTGTCGAAAATGGAGTCGATTTCACCCTATGCTACGGGGATATCGATGAACGCTTTTACAATAGTATGGCGTCCATGTATGCCGATATCATCGATCAGGTGAATGAAGATGAAACGGCCGAGTTGTTTGACGAATTCGGGGAGCGTCTCGAAGCCGTTGTTTCGAAAACAGAAGGGATCGGTTGGGGTTTTCATGACCATTTGGCTGAACTGCACGTTCAAATACGATGGATTTAGGTGAGGGGCATGATGCGTGGAAGGAAGAAAGAGAAGCGGACCGGTCAGAAAGCGGAATTCATGGGGCTGTTGGAACAAGACGAGAATTTCTATTTTATCGCCGGATATACGGATGGCGGCTTCCCGTATGGAATCACGTGGGAGGAATATGAGGCTGAACAACGCGGCGAGTTGATCAAAGCGACAGTAGCTGAGGGAGAACCTATGAAAGAATTGAAATTGACCAAGCAGCAGTTTCAGGAGATTGTGGATGCATACGACATGTACGTAGAAGGAATAGAGTCCTTCCTGAATATCGAAACTGGAGATGTTGTCATGTTGCGAACGTTTGACCGGGATGAAGAGGATGAAGAATTAAGCGAGATCATTGAAGAAGGCTTTAATGAAATTTACTTTCGGATACCGAAACGGGAGTCGGATGAAGGATATACCGACATGGTTGATTTTGCGGAAACGGTTGAAGATAAAAAGCTGCAATCCACTTTGATGCACATATTAAGCGGCGGCAAGAGAATATTCCGAAGATTCAAGGATGCGTTATCTTCCGACAGCGAGCAGTTAGAGCGGTATTACCAGTTTGTTGAAGAGCAGAATCGCAAACGTGTTTCTGATTGGTTCGAATCCATTGAAGTGAAGTTGATTCTCGAGTAATAAAGAAATGTTTGGGCAGGGGATACCGGTGAAACGTTCTTCAAGACAGACGATGATTAAGCTGTATGCTCAAGCGGTCATTTCGAAACTTCAACAATTAGGTTATCCCAATGATCAAGCTAACGCAGTCTTTTTTCGACACTATCGGGACATGAAACGTTTATTTGGTCTTGAGCAGAATGTACGCGATTTTGCAAAGATGATTGATGAATTTGAACGTGCCATGCAGAGGAAGCATGACCTGAATGATCCGAATTCAATTGCTGTTGGCCATCTAAACCACTTGGCTAAAACATACATCCTTAAGCATAAAAGCAACAAATGAGCGGGATGAACAAGTCGATGCGGCGGCAGGCCAACATATTCCCTTCTTTACCACGGTGCGATCTTATCAGGTGTTCATCGACTATTGGAATTCCAAGATGGAAAGAAGCATCCAAAGGGGGTGGTCCTCTTGAATTTATCCGATTTTTCCAGATACATAGATCCTGCAGTTGTACACAGAGGGAAGGAATACGCGTCCGAAGGACGGGTAATTTCCTTGAAGTCCATTGCCGATGAAAAGTACACTGCGGTTGTGCGCGGGTACGAGGATTATGAGGTTTATGTAAGGCTAGACAACGAGAACAACATAATGGAATCGGAATGCGATTGTCCGTACGATTTTGGACCGGTATGCAAGCATCAAGTCGCCGTATTCCTCGAGCTTAAGAATAGAGAAGCAGACGGGGTATCTTCACCGGAACCGTCTCTCCGGCAACTGTTGGAAGCAGAGAGCAAGGAGAAATTAATCGAATTGCTGCTCTCGATTGCATCGGATTCATATACCGCGGAAGAGCGCATCAGACTCCACTTGTCGAAAAGGGGCGCGGATCAGGAGTTGGACGCCTGCCGACGGTTGATTCGATCCTTCATTGACACATATTCGGATGATCATGGTTTTGTGTCTTGGCGGAACGTAAGCCGCGCGGTGGAAGGTGCGAAGATCGTCGCTGAAAAGGCTCTCTCCGCCTTCGATGAAGAGGAATGGTTGAACGGGCTGGCGATTCTGTTTTGCATCATCGAAGAGATGATTGAATTATTGCAGTCCGCCGACGATTCGGACGGTGGAGTCGGGATCGTGATCGAAAGCTGTCTGGAATCGATCTTCAAGCTGGTTCAGGATCACCATCATATTCCGGCGGAAGAACGCTTGAAGATTTTCCGCCGGTTGTTGGAGGAGACACACCAGCCTTATTACGACGGGTGGTCGGATTGGCAGCTCGCGCTCCTCGAGGCGGCGGGCACGCTGATCGAGTCGGAACAGATGCAACATCAATGGGATGATGCGGCGGATTCGCTCCTGGGTCATACGTCCGGAAGCAATTGGTCGCGGGAGTACACAGACGAGCGGGTAACTGTGCTCCGATATGGTCAAATTTTGGAACGTTCAGGTGAAGAACAGGCGAAAGCTTATTTGTATAAACATCTGCATTTCCCGGAAATTCGGGAGATTGCGATTCGAGCGGCGCTTGAGCAAGGTGATGCCGAGGAAGCGATCCGATTGGCGGAGGCCGGGGAAGCCCAAGATCAGGGGCTGCCGGGGCTCGTCTATCGCTGGAAGAAATATCGGTATGAGGCATACCATCGCACAGGACAAGTCGAACAGCAGCGGAAACTCGGGATGGAGCTGATTGTGAACGGAGAGTATGCGTATTATCGCTCTGTGAAGGATACATTTTCCGATGAGGGAGAATGGACTTTGTATTTGCAAGATATGTTAGATCAATTAGAGCAGAGCCCGAGGGTAGAGCATACGTATACCCAAATTCTGGTGGAAGAGGAGATGTTCGCACGGCTTTTGGAACATGTCCGCAAGGCACCATACCGAATTGAATCGTTCTATGAGCAATTGCTTCCGCATTACCCGGAGGAGGTGAAGGCGCTTTTCGTGGCATATATCGAATTCCGTGCGGATCAATCCAGGGACAGGCGAGATTACACCGATGTTTGCCGGATCATTCGAATGCTTCAACAGGTTGGCGGGCAGAAAGAAGCGTTCACCGTCACACAAAAATTGTTAACCAAATTTCCACGAAGACCGGCTTTCCGGGAGGAGCTGGGGAAGATTCGTTTTTGAAGAAAGACTAGAAGAACCTTTCAAGCTGGAATGTGTAGCCGAAACCTTCTTCACGGAGTCGGGATAGCCGATCATCGAGCAGTGCAGCGGTGAACGGAAAAAGTGTTGGGAGTTTGCCGCCAGAGTTCAAACGATGGGCATCTATCGACTAAAAAATCATTCGGAGAAATTGTTATATGAGAGATGAAATCAACGTTTCAGCTGCCGATATTGATGGTGTCTTAAAATATTTGGAGATGCTGGAATCCATTCCTGATATGATGAAAGCAAAAGGAGACAGGCTTAAAGCAGGAATGATTTGCAGAGATGATGGAGCTTACAAATTTGATTATAAGAGCTTTTACGAAGCCAATCGGAATATATTTGACATCGAATCAAAAATAACGAAGGCTTTATACGAGCATAACTTTATCCTTAATGGATTCGATTGGGGCGACTGGATTAAAGAAAATACTAAATATTCGGATAACAATCCAAACCATGAGGAAATGATCCGCTCAGCCGATTTGGATACAATCCGCAAGATTTTTACGTCTATTGTCAGGGGCGATAGATTTAATGAATTTCTTTTGTTTAATTTGCTACAAAAGGGGTATGTATTGAAACTATTCAGAAGGCTGAAGGAAATTAGAAGGGAGATAGATCGTTAAGCAGACCGGATGTTAGAGTAAAATTTGCGTAGGGGTAAAGACTGGAAAATGGGACATAGAAAGA
>CALAME010000097.1 GCA_937925675.1 uncultured Paenibacillaceae bacterium | reverse complement strand
TTCCCGTTTCAGTATATACAATGTGGACGCCGATTACAACATCCGCAAGACTTCAAAAGACCGAATACCAGTATTCTGAATGGAATCTATGCGTCCGGTCATTTCGCATGCTTTTGTCCGCCGGGTCGTTGGACAACCTTTATAATCCAGGCCGCGAACATGGACAATAACGTTACGATGGCCATAAGAAGGGACAGCGCTGCGCTCATGAGGAAAAAGAAGGCGAAGGGCGACTGTTCATACAAAGCCGTCGTTACTGTGTCATGAAACGCAGTGCGAAGGGTAAAGGCGTGTGCGGACGGATAAAGCGCATTCCATGAGAGATGTACGATCAGCATGGAAATGAGGGCGTGGAGCAAACGAGCAAACAAAAAGGGCCAGTACCGGAAGCCGGTGTTCGTGAGCAGGCTGACGACTTGAGCATGTACAGACAGACCAGCCCAGGACAAAACGAAGGCGGCAACGATTGCCCGTTGTGGGTAGGATACTTCCGCCAATGACGCGGCTTGCGCCCCGATCGTCACCTCGAACAGACCGTTTACAAGCGCTTCGGCCAGTCCGGGATCGCTGCCGATGAGCGTCAAAAAGATCGCAGCGGCCGAACTGATCCATTGGATCGCGCCCAACTTTTGCAGCAGATCGATAAATACACAAAAAAACACGACCAATCCTCCGACGACAAACACAAGGCGAAGGGCCGATTCAACGGCTTCCGCAAACATTTGACCGAACGGACGCGCATCTTCTTCTCTTGCACGCCGCATTGCGTCGATGGCGCGAACGAGCAGATTCCGCTTGTCATTTTTCTCCCCCATATCTGTCGGTGCTTCTTTGCCATGAAACCGCATGATACCCCCGACGATGACCGCACCTAAATAATGGGCCACCGCCAGCACGAGCGCGAGCGCAGGATCGTGAAAGAAACCAATGGATACCGCGCCGATCAAAAAGATAGGATCGGCCGTTGTGGTAAAGGCGACCAGACGCTCCCCTTCATCTCGTTTGAGCTCTTGTTTTGCTCGCAATTGAGCAGCGAGACGAGCTCCGACCGGGTATCCGGCAACAAATCCCATCGCCATCACAAAGCCGCCCCTACCCGAGATGCGAAACAGCGGCCGCATGAGCGGATCGAGCAACGTGCCCGCAAAGTGAACGACGCCGATCCCGAGCATCAGATCGGAAATGACGAAAAAAGGGAGCAAGGCTGGAAAAAGAACATCCCACCAGATGCTGATCCCCCTGAGGGACGCTTCGATCACGATTTTTGGATAAAAGAGAAACGCCAGAAGCATGACGGCGGCTATTCCACCCCAGATGAAAGACAAAACGCGGTTTGGCATTTGCAATAACCCCTATCCCCATTTCAGCGATTTGATATCAAATATACGATTCAATGCGGACAATCATGCCGAGACTCCTGTTCAGAGACGGGCTCACTGCTCCCCATGCTGCCCGCATGCAGACATTCTGGTATAATAAGAAAGTAAAGCAGGAAAAAAGAACGAGTGAAGGTGGTTGGATCTTGAAAGAAAATACAGAAAAGACCTTCTATGAAATGATCGGCGGAGAAGAGACCATACGAAAGATCGTGGAAACGTTTTATCCGAAAGTGCAGGCTGATCCGTTGCTCGCTCCTCTGTTTCCGGAAGATATTCGGCCGGTGATGGAAAAACAGTTTATGTTTTTGACCCAGTTTTGCGGGGGCCCCCGGCTTTATTCCGACACGTACGGCCCTCCGATGATGCGAGCGCGTCATCTTCCTTTTGAAATTACGAAAGAGAGAGCCGATGCTTGGTTGGATTGTATGCAGCGTACGCTCGAGGAGATCGGCATGGCGCCCGAGCTGAGGGAACTGATGATGCACAAGCTGCGCGGTCCGGCTTATCATTTCGTCAATTCATAAAAGAAGGATTTTATAAAACGTTAAGGAGTTTTAAATTCATGATCGATCCGCTTTACAAGATCCAGGTCCAATGTCAGGTGTGCGACCATCACTTCGAAACGTCAAGGGTGAGGCCCAGTTTTCGCAAAGGGGTTTCCACCGATTCGGATTTCTGTATCCATTACAAAGACCCGGAGTTGAATCCGGACTTTTATGTCGTGCGCGTTTGTCCACGCTGCGGCTACGCATTCAGTGAAAATTTTTCCGGGCAGTGGACGGAAGCGAAAAAACAGGAATTCCACGAAAAAGTAACCGCCAACTGGACAAGCAAAGATTACGGTGGCCGACGCAGCCTGGAGGACGCGATCGAAACGTACAAGCTGGCTTTGCTCAGCGCCCAAATCAAGCAAGAGTCCGAACGGGTTATCGCAGGACTTTTGCATCATCTGGCCTGGCTGTACCGTTATCAACAGGACGATGAAAATGAACGGCGTTTTCTGCGCTATGCTCTGGAATCGTATTTGAAGGTATACGAATTTGAAAGCGATGATATCAACAATGCGAGATTGATGTATCTGATCGGTGAACTTTATCGCCGGCTTCAACAGTATGAAGAAGCGGTAAAATGGTTCAGCCGCGTCGTCAACGACCAGAAGATCTTCGATTCGGCCATGATTGCCAAAAGCCGGGAGCAGTGGAAATTGGCTCGAGAAGAGATGAAGCGGGAACGAGCAGGAAATGTAAGAGAAGGAAATGCAAGAGATGAAAATGAATGACAAATGAAAGGCATATGAAAGGAAAATGAAGGTGAAGGAAATAAAGAGGCGAAACGGCCGGAATTCAATCCGAGCGGTTTCGCCTTCGCATTTTTTGGTGATCATGGATTTATACTTTGAAAATACCGATCGTCTGTTGCAACTGGGATGCCCTTTGCATCATCTGTTCCGAATGCGTGAGCATTTCCTGCACCGACTCCATCTGTTCGTTCATCGAGGCCGATACTTCTTCCGTACCGGCCGCAGCTTGCTGAGTGATGGCCGAAATGTTTTCCATTGCGCTTGAAATGCTGCGGGCATTTTCCAGCATCTGTTCACTTTGGGCCGCAAAATCACGAATTTGATCGGTAATAAAACGAATGCTGTTTACAATTTCGGTAAACACTCTGTTCGTTTCTTCAATGTACTGATTTTGCAATGCGACGATCTCTTCATTGCGGCGAATGTGTCTGAGCGCATTTTCGATGCCCAGCTCGATATTTTTGACGAGTGCGAATACTTCTTTTGCGGATTCGGATGATTCGACAGCCAGTTCGCGGACTTCCTGGGCAACGACAGCAAAACCGCGCCCGTGTTCGCCGGCTCTGGCCGCCTCAATGGAAGCGTTGAGTGAAAGCAGGTTGGTCTGTTCAGCGATTTCGGAGATCGTCCGGGTGATTTTTGAGATTCCTTCCGCTTGCTTGGCCAGTTCGTTAACGGTTACCGTCACCGCTTTGGCCGCCTCCACATTGTTTTTCATCCCGGAACTTTGGCTTTCGACCGCCTTCAGCCCGGCTTCAACCAGTTCGAGCATCTGTTCCGAGCGTTTATTCATCTCCCGCGTTGATTCAGCGTATGTACTTACTTTTCCCTCAATTTCTTTAATCGAAGTCGATATGTTCGATACGTTTTCGGTAATTTCATTGGCACCGATAGCCAGCTCATTGGTGGATTGGGTAACTTGCGCGATCACTTCTTTCATGCTTTGGTTTTTGTAATACATATTGCGACTGGATTCAGATACGAGTTTGGACAGCGTCGATGTTTCATTCAAAATTTCGCGCAGTCTTTCAATCATTTTGTTGAACGCATCGCCGACTTCTCCCAGCGCGTCTTTGGAGTCGACCTCCATGCGATGGGTGAAATCGCCCTTGGAAATATCAAGCGCGACGCGGGAGATGGTTTGGAAAGAAGATGTAAGCGTTCTTTCCAAAAAGGAAATAAACGGAATGGAAATTCCGATCAGGACAGCAATAAGAATCAGTGCGATCAATAGATGGAAATCACTCGTCAGAGCGATTAGTAAAATGATGAGGGAAAAGAGCCCTATGACCGTAAAAAAACCGGCCCTCAGCTTTTGTGCAAAAGAAAATCGGTCCAACCATTCTGCCAAATTGTTCACACTCCATTCCTGATCTATTCGCACTACTTGTTTAATTATATCATACTATCATCGCTCATATTTGCAAAGAAAAAGGGAGAAAAGAATGACAAAATAAAGTGAATTAACGGGAAAACTAACGGATTATGTAAATAAATGTTGTAAAAGGAACCTCTTCCACCTATAATAATGACTGATAGAAGCAATGTGCGAGCTTTTCGTTAGATCTTTTGGAATGGGAACATAGATACAGGAGGAGGTGGGTGTTCGGTGCTAACGGATCAACAGCTTTCATTGGCGCGCCAGCTTGACCTGGTCTTTCGGGAAATCAGCGATGAGTTGGCACACATGAGTTCCGGCTGCGTTTTCATTCAGATTCGCAATGACATGATCGGAAAATTCGGCGTGCGGCATGAACCGCTCGATACCAGCTCGGCCGAAGAGGTAAAAAAGCAGAAAGGTTTGAACGAACAACAGCGCTATGCTTTTCGTAAAATGGCGATTCGCGCTCTGGAACACAAAAAAAATTGGACGCATGGGGAAATCCAGTTTGATTTTGCATTGAAAAAAGGAGTATTACATACGAGCGTCCAGTTTGAATCGAATTATAATATGGCCAATCTGTTGCAGGGACGTACCCGCAACTAAAAATGACCGCTCACTGTCCATAAGGCAGGAGCGGTATTTTTAGTAGGGTCAGCGCATTTGTGTCTGCCCCGCCAATTGCTGTTCGGCCATTTGCACCAGACGGCGGGTGATATGGCCTCCGATAGCTCCGGTATCCCGTGTAGCCATATACCCCATGTATCCGTCCTGAGGGATTTGGATGCCCAATTCTTGTGCAACTTCATATTTCATTTGTTGCAGGGCAGCGTTGGCTTGGGGAACGACCAGAGAATTGCTGGAACGACTTTGTCCGCTTGCCATTCGTATCACCTCCGCTATCTATTCTTTTCACTTTTTAAACTTCTACTCCATTTTGGAGTCAGGTAATTTTAACCAACCCTCATATCGCTTTGCTATTGACATTTTGATGCGGATCGGTATAATATCTGAACAACCGAATATCCACATGCTGAAAAAGGGAACAAGTAGGGCGTGTTATGCCGTTTACAGAGAGCCGGCGGTGGCTGCGAGCCGGTACGGCGAACCGTTTCGAATGGGCCCCTTTTCAACCTCGCTGGATGCAGGCGATGGCATGCACCGGAGCGAAGGGTTGACAGCATGCTGCAGCTCCAAATGGGCTCAGCCGAAACCGATCCACGTTACGGATGGCGAGGTTTCGTTGCCAGTAAACGCGGTATGTTGCTGGCAGCGAGACGAATGAGGGTGGCACCACGGTTCTTCGTCCCTTGGGACAGAAGAACCTTTTTTGTTTGGGCTAAAATCAAATGAAAAGATCAAAATATTCTAGGGAGGGTTCATCATGGCCAGAGTCTTGTCTGGTATACAGCCGAGTGGAAAATTGACGCTGGGAAACTATATCGGAGCTTTGCAAAACTTTGTGAAACTGCAGGATACCGACGAATGTTACTTCATGATCGTGGATCTGCATGCCATTACCGTTCCGCAAAAACCCGAAGACTTGAAAGAACAGACGGAGTCGGTTGCGGCACTTTTTATCGCCAGCGGCATCGATCCCGATAAGGCAGCCGTATTTTTGCAGTCGCACGTGAGCGCTCATGCGCAGATGGGATGGCTGATGACGACGCTCGCATATATGGGTGAGCTGGAACGGATGACGCAATACAAAGAAAAATCGGCGGGTCAGGAGTCAATCGGCGCCGGCCTGTTTGTCTATCCGGCATTGATGGCGGCGGATATTCTGCTTTACCAGGCAGATCGGGTTCCCGTCGGGGACGACCAGAAACAGCATCTGGAATTGACTCGCGATTTGGCCGAGCGCTTTAACAGACGCTACGGGGAATATTTGAAACTTCCTGAACCATACATTCCGGAGATCGGCGCTCGCATCATGAGCCTTGACGATGCCTCCAAAAAAATGAGCAAAAGCAATCCGAATCCGAACAGCTATATTGCCATGCTGGATGAACCGGATGTCATCCGGAAGAAAATACGGCGTGCGACGACCGATTCGGATACGGTCATCCGTTATGATAAAACGGAAAAGCCGGAAATCAGCAATCTGATGAGCATATATGCGCATTGTTCCGGTATGAGTCTGGAAGAGATCGAACGTGAATATGAAGGAAAAGGATATGGCGATTTCAAGAAAGACTTGGCGGAACATGTGGTGAACACACTGAAGCCGATCCAGGAAAGATACAAGGAGATTCGCGCTTCCGGTGAGCTCAAGCGCATTTTGCGTGAAGGGGCCGAAAAAGCGGAGGCCGTAGCGGAGAAAACATTGACAGAAGTCAAAAAGCGGATGGGATTTGTCATTCCGTCTTCTTTGTAAGTGTATTCTGACTTTGGCGGGAAAAGAGGGCTTTGAGCATGAAGCCGATCCCGCATATGACAACAAACAGGATGACGCAGAGAAAAGCGAGTCTCGGACGCCCGAATCCGAGCGCCAGACCGGTGAACACAAGCATCAGGACGCTAGCGATTGCAAACAAAAGGGACAGTGACTTGCTCAAAGGGCGCACCTCCAAAAAGTTTGCGCGATGATGTATAGAAATTTTGCGAAGTAACATACTATTTTTGCAAGCTTGCAACCCAGACAACTTTGCAGATTGAAAGGAGTGCTTTTTGAATGGCAAGAGGTCAATCTCGCAGCAGCAACAGTTTGGTTGTGCCTCAAGCAAGTCAAGCGCTGGAACAACTGAAGTATGAAGTAGCGCAAGAGCTGGGCATTCAAATTCCGCAAGACGGTTATTACGGCTACATGGCCACTCGCGACACCGGTGCGATCGGTGGACATATTACTCGTCGTCTGGTGCAAATTGCACAACAACAGCTGGCGGGCGGTCAATTCTAACTCGTTGATCCATATATTTTCAGTATAGTGACCCAAAATTAAAAACTCAAGGGTGCATGCACCCTTGAGTTTTTTTGTCGTCGGCTTAGCCGTAGGAATCGACGCGCAACTTTTTCTCCAGTTTCGTGTGACTCAGCCAGCCGACATAGGCGTCGAGCGGCTCCAAATTGTGATCCAGAAGCAGGACGCCGACGAACGGATAATGTTTGCGATGCCGGTAACGCACATCGAGCCAGCGAACTTCATAACCCCAGCGATGTGTCCTCAATTCCGGACATACGTACGAACTGTGTGACAACAGCGCAGCAATGTCCGGATGACGGATGGAAGCGTCGATCGCCGGGTGGCGAGCTTTGACCAGATGGTCGATCCAGGTGAGACGGCCATTTTTCCATTCTCCGAGCAAAAATTCGTCTCCCCGCATTCTGACCACATTCCAATGAAAGGGATGTACGGTAGGAATAATCAGGTCATGGTCTTTCGCTCTGTAAAGTCGATCTTGGTGTACCAAGCTTTTTCGCACCCTGAAACGCTCGATACATCTCCAGGTGTAATAAACCGCCAGCAAGCTGTACAATACCGGAAAAATAAGCACCGGTTCGGCCCACTGAAGCAGCCACATGGCAATGGCGACGAACTGTGAAATGAAAATAAAGGGATCAAAGATATGGATCACATTCCATGCGACCCATTTGTGTGAAAAAGGCCATAGCACTTTCGTTCCGTACGAGTTGAACAGGTCCTGGAAAACATGGACGCTCACAGCGATTCCGGTCCATAAAGCGATCGTGAACAGGGGGAGTTCACCAAACAGAAGCCGAAGCAAAGCCGTGATGGCGACGGTCCAGCCAACGATCGCTGGCAGCGAATGGGTCGGTCCGCGATGATGTCGAATATAGGCGCTGTTTCCTTTCAATCGCAGTAGGCCGTCCAGATCCGGTGCCTGTGATCCGGCAGCCGTTCCGATCAATACAGCAGCCGTCACTTTCATGTCGGCTGTTACAGCGGGATCAAGGTGGGCAAGACCGGCCAGAGCGAGTCCGGTGACAAAATGGGTACCGGTATCCAAAGATCGTTCCTCCCATGCTGCGATGATGGTGTATGTTTACATTTTGACCAACTTCCGGCCGACCATACCCATTTTTTTACGATCCGGCAGGCACATCGACGAACGGATACTCGTAGTTTAACGGTTCATCAAATGTAATGTAATCCAGATAAATCATAAGCAACAAATATCTCCTGCCCGTTTCCGGATCGCTGATAATGATATGATCTCGTCCTGCTGCTTCCAACCGTCCTCTGAACACTTTCGCATTCCATTCGCGGTTATTTTCAAAAGTCATGTAGATGGTCGCTATTTTTCCCAGATTGAGCCGAAGGATGTTCTCCACATAAGATTCCTGACGTGGAGGTGGGGTGAACGGATATTGTGGAGCGGTCATGCCCATCTGGCCATACCCGGCGGCCGGAGGCAACGTGCTTCCGCTTGCCGGTTGAAATTGCCGCATCCACGATCCTGGCCAGGACGATGCGTTACAATAATTCATACTGCCCAATTCTCTCCCTTCTCGACTATCGTTTCTGAACTTATCGTTTAAAAACTATACACTCTTGGACAATCTGCGGGTGTTGGCGCAAAGAAGCAATGGGACTTGTATCTGCCCGTATTCCATTGACCGTACCACTGGGCCGGACAGACATCCGTTGGACGAAAAAACCAGAGTGCGTTCGTAGCGGGATCGTGGCGTTCACCGGCGATCGCTCTCCGTGCAAGGCGAATGTCCGATTCACGTGCCCGCTGATAAAAATAACCTTTCTGCGTCGCCTCGAATCCTCCCGGACTTTGAAAGACCATATCCCTGATGGTGCGGATTCCGATAAAATCAAGGCAATTGGCAAGAATACGGTTCACGCCGACATTACCGACCATCAGCATCCCGAGTTCTCCGTCTTCTTCGGCTTCCGCCCGCATCAGTCTCGCTAACAATTTTATGTCTTCCGAATTTGCTTGTATGACTGCCATAGGCGGGGGCATCCTCCTCTTATATGTTCACATCTTATTGTATGGTCTTTCGCCCTCGTCCCGTTCGTCTTCATTTCTACATTCCTGCACCTCATTTTGGAACTCCATGCCTGAACTTCTCTTTTTCGACAGCATTCTACATTCTTTTCATGGATCCCATCTTATAATGGAAATATTGTAAAGCGGATGAAAACATTTGCTTTAAAAAAGAAGGAAGGTTACTTTCCCCATGATGGATATATACGCGGTTTGCATTCGGCGTAATACGGGAAAAATCGATTATGAGCCTTTATTACCCTATGTTTCTGATAGTCGGAAGAGAGCAGCGGTCCGCTATGCCCATTCGGTTGATGCCCTCCGGACAGTGCTTGGAGAAGCGCTGGCGAGAGTGGCGATCTGTCGCCGGCTTCAGGTGGTGAACAAGCGTCTTGTTTTCGGGAAAAATCCATTTGGGCGTCCGTTACTGCTGGAACCGGATGGTTACGATTTCAATGTTTCACATGCCGGTGATTGGGTCGTATGCGCTTTTGCAGACCAGGGGGTTGGCATAGATGTGGAGCAGATTCGTCCGCTCGATCTAACGATCGCGCAACGTTACTTTGCCCCGGGTGAATATGCGGCGTTGCTAGACAAGCCGACAGATGCGGAACAACTTCAATATTTTTTTCAAGTGTGGACATTGAAAGAAAGTTATGTGAAAGCGATCGGGGAGGGGTTGTCCATTCCGCTGGATGCATTTGAGGTCGCAGCGGGAAAACGGCTCGCCGACGATACAGCGATGGCGGAACTGAAATCCGGCCAGCCACACGCCTATTTTTACCAATCTTTTCTCGATGACGCGCATATTCTTTCCCTCTGCATGTTCGCATTCGAAAAACCCCAAATCACGATGTTGGACTTTGCCGATTTTGTCATGCTGGCGCGGGATACGTTGCGGGTCTGACAAGACGTGACAGGCCCGTCACGTTTCCGACAATATTATGAATTCTCACGGGTTTCATTGTAAATTATCATGTATGTTGTTATGATCGTAATAGGAGATTCGATACAAGCATCTCGATTTCTTTTTTTGATGATTATAGGGGGAAATCATCTTGAACAAACATGTAAACCTGGAGGCGTCGACCGCAAAGCAAGGCGCAACCAGTGTGGAAACTGTCCACAAGGCCAGTTGGCGTGATTTCATACAGCTGACCAAGCCGGGGATCATCCGTTCCAATCTGCTCGCTACGTTCGGCGGCTTTTGGTTAGCATCCAAATGGCAGGTGGACTGGTTGCTTCTGATTGCCACATTGGTCGCCACCATGCTTGTGATGGCTTCCTCCTGCGTATTTAACAACTATTTTGACCGTGACATGGACAAAAAAATGCAGCGCACACAGGAGCGCGCTTTGCCTGCCGGCAGAATTCAGCCTTCTGTCGTCTTTTGGTATGCAACGATTCTCGGCGCAACCGGCCTGATCCTGTTCTATTTGATCAATACGATCACCGTAGTGCTGGCACTGATCGGCATGTTTGTTTATGTGGTCGTCTATACACTCTGGTTAAAACGGAAGTCGACTTGGAGCACTTCGGTAGGCGGAATTTCGGGTTCGATGCCGCCTGTTATCGGTTACTGCGCCGTTACCGGGACGTTTGACATCGGAGCTCTTCTGCTTTTCGCTCTTCTGTTTTTGTGGCAACCGCCCCATTTTTGGTCCCTGGGGATCATGAGAAGAGAGGACTATATCAACGCGGGTTTCCCGCTGCTTCCGGTCGTCAAAGGAGTCAAACGGACGAAGATACAGACGATACCGTATGTGTTCCTCCTGATTCCGGTCTCGATCCTCTTTTATACGTACGGGCTGACCGGGAAAATCTTTCTGATCGTTTCTGTGCTGTTGAGCACGTTCTGGTTTATTCTTTGCCTGTACGGTCTTTTTGCCCCTGACGAAAAGAAGTGGGCGCGGCAAAATTTCATTTATTCGATCAATTACTTGATGATCGTATGTATTGTGATGGTTCTGGACACCATCAAATTGGGCTGATAGTAAACCTGAGTTCCATCAATGGATGGGGGGACAAGTGCGGATGGAAAAATTCATCAGCAAACATGGATTTAAATTGATCTTGTTATTGATCGTTGTCGTTGCCGGAGTGGCGTTGTTGTCGGCAAAAATTGCAGGCGGTGGCAAAACGGCGGAGTTTGCGCTCAAAGAGGAAGCTCCTGATTTCGAACTGGAACATGTGGATGGAAGCACGGTGAGCCTTTCCGGAACCAACGGAAAAGTCAGACTCGTATACTTTTATTTCTCCCATTGTCCGGATGTGTGCCCGCCTTCCACACAGATTCTCGCAGAAGTGCAAAATTTGCTGAAAGAAAGCGGGGACTTCGGCGAGCGAGCACAGCTGATGTCGATCACGTTTGATCCGGAGCGCGATACGCGCGAGCGGTTGCTTGAATTTTCCGGTTATTATAACGCCGACCATAACGGCTGGTACTTTTTGCGCGGAGAAAAACAGTACACCCATGATCTGGCCTACGATTATGGGGTCATGATTCAGGAAAAGGAAGATGGAACCTTCGCACATTCCAACATCTTCTTCCTCATAGATAAAGACGGGTACATTCGCAAATATTACCCTGTCGATCCTCTCGATACGATGCCGGAGGATATCGTCAAGGATATGAAAGCATTGATGTAATCAAATATATCCGCTGCCCGCCTCAATATTGCGGGTAGCGGATATATTCGTCTTGTTGAGGATAACGGATATATTCATTCAGTTCCATTTTTTCCAACTGCTGAATCAAATGTTCTTCAGGCGTTCCTTCGACACCGGCATATCCCCTTTTTGTATACATTTGCTCGGCATCGGGGAATACCTCAGCAAGCATCGCCCTGATTCTACGTCCGGGCGGATCGTTGTCGGTGAAAATGAACACATGGCGCGATCCCACTTCCCGTTTCAAGCGTTCAATCGTTTCCTCACTGGGTGTTCCGTACGTGCACAAAATAGCGACCTCTTCAGAAAGGAGCTTGCGCAAGCGCGAGCGGTCGTTTTTTCCCTCAACGATGATCGCGTACTCCATGCTTGCCTCACCCCGGTCATGTTGTTTCTTTTTTAAAATTATGTCACGAACCGAGGCATTTCTCAAGGTGAACAAGGTGAAACTTTATCCCCTCTGTTCTCGTTTAAATAAGGGGAGTACTGCAAATCGGCCATAGGGAAATAGAGTGGATGACAACATCAATACAAGAAAAGCGATATAATACGGAGAGAGGATCTCTCGAAAGTTGCCGGCCAGAACCGGTCCCAGAAAAGCTCCTACGGAGTAAGAAATCGAGAGCATCGAGAACACTTTACCGTATTCGCCTTGTTTGCTGATCGAGGTCAGGAAGGTAGCGATTGCCGGATATAAAAGACCTTTGCACGCTCCGATCAAAAACAGATACACGACAAATGGCAGTGGCCAACGGACAGCCATGGCATAGAAGATCAGAGCCAATGCGAAGATGCCGATGATATTGCGAAGCGCCGGGGAATACCGGTTCAGAAACAGCAAGCTGAGCGTGCAAAGAGCTCCGATGCTGACGATGGAAAACAGCAAACCGGAGGTCATGATCGATTGCTCGGGGATAAGCGGCAATTCGAAAAATAAAATCCCTTGTGAACAGGACAAAGCGAGCGGGATTGAATAAAAGGTCCAGGGAATTGATGCAAAGAATGAAGATTTCGGCATTTCAACGACCGATTTTTCCAACTGGACCCGGGGCAGATCTTGGATAAAAAAGCAGGCGGCTAACCCGATGGCGATCAACACTATGCCGAGCAGGATAAACGAAGATTGAAATCCGATCTTAGCAACGAGAAGTGCGCCGACGGCCGGTGAAACGACCGAGGCCAGCGTTTGCACCAGACCTTTTCCGGACATCAGTTGACCTTGCTGGATCAAGTTTTTGGCAAGTCCGGCCAAAAGCGCCGAACAGGCGGGAGATAAAAAAGCGAGTATAAATCCGCTGATCGAGCGGATCACGAGCAATTGCCACGGGTTGGTCACCTGCGATTGCCACAAAAGCAATGCTCCAGCAGCGATCAAGCTTATCGCGATAAACAGTTTGCTTCCATAGCGATCGATCCCGTAGCCGGCGATCAGATTGCCGGGGATATGGGTAATCGAATAGATTCCCATGATGAGACCAATGAATGACGGGGCCGCTCCGAGCGATAGGGCGAACGGGGACAGCATCGGAAACTGAGCGTGTAAGTCAAAAAAGGCGACGAACAGAAACAGATAAATCCATACAGCGGTTTTCATGGTTCACGACCTCCGTAAGTCATAGTGCTGTAACCGTCATTACTACTTGTACGCTCGCCCATGCTAAGTTATAACTGAGTATGAAGCGGATAACGGATGGGCAGAAAAGATGAGAAGGGGGGACAGACATGACGCAATGGGAACATTGGCTCGATTTCGTCATTGACCGCTGGTTTGTCATCTTGGTGGCCATCATCGCTCTTGTCATCGTCATCAAAGTGGTCAAGACGATTGTAAAATGGCTGATCGTGATCGCCATTGTCGCCGCACTCTTGTTTTACGGCGCCAATTACACGGATGCTATCAAAGATGTAAGCGGGAAAATTTTGGAGTACACGCAAGAGGAAATCTTTGATCTGTTGTCCTCTGAAATCAGCAATGCGGAATATGTGGAAGATGCGAACGGCCGTTTTACGATCACGAGTGGTTCGATTAAGCTTGAGGGCAGCAACGATTCGGATGAAGTGACCATCTCGTATCGGGAACAATCGTTTACGATCAAGAAAAATCCGTTCTTGGACAGGTACATAACAGAAGTTAAAGGTCGGTAATGGACATGAACGATTTGTTGGAAGAAAGAGAGCAGCAAGAATCGGGACGCAAGCGCAGCTTTGCATTTCGGCTGAATATCTTCTTTTTTACGGTATTCCTGCTCTTTTCCGTTTTGATTGTCCGTCTGGCTTTCATGCAGTTTGTCGAGGGCAGGGAACTGAGCGAACAGATCGGGCAAACGTATACCCGCACATTGCCGGTGGCGCCGATCCGCGGCAACATCTATGACCGCAAAGGGTCGGCGATCGCCTATTCGACTTCAACCCAATCGCTTTATTACCGGCTGGAATCGAATCGCAGTCCCGAAGAACTGGTGGAAACTGCGTACAAGCTCGCCGAAATTTTCGAAAAGTATGGGGACGGCAAGGAGCCGATGACCGCTGAAGACATCCTGAAAAACATGGATGCCGGGGTGGATATCCATGGCAACGAAGTGAACATTTTCGGATATGCTTTCGAACCGAGGCGGGTCAAGTCCGGTTTGACCAACAAAGAAGTCGCCTATTTGATGGAGCACGGCGATCTTTTTCCCGGTTTTGAAGTGGTGGAAGAAAGCATCCGCAATTACGACGAGGACCGTGTCGCCGTTCAGCTGATCGGATATTTGCGCCCGTACAGTACTGCGGTTGGAAGGGTTGAAGAATCCGGCGGTTCAAGTTACCTCAGTTTTTATACAACGCCGGAGAACCGGGAGATCTATCTGGATCACGAATCGGTCGGTTACGACGGTCTTGAATTTATGTACCAGGAACAACTGCGCGGTCAGAACGGGTCCAAAAGCTATCCGGTAGACGCACGCGGCCGCATCATCGGTCCCGTTACGATGGAGTACCCGGTCAAAGGAAACGACCTGTATCTGACGCTGGACAAGGACGTACAGATCGCAACGCAACAAGCCATTATCGAACATCTTGAGTTTTTGCAAAGTGATGAGGCCAGACGCCATACGTATTATTCGATGGGATCGGAGGCGATTTCCGGCTACGCAGTGGCGATGGAAGTCGACACCGGAAATGTGGTGGCCATGGCCAGCATCCCGGATTATGACCCGAAAATTTGGCAGGGCGGCAGATGGATCAGCAGCAAAGACTACATGGAAAATGAATACTTGCTGAAAAACGGTACGATCAGCGAAGCGCTGGCCAATTTCCGCGACTACGAAGAACGAAAACGGCGCCCCACCTCACTGGTGCCGCTCGGTTCCACGGTCAAGCCGCTGACGATTCTCGTTGGCTTAAATGAAGGCCTCATTTCTCCCTATGCCGTTTACAATACGCCGGCCACCTATTATTACGGGCGGGACGGACGTGTGCGCAATGCGACCGGTGTTCCGGCAGGCCGCATGGATGCAACGCGGGCCATTGCTGTATCTTCTAACACCTTCATGGCGGAGTTGGTTGGAAATGCGCTCTTTATGCGGGAGTTTCGCAACGGTGATGCCAACCGGGCGCTGGAAATTTGGGACAGCTACATGGAAGCGTTCGGGCTCGGTGTATCGACAGGAAGCGGCTTGCCGAACGAAATACGCGGTGTCAAGGATTATATGGATATAGAAAGCATGGGGAGCGTACAGGCGGCGCTCGTGCAGGCTTCATTCGGTCAAGGAGGACGCTATACCGCCTTGCAACTGGCGCAATACACGACGATGTTGGCCAACCGGGGCAAGCGCCTGAAGCCGCAGTTTGTCGATCGGATCACGACCTATGACGGAAAAACCGTGATGAAAATGGAACCTGAAGTGCTGGACGAAGTGGATTTCCCGGACGAATACTGGGATATCGTTCAGCGCGGAATGGAACAGGTGAGGATGCAGGGCTTCGAAGGATTTCCGCATAAGGTAGCGGCCAAAACAGGAACATCGGAACAGGACGTGGCAGGCAAACGTCTGAACAACGCCGTTTTCATCGCTTACGCGCCGGCGGACAAACCGAAGCTGGCCGTCGTAGTCATTGTTCCGAACGGCGGCTTCGGGGCTTATGGCGCAGCGCCGATCGCCCGTAAAATTTTTGATGCGTACGATGCCAAAATCGGTTTGGTTGACGAATGAATTCAAGGCGACCCCACCCTTGGCGAAACAGCCAGGGGCAAGGGGGAGCCATTTTTTTTAAAATAAATGTTGCCCTAGAGAAACATTTTTGTATATAATTAAAAAAGAATCCCTAGGGAAAAATATAAGGACTAGACCAACATTTGATGATTGATGCAACTTTTCTTGAAAACGGAATATAAAGTAAGTGGAGGCGTAATCGGATGAAAGCGATACAGCGCTTAATACTTGCGCTCCTTTTTATAACGATCATGACGATGATGGCGGCAGCCTGCTCCAACACGAAGGGTACGCAGGAACTCGGGGACAACGATAAGGTGAAAGTGACTGTCACGACCGGAATGATTGCCGATACGGTGCGCGTCGTCGGCGGGGATCGCGTTGACGTAACCGGTTTGATGAAAGAAGATGTCGATCCTCACGTATATAAACCGACGCAAGGGGATATCCAGCGGCTGGAACAGGCGGACGTCATTTTTTATAACGGCCTTTATCTGGAAGCGCAAATGGGAGAAGTTCTTTCCTCGATGAATGGCATCAAGCCGGTTGTTGCTGTCGCAGAAAGAATCGATCCATCCAAGTTGCTGGAAGGTGATTTGGAGCAAGGGGAGCAGTACGATCCCCATGTCTGGTTTGACGTTACGTTGTGGATGGAAGTGGTGGAAGTCATCCGTGATGAGCTGGCAGCCTTTGACCCGGATCATGCCGACATATATCGTGAAAATGCCGAGCGTTATCTGCAGGAGCTGGACGGCTTGCATGAATTTGCCAAAGAAAGAATAGCTGAAATTCCGAAAGATAGGCGATATTTGGTCACGGCCCATGACGCCTTTGGCTATTTCGGGAGAGCGTATGACATCGAGGTGGTCGGACTGCAAGGGATCAGCACAGCCTCGGAGGCCGGTATGCGCGATGTGACCGAACTGCGCGATTTTCTGATCGAAAAAGGGATCGGTGCCATCTTCGTTGAGTCCAGCGTCAGCGACAACAACATCCGCGCGGTTCAGGAAGGGGCGCGTTCATTGGGACATGAAGTAAAGATCGGGGGCGAACTGTTTTCCGACTCGATGGGATCACCCGGCACACCGGAAGGCACATATGTCGGCATGGTGCGCCACAATGTGAATACGATCGTAGACGCACTCAAGTAAGGGAGGCGTAAGGCAAATGATACAAAGCAAGGCACCGCTCAAAGTGACGGATTTATCGGTATCCTATCACGACAAACCGGTATTGGAGCACATATCATTTGAAGTCCCTGAGGGCAAACTGATCGGTATTGTCGGTCCGAACGGGGCAGGAAAATCGACGCTGATCAAGTCAGTTCTGGAACTTGTACCGCGTCTAAAAGGGGAAGTGACGTTTTGGGGTCAGCCTTACAAGCGGGTGCAAAAGAGAATCGGATACGTACCGCAGCGGGAGTCGGTGGATTGGGATTTTCCGACGAATGCGCTGGATGTGGTCATGATGGGGCGCTACGGCCATTTGGGCTGGTTCAGGCGCCCCGGTAAAGAGGAGCGCCGCCTGGCGCTGGAAAGTTTGCGCATGGTCGGGATGGAAGCCTATAGCGATCGCCAGATCAGTCAACTGTCCGGGGGACAGCAGCAGCGGGTTTTTCTCGCGCGCGCACTCGTCCAGGATGCACGCATCTATTTTATGGATGAACCTTTCGTCGGTGTAGACGCTGCGACGGAAAAGGCGATTATCACCTTGCTCAATGACTTGAAACGGCAAGGAAAGACGGTTCTTGTCGTCCATCATGATCTGTCCACGGTGAAAGAATATTTCGACTGGACGATGCTGCTTAATGTACGCTTGCATGCATTCGGTCCGACCGATGAAGTATTTACGCCATCGTTGCTTAAAAAAACGTACGGTGGACGCTTGACCATCCTGGAACAGGAAGGAAAAATGTCCCTGCTAACGAATTAAGGTCCTTTTTAATCACTGAGGTGAGATCGATGATCGAGATGTTGTTGTACGATCCGAACGTGCGCTGGGTCGTCATGGCCAGCCTGCTGCTCGGACTGAGCGGAGGGGTGCTTGGCAGCTTCGCATTTTTGCGCAAACAGAGCCTGATGGGAGACGTGCTTGCACATGCGGCATTGCCCGGCATATGTATCGCGTTCATGCTGACGGGAACCCGCTCGATGCTTTGGTTTATGATCGGAGCGGCGATCGCCGGCATGCTCGCCACGTTTGGCATCGGCTTTATCACCCGTCATTCCCGCATCAAGCAAGATGCGGCGCTGGCGATGTCGCTTTCTGTTTTTTTCAGCGTCGGGGTGGTGTTGCTAACGCATATCCAGCACCATGTACGCGGCAATCAGAGCGGTCTGGATACGTTTTTGTTCGGGCAGGCAGCGGCAATGACGATGAGTGATGTCTATTTGCTGGCGACCGTTGCCCTCATTTTGATCGCAGCGTGCGCGCTGTTTTTTAAAGAGTTCAAATTGATCAGCTTTGATCCGGAATTCGCCAAGGGGATCGGGCTGCCGGTGGCTGCACTGGAACAATTCCTGATGTTTTTGATCGTGATTGCCGTGATCGTCGGTATTCAGGCAGTGGGGGTCGTCCTGATGGCGGCTCTTTTGATCATTCCGGCAGTGACTGCCAGATATTGGACGGATCATCTCGGCCACATGGTGGTGATCGCCGGAGCGATCGGAGCATTCAGCGGTTTTTCCGGCACGATCCTGAGCACGCTGGCCCATCACCTGCCAACAGGACCGCTGACCGTGTTGTCGGCTACATTTCTGTTTGCCCTGTCGCTTATTTTGTCCCCCAAACGGGGGCTCGTCGGAAAATGGTTGTCGAGAAGGAAGGCGCGCATGCTGCTCGTTGCTAGCGACCATTTGGAACAGGAGCGCGCCTTTGTCCGGGGAGGTGGCTGAAAAATGAGCGGATGGTGGATCATGTTGACCGGATCGTTAGTGGCCATTTCATGTGGCATTCTCGGCTGTTTTCTTGTGCTGAGGCGTCTGGCGATGGTCGGGGATGCGATCAGCCACGCCATCCTCCCGGGCATTGTGATCGCCTATCTTCTAAGCGGCAGCCGCGATTCGCTCGTGATGCTGTTCGGAGCCGCCCTGATCGGGCTGGTGACGGTTTTTCTTATCCAGTGGTTTCAAAACAGCGGCATCCCTTCGGACGCTTCCATCGGGGTCGTCTTTACGGCATTGTTTTCGGTCGGTGTGATTCTTGTCAGCCTCTATACACGACAGATTGACCTTGATTTGGATTGCGTACTGTTCGGGGAAATTGCGTTTGTACCTTTCGATCGCCTCATCGTCGGATCGGTTGATATCGGTCCGCGGGCGTTCTGGGGATTGCTTCTTTGCTTCTTGCTCGTGGCGACCATCATCACCTTGTTTTACAAACAATTCAAATTATGTTCGTTCGATCCGGCGCTTGCCGCTGCGCTCGGTATTCCCGTCGCCTTTTTCCATTACGTGCTGATGGGGCTTGTTTCCGTGACGACCGTCGCGTCGTTTGAGAGCGTCGGTGCGATTCTCGTCGTCGGTCTGCTCGTTGTTCCGCCGGCAACTGCGTATCTTTTGACGGACCGGCTGCATGTCATGATTCTGTTGAGCGCCTTCATTGGTGTATTGAGCACTGTGCTCGGTTATTATGTCGCCTACTGGCTTGATGCTTCCATCGCCGGCTGTATGGTCGCAGTGGCGGGAGTATTGTTTGTGCTCGCTTTCCTCTTTTCACCGAAACATGGTCTGATGGGCCGCCGCAAACGGTTGGCCAAGCGTATGGCTGTAACGGTTTAGATGTGACTTCCGATGAACTATAAACTCTTTCATCATAACCATTCCAACCATTTTAAAGCCGCAAGCTTGCGGCTTTTTTTGTTGGAGATGTCTGTGCCGCTTGTGTTTCAGGGAAAGAATGAGATGTGATATACTTGAAATATTGATAGATGGCCAAAATGAAAATCAGAAGATCAAATAACATGCAGATCAAGTTGAAAGGATTGGGCCTGGATGTGCGGCATAGCTGGATTAATGTATTTTGATGAGCAGAAACCGTCGCTGGCCGTGTTGGAAAACATGACGCGCTCCATGGAGCATCGCGGTCCCGACGATAGTGGAATCTGGATAGAAAAACAGATCGGGCTTGGTTTTCGCCGCCTGTCCATCATCGACCTCGAAGATGGTGGTCAGCCGCTCAGCAATGAGAATGAGTCGATCTGGATCGTATTTAATGGTGAGATCTATAACTACAAGACGCTAAGGGAAGATCTTATCCAACGGGGACACCGGTTCAAAACGGAGTCTGACACCGAAGTGATCGTCCATCTGTATGAAGAATACGGTGATGATTGCGTGCATCATCTGCGCGGCATGTTCGCGTTTGCGATCTGGGATTGCAACCGAAAGCGGCTGTTTGCCGCACGCGATTATTTCGGAATCAAGCCGTTTTACTATGCCCTTGACGGAAAACGTTTCGTGTTCGCCTCTGAAATCAAGAGCATTCTGCATTCGGGAACGGTCGATGCACAACTGAACACCGAGTCATTGTTTCATTATTTGACGTTCCAGTATACTCCGGACCCGGCCACGATGTTTGAACATATTTACAAATTGCCTCCGGCGCACCGGATCGTGGTGGAGAAAGACGGAAAAGCAAAAATTTCGCGCTACTGGGAAACGGTGTTTGAACCGCAGGACATTCCGTTCTCCGACGTCGTCGAACAGGTGCGAGAAACATTGAAAGAATCGGTCAAACAGCACATACATAGCGACGTTGAACGCGGATGTTTGTTGTCCAGCGGCATCGATTCAACGGCCGTTGCGGCCCTGATGCGCAGCTTTGAACCGATCAAAACGTTTTCTGTCGGTTTTGCCGGCAAAATCAATGAAACTGAGGTGGCGCAGGAGACTGCCAAGGCGCTTGGTACTGAACATTACGCCAAAGTGATCAGCAAGGAAGAATATTTTGCGACCGTACCGAAGGCGGTATGGAACCAGGACGAGCCGGTCGCTGATCCGTCTGCGATTGCGTTATATCACGTGGCTGCGCTTGCCCGTGAACATGTCTCTGTCGTCCTGTCCGGTGAAGGCGCGGATGAACTGTTCGGCGGGTACCGGATTTATCGGGAGCCGCTCGCCTTGCGGCCGATCGCGGTTCTGCCCGATTTTGTAAAAAGAGGATTGCACCGGCTTGCCGCCCTTTTACCGGACGGTATGAAAGGACGCAATTATTTGCTGCGCGCCACCACGCCGCTGGAAAGAAGATTCCTGGGCAATGCGCGTATTTTCAGCGAAGAGATGAAAGCTGAATTGTTCGTGGGCGGACGGCTGGACGGGGCAATGCTTCCGGACCCGTTTCAGCTCGCCCAAACTTTTTACAGGGAAACGGAAGGATTAGATGACGTCACCCGCATGCAGCATATCGATCTCAATCTGTGGATGCCGGGAGACATTCTGGCCAAGGCGGACAAAATGACGATGGCGCACTCACTGGAGCTGCGCGTTCCGTTTTTGGATAAGGAGCTGTTTGAGGTCGCACGCAAAATCCCGGCCAAGTATCGCATTGCCGAAGGAACGACGAAATATGTATTTCGCAAAGCAATGGAGGGAATCGTCCCCGATTTCATTCTCCATCGTCCCAAGCTCGGCTTCCCGGTACCTTTGCGAAGCTGGTTATGCGAAGCGGAAGGCGATCAGGTGCGGGAGCAGATCGTCTCCGGGTCTGCACGTCAATATTTCAACAGCGCGTATGTAGAGCGGATGTTCAAGTTGCACCGTGATGGAAAAGTTGATTTTTCCCGCCATCTGTGGACGCTCTATATTTTTTCGCTCTGGCACGAGCAGTTTCTCGCTTCGGAATGGAGCGAAAAGAAACAGGCAAGCGGTGAAACGATCCGGGTGAGGGAAGCGGAATAATGGCATTTGTCCTTAGGCAGATCTTTGTCCAAAAGATCGCTTTGAATGGAGGGATCATTCCAATAACGGTCGGATCACGGAAATAACGGAGGGAACATTCAGATGAAGAGTCGTTACAGGCTCATTGCCTTGGATATGGACGGAACAGTGCTGGATGAAGAAAAAAGGATCTCGTCTAGAAACAAGGAAGCGATTCGTGCCGCAGTAGATGCAGGCATCATCGTAATGTTCGCAACCGGCAGAGGATATATGAGCGCGATGCCATATGTGCGCGAGCTTCATCTTCAGTCTCCTCTGATTACCGTCAACGGGAGTGAAATTTGGTTGGGGCCGGGGAAACTTTACAAACGACACCTGATGGAACATGAAACCATTTTAAGGCTCCGACAACTCGCACTGGAGAACGATGTCTGGTACTGGGCGTATACGGTCGAAGGTGTTGTCAATCGTGAAAACTGGGAGGAAAATACAAGTACCGATTGGCTCAAATTTGGCTTTTACACAGAAGAGCCTGACAAATTAAAAACCATTCGCGAGACGGTAACCCAATGGGGATCCTTTGAAATCACCAACTCCCATCCGTATAACATCGAGTTGAATCCGAAAGGGGTCAGCAAGGCGGAAGGGTTGCGCGAAATATGCAAGCAGCTCGGTATCGGCATGCACGAAACGGTGACCGTAGGTGACAGCTTGAACGACCTGGAGATGATCCGTGCCTCCGGTCTCGGCGTGGCTATGGAAAATGCCCAGGAAACCGTCAAGCAGGAGGCGGATTGGATTACGAAAAGCAACGAGGAAGACGGTGTGGCCGAAGTGATTTTAAACAAAGTATTGAACCAAAAATAGGGAGAGTGAGTACGATGATCAGAGTGACGGTATGGAATGAGAACGTTCATGAACAAAAAAGTGAAACGGTTCGTTCCGTTTATCCGGAAGGCATTCATACTGCGATCGCCAAAGGTATCGCTGCTGAAGATTTGCAAGTGCGTACAGCCACGCTGGATGAGCCGGAACACGGTCTGACAGAGCAGGTTCTCAATAATACGGACGTGCTGATCTGGTGGGGGCATATCGCCCATGACCAGGTGCGGGATGAGATCGTCGAGCGCGTGCATCGACGGGTGCTGGATGGAATGGGATTGATCGCATTACATTCTGCCCATTTTTCGAAAATCTTTAAAAAGCTGATGGGAACGACATGCGATTTGAAATGGCGGGAAGCAGACGAGAAGGAGCGGATATGGGTTGTGGATCCGTCCCACCCGATCGCAGCAGGTATCGGGGAATATATCGAGTTGGAAAAAGAGGAGATGTACGGCGAGCATTTTGATATTCCCGCTCCCGATGAACTGGTTTTTGTCAGCTGGTTTCAGGGAGGGGAAGTGTTCCGCAGCGGCTGTACGTTCCGTCGCGGAAAAGGAAAAATTTTTTATTTCCGTCCCGGCCATGAAACTTACCCGACCTATTATAACGAACAGGTGCTGAAAGTGATCGCCAACGGCGTGCGTTGGGCAGCGTCGTCTCATGGAGCCACGCCGCGTTATGGAAACGTAAAGCCGCTGGAAAACATCGCAAAAGACTGATAAATTCGCAAAAAAGAAGGGAATGCGATTGTCGAAAGATTCATTGATCAAAGGGACGCTCATACTTGCGTTAGCGGCTTTTGTTGCGCGTTTTCTCGGCATGATCGTCCGCATACCGCTACTACATATGCTGGGCAATGAAGGCATGGCGGCATTTGTGATCGCCAACAACATCTATCTGGTGCTGTTGCTCGTGGCTACTGCCGGAATTCCGAGCGCACTAAGCAAACTCATTTCCGAACGGCTTGCATTGGGCCTGGAACAGGAAGCGCGCGAGATCTACCGGGCGGCATTGACGTTTTCGGTAACAGCGGGCATGGTGATTACGATCCTGTTGTTCGGTGCCGCTCCGACCTACGCACGGGCGATCGGCAATCCGGATTCGGCGCTGGCCATTCGCGCGCTGGCTCCAGCGCTGCTTGTGTTCCCGACGATCGCGATTATGCGCGGCTATTTCCAAGGGCATCAAAACATGACCGCCGGCGCCATGTCGCAAATTTACGAACAATTTGTGCGCGTCGGCGGTGCGATCGTGCTGGCCTGGATGATTTTGCAAATGGGGTACGGAACTAAAGAAGCGGCTGCGGCGGCTTCCTTTGGCGGTGTGCTCGGCAGCCTGGCCGCATTTATCGTCATGCTCGTCTACAGCCGTAAACTGAATCGGAGCAAGGAGAGTGCGCGTACATCCGTTTCCCCACCGGTATCTGGACCGGATTCCGCTCAAGGTTCAAAGGCAGGCTGGCTATCGATATATAAAAACCTGTTTAGGCTATCCGTGCCGATCGCAGTGTTTTCCATGGCAGTGCCGCTCGTGCATGCGATCGATTCATCGACGGTCATCCCATTGCTCGAGGGGCATATCGGGTTGACGAGGGCTACCGAAATGCTCGGCTTGCTCGGGGGCAAGGCACAGCCGATCGCAGGTATTCCCCCGATCTTGGCCACAGCTTTAAGCATGTCGATCGTGCCGATCGTCTCTTCTGCTTTTGCCAAGGGAGATATGAACGAAGTCGAAGCCAAAGCGTCGCAAACGTTGCGCATTTCGGTGTTGTCCGGTTTGCCGCTCGTTCTGATCCTGGTGGTGGCGGCCCGGCCTGTGAACGGTTTTCTGTTTCCGGATTTGCAAGGTACGGATCTGATCATGTGGATGACATTGGCCTCCATGTTTCAGATCATGATGGCGACGTCCGGCGCGATCCTGATGGGCATCGGCAAAACAACTTTGCCCATGACCAACGCGATGGTCGGCATCGCCGCCAAATTGGCGGGCAGCTTTGCGCTGGCAGCGGTTTTCGGCATCTACGGGATTCTGTTATCCACTATCGCCTGTTTTGCTATCGCCATGTGGCTGAATCTGCGCTTGTTAAAGAAGCGGGTGCAATACCGCATACTCGGTCGGAACTGGTGGCCGGTTCTTGGCGCGGCTTCAGCGGCTGCAATCATCGGGATCCTGGTCGAGATCGGTTTGTATCATGCGAATTTGATGATTTTTTCCGGAGTGACGAAGTTCGGATTTGCTTTTAATGCGGCATTTGTCGCGTGTACGGTTCTCGCCGTGTATGTCGTTGTTTTGTGGAAGGCCGGGGTAGTGACGGCAAACGATATCCGCGTGCTGCCCGCACCGTTACAAAAAGTGCTGAGCCGGTTCGAAATCAAAACAAGGCCCTGATCGGGCCTTGCATTTTTTTGTGCGGATTTTTATTGGGTTGGCTCCGGAACAAATTGTTCCAGCGGGATGATTCTCAGGTTGACGATGGAGCCGTCCTTGGCGCTTTCTTCAAACAGTTCCAGCGTCAAGGTGCCATTATACGGCAACGATTCTTCCGGAATGTCGAGCTTGAGCTCAAAAGTGGACCAATGAGGCGCGCCCATCTCGAGCGTCACAAAATCATCAACGAGGTAATTATGGCCGTCGGAAACCGCGTAACGCATATTTCCTTCAAACACTCTGGCCACACCGGTAACGATATATTGACCGCCAGATCCTCTCACTTCGATATGACGAAAAGCCGGATGCGAATCTATATCGTCGGCGCCAGCTGGCTGAATATGAACTTCCCGCTTCTCTTTATTCCACTGTACATCCGCACCGATCAGTTCACCCAGCGCACGCAACGGAACATACGTAAACCCTTCATAGTTGAGGAATGGAAGTTCCTCCTGGTCATATTCCTCCCCTTCTACGTAGACCGAATATTCCGCACGGACGAGCAAATACGTCTTGAGCGGTTCGGCCAACGCGGTGGCCGCAAACATCAGCACACACCCGCTGATCAGCCCCACCAACAAATACTTCAGTTTGTGCTTCATCATTTCACGACTCCTTTCTGCTCCGTTTATCTTCTAAGACGAAAAACAGTTTAAAAAAGTTGCACCCAACAAATTGACAAGGACGACCGAACAGACAGCGAATGGAAAGGAACGGCTGCGGTCCTTTATAATAGAAGAATGAAGTATCCTTTTCCTAAATTGAACATCCAAGCCAAGTTTATGTTGCTGATGTTCATGTGCGCTCTCATTCCGACGATCGTGCTCGGACTACTTTCGTACCACAAGTCTGCTGAAATCGTCAACGATCAGTTGGACAACTACAACAAATATGCAATGAAACAGCTCAAACTGTTGCTCGATACGCATTTGCGCGAGATGGATTCGATCGCACGTGATACGCTGGCCTACCTGCTCGTTCCGTCACGGGAAATCGTCATCGAGCCGCAAAATTATCAACAACATCTCGAACTCAACCGTTTTATCGAATATTTGAACCTGCATCTTTCCCCTTTAATCGAAGGCTTGTTTATCGTGACGCCAGATGGACGGGTGATCGGCAACCGCCATTTGCATTATGAAAAATTGCTGCAAACCGAATGGTGGGCGGATGCGGATGACCGTTCGCGCTGGATCGGTTTTCACTCGGCAGAATATTATGCCTATCCGGCTCCGGAGGGGCCATTGATGAGCCTGGTTATGCCAATTCAGCTCGATGCCGCCCTTCCTCCCGGAAGTATCATTCTCGTTGACGTCAATGCGGGACCTTTGACCGAACTGTTTCTTGCCTTTGAGGAAGACACCCGTTCTTTCCTCGAGATTACCGGTGAAAGCGGGGAAACGATATACCGCACGGCTCGCCCGTTTGAAGGGTCTGACGACGATCTCGTCTGGACGGAGGTGTTGGACGTTAACGGTTGGCGGCTGGAAGCCCGCATTGCGCATGCCGAATATTTGCGCACGGCAAAGGCGATTCGTACCTATGCATTGCTCGTCAGCGGTGCGGCCTTGCTGATCTCTCTCATTCTCGCCCAATTGTTTTCCCGCAATTTTGCCCGCCGTATCATTCGCCTGAACAAGTCGATGCTCGAGGTCAGTCAGGGCAAGCTGGACACGACGGTGGACGTGCAGGGACATGATGAACTGAGCCGGCTGGCCTCCCGTTTCAACTATATGACCCAACAGATCCGTTCTCTCATTGAAAGTATCAGCATCCAGGAACAACAAAAGAGGGAAGCGGAATTGAGAGCGCTCCACTACCAGATCAATCCGCATCTGTTGTTGAACACGCTGAACATGATCCAGTGGCAGGCGCGTATTTCGGGTCAGAAAGACATCGATGCGATGATTTATCATTTGACGGAAGTGCTGGCGGAAAGCCTGGCTGCTCGTCAAGAATTGATTCCATTGTCCCATGAAATTAAAACGCTTTCTCACTACCTGCAAATTCAAAAATACCGCTTTGGCGATGTATTTATGTATGAGGAGGAAATTGAATCCGGTCTCGAAGACGTGCTGGTGCCGCGCATGACGTTGCAGCCCCTTGTCGAAAACATCTTCTATCACGCATTCGAGGACGGACGGGGTTCAATCCGTTTGGCTTGCCGCCGGGTCGAAAACGGCGTTCTGCTCACCCTCGCCGATGACGGAGCTGGTTTTTTAACCGCTGGCCGCGAAGGAAAAGAGGGAGACGTTCAGCCTTTTCCTCCCCGTAAAGGAAGAGGAGGACTCGGCCTTTACAACGTCGATCAAAAAATCAGGCTCCATTTTGGCGAGCCTTACGGTCTTACCGTTCACTCTGAGCCCGGAGCAGGTACGGAAATCCGTATCCTTTTGCCATTGCGGAAGGAGGAGGATGAGGGATGAAAGCAGCGAGGAAACAAGCGGCGAAAAAAGTGATGATCGTCGATGATGAACGGCTCGTCCGAATCGGGCTCATCAAGACCGTCGAATGGCAGCGGTGGAATATGGAAGTGGTTGCAGATGCACCGAACGGGATTAAAGCCTACGAATTGTTTTTGCAGCACCGCCCCGATCTCGTCATTACCGATATCGTGATGCCCGGTATGGATGGGATCGAATTGTGTGAAAAGATCAAGTCCGTCGAACCGCGCACAAAAGTTGTGTTTTTAAGCTGTCATCGCGATTTTCATTATGCCCAGCAAGGAATGGCGCTCGGTGCATCAGGGTATGTATTGAAAACAGCGATGGGAGAAAACGAACTGGACCATTATTTGCACAAGTTGACAGAAGAATGGAAACAGGAGCAAGACATATTGCAAATCCGCGAAGAAAAAGCGCTTGAAACCGCCTTTCGTTCATGGATCGATGGTTTTTCCCATCCTGAACAAGTGGGCCGTGCGCTGATCAAAGCGTGGCCGGAATTGGAACAATTAGACGTTGAAGTGGTGCTCATCACAGAGGGAAATCCGGGTCTTAAGGCGCGGGAGGAACGAGGTTGTTGGACAGACGCTGCAGACTCGTTTCGTAAATGGATGGATGACCAAGATTTGAAATGTATCGACATCCGCTTGCGCCATGGCCGCCTGTTTATCGTTCCATCCCTGTTGTACGCAGATTGGCGTCAGCATTTGCTCCGGTTGAATATCCGTTATCCCTGTGCATGGAAAAAGAGCGGTCCGCTGTCAGGAGTCGAAGCTGTCCTTTCCGAAACAGAGCGGCTGCTGGTGGCCCGTGAACTGGAGGTGTGCTACAACGTAAGACCGGAAGGGATCTCCAAAGCGATCATGGACGCGGTGATGTACATTGAACACCACTTGCATGAGCCGATTCACTCGGCGGAGGTCGCGGATCGGGTCGGATTGAGCCGCAGCCATTTCAGCACGATATTCAAAAAAGAAACAGGAGTCAGCTATTTGCAGTATGTGCATCAGAGAAGGTTGGAAAAAGCGTGCAAATTGCTTGCTTCCACGGATTGGAAAATTCATGTGATCGCTGAAAAGATCGGCATTCCAGACGACAAACACTTCAGCAAATGGTTCAAAAAACATATGGGCTTAACGCCCAGTGAATATCGCAATCAAACAAAATAACAGTCATATTCACACCAATTTGCATATCGCCACTCTGAGAGGTCCGTCCTCCTAACATTTTGACACCGTATTCCATAACGATGTCGGTATGAATGAAAAGGCATTCCCGCTAAAATGAAAGCGCAACCAAAATGGAATTTGGAATGGGGGAGTGCCGATGAACAGGAAGTGGTTTCCAGACAAGTTGCGGGGATATGGAGGTTTCGGCAGTTTTATCCGCTGGATGGTGTTGATCGTATTGTCTGTCATGCTCGTTGCTTGCGGTTCCAGCAGCGGCGGAAATGAAAAAGGCAGCGGAGACGGAGGAGATTCATCCGGCGGCAAGGATGAAACCGTAGAACTGACGATGTGGACCTGGAATCGCTCCATCGATGAGGAAGCGATTCGGGAATATGAACGGATGAATCCGCACATCACCGTCAACTTGCAATATGCGGACCAGGGCGATGTGCATAACAACTTGATTACAGCCTTCTCCAGCGGAAGCGGGGCACCGGACGTTGTCGGTATCGAAATTCAGTACGTGGAGCGCTTCAAGGCCAATCCGGAACATTTTTACAATCTGTATGATCTGGGGGCAGCAGCGATCGAGGAGGACTACTTGGATTGGAAATGGGCGCAGGCGCTGACACCGGACGGACAATATTTGCTTGCCTTGCCGATCGATATCGGACCGATGGCGATGGCTTACCGCACCGATGTGTTCGAGGCGGCAGGGCTGCCGACGGATCCTGATGAGGTGGCCGAGCTGATTTCGACCTGGGATCAGTTTATCGAAGTCGGGGAGCAGGTGCTCGCCAAAACGGGCATACCGATGATCAACGAGATCGAACAGCTGTTTACGGTCGTGTCGAACCAGAGTGACATTCGATATTTTGATCGGGAAAATCGGCTCGTGATCGAAGAAAATGAGCAAGTGCTCCGCGCCTGGAATTTGGCGGTGGAAGCTCACAAACGCGGATTAAGCGCCAATATTGAGACATTCAGCACAGAATGGGGCGCGGCGATGAACAATGGTGACTATGCCGTCCAGTTTGCTCCGGCATGGATGATGCTGTTTATGAAAGAGAACGCGGTCGATTCAGAAGGGATCTGGGCATTGACGATGATGCCCGAAGGAGGCGGGAACTGGGGCGGATCGTTCCTCGGTATCCCCAAGCAATCGCAACATCCCGAAGAGGCGTTCGCGTTTATCAGCTGGCTGCTAGCACCGGAACAGCAACTGGCTGCCTTTGAACGGGTGGATCTGTTCCCATCTACACCGGGAATTTATGGAGAAGATGCACTGCAAAAATATACGGATCCGTTTTTTGCCACTCCGGATGTCGGACGTATCTATACGCAGGCGGCAGAACAAGTGATTGCGCAATATTTGGGACCGCGCCATACCGTCGTCAATGATATCGTGGCCGACGCTCTAAGGCAAATAGATGACGGTGCATACGAACCGGATGCAGCCTGGAGTCAGGCCCTCGAAGAAATCGAACGGCAATTGTCCCGCTAGAGGAGGGAAAGTATGAGCGGTCCTGTGCCCAATGAATCCCCCGCTGTCGTGAAGGCGGCGGGGAGACGTAAATGGAATCCGCGCGTACGAGACACCGTCTCTGCCTATCTGTACATTTCACCGTTTTTCATCCTGTTCGGGGTGTTCGGGCTGTTTCCGGTCATCTTTACGGCCTATATTTCTTTTCACCGCTGGAACATTTTAGGGGAGAAAGACTGGATCGGCTGGAACAACTACAGCGCCTTGATGAAAGATCCCCTGTTTTGGAAGTCGATCGGAAACACATTCAGCATCTGGTTCTTGTCGACGGTTCCGATGCTGTTTATGGCTCTCGTTCTCGCGTTTTTGCTCAATCAGGCTTTTTTGAAAGGCAAGGACTTTTTCCGGCTCTCCGTGTTTATGCCGAACGTCACCTCAGTCGTCGCGGTAGCCATTATTTTTTCGGCCATCTTCGGCAGGAACTACGGCATCATCAACTATTTGTTGACAGGGATCGGGCTCGAACCGGTCGATTGGCAAGGTACGTACTGGGGGACGCACGTGGCGATCGCTGCGATGGTGATATGGCGCTGGACCGGCTACAATACGATTATCTATGTGGCCGGTTTGCAGGGGATCCCGAAAGATCTGTATGAAGCAGCGACGATTGATGGGGCGAGCAAAATACAGCAATTTTTTAAGGTGACGATTCCTTTAATGCGACCGATCATTATTTTTACGGTGATCTTGTCCACGATCGGCGGCATGCAACTGTTCGCCGAACCGCTTGTTTTCGGTACCGGTTCGCAAAACCAGGGGCTGACGATTACGCTCTATCTGTACAACGAAGCGTTTCAACGTTTTTCTTTCGGATACGCAGCCTCGATTGCCTGGATGTTGTTTATCATTATCGTCGCATTTGCTCTGGTCAATCTGTTCATTACCCAGCGGATCCGCTCGGTGTAAGTTGCGGGAGGTGATCTGTCGATGAATGAACCCGGAGCGCGCCGTCTGATCCATGTTCTCATTTATGTGCTTTTGCTGCTGGCGGTGCTCATCTCCCTGTTTCCGTTTTACTGGATGTTTGTGATCGGTTCACAGACGACAGCCGCGGTCAACCAGTTTCCGCCGGTGATGATTCCCGGTTCGCGCTTTTTACTGAATGCCGAAAATGTATTGGAACGCATTCGCTTTTTCCGCGGTTTGCTCAATTCCTTGGTCGTGTCCGGTAGCATCACTTTATCCGTCTTGTTTTTCAGTTCGCTCGCCGGGTTTGCATTCGCAAAATTGAAATTTTACGGCCGTACCTTTCTGTTCGTATTTATCGTAGCGACAATGATGATTCCGATGCAGCTCGGTCTCATACCGCAGTACATGATCATCAGTCATTTCGGCTGGCTCGATTCGTTCAAGGCGGTGATTGTGCCGGCAATGGTCAGTGCATTCGGAGTATTTTGGATGCGTCAATATATCGCTTCCGCCATTCCGGATGAACTGATGGAAGCGGGCAGGATCGATGGCTGCAGCAATTTTCGCCTCTATGCCGGAATTGTGCTCCCTGCTATTCGTCCGGCGCTGGCCACGCTCGGTATCGTGACGTTCATGCAACAGTGGAACGACTTTTTGTGGCCGCTCGTCGTGCTCAAAGATCAGCGGGTACACACGATCCAGATCATGCTCAGACTATTGAATGATGCGTATTATACCGATTATGCGATGGTGCTTGCCGGCACGTTCATGGCGACGCTGCCGATTTTGATCATCTTTCTCATCTTCAGCAAACAGTTTATCGCAGGCATTACCGAAGGTGCCGTCAAACATTGACGGCGCCTTCGCATACATATCCATATCCACATAACAGCCACATGTCTGTTTGACAGCGGATAGGGAGGTTGCGGCATGAGTTCAAGGCGAGACCGTTTATGGCGTGCATTCCTTTGGATTTTCGCCATGATCGGGACGGCAGTTCTGATGGTGCTTTCCAGTTGTGTGTATGAAAGGGCAGAGTCCGGACCCAATCAGGCTCATGACAAGGAAGAGCCGGAAAAGGTTCAACTGGTCGTATGGGGATGGGGGGCTGCGGTCGAAGGGCTCAATTTGAACATGGAAGATTTTCGGGCAGAATACCCGCACATCGACGTTCAATTCCAATCGATCAACAACTCCGAATTGTACCAAAAATTTCTCGTCGCTGCCAATACGCGCGATGAAATTCCGGACGTTGTCGTACTGGAAACGAGCAATTTGGCCCAGATGGTCAGCATCGGGGCCCTGTATGATATCACCGACCGTGTGAGTCCCTACTTCGAGCGGATGAATGCGTTCAAGTGGGCAGATGCGATGATGGACGACCGTATATACGCCATGCCTTGGGATACCGGACCGGTCGTGATGTTTTACCGCCCGCGCCTGTTTGAACAGGCCGGCTTGCCGAGCGATCCGGACGAAGTGGCGCGCACGGTGCGCACATTTGCCGATTATGCTCATGCCGGTGAAATGATCAAGCGCCATACTGATGCGTACTTGCTGAGCGATTCCATGCATCGCAGCAACAACCGTTTTTTTGAAACGATGATGTGGCAACAAGGGCTTTGGTATTTTGACAAGGAAGGACGGGTAATCCTGGATTCCCCGGAAGTGATCGCCATCGGTCAATACATGGTATCTTTGTTTGAGAACGGCTATGTGTACCCGGCGGAACCGTGGTCGGACCGATGGATCGAAGCGATCACGAGCGGACGCGTGGCAACGATTGTCGGTGCTTCCTGGTACGATAATGTTTTGCCGATCTGGCTCGATCCGGAGAGTGCGGGGGAGTGGGCGGTGGCACCGATGCCGCTGTGGAGTGAACACGACCCCTACAAAAGCGCCAATGACGGCGGATCGAACCTGGCCATCAATGCGCATACCCGCTATCCGGAAGAAGCATGGCAGTTCATCGAATTTATGTTGGGCCGGGAAAGCTCGCAGTTGAAGATGATGAAAGAAGGGGGATTTTTTCCGTCGCTGGAAACGACGTACAATGATTTGGTGTTTTCTGAACCGCTACCTTACTATGGCGGTCAACCGGTACGAAAATTATTTGTTGAGGCGGTGCAAAGCATTTATCCGCAGGCGTACACTGCAGATTTTCCACTTGCCAACGAGCTGATGGCCGATGCGTTTGCCAGGGTCTTTCTCAATGATGAACCGGTGGAACAGGTTTTCAAAGAGACGGCAGACACTCTCAGATCGCGCACAGGACGGTGGTAAATTCAAGCCGATAAGGAAGTCTGTCTCTCTTGCAGTAAATAATATCCATATGCTATAATATGCACGGGTATACTATATCAAACCAAAGTGGATGAATATGAAAAATAGACTTTTTTATGGTACATAGAAGACCGTACGGTCGGTCTAATATACTCGGTCTATTGTCATTTGTTCTTGTATTCTGTTCGATTGTATAATAGGCTCATCCATAATGGATGATAGGACTTCCGGCAGATGATTTTCCTTCGTATGGTTGCTCAATCCTTTGGTGGCTCGATCTCTCGCTATTGCTCAATTTTTCACTTCTTTACTTTCATTTTTGTGCTCTCACTTTTTATGCTCTCATTCTTAGTGCGTTCGGTTTTATTCTCTCCATCTTCGATGGACTCTAGCTTCCTTGCCCTTCTCCTTGACAGAATTGCCAAAAAATACAATAATTTTTTCTATCATCTATTCTTTCAAACCAACTTGTGGTAAAGATCGTTTCAGAAAAACCATCTTGTCGTCAGGATGGTTTCAGATCGATGCGGGGTGAAACGGATGTTGGTCATGATCGATAATTACGACTCTTTTACCTATAATCTGGTGCAATATTTTAAAGAGCTGGGGGAGGAGGTGTACGTTTGCCGGAACGACCAAACGACGGTCGAACAGCTGGCTGAGCTGGATCCGTCGTATATCGTCATATCGCCGGGGCCGTCAAATCCTGATCATGCCGGCATTTCGCTGGACGTGATCGAACATTTTGCCGGGCGCATCCCGATCCTCGGCGTCTGTCTCGGTCACCAGGTGATCGGACAAGCTTTCGGAGGCAAAATCGTGCCGGCCGACAGACCTATGCATGGAAAGACATCCACTATCATCCATGACGGTCGCACGCTGTTTCAAGGTCTGCCCGTTCCATTGACCGTCGCCCGTTACCACTCGCTCCTGGTCGATGCGAATTTGCCGGATGAACTCGAAGTGTCCGCAATCTCACAGGAAGGTGAGATCATGGCTATCAGGCACAAAAAATATGCCATTGAAGGCGTGCAATTTCATCCGGAGTCAATCATCTGTTCCTATGGCAAGGAAATGCTCGCCAATTTTTTGGCTACGTACGATCTTTCATCGGTTAGACGGACGGTTCCCGTCCAGGTCAATTCAATCGGGGAGGTTAAAAGGGTGTGAAAGCTTCACATGATTCACCCTACATATTGATAGATTTTGCAGACGATCATGACCAGGTCCAACGCAAAGTATTTACAAATCCGCTCGATGTCCTGTGCGCCAGGCGGGTCGATGAAGTAAGGCCGGTGCTTAAACAGGTTCAGAAAGCGGTGGATCAGGGTTATTATGCGGTCGGTTATGTTTCTTACGAAGCTGCCTCGGCGTTTGATCCCGCTTTTAGCGTTCATGCGAACCCGGTGTTGCCGCTAGCATGGTTTGGCATATTTTCTGATTATGATACGGAATGGAACATACCGGAAGGCGATTATATGATTGGTGACTGGGTCCCGACGATCAGTGAGGAGGAGTACCGCCAAGGGATCCGGACGATCCTCGATGCGATTGCGCGCGGAGATACGTACCAGGTCAATTATACGATGCGGCTTCGTTCCCGTTTTTCCGGTGATCCGCAAGCTTTTTACAAAAGGCTGTGTGCTGCACAGCAAGCCCGCTATACGGCCATGATCCATCTCGGGGAGTTCAGCATTTTGAGCGCTTCACCGGAATTGTTTTTTGCCAAGCGGGACGGTCTGATCATTACGCGTCCGATGAAAGGAACAGTCCGGCGCGGACGGTGGTTGGAAGAAGACGAGAAAAGGGCTTGTTGGCTTCAGCAATCCGTCAAAAACAGGGCTGAAAATGTGATGATCACCGATCTTTTGCGCAATGACCTGGGGCTCATCGCAGAAACGGGAACGGTAAAAGTACCGAAGCTGTTTGAGATCGAGAAATATTATACGTTGTTTCAAATGACTTCGACGGTGACGGCTGTACCAAAAACAGGAACAACGTTCGAAAAATTGTTTGAGGCATTATTTCCCTGCGGTTCGATTACGGGTGCACCGAAAGTGAGCACGATGAACCTGATCCATCAGTTGGAACCTTCGCCGCGCGAAGTGTATTGCGGTTCGATCGGCATGATCGCTCCGGACGGTTCAGCCACATTTAATGTGGCGATTCGCACCGTCTGGATCGATCATCGGAATGGACAGGCCGAATATGGTGTCGGCGGCGGAATTACCTGGGAGTCAGACGCGGCGGACGAATACGAGGAAGCGAAAACGAAAGCATTGCTTTTGACGGAGATGAGACCCGAGTTCCAGCTGCTGGAGTCGATTTTGCTGGAGAACGGAACCTATTTTTTGCTGGAAGAACATATGAAGCGGATGGAAAGTTCAGCCAAGTATTTCGATTTTCCATTCGACCGCTCGGAAATGGTTGAGCGGCTTGAAAAACACGCTGCGCAGCATCCGCATGGCATGCGAAAGGTCAGGGTTCTTTTGGCCCGGACCGGTGAGATCACGGTCGAAAGTGATGCCATACGCAACCCGGATACTCCGATCCATGTCGTGTTGGCGGAAAACCCGGTCCCATCCAGCGATCGCTTTTTATACCATAAGACGACTCACCGCGAGATCTACAATTCGTTTTTCAGGCGCAAAGGCGACGCTTTTGACGTGTTGCTATGGAATGAAAAAGGTGAAATCACCGAATTTACGATGGGGAATATCGTCGTTGAGATCGAAGGCCAATTGTATACGCCTCCGCGGGAATGCGGACTCTTAGCCGGCACATTTCGCAACGATCTGCTCAAAAAAGGCGCGGTGATGGAGCGGATCATCCGTGTGGAGGATCTGGACAAGGCGGAGCAGGTCTGGTTTATCAACAGTGTAAGAAAATGGCTCCCCGTCCGCATCAAACATCAACTTTCGCTGAGCGAACCGACTGTTGTATAGCGATTTGTATCGAGAACGTTATTTATTTTGTAGACATTTGTTTCGGAAAAGAGGTGGCCGATGGTGGCACGTACCGAGCTTGAATCGGACGGACCTAAAACGTTTCAAGTCGGAAAAGTGGCTGTTCAACTGGTGAAAAATACGGTTCATTTTGCGCACAATCCAGCGTCGCTTGTCCCTGCTTCCAAACAGCTGAAACAGCAGCAACATTTTCTGTACGGTTCCACAACACCGTTTCAGGCAGAAGGCGAACTTGATGGAAAGGCAGCGCTTCTGGAAGGAGGGCCTTTCCAGCCCGACGCCGGGGAAGCAACGACTTTGGTGGAAGCTTTCAGTCAAACGGTTAGCAAGTATCCAGACAAAACCTTGCACATCCATCTGCCTGGTGGAGAGGTCAAAGCGATAAGCTATGCGGATCTGGCTTTGGATGTATATCGGCTGTTGCACGGGCTGCGCCGGCATGGTTTCAAAGCGGGGGATACGGTGCTGATCCAGGTGGAGCGCATTGATTATTTTGTCACCTTGTTCTGGGCGGTTGTGATGGGCGGCATGCTGCCAGCTCCGCTCAAGCCTGCGTTGCACCAGGAACCGGACCATGCGGATGTTCAAAAACTGATCCAGATTTGGAATTGGCTGGACCAACCGCTTATCGTGACCGATCTGCCATTGGAGTCGGTATCCGTTAACGCCATGAACGGCAGGAACAACCCGCTGAAGGAAGCGAGTAATTATCTCGTTTCCATCCACGATCTGTTTGCGGACGAAGTGCCGGCAGAAGTCGATCCGCACCCGGCACAACCGGAGGATGGAGCGCTCTTTCTGTTTACGTCCGGTACGACCGGTACGCCAAAATGCGTTCGCTATCGTCATTCACATGTCATTTCGAACATCTTGGGTATCCGGCGTCTGCTCGGCATGTCGAGCGATGATGTCACATGCAACTGGATGCCGCTTTATCATGCGGGCGGACTTTTGACGAATCATGTTCTCGCAGTCGTGCTCGGAAATGCTCAAGTACTGAGACCGGTGGAACAATTTTTGCACAATCCGTGTGTATGGCTTGACGACATCGATGCTTACCGGGTGACGATGACTTGGGCCCCCAATTTCGCCTTTGCCCAAATCAACAAGCTCGGTCCTGAACTGGAACAGGGACGCTGGCGACTCGATTCGCTGCGCATCATCTTGAATGTCGGGCAGCCGATCTCTGCACAAACGGCGCAAACGTTTTTGCGAAGGCTCAAGCGCTTTTCGCTTTCACCGAGCTGCATCGTTCCGGCTTACGGAATGACCGAATTTTCGGGGAGTATCTGCTTTTCGACCCGGTTTGTTTCCGAGGAGGAAGCGGCTGTTCACCACGTGCGGAAACAAACGCTGCACGGAAAATTAGAGTACAGCAAGGAGGAAAATGACGACACGATTTCTTTCACCGAAGTAGGAATACCCGTACCGGGCATCCGTGTAAGGATTACGGATGGAAACGGTCGGGTGTTGCCTGAACATTATATTGGCAAAGTTCAGGTGCAAGGGGTTTCCGTCGTTGACGGCTATTACAAAAACGAGGAGGCTTCCCGCGCTGCGTTTCCTGAAACGGGCTGGTTTGAAACGGGAGATCTCGGTTTTGTCCGCGATGGCCGCCTGACCTTGGTTGGCCGCGATAAGGACATGCTGATCGTCAACGCCAAAAACATTTACAATTTCGAAGTGGAAGCGGCCATGGCGCAGGTACAAGGCATCGATCCGGCATTCGTCGCGGCTGCAGCGGTTTCGGGCGGCGAGGCAGGCAACGATGAACTGGTTCTCTTTTTCTCCCCGCCGGAAGACGATTTTACTTTGACGGTGCTGATGGTACAACAACTGAAGGAGCAGATCGCAAAACAATTTGGCGTAAACCCCCGCTATGTCGTGCCGGTGGAAAAAACGGAATTTCCCCGTACGCCAACAGGCAAGTTGCAGCGGATGGAACTGATCCAGGCACTTTTGAACGGCCGTTTTGACCAAAAGTTGGCTGCGATCGAAGCATGGTTTCTTGAACGTCGACAGCTGGAACGAAAGCAATCAAGTCTCCTGGAAAGCGGACAAACAAGTTATCTGGAAAGCGATCGATCAGAAAAGGATGAACGGAAACGAACGGGCTGGACCATGGTCTATGACCCGGGGGACGAAAAGGTGGATGAACTGGCCTTATATATCGCACTAAAAGACCAACTGGTCGGTCTTTTAGACTATTCTCAACATGAACCGCTTATGATCGTGCGGCATCAGACATTGGCCGCCAGCAAGCTTCGCAGCGAATCGGAACAACTGCCTGGCGCTGAAAGGCAAAGTAGCAATGAAAAGCAGCGTAGTGATGAGCAACAGCAAATCGATTTTCTCACCCAAGTTTTTCAGGAATTGCTCAATGTCAAAACGGTCATGCCGCATGACGATTTTTTTCAGTTGGGCGGCGATTCGCTGCGCATGACCAGGTTGTTGAGCCGGGTGGCGGCCCGGTTCGGGATCTCGGTTTCTGTACGCCGTTTTTTTGAAAGGCCGACGGTGTACGGATTACATCGTGCCCTTGAGGAAGCGAAGCACACACAGGCTCGGATCGACCGCATCCCGACCCGGAATCAGAAGGCCGAAGGCGGCAAGTTGCCGCTTACGCTGAAGCAGAAAAGTCAATGGTTTTTACATATGTCAGCTCCTCACAGCCCGTTTTATACCAACACGTTCACGTTGAGATTTTCGGGAACATGCGATCTGACCGCATTGCAGGACAGTTTGCGCCTGGTAGTCGACCGTCATGAAAGCTTGCGCATCCGTTTTGCTATCGACGACGATGGCCTTCCCTATCAGTACGTAGACCCGCATTTTGTGCCGGAACTGGAGGTCATCGATCTGCGCGATGTCGAAGCGCCGGCGGATGCCGATATTGAACAGGATCTGATCTATGCGGAAGCCAACCGCCGCTTCAACCTGCTGCATGAGGCGCCATTCCGTGCCAACGTTCTTATTTGCCGGGATGACGAATACGTGCTGGTCGTTTCCATGCATCACATTATATCCGATGGCTGGTCGGTGGAGCGTTTCGTCGGGGAGTGGGTGCGAGCATACGACCGGTTGTTGGAGGGGGCTGTACCGGACCTGCCTAAACTTCCCGTTACCTATTCCGATTATGTGCTGTGGCAACATGAACGGGAGCAGGACCCCAAATCAAGCCTGTGGCAAAAAGCGGAATGGCTGGCGAAAAAACTGCCCTTGCCGCTGCCCATGGTCGAAGTGCCGCCTGATCGCCCACGGCCGGCGACACTTTCATATGCGGGTGAAACGCTGGAGATGGTGCTGGGTCCGTCTCTCGTGAAACGGATCAGACGGAAACTGAAGCGGTCGCAAGTGACGCTGTTCATGTTTATGTTCGCTGCCTACTCCTATTTGCTGCATCGGTTGACCCGTTGCGATGTGCTTCCGATCGGCACCGTCTTGGCCAACCGGACGCTTGCTGAAACGGAGCCGCTCATCGGATTTATCGCCAACACAGCGGTGATTTGCGTCCGTTTTGAAGACAAGATGTCGTTCGATGATTTGCTTGACCAGATCAAGGCGGAAGCGATGGATGTATTTCATGCTCAAGATGTTCCGTTTGAAATGGTGCTGTCCAAGTTGAGAGAAGCATCGGGTCATTCTCATCATGAATTGGGATTCCGCGTCATGTTTACGTTACAGAATGAGTTTACCCATCGTTACCGGCTGGCCCATACAAATGTGGAGCTCAACATCGAAGCAGGAGATACAGCCAAATACGATCTGATTTTGCACGTGTATGAGGACGAGGACCAGTTCAGATTGCGCCTGGAATACAGTACGGATTTGTATGCGAAAAGCACCGCTGAACGTTTCCTTGAATATTACAGAACGATTTTGGAAGGGGTTGTCGAAGATGAACCTGTCCGGCCTGAACATTATGCCGGAGGCGGAGCGTCGCAAGCTTCTGTATGAATTCAATGACACAGAAGCGACTTACCCGGAAGATGTCACCCTTCAGCAACTGTTTGAGATACAGGCACGACGAGCGCGAGAACGCATCGCGCTCGTCTCCGGAAATAAGACGCTTACTTACGAACGTCTGAATGAAGAAGCGAACCGGCTGGCTCGCTCTTTACGTGAACGGGGAGTGCGTCCCAACGACATCGTCGGCATTTTGTGTTCCCGCTCCGAAAATATGGTGATCGCTATTTTGGCCGTGCTGAAAGCCGGGGGAGCCTACATGCCGATCGATCCGGAATATCCTCTTAAACGCATCCATTACATGCTCGAGGATAGCGGAGCAAAACTTTGTCTCGTTGAATCTGAGCGGAATAACATCCCGTTGCCGGTCGCTTACATGGGGATCGAGGAGGAGAGGAACCGGCTTTCGCATGAATCGATCCCTGATCCGAAACGGGTCAATCAGCCGGATGATCTGGCCTATATCATCTATACATCGGGGTCAACGGGAAAACCGAAAGGCGTAATGATTGAGCATCGCAATGTCGTCCGCCTGTTTTTTAACGATCGTCCGTTGTTTGATTTTCATGAAAGTGACGTTTGGACATTGTTTCACTCTTTCTGTTTTGATTTTTCCGTTTGGGAAATGTATGGCGCCCTGTTGTTCGGCGGCAAGCTCGTTATCGTTCCGCCGGAAATCTCAAGGGACCCGGAGCGAATGCTCGAACTGTTGCGCCGGGAAAAAGTTACGGTGCTGAACCAGACACCGACCGCCTTTTACCCGCTTTGCAAAAAAGAGACTGAACCGGGCCGGCCAGCGGATTTGAACTTGCGCTATGTCATTTTCGGCGGTGAAAAACTGTTGCCGATGAAGCTGGCGGACTGGAAGCAAAAATATCCCCGCACCAAGCTGATCAACATGTACGGCATCACGGAGACGACGGTACACGTCACCTACAAAGAGATTGGACCGGAAGAGATCAGGACGAACGCAAACTCGGTCGGCAAGCCGATCCCGACGTTGCAAGTATACATATTGGATGAACATCAGCAGCCGGTGCCGATTGGTGTGGAAGGTGAAATTTACGTCGGCGGTGCGGGTGTAGCCAGAGGTTATGTCAATCGTCCGGAATTGACGAAAGAGCGTTTTATCCCCCATCCGTTTGAACCGGGAAAAAGACTGTATCGCAGCGGGGATCTGGCGCGTTGGAATGCAAACGGTGAACTTGAATATTTTGGACGGATCGACTATCAGGTCAAAATTCGCGGTTACCGGATTGAACTGGGAGAGATCACCGCACAGCTGCTTGCGATCGATGGTATTGAAGATGCTGTCGTCACTGTCCGTAAAGACGATCTCGCTATGGACAAGCTCTGTGCCTATTATGTCGCGAGCCGCAAGTTCGATCAAAAAGAGCTGCGCGATCATTTGCGGCGGCGATTGCCTGAATATATGTTGCCGCACCATTTTGTACCGATTGACAAAGTCCCGATGACTTCCAACAACAAAGTGGATCTGGAAGCACTGCCTGTTCCGGGCGAACAGGCCGGGGAAGCGGACAGCGCGAACATCGTGTTGCCGGCCAACGAGCGTGAACAACAGATGCTGGCCATTTGGAGGCAAATGCTCAACCGTTCCGATCTCGGGGTGACGAGCGATTATTTTGAGCACGGCGGGGACTCCATCCGAGCGATCGAGCTCATTGCGCGCTTAAACCGCGAACTCGATCTCAAACTGGAGATCGCTGACCTGTATGAATGCCGGACGATCCGCGCCCTTTGTGCACGTAAGAGTGCAACTGAAGCTCCGTCTCTCGATCTGACAGCGGTGCTTCAGGAACAAAAACGGTGGAAGGATTGGTTGAATCACGATCGTTATCGTTCTTTGTTGCCGCCGGATGTTGTCGAGCTGTTTCCGATGAGCGATATACAGCAAGGCATGGTGTTTCACTACATGCGCCATGAAGGTGTAGGCATTTATCACGACCAGTTTGTGTACAAAGTGTCGGTGCCCGGCCTGGACAAGAAGAAGCTTTCTAAAGCGATGGAGATTCTGGCGGAACGCCATCCGATGCTGAGAACCGGATTTTTTCTGACAGATTTTCCGGTTCCGGTCCAGTTCGTAAGGGAGCGGATCGAAGTCAAGGTGGAGGAAGTCACATTGTCATCCGATGACCCTGTCTGCGTGGAGCGGGAAATTACTTCCTTTTTGGAACGGGATCGCAAGCGTCCATTTGCCATCGACAAGCCTCCGTTGTGGCGGCTCGTCCTGTTTTGCGCTGATCGCACGGCTTATTTGGGCTTTATTTTTCATCATGCCATACTGGATGGATGGAGCGTGGCCACCATGATGTCGGAACTGATTCAATTGCTGATGGAACGGGAAAGGAGGAACATTTCGTGTCCAGTTCGCTGAAAACTGGCTACAAAGAGTATGTCATCGAGCAACTTGCACTGTCCAAAGATCAACATATAGCAGATTTCTGGCGTTCGGAACTTGAAGAATACCGGAAATATACCTTCCCTGAACCGCCTGTCCTGTCGGTGAATGAGCCGCCCCACACATCGATCACACCGCTTTCCGACGAACTTTACAACAAATTGACAGAGGCCGCCAAAGCGCGGGGTGTCACGGTTAAAACGTTATGTTTGGCCGCCTTCGTCGGCACCTTGTACATGTACAGCTATGAGGAGGACATTCTGATCGGCCTGGTGGAAAATGGCCGCCCGATCGGAGAAGATGCCAGCCGTATTTTGGGCTGTTTCCTCAACACGGTGCCGCTTAGGACGCGTTTTCAGCCCGGGATGACGTGGGCCGATCTGGTCGCAGAAATACACAGCAAACAGAACGAACTGAAACGGTACGGTCGCCTGTCCCTCGTCTCCATTTTGGAAGCGATCGGCGAACGGAGAGATGAGGAAAATCCCCTGTTTGATGTCGCCTTCAATTTTATCGATTTTCACGTATACGAGTCGGTAAAAGGTCTGTTTGAATTTATGCCATTCAGTTTCGAGCGGACCAATATGAAGCTGGATTTCAGCGTTTCGGTCACGCTGGGGCAGCCGTCGATCAAGGTAGTATCGTCTTACGGTCGTGAATGGAGCGAATTACTGGTTGAAAAATTTATCCATACGCTCCGCTTCATCGTGGAGCGGCCGGATGAACGCATTTCGCCGATGAGCTGGATGACGGAAGCCGAGCGTCAGCAACTGGCGGCATTCAACGATACTGACGCAGAATATCCGCGCAATGAATCGGTGATCGACCGTTTTGAACAGGCGGCACAACTGTGGGCAGATCGCCCGGCGCTCGTGATGGATGACCGGGAGCTGGATTACGTTACGCTTCGGGAGCGGGTAAATATGGCGGCTGCCCGCCTGAAGCAAGCCAAAGTCGGACCTGGCCAGTTTGTCGGATTGCTTGCTGACCGCTCTTTTGAAATGATCATCGGTTTGCTTGCGATCATGAAAACGGGTGCTGCCTATGTGCCGCTCGATCCGGAATTTCCGAATGAGCGTTTGCTTGCGATCTTGTCCGATTGCAAGGCAAACGTGCTGGTGGCCGGAGAAGGTTTGAAGGTGTCGGGTTTTGACGGCGTCACACTTTCTCTGACCGAATTGTGTGACCCGGATGGAGAACAGCCGCAAACGATTGCGGACGGGACGCATCCCAAAGCGGAAGATATCGCTTATGTCATGTATACGTCCGGCTCGACCGGGGAACCGAAAGGGGTCGCTGTCACGCATCGCAATATTGTCAAGACGGTCATCAACAACGGATTCATGGACGTGTTGCCGACAGACCGGATGCTGCAGCTGTCCAACTATGCTTTCGACGGTTCGACTTACGAAATTTTCGGAGCTTTGCTGAATGGCGCCGCGCTCGTTCTCATCCGCAAATCCGATGTGCTGAATGCGGCCGAACTCGCGAAAGTGTTCGACGAACAACGCATCACTTCTGCTTTCATGACGACGTCGCTTTTCAACATGATGGTCGATTGGGGGCTCGATCGTTTCCGCCATGTGCGCCGCCTGTTTTTCGGCGGGGAGGCCGGCTCCCTGAAACATGTGCGCAAAGCGCTGGAAGTACTCGGACCCGGGCGGATCGCCAACGGTTATGGTCCGACGGAAACGACCGTTTTTGCTACCACCTATGTGGTGGATGAGAATATCCATAGGGTCGACAGTGTTCCGATCGGCCGCCCGATTAACAACACCCGCGTCTACATATTGAACCAGCAGGGAGAACTGCAACCGCCCGGCGTACCTGGAGAATTGCACATCGCCGGTGACGGGCTCGCCCGGGGCTACCTCGGTCGTGACGATCTGACGAACGAGCGCTATGTGCCGTGTCCGTTTGAAAAAGGACAGCGCATGTACAAAACGGGCGATTTGGCGCGTTGGCTCCCCGATGGCCATCTCGAGTATATGGGCCGTATCGACCAGCAGGTAAAAATTCGCGGCAATCGGGTCGAACCGGGAGAAATCGAAAAAAGACTGCTGGCCCTTTCTTCCGTCAAAGAAGCTGCCGTGGTGCCGTTCAAGGACAAGCGGGGGCAAACGATGCTGTGCGCTTATGTCGTGCCGGCTGGCCCTGCATCGATTGCAGGCTGGAAGCGTTCCTTGCGCGAGCAGCTGCCGGAATATATGGTTCCCGCTGTGTTCATGGTGATGGATCGTCTGCCGCTGACGTCAAACGGGAAAGTAAATCGCAGAGCTTTGCCCGCACCCGCCGTTGTCCAGCAGGAAGCTGCGTATGAACCGGCGGCAAACGAGACAGAAGCGATGTTGATCTCGCTTTGGGAAGACATTTTGGATCTTCCTCGCATCGGAGCCAACGATCACTTTTTTGAAATCGGCGGCCATTCATTGAAAGCGATGCTTCTGGCATCCGAACTGCAAAAACGCTTCAAAGCAAAAATTTCCGTGCAGGATATTTTCGCGCACCCGACCGTGCGCGAACTTGCGGCCTGGCTGACGCAATCGGTGCTTTCAGCTTCATCGGCGGATTCCACTTCATCGGAGGGTTCCGCTTCGACCGGTTCCGTTTCGGTTGGTTCAGCTTTGGCGGATTCTGCATCGGCGGTTTCGGACGCGGGTGAAATCGAACCGATTCCGGCCGCAGAGTCGTATCCGGCTTCTTCCATGCAGGAGCGCCTGTATATTGCCCAGCAGTTTGAAAATGCCGGAACCGCCTACAACATGCCGATCACCGTCGAGCTGAAGGGAACATTGGATCGAAAACGGCTGTATCGTGCTTTTCGCGCGATCATTGCACGCCACGAAAGCTTGCGCACGTCGTTTGAAATGAAAGACGGGAAACTGGTCCAGCGCGTGCATGATCCGGACCATCTGCAGATCGAATGGTCGGTCCATGAACGGCCGCTGACCCGTGCCCAGGAGCGCGCAGATCTCGTGCGTGAATTTGCTTGCCAATTCGTGCGCCCGTTCCGGCTTGAGCAAGCTCCGCTCGTGCGCGCGGCGTTAATGGAGCTGTCCGAAGAAGAGCACATTCTCTTTTTGGATATGCACCATATCATTTCGGACGCGGTTTCAACGGAAATTTTGCTGCGTGAACTCGTGCATATTTACGAGGGCTTTGCGCTGAAACCGCTCCGCATCCAGTACAAAGATTTTGCGGCCTGGGAACAGAGAAAAATCGAGCGGTCGCGCGCAGAAGATGAACGGTTCTGGCGCGAACTGTATCGGGTCGCACCTTCGCCGCTTGAGCTGGACACGGATTATCCGCGCCCACGTACCCGCTCTTTCACCGGGCGCCGCATTTCGAAGGAGTTGAATGCGCAGCTCGTCGACAAACTGCGAGCGGCTTGCCAGGCCTATAACGTCACCCCGTTCATGCTGATGACGGCGGCGTATCATGTGCTCCTGTCCAAATATTCGGGCCGGGAAGATATTGTAGCCGGTGCACCGTTTTCACACCGCAATGCTGTGCAGGATGAGCCCGTTATCGGCATGTTTGCCAACACGCTCGCATTGCGCACCCAGCCGGCTCCGGACAAATCGGTTGCCGATTACATCGGCGAAGTACGCAGCCATGTTCTGGATGCATTTACACATGGAACGTATCCGTTGCACCTGTTGGTCGAGCGTTTGTCACCTGTGTTCGATGGCAGCCGCAATCCGCTGTTTGACACGCTTTTTGTTGTCCAGGAGGGCTTGAGAACGGATATTTCCGTAAACAGCCTGACCTGGAACTGGAGCGAATGGGATCACGGTACGGCCAAATTTGACATGACCTGGGTGTGCACATCGAGCGAACAGGGGATGACCATCGGACTGGAATTTCGCACAGACCTTTGGAAAGAAGAAACGATGCAGCGCATGCTCGGGCATTATATCCATCTGCTGGAGCAGATGCTGGAACATCCGCAGCGAACGATCGCTGAACTGGAACTTTTGACCGAGGCGGAAAAGCGCGAACTGGATCGGTGGAATGCTACTCAAGCTGAATATCCGCGCGAACAGACGGTATGCGACAGATTCAGGGAACAGGTAGCCCGATACGGCCATCTGTTGGCGGTGAAATTGAACGATGACGCGCTGACCTACCGGGAACTGGATGAAGCGTCCAGCCGCCTTGCTTCCTATCTCCGCGGGAAAGGAGTGCGGCCGGGGCAAAAGGTCGGCCTGCTCATGGAACGGTCGATCGGCATGATCGTGTCGATATTCGCCGTTATAAAAGCAGGCGGCGCCTATGTTCCCCTGGATCCGACCCATCCGCCGGAGCGCCTCGCAGCCATTCTTGAGGATAGCGAAGCCGGCTGGCTGATCGTCGACAAGGGGGCCCGGGTTCCCGCATTCGAGGGAGAGACGATCGTATATGGGGAACACGAGCATGAGTCCAAGGGATACGGGCAAGAAACGCATGGGCAAGATCGTGTCACAGATGCCGACCTGGCCGAAGAAAGCACATTGGCCGATGAGCAATTAACCGCCGATCATCCGCTCTATATCATGTACACGTCCGGTTCGACGGGGACGCCGAAAGGAGTTGTCACGACG
>CALAME010000096.1 GCA_937925675.1 uncultured Paenibacillaceae bacterium | reverse complement strand
TCTATTTGACGTATCAATTATTGTGTATGAATTTTTTAAGGAGATAATCATGCTCCATACTGCCCTACCCTGATTGACTGGCATTATTGCACCAATCGGCGGGAACGCGTCTACTTGTCCAGCGAGCTTGCTATCGTTGATGGATTCGGTCCATGACGCTTTCCGGGCCGGCAAATACGGCACCGCCATTTTTAACGGTGTCCCGGATCAGTTGAATGAGGGTATCCCTGTCCACATCGACATGGTTTAACCAAGCGGCAGCATCTGCCGTCTCGGGTTCATACTTGGCTCCCCAAGCGGACAACTCCAAGAGTACGGGGATAAGATCCAACCCGGCATCCGTAAGTTCATACAGATCTTTGCGGCCATCTGAAGGATGGGGCTTCTTGATGATCAGCCCCATTGCCTCCAGACGGGACAGACGGTTGCTCAAGATGTTCCTGGCGATCCGTTCGTCGGAAGCAAGAAATTCCCCAAACGTTCTTTTCCCTGCAAAAACGATATCGCGGATAATCAGCAAGGACCACGAATCCCCGATCACTTCCAACGAAAATGAAATGGGGCAATTCGAACGTCGTTTCTTTGAGTTGCGCATCGTTCTTCTCCTTGACTTTTTCATTTTAGATTAAGCAACTAAAAGGAGTGAGGTTGGCATGGACTTTATGTTCTTGTATCGCGGCGGTGTCGTGCCCGACGATCAGGTTGAGCGCAATATAAGTGAATTGTGGAAATGGCTCGACGATTTGAAGGAACATGGGTATGAGAAAGTGCGTTTTGCCGGATATGGGCGCAAGACGGTCTCTCAAGATTCTATAACCGATTATCAAGGTGACATTTTCGGCTTTTCCATTGTGGAAGCGAAATCATTGGAAGATGCCGTTTCGCTGACATCCGATTGGCCGGAATTGCCTTACAGCGGAAGAATTGAAATTTTCGAGGCGTTGGCTGCCGATTACCCTAACGCGGGGTCGGATGCGTACATCCTGAAGTTGTTTGCGGATATCCGTACACAACTGCTGACTGTCATACGCGAACTGCCGAAGAGCTTAATGAGTTATATTCCGCAAGGATTTAACAATAACTTGCACTGGCAAGCCGGGCATGTGCTCACCATTACGGATGAAATCGTCTTTACCTATTCAGGTATGGAATCGCGAATTCCGCCAGATTATATCATCATACCATAAATTACCATCTAATTTACTAAATGACGTCACCCCCTTCTTTAAGATGAACAACGATATAAGAACCTTGAACCATACAAAAAAAGACGCCAGGACGTATTTCCCTGAGCGCATTTTTGTTTTTGATTATAAAGTGAATGGCAAGATACTCCGTAGTCATAATCATTGCCTCCAAAACATAGATATGAAGTTGTGTGCGGTATAGGCATAGCGCTTATCTCTGTCATAGAGGGAGGAATCAAAAATGAAGAAATTAAAAGCGCTTTCGCTATTGCTTGCATTAACCCTTTTTCTGGCAGGATGTGGGTCATCCAATAGCGAAGTGGAGAAAGATACTGCAAGTTCTGGTGGTACAAAAACGATCAAATTTATGCATTTATGGCCAGAGGGTACGAACGCAGCACAAAATAAAATTCTCAATGAGATCATTGATGATTTTGAACGTGAAAACCCGGGAATTAAAATTGAACAAGAAATTTTAGCCAATGAGCAGTATAAAGATAAAATAAAAGTATTATCCGCTTCAAATCAATTACCTGATGTAGGTATGGCATGGCCTGGCGGATGGCTGCAACCATACGTCCAGGGAAACAAGATTGCTTCTTTCGACGATGTGATTGACAGTGATTACAGAAGCAAGTTTGTAGATGGAACTATAGAGGTTTTTGAAGTGGATGGCAAAACGTATGGTTTACCTACGGATCTTAATATCGCCATTGTATACTATAACAAACAGATTTTTGAACAAAATGGATTGGAAGTTCCGACGACTTATGATGAATTTCTTAATGTCATTCAAACATTAACAAATAACGGAATCACTCCAATCGCTTTAGGAAATCAAGAGCGCTGGACGGGTTCCCTGTGGTATATGTATCTTGCAGACCGTATTGGTGGTAATGAAACCATTGTAAATGCAGTAAATCGAAAACAATCTTTTGAAGACCCCACATTAATACAAGCTGCTGAAGAGATTCAAAAATTAGTTGATTTGGGTGCGTTTCAAAAAGGATATAACGGAGCAACTAACAGTGAAGCAGAAAGTTTATTTACATCTGGTCAAGCTGCCATGTATCTGACAGGTACTTGGGCGTTACCTTCCTTTACACAAGGCGAAAACTTTACCCAAGAATTCAAGGATTCAGTGGACTACTTCAAATTTCCAACCGTAGCAGGTGGAAAAGGGAATATCAATAGCTTTGTGGGGGGGAATGGCGGATTATTCGTTGCTGAAAATTCTGATGTAAAAGAAGAAGCAAAACGCTTTGTAAAGTACTTTACCGAGAAATTTGGAGAACGCGCTCTGGGTGAAGCGGGGATCATTCCTTCTTATAAATTGAATGCTGATGATTATGATCTTCCGGAATTGTACTTAAAAGTATTAAAGGATTTAAATGATGCAAGTAACATTACCTTGTTTGCGGATAATATCATGACTCCGGGGCCAGCCCAAGTACATCTTGACATGATACAGGCATTATTTGGTAAAGAGGCGACGCCCGAGGAATTTGTTAAAGCGCACGAAGAGGCACTAGCTAAAGAAGCCGGAGAATAATCTGAAACATTTAGCTCAATACTCAAATCGGAACAGGACAACTTTATTTTCATATAAGTTTGTCCTGTTCTATTTCTCAATAAGAAAGGGATTGAACGGTTATGAATAAGGTGATGTCAAACAAATGGATGATTACATTGTATATCCTTCCGGCCCTTCTTTTATTATTGATTCTAATCTACATTCCATTAGTGCTTTCAGCATATTACGGCTTGATGGAATGGGATGGAATTGGCAACATGAAATTCATCGGGGTGGGAAACTTCATTACCGCAATACAAGATATGAAGTTTTGGTCAAGTGTCTATCATTCATTTCTATTAGCTTTATTTTCCGCACTCAGCTTGCTGGCATACCTGGGAATCTCTTTAATCTTGGCTTCGAATATAAAGGGATCTGACATTTTAAGAAAGATATATTTAATTCCAATGCTTTTATCTTCTGTTGCAATCGCTCAACTATGGATTAAAGTTTATAATCCTACAAATGGCTTGTTAAACAGCTTTTTAATGGCGATAGGTATAGATAATCCGCCCGCATGGTTGGCTGAGCCATCGATTGTATTGTATGCCATTTTCATTCCGATTCTTTGGCAGTATGCTGGTTTTTATATCTTGATTTATTACGCGGCACTGAAGAACATCCCAGAGTCCCTGGTTGAAGCGGCTCGAATTGATGGAGCTTCTCCTTGGCAAGTTGCTTTCAAAATCAAGTTGCCTTTAATTAAGGGCGTATTTAAAGTAACGATCGTTCTTGCGATCGTTGGTTCATTAAAGTATTTTGATTTAATTTATGTCATGACAGGCGGCGGACCCAATGGCGCCAGTGAAGTTATGGCTTCCTACATGTATAAAGTCGCTTTCCGAAGTTATGACTTTGGATATGGAAGTGCGATTGGTTTCTTATTATTAGTTATTACATTAATCGTTACGTTCATTGTTCGGAAATTAACGGTATCTGACGAAAAAGAACTCCAATACTAAGGGGTGGGGGAGTTATGCGACGCTTAGGCTATGTCGTTTTATATGTGATCTTGATCATTATTGCCATTGTTCAAATATTCCCACTCATTTGGCTATTCTTGTTTTCTTTAAAGGATAATCAACAAATCTTTGCCAAATCACCATTTTCTTTACCCGATCATCCTCACTGGGAGAATTATTTGAAAGCATGGCAGGGCAATATTGGAACTTATTTTTTTAACAGCATTTGGATTTCTGCAGTCGCCATTGTGCTTACTGTTCTTTTTGCAAGCATGGCCACATTTGCGATTACAAGAATGAAATGGAAGCTTAGCAAATTGGTGTTGGGCTTATTTATGGTAGGCTTAATGATCCCCCTTCACTCGGCATTGATTCCGCTTTTTAAGCTGTATTTAAGTGTTAACCTGATTGATAATCCAACTTCAGTCTTCCTTTCATACACCGCTTTCCATTTACCAGTTACAATGATGATTTTACTCGGTTTTTACTATACATTGCCGAAGGAAATTGAAGAGGCCGCAATTATGGATGGTTGTTCGGTTAACCTCTTGTTTGTACGTATTATTCTGCCAATGACGACTTCTGTGTTAGCAACAACAGTCATTATAAATATGATCTATAACTGGAACGAATTTGTGTTTGTCAATACATTTATTAGTTCAGATAAATATAAAACACTTACGGTTGGTATTCAGAACTTTGTGGGTCAGTATCAAACCGATTGGGGTCCAATTGGCGCAACTTTGATGATCAGTATTGTTCCGATCATCATTTTGTACATATTCTTTAGCAACAAAATAGTAGAAGGGATGTCCTCAAGTGCAATAAAGGGATAATCATGTTATTGCAATAAAGGGAAAATCATGTTATTTTTTGAAATCAAAGCCGGTACGCTCTACTGGATGAGTAACTCAGACTTGTGCGGTTGCATGGTTCTGAACGCTCTGAATTTGAAAGGAGGTGGTTTATGACGTGGACAAACTTACCTCACCTGTCCCTTGTATCAGAGATGCTTGATGGTATTTCAGGGACTTATCATTTTTTTAGGAGGGGATTAATGTGAAGAAATTTTTAACTGTCGTCATCGCGTTGGTCATGATTCTGGGCTTATCACAACAGGCAATGGCTTTAGAGATTCCCGTCAGCAATAACGTTTACTACTTTGAGGCAGGAGCTTTTGAGGCGGTAGACGGCTGGTATGTCGGGGAAATCACGGTCAGATGGAACGGCAACGGCAATAATAAAGCCGATGTGACCTGGACCGGCAACGAAGGCGAGGTCATCGTCACTCCGTACACTGTCGTGAACAACAAACAGAGAGAAGGAAAGCTTGGCGTCAAAATCAAACAGACCACCGAGGAACAGACGGTAGTGTTTACATTGACCAAAGTAAATAAACAAAAGCTTAACACCACGGTCGTCGTTCCCGCTTTGTACGAAGGCCCGATTTACTTCGATGTTTTGAGAACGGCGAATAACCCTGGATATTACTTCTCCGGCGCTCTAATTAACATGGGCGTTACGTTGACCGCCGACGCTGTGGATAAGGACACCTTCTCCGCAAAAGCCAGAGTAACCGAACATAACGGCAGCGTTCAGGGGGCTTTTGGCAATTTTGCTTGGGATCCTGAAAAAGAAAGTTACGCTCTCGGAGATGGATGGGCGAGATGGAATATTGTTGACGCCTATGTTTCCGACGCAGAGGGGAACAGGGTTGACAAGGGCAACTATGTGAAAATAGACATCGAATGGAAGACAAGAACCGAGCCGAGTGGAACCAGCAGTGCTAACCGGTACGACGTTCCCGCTACCCGTGCAGCGTGGTATACAGGAGGCAGCGCAGGAAACCTCATTGCCTATGCGAGCGCAGAGGTTGAAATTACGCAGGAAAAGGAAATCCCGGGAATTGCATCTGCAACTTATATCCAGGGTGAAACAAAGCACGATCCTTTATTTGATCAATTTGAAATCTTGGATGCCCCTGGTGGCGGCAAATACGCGCTGTATACCCCTGAGAACGCAAGCAAGGACAATAAAAGACCGTTATTCATCTGGTTCCATGGCACAGGAGAACGCTACCACGGCGCAAATCCAGGCGGCAATCTCATCGGCAATCGCGCCTTGTCCTTCGCAGACAAGGAATTCCAGGAGGCCCTCGGTGGCGCCTATATATTGGCACCGCAATCCGCTGAAGACGGATGGAACGCCAATCGACTCAACGATATGGAAGAACTTATTCATCAGGTCGTAGCTGAACATAATGTAGATCCCGACAGGATTTATGTTGGCGGACTTTCCATGGGAACCGTCATGACAACGCTGCTGATCACGTCTACCACCGAAAATCAGGTTGACTTCGCTGCAGCGATCCTCTGCTCCGGAGGCAACATAAATCCGGCACAGGCAGAGATCATCGCAAGCAAGGGCTTCCCGGTGTATCTTGTGGGCAACACATCAGACGGCGCCGCCGCCGGCCTTCCCGCTTCTCTGGCAAACCTGCAGGCGGCAGGTGTGGACGCCAAGATGAAATTGTATCCTGAGGGTCCCGTTTTCGATGGAGAATTTTATTATGGCGCGCACGATTCCTGGAACTATATTTACAATAACCTTGTAGAAGATGAAAACGGTGAGACCATCTTCGAGTGGATTGCCAAACAGAGCCGTTAAGTGAAAGATCCATCTAGTACATGGTGAAACCCAGAAATTGGACCGGTACAGGTTCAGTTTCTGGGTTTTTACCCGCATCCCTTGATATAACCGTTGATTAACCATTATAATTGTAGTCATCAGGCTATAGTCATGAAAAACCTGATCAAAGAAAAAATTTAAGAAAGGTAAGGTATCTACAGAAAATGTACAATTAATTCACTTTACCAGGAAAATGTAGTTTTGAGCAAGTCGTTGGGAAACGGCTTATCCATCATGCATTTTACCGGTGAGTGAATAGTACTGACTTCTGTAGATAGCTTACGATAACCGACCTTTGCTGTAATTCTGTTGCCTAAAGAGTACTATACTTTTTGGCTCAAGGCCATCGGTGATAGAAGTTATAGTCATTTGGCATGGTTATCTGCAGGGATACTATCCTCTCCGGTAAATAGGAGGGGTTTTTATTTTGTTAGTAGAATGTAAAAATCTGAAAAAATTTTATGGAGATCGTCTAATTTTAGACATTGAACATCTCTGCATATATGATCACGATCGCATTGGGGTTGTGGGAGTAAACGGGGCAGGAAAAACAACACTATTGAACCTTTTAAGTCAAAGAATAGAACCTGATGAAGGATGGGTAAAACTTTACGGGAAATGTTCCTATATCTCCCAGCTGGAGCCCCCTGAGGAAAAAACAATACGGCCAGAAATGGCTTCATTATTTAAAGTTCACCATACGTATCGGGAGAGTATGAGCGGAGGAGAGAAAACCCGCTTCAAGCTGGCGGCCAGCCTAAGTCAAAATCATGCTATTCTTTTCGCTGATGAACCTACTAGTAATATGGATTTAGAGGGGATTCAAATCGTCGAAAACTCCTTGGCCGAATATCCCGGAGCCTTGGTCTTGGTTTCTCACGATCGAGATTTGCTGGACAGCCTTTGTACCAAAATCATCGAAATAGAAGGAGGGAAAATCAAAACCTATTCCGGCAACTATAGCGAATATATTAAGCAAAAAAATGAAGAGCGAAAGCTGGCTCAATTTGAGTATGAGCAATATGTGAAGGAAAAAAAGAGACTGGAAAGGGCCATCATTTCTACTCGAGAAAAAGTAAAATCCATGCGAAAAACTCCCCGAAGGATGGGGAACTCTGAGGCCAGACTCCACAAGATGGGCAATCAAAAAGCAAAAGCTGCTTTGGATCGCGCGATTAAGAATATGGAGAAAAGGATTCAGCATCTGGAAGTAAAGGAGAAACCCCCAAATATCGAAAAAATCAAGTTAGACATCGGGGATGTTCAGAAAATATACAGCAAAGTGATCATCGAAGGAAACAAGCTCAACAAGAGATTTGGGGAAAAAGTGATCTTTAAAGATGCGCGGTTTCATCTGGAAAATGGAGCCAAGGCTTGTTTAATAGGTCCCAATGGGTGCGGAAAAACCACTCTGTTAAAAATGATCGTCAACCAGGAGCCTCCAATAAAGATTGCTCCTAACGTAAAGATTGGTTATTTCAGTCAGGAGTTAAGCATCCTGGAGGAAGATAAGAGCATCCTCGATAATGTGATGGCAGAAAGTGTATATGAGGAGAGTGTTGTCAGAATATTATTGGCCCGCCTTCTCTTCAAAGGAGATAGTGTGCATAAAAAGATCAGGGTTTTAAGCGGAGGAGAGCGAGTCAAGGCTTCCTTTGCCAAAATCATATGCAGTGACTTTAACCTGCTAATCCTTGACGAACCTACAAACTATCTGGATCTGAATTCTCTGGAAGCAGTGGAAGAAGTTCTGCGAGCGTATGAACACACCCTGCTCTTTGTCTCCCATGATCGGCGCTTTATAAATGCAGTAGCGAATCAGATTGTGATCATCGAAGACCACAAGCTCAAAACGTTCAAGGGCAGCTATGAAGAATATATGGCCGTTAGGTCTGAAGCCAGTGACAGGAAAAAAGAGCAGATCGAGGAAGAAATTCTGCTATTGGAGACTCGTTTGACGGAGGTAATAAGCAAAATTTCCATGCCCTCCCAAAAGGATGATCCAGAGCTTTTAGAGGCGGAATACCGTGAAATTTTAGGGCAAATCCGCCGTTTGAAAAATCTCCTTGAATAAAGAATGCAAACCAAGGGGACAGTTCTCGTGGTCAAGTGTTAAAGTTTGCCCATGATGTGTGGGAGAAAGGGGAAAAAATATGAAAAAT
>CALAME010000095.1 GCA_937925675.1 uncultured Paenibacillaceae bacterium | reverse complement strand
GAGTATTGTATCAAACCAAATAGTGAAGCATCTCCAAACCAGTTCATCCAGCCGAAAATAACGAGCATATACCCCGACAAGAGTATGCTATACTGAATGATCCTGGATCCCAACTCATTTCTTGCGAAATACAAGCCAATCAGAAAGAAAACAGCATACATCGTATGGATGTAGACGCTGTTCAAGGCAGAATGGTACGATACCGCATTGAACAAAGACAGTACATAGCTTAAAGGGATCAACCAGATCGCAATGCTGAGAATATCACGATGATCCTGTAATTTCCAATGAAAGAAGAAATAGATGGACACGATCATCAATGCTATAAACGTCCATAGCATCGCATGATAAATAGGACCTTCAAAGTTTACGGTGCCTCCATTAAATAGCCCTTGCTTGAAAGGCGCTATAAACAGAAACAAGGCCACAAAGGCCATGACCAACCAAAATAAGACAGAATACCGTTCATCCACTTGTTTAATAGTGATGTTATTGTTTTTATGTCTGTGCCTTTTTTTCATTTGCTATACAACCCCTATTCTCACTTTCCATCCAAAGCAGCTACGATTTCCCTTGAAGCGCGGAACGCTTGCTCGATCTGATGATGGTTGGCTTCTTGGCTATTCTTATACTGATAAGTCGGTACCAATCTTTTCAAATGCAGGCGAAGCCCCTCTTCCCAACCATCTTCCAGGTTTTCTTCCTTGATGTACCTTTCCAACGGTTGGAGCAGCGATTCCAATTCGTCATAATCCATTTGCTCCGGCCTGCCCACGTAAATCCGATCATGTTTCGTGGCTGTCGTTCCTTCCTCTTGCGTAAGAATTTCTTCAAACAGTTTTTCGCCGGGCCGGATTCCCGTGTAGACGATTTGAATATCCACACCCGGTTCAAGTCCGGATAAACGGATCAGGTCATGAGCCAAATCCGCAATTTTTACAGGTTCCCCCATATCCAGTACAAACACTTCGCCTCCCGAAGCCAGAGCCCCTGCTTGAATGACCAACTGTACGGCTTCCGGAATGGTCATAAAATAGCGGATCATGTCTGGATGGGTGACCGTCACTGGTCCACCTTCCTGAATTTGCTTTTTGAAAATGGGGATCACACTTCCACGGCTCCCCAGTACATTGCCGAAGCGAACGGAAGTAAACACGGTTTTACTTTGCTTGTCGATGCTCTGAACGATCATCTCAGCGATGCGCTTGGTCGTCCCCATCACATTCGTGGGGTTCACCGCTTTATCCGTTGAAATCATAACAAACCGCTGTGCGTTATATTTGTGAGCACATTCTGCTACATTTTTCGTACCGAATACATTGTTTTTGATCGCTTCAAGCGGATTTTTCTCCATCATGGGGACATGTTTGTGAGCCGCAGCGTGAAAGACGACTTGCGGCTTGTATTTGGCAAAGATGGCTTCGATGCGATTCCGATTCTGGATATCAGCAATGACAGGCTCGAGTGGTAACGACGGGTAACGGTTTCTGAGTTCCAGTTCCACTTCGTAAATACTGTTTTCCCCGTGCCCGAGCAAAATGAGCAGTTTGGGCTGAAAGGCCGCCACCTGCCGGCACAATTCGGATCCGATCGATCCGCCTGCACCTGTAACAAGAACAACCTGACCTGATAAATAGCCCGCAATTTCCTCCAGATTCACGCTGACCGGTTCTCTTCCGAGCAAATCTTCTACACTGACATCACGAATCGTGCTCAGTGATACTTTGCCATCGATCAAATCCTGCATGCGGGGAATCATTTTGATTTGACAACCGGTTTGCTTGCAAATTTTTAAAATGTCGGCGATTTCTTTCCGTGATGCCGACGGTAAAGCAAGAATAATCAGTTGGATATTGTGCTTTTTGACCGCGGCCGGAATCTGTTCGCGCCCCCCGACTACAGGGACCCCAAGCACTTCCAAATCCTGTTTATTCTCGTTATCATCGATAAAAGCAACAGGGTAATACTCCGAATCCGTATGTTTCAATTCCTTTACAATCATGGTGCCCGCGTCGCCTGCACCGATGATCAGCGCCCTTTTGTGATGCGGTTGAATTTTAATGTAATTGTCGCGAAGCATCCGCCAAATGAAACGAGATCCTCCTACTGTGAGGAAGATCAACATCAACGAAATGGGATAGATGCTTCTCGGAATCACAACACTGGTGAACAGTTGTTTCACCACTAATTGGTGTAGCAAATACATAGCGACAGACCCGAAAACCGCGCCTTTAAAAATCGAAATCAGGTCACCTATACTGGCATATTGCCATACACGGCGATATATTTTAAACACATGCATAGCAAGGATCGTAAGTAACAAATAAGTAACGATCACGTATCCAAATGTACGTGTAAACTGATCAGGTATGTGAAAATCAAAGCGCAACAAATAAGCCAGATAGATGGAACCGCTGATCAAAATCGCATCGATGGCGAGCAGTGACAACATTCGCTTGCGCCTGCTCATGACTTCACCGCCTTACATACTTTGGGTCGTTTGCTGGAACTCCCGACCTGTGGTGACCCAGTAATGTCTGAAGAAAATTGTTAAAACGCTGATCATCATTCCCGCAACAGCCGCAATAACGAGATTCAGTAATTTATTCGGACCTACTGGCACATCGGGCACAATTGCAGGTGAAACGAATACCGCGCTCATCCCATCTAAAAGTCGTAGCGAGCTTGTGATCGTCAAGCGATCATTGTCGATATAACTTTCCAGTTGTTCAATGGTCTCTTCGTTTTCTGCGATCAATCTCTCCAAGTTTTCAATTTCGCTTTCCTTCTTTTTCAGTTCAATAGCGATATTGGTCAGCCTTGCTTTCAATTCCGTGTAAACAGGATTAATCTCTTCACTGATCATTTGCAAAGCTCCGGCTTCTCGGCTATTCACTTGTCCTTCTTCGGCAACTACCGATTGCAAGTAAGGATCATCAGCCACAACACGACTGGTTACAAGTTTCTCCGGTGTAACCGATAGCTGGTACTGAACTTCATTCAATTCACTTTCATAAACGGCCATTTCCCGCTCTTTTTCTTCTAATATTTTTTTCGATTCTACAATAATCGAGGAGCGGTCTGAAATTTCGATGCGGGCTCCCAGTTCAAAAGCCATCTGATTGGCAATATTGGTAATCAACTGAGGATCGGTGCCCTTAACCGTAATTTGCGCTACATCTGCCGCATTAGTCATGGCTAAATCAATACGATCTTGTAAAGAGCGGATGGAGTGGATATCCCGATCCAATCTCAGTTTTTCAATAATTCGATTCATCGATACGTCACTTTTGGAAGATTCGATCAGTGATTTCAATACTTCCGCGCTTTTCTCAGAATTCACACGTACTAATGAGCGGGCTTCATAGGTAGGATCCATCACAAAAAAACTGAAAATACCAGATACGAGCATACATGCAATCGTAATGATGGCTATCAGCCATTTGCCCCGCAAAAGAATTTCTATAATCTCTCGCAAGCTGATCTCTTCTTGCATTTGATTTCTCTCCTTGTCCAAATATCTATTTCATTATACTACATTCATTGGCATATTGTTTTATTTTTTTACTGGAAGTTGGTTATTGTCGCATTTTGCGATCAATTCTAGCAAAGATTTAGAGAAACTTTTTGCCTGTATAGACGTCAATATATACGGAGTTGTTGCGCCAATCTACCAACGTCAGGAACCAATTGATTTTTTTGGTCTCGCCATTATAATGAAATGTGGTATAATTCCTGCTGTACAGACTTAATTCTTGTCATAGGCACGATTGATATAGTATACATATTGAAAGGAGGTGAACAGAATACATGAAGAAGCTGAAAATCAAAAAATTGGCCACAGTACTTGCTGTTGCCATGCTACTGTCCTTGGCCATGCCGGTCTTGGCTTTGGCAGCTCCGTACTTTGGGAATGCTGATGGGGAAAAGCATACGGTCGGAAATCCAACCATCTGGATCTCCAAAGACGGTGAAATTGAGGGTTAT
>CALAME010000094.1 GCA_937925675.1 uncultured Paenibacillaceae bacterium | reverse complement strand
AGATGCTCATCTTCATACAAAATGTTTAGGGGAAGCGGCTCTGGAATGATTTGCTCCAAACTTTCCATCTCCATATATAACTCAATCCGGTCGCCGGTCTTCATAATGCGGTTTGTCCAAGCTCTTTCCCCGTTGACCATGATTCCTTTTTCCGTTTTTTTGAGCCGCACGAGCAACCGCCGCGACAAACCGTATCCTTGGCGCAGGACCGTATCAAGCCGCCAACCGTCATGCTCCGGACCGACTTCAAACTGGATCGCTTCATAGTACTTCATGATTTGCGTTTACCAAACACTTCCCCACTGCGTTTATATTCGATATCGCCTACCCCTGTGCGGGCATTGACGGCGCGTGCCATCACGAAAAAGAGGTCGGAGAGACGGTTCAGATAACGCAACACTTCCATGTTGATCGCTTCGTTTTTGGCGAGTGTGACGACCCGTCTTTCCGCACGTCGGCATACGGTCCGGCATACATGGAGCAAGCTGGAGACGTGGTGTCCTCCCGGCAAAATGAAGCGGGTAATTTCCGGAGCTTCGCCATGGTAGGCATCGATCCATTGTTCCAGCCGCTCCACCATTTCTGCCGTTACTTTATACTCCTTGCCTTCTCTTTTCAAAAGCGCCAGGTCCGAACCGCAGTCGAACAGCTCGTGCTGGATTTCCTGCAAATGCCCATGCATGTCTTGAAACTTGTCTTTATCCGGACTCTCAAGCATGACGCTCATTGTCTGCCCGACAAAACTTTTCAGTTCATCCGTCGTGCCGTACGCTTCGACGCGGATGTCATCCTTGTCGACCCGCCCGCCGATGACGGATGTTTTTCCTTTGTCCCCCGTCCTCGTATAGACCATGTTGTTCCCTCCTGTCCTCATTTTAAACCAGTAGTGATTTTATAAATGCGAGATCCAGCGATTGCCGCACATGTTGAGCCAGCCGGTCAAAAGCTTGTTCCCTCAGCCTGGCATATGCAAGCGGTGGCGGGTGATCTTTCCACCCTTTTTCTTCGCGCAATGCGTTAAGCCAATGCCTGCGCAAAGTATCGTTGTGAAAACTAGTCCGGATTCCTTGTATCCCCATACGCTCCATGATCTGATCACCGGTGCCGGTGACGACGATCCGACCGCCGGCTTGTGCATATTGCTTTAGCCGCTGCTTGAGACCGGCATTTTGCAAAAAGGACAGATCTTCACGGACATTGTGACTGCCCGGTATGATCACCGCGTCCGGATTTCCCCACTGCTCGAGGCGGCTTATATAACGGAGCCGCACGTCGGGTTCATGCAGGAAGGGATCGAATTCTGAAAAATGGGTCATCCGCGGGAGGCGAAGCACGACGATATCCAGAAACGGGCCTTGGCTATGTTGGCTATCGTCAGCGTAAAGTGCCGATTCAGCTTCAAGAGAAAGGGAATCTTCACTTTCCAGAGCGAGATGTTCGATATAAGGAACAACGCCGACCACCGGTTTTCCTGTCTTTTGCTCCAGCCAGTCCAGCCCGGGTTGAAGCAGAGATCGGTCGCCACGGAATTTGTTAATGACAAACCCGGCGACTCGATCCCGTTCAGCCGGAGTCAAAATTTCCATCGTTCCGACGAGCGAAGCGAACACGCCGCCGCGATCGATGTCGGCAACGAGCAGTACAGGAGCTTCCGCCCATTCGGCCACCCGCATGTTGACGATGTCGCGATCCTTCAAATTGACTTCCGCCGGGCTTCCCGCCCCTTCAATCACCACCAGTTCATACTCCTTCCGCAGCCTGTACAGCGCTTCTTTCACGATCGCTTCCGCCTGTGGCAAGTATTGTTCCCGATAGGTGCGTGCATCCAGTTCCCGGTACGGTTTGCCATGAACAATGACTTCGGAAACCCCGTCTTTTTTCGGTTTGAGCAAAATCGGATTCATATCGGTCGTCGCCTGGATACGGCAAGCGTCCGCTTGCATCCCTTGCGCCCGTCCGATTTCCAGGCCATCCTTGGTGACATAACCGTTGAGGGACATGTTCTGTGATTTGAAGGGGGCGACTTTCCAGCCATCCTGAAAGAAAATGCGACAAAGGGCAGCCGCGAGCCAGCTTTTTCCGACATCGGAAGCCGTCCCCTGCAGCATAATCGTTCTAGCCAGTTTCATGCAACATCCGCTCCAATGCTTCCACGAGCTTCAGATTGTCTTCCCGTTTTTTGATGGCTACGCGACAATACGATTCGTTCAGTCCGGGGAAGCGGGAAGCATCGCGAATCAGGATCCCGCGCCGGCCAAGGCCGCGCTGCATGTCTTGCGCGGTCCATCCTGCGGGGAGTTTCAAGAGCAAGTAGTTGGCATCACTCGGCATCACCTTCAGTCCGAGTGCGCTTAATTTTTCACTGAACCACGGGCGCTCCTCTTCCAGCCATTGTCGCGTCTGTTCTGCAAATTTACGGTCCTCAAGCACCGCTTCACCGATGCGTTGCGCCAAAGAATTGACGCTCCAGGGGACTTGCAGTCTTTCCACTTCCAAAATCCGCTCCTGCGTCGCCACCATAAAACCGAGCCGGATGCCTGGTACCGCATAAAATTTGGTCATCGACCTAAGCACGATCAGATGGGGATGTTCCGCTGCCTTCTGAATGAGACTCCGTTCCCTTTCTTCGGACGAAAAATCGATGAACGCCTCATCGACGATCACCAGTTTCCCTTGATCGGCCAACTCGATTAACCAGCTGGCCGGTACCAGCTGACCGGTCGGATTGTTCGGCTGTCCGATAAAAAGGGCATCCGCTTCGCACAAAGCCCGCCGCAAATCTTCTTGCTGCAGACGAAACGAATGTTCCTCCTGAAGCCAAATGTCCACCGTCGTTCCGCCTGACTTTAAAATCGCAAGCTCGTATTCGGAAAACGAAGGACGCAAAAGCGCCGTTTTTTCCGGACAAAACGCCCGCACAACCAGGTCGATCAATTCCGCCGCTCCATTACCGACGCAGATGCATGAAGCGGGAATGTGGTAATGTGATGAAAGTTTCTGCTTCAGGCCCCGTGCAGCCGGATCCGGATAGTGGACGATCTGTGGCCAGTAAGCAACAATTTGCTCCTTGACCGATAGCGGCGGCCCCCACGGATTCATGTTCGAGCTGAAATCGACGAATTGTTCCGGTGGAAGCCCGTACATCCGGGATGCCGTAAGCAAATCGCCCCCATGTCCGTACAGTTCCAATCCGCCAGTTTCTGTACGGTCCGTTTTCTGCGCGTTGTTGTTTTCCATCTTTTTCACCGCCCCTAAACAAAGCTGCAGGTGCAAAAAAATTTTTCAGTGCATCATAGCGTCAGGTGCATCAAAACATCATGTGCATCAAAACGTCAGGCGCATCACACCCAGCCACGCCGTAAGGAGCAGCAAAATTTCCAACGATTCGTTGAGGGCACCATAGCAATCGCCGGTAAGTCCTCCGAGCTTGCCGGACAAGTGTCGGGCCATTAACGTACCACCGGCTATCGTCACCAGCGTTAACAGTCCCGTACCGATGGTCCATTGTGATAGAGAAAGTTTCAGCGGCGTCAGCTGCATCAACGCGGCCAACAACAACAGGAGCACGTACGATCCGACTGCATGCGGCCAGCGTATACCGGAAAATAACAAGCCGAGCCCGTCCGCTTTGCGGGCATACGGCCAACCGGCGATGGCAAAGACCATAAACCAGCGACTGAACGCCGGCACAAACAGCCAGTAAAACAAAAATGAGGCCAGGTCCGCTTCCAGCATCGCATAAATTAGTGCCGCTTTGGCCATTAAAGCCAGCACGGCTGCCGTCGCTCCCATGGCTCCGATACGACTGTCGCTCATAATTTCGAGCATGCGGCTGGGAGAACGATGGCTGAACAAACCGTCTGCTGTATCGATGAAACCGTCGAGATGCAGGGCACCGGTAAGAACGATCCACAGCCAGGTCAGCATGACCGCAACGACAACAGGGGGAAACCAGAATGTGGCCAGCCAGGCGAAGCTGTAGAGGATCGCACCGATCACAAGGCCGACGAGCGGAAAAAAGAGTGCGCTTCTTCTGCACGATTCGGAATTGAAAGGCGGAGTGTAGGGCATGGGAATGCGCGATAAAAACAAAAAAGCGACCGCTGCTCCCCGCAACTGTTCGATCAATTCCTTATAAATTCGGTGAGCAAGGCGCATAGCAAACCTCCAAACACAATATAACTGACGCGATACAAAAGCATGGCCGCTCTTCGAATATCATCCCGGGTTTTTCCCCGAAGCGGCCAGCCGAGGCGGGGACGTTCACTGACTTTGCCACCGTACTGATTCGTTCCTCCCAGTTCAATACCGAGCGCCCCCGCCGTTGCGGACTCGGGGTATCCGCTGTTTGGGCTCGGATGGCGACGGGCAAACACGATCATGGCTTTCCAGGCACGGATCATGGACAATTGGCGGTCACCCAAACAAGCGAGCGACAAGAGAAAACCGGACAGACGTGCCGGAATCCAGTTGAGCACGTCGTCCAGTCGGGCGGACGCCCACCCGAAATGGATGTATCGTTCATTTTTGTATCCGACCATCGAGTCCAGAGTATTCACCGCACGATAAGCCAATGCGAGCGGTGCACCGCCAAGCAGGGCAAAGAAAAGTGGTGCTATGAAAGCATCGGTTGTGTTTTCGGCAACTGTCTCCACCGTAGCCCGGGTCAATTCAGCTTCGTCCAGATGAGCGGTGTCGCGTCCAACAATTTCGCCCGTCTTGCGGCGGGCCAGCTCCAGTTCCCCATCACATAGCGGTCTGTATACGGCAAAGGCAGCATCCTTCAATCCCTTGACCGCAATCGTTGTCGACACGAGCCAGGCTTGCACCGCAAAACCCGCCCACGGATGGATCCGATTAAAAATCAGGACGACCCATGTTCCGAGCAAAAACACAGGGAGGATCGTCAATGCAGCAAGCGCGGCACCGCGTCTTTTCAGACGGCGCGGGTCATCATTCGGTTCCGTATAAAGCCGTGTCTCTAAAAATTGAATCCAGCGCCCCATCCCGATCACGGGATGGGGAAGATGGCGCGGATCTCCCACCAGCCAGTCGATCGCAATCGCCACCATCGCGATCGCTGCCAGTACAGTCCAGTCGTTATACACCCTCTGCCTCCTCTAACTACCGCTTAAAATTCAGGCGGCTCGTCCAGACGAAAGGCCATGCTCTTCAGTTCGACAGGGATGCCGGCGGTAACGAGAAACACCTGGTCGCTGATCGCTGCGATCGCCTGGTTCATTTGCCCCGCCAAATCGCGATACAACCGGCCGAGCGGATAGGCGGGAACGATCCCGTCTCCCACTTCATTTGTGACCAGCAATACCGGATTGCGCATGCGTTTTAACGTTTCCGCCAGTTCGTCCACTGCCGCATGAACGGCCTCCTCCGGATGTTCGGACTGCTCCATCTCCACATGCAGCAAGTTGGACAACCACATCGTCAGGCAATCGACGAGAATAACCCGGCGTTGAGCGCGTAAACTGCGCGATTCAATGCGAATGCTCTCCAGTTCATCGGCGAGCATAAGCGGCACTTCCCTAGTTTCCCGAAAAAAGCCGGCCTTGTTCCGGATGGACACGTGGCGCTCAATTTTCCGTTTTGTTTCTTCGTCGCCCCGCTCCATCGTCGCCACATAGATTCCTTCCGGGCCTAACTTTGCCGCATACTGCTCAGCAAATTTGCTTTTCCCGCTTTGTGCGCCACCGGTAATGAGCACAATCAATTCCGTTCACTTCCTCCATCCATTCCCTCCCCCGCCTGAGCATGGCCAGGTGCGCTTTCTGCCACGGTCACACCTGCGCTCTCGCGGGAAACTCCCGCACTTTCAAATGTAGCCATTTCGGTCATGATGCGAACAGACGCCTCAAGCAAATGAAAACAGAGCACCGCACCCGTTCCTTCGCCGAGCCGCATGTCCATTTGCAGCATCGGTCTTAGCGAAGCGCTGTCAAGCATCGCCTTGTGCCCCTGTTCCTGGGACAGGTGGGAGGGAATCATATAGTCGCGGCAAACGGGAGAAAGCTTGCTGGCCACGAGCGCAGCTGCCGATGAAATAAAACCGTCGATGACAACGGGGAGGCCCCTGCGTGCTGCGCCGATCATAACCCCGACCAAGCCGGCAATGTCCAAGCCTCCGACTTTGTGCAAAACATCGAGGGGATCATTAGCCGCCGGCTTGTTTACGTTCAGCGCGCGCCGGACGACCTGCCGTTTATGTTCCAGCCGTTCATCATCGATCCCCGTACCGCGGCCGACCACCGCATTCACATCGATTCCGGTCATAGCCGCAAGAACCGCTGCGCTCGGCGTCGTATTTCCGATCCCCATTTCTCCCGTACCGATGACTTTATATCCTTCGTCGGCCAAGCGTTCGACGACTTGAATGCCGGTAAAGATCGCTTCTATCGCTTCCTCCCTCGTCATCGCCGGGCCAGCAGCGATGTTGCCGCTGCTCCGCTTGATTTTTGCCTCGATCAAGGAGGGATGCGACGGAAGATCGCTGATGACACCGATGTCGACACAAAACACATCCGCTCCCGCTTGCCGTGCAAGTACGTTGACGGCCGCCCCGCCGTTGAGCATATTGACCACCATTTGTGCCGTCACCGCTTGCGGATATGCGCTCACCTGCTCTGCACAAACCCCATGGTCCGCCGCCATCACAACGACGGCTTTGCGCGGGAGATGAGGGAACGGAACGCGGCATATCCCCGCAAGCTGCTTCGCAATCTCCTCCAGGCGGCCAAGACTGCCGCGGGGTTTTGTCAATTGATCGAGCCGATTTTGGGCTTCATCCATCGCCTGCTGGTCAAGCGGAAGGATCTTCGAGATATAACTTCGCAAGCGTTCTTCCAAGTGTTCTGCATGGATCCGTTGATCTTCCATCGGCATACCTCCGAATGATGTTTCTTAACTTTTTGGCCATTGTTTCTTCTTTAGCGATCGTTCTTCTTTTTCATTATACTTCTTTTTCAACCAGTCCGGGACAAGCTTTTGGCCCAGTGTCATGTCTAGTGTCATGTTCCGATTGCAACAAAATTTGAGGTTTGCTGCTGACCGGATGGTTGAGCACGAGCGGGCGCACCGCATACATCTTTTCGATCAGCTCACTTTCAATGACGGTCTCCGGCGGGCCGATCCGCACCATTTTTCCTTGCGACAAGGCGAGAAGGCGGTCGCAATATTGGCTGGCGATATTCAGATCGTGCAACACAGCGACGACAGTCAGACCGCTTTCCTGTTGCCATTCCCGGATGTAGTCCATCATCTGGATCTGGTAACCGATATCCAGCTACGTCGTCGGTTCGTCCAGCAACAGCCAGCGCGGTTGCTGCGCCATCACCTTGGCGAGCGCTACCCGCTGCCGCTCACCTCCGCTCAATTCATCGAGCGTTCTTGACGCCAGACGGCGGATATCGAGCCGATCCATGATGCCTTCGATCAGCGCTTCATGGTCATCCAGTTCAAATCCGAACCAGTTCTGAAACGGATAGCGACCCATCTCGATCACTTCCCTAACCGTAAAGCCGATCGCCGGGAGCCCGTCTTGCACGAGCACCGCCATCCTCTGCGCCAGTTGCCGCGCGGAATAGAATGATATAGGTTTTCCATCCAGTTCGATCGTGCCGGTGTCTGCCCGTTCCACACCGGATACGAGCTTGAGCAACGTTGACTTGCCGCTTCCATTCGGTCCGATGATGCCGAATGTTTCTCCGGAGTTAACGGAAAAGGACACTCCGTCCAACACCTTTTCACCATCATAGCACTTGCTGACGTTTTCCACGCGGATCATGCCCATCCCCCTTTCAGGAAGCCGAGCCCGTGGCGGTTCTTTTATGCTTATGCAACAGATAGGCAAAAAACGGTGCACCCAAAAATGCAGTGACGACGCCGAGCGGAATTTCCGTCGGGCTGAGCGCCGTCCGGGCCAGCGTGTCCGTCCACAGCACGTAGAGGCCGCCGAACAGAGCGGACAAAGGCAACAGCAATCGATAATCCGGGCCGACGATAAGGCGCAACAAATGAGGCGTAATCAGTCCGACAAAACCGATGATCCCGGAAACGGATACGGCCGCAGCAGTGATCAGCGTCGCCACAGAAAGCACAATATACTTCGTCCGTTCGACGCGTACGCCGAGATGAGCGGCCTGCCGCTCACCAAGCGCAAACAAATTGAGCGCGCGCCCGTAGAAAATGAGAATGACCGTTCCCGCCAACACATAGGGAAACATCACTGCGCTGTAGGACCAGCCTTTCATGGCCAGGCTGCCCATTAACCAAAACACGATCTCATTGACCGCATCCCGGGACATCGCGGCCATAAACGAAACGATCGAACCAAGAAACGCTTGCATCACGACCCCGGCCAGAATGACGGTCTGGATTTGAAACTTTCCTTGCACCCGCGCCAGGCGAATGACAGCGAACAGACTGAGAATGGCCGTCGTAAACGCCACGACAGGTATCGTCCACTGTCCGAACAGGGCGTATTGCAGGCCGAACAGAAGAAGGAAAGCGGCACCTACAGCGGCGCCGGAAGCGACCCCAAGCGTGTAAGGATCGGCCAGCGGATTTCGCAATATGCCTTGAAACCCCGCCCCTGCGACGGACAGTGCGCTCCCTACCAATATCGACAGCACGATGCGTGGCAACCGTACCTTGATGGCAATCTGTTCAGCCGAAAGTCGGCCAATCCGGCTCGATCCCTGACCCCAGAACCGGAATCTGGTGCAGTACAATGCGCCAAACTTGGGATAGGGGAAGGGAAGCGGAACCGAGCGAAAGGCCGAAAACGACGGACAAGGTGAGCAGCGCCAGCCCGATTCCCGGCCATGCAAACAGTTTCGTTTTCATTTTGCCTGCCGCCTGTCTTCTATTGTAGTCGTTCGGGATGTATGAGCCTGGCCAGCATGAGCAATGCTTCGGTCACCCAGGCTCCCGGACGCGTCAACACATCCGCATCGACCGCATGCATGTTGCCTTGAACGACGGCATCGATGGCCTCCCAGCCAGGTCGATGAGCGATCGCGTCCGCCAAAGTCGTTCCGGAATCGTCCAGCACGACTCCTTCCGGATATATGATCACTTCGGGATTGACGATGATGACTTTTTCTTCATCGATCTGCGCCCAACCTTCGAGATCGGCAGCAATATTGATCCCGCCGGCCCGTTCGATCAGTTCGTGCATAAACTCGCCGCGCCCGACCGTCCAGCCCGGCGCAAATTCAATGTAGACCCTTTTCTTTTCAGATTCGCTTAGATCGGACAGCGCAATATCTACCGCTTCTAAATCGGATTGCATCTTGGCAATCTGGGCTTCCGCCTGCTCCTGGTGATCGGTAATCAGCCCGAGTATGCGGATGCTTTCCAGCACTTCCTCAATCTGCTTCGGCCGAGAAACGTAAAGATTCAGCCCATGATCGCGCATCGCTTCAGCCGACTCCATGCTCAGTGAAATTCCGCCGACGACAAGATCGGGTTCTGCGGCTATGATCGCTTCTATATTCGGTGAAGTCACCCCACCGACTTTCATTTTTGACTGCGTTTCCTCCGGATAATTGCAAAAATCGGAAACGGCTACGATTTTGTCCCCCCAGCCCGATCGCAAACAAAATTTCGGTTTCCGCCGGAGAGGTGGACACGATGCGTTCTGGCGCCTGTTCAAAAACAAGCTCAACGCCACTGGCATCCGTTATCGTAAGCGGATATTCCGTGCTGAGACTCTCTTCCGATGTCGAAGGTGCTTGATCCGTTGCCGGATTTCGTGCTGCATCCGGAGCCTCAGATGGTTCATTCTACCCTGAACAGGCAGCCAATGCGAAAATCAGACAAGCCACGAGCAAAAGCCATAATCCTCTTTTACTTACCCCTATCTTCATTGCGATCTATCCTATCCGGGTGATTCATTATGAACAAAAAAACCTTCTTCCTGCAGGAAGAAGGTATTCGTTGAGCATGAAAGACGCATAAAAGCCTATATGAGCCTCATGGGTCTTATCGTCATCGCCTGAGCATAAAGCTCCACATGGTCGCAAAGCTTCAACAAAGCTTGCAAGCTTCCACATGACGATGGTTAGACCTGAGCATACACCGATCTGCTAGTTTCCTTTTCCCCGAAGGACGACCAAGCAAGCCTGACAGGCAGGTTTACTGACTTATGGGAACATGACTTCTTCGCCTTCCCGTTTTCCTTGACAAAAACAGTGGCATCGTGAAAAAGTCCCCCAAATCACAGTGGCGGGACCGTGTCGGAATCTCACCGACTTCCCTTTTAACCCGAACGGATGGGACTGGCAAAGTACGCTTGTCCATCCATTCCCGGGCACCTGTCGGCTGAACATGTATTCAGTTGTACGCCGGGATCGTTCGAACTTGTACCTGATTATATGACAAACTTCCACATTATTCAAGCGAGAATTACAAGCC
>CALAME010000093.1 GCA_937925675.1 uncultured Paenibacillaceae bacterium | reverse complement strand
ATTGTATGGTCATCGCATGATCATTGTATGGTCATCGCATGATCATTTGGGTTCATAGACTTGTATTTCGTTATAGAATGTATCTCTTTCCACAGCGATGCGTCCGGCTCCATGAATAAGCCAGATGAGCTCGTCCTTTGTCAACCCGACTTCGGTCAACGCGCCGGCAGAGTGGCTGATTCTCTCCCGAATGAGCGTGCCGTGCACGTCGGAAGCACCGAATGAAAGGGACATTTGTGTCAACTGGGTACCAATGTTGATAAAATAAGCTTTGATATGCTGAAAATTGTCCAGCATGAGCCGGCTGATGGCGATCGTTTTCATATCCGTAAAGGCTGAGGTACGCCGTTTGATGCCTGCCTTCACGCTGCGCGGCTGAACCGCGAGCGGGATAAAGACGAGAAAACCGCCGGTTTCATCTTGCAGTTCTCTCAAAAGGATCATGTGCTGCAAGCGTTCTTCCAACGTTTCGATCGAACCGTACAACATGGTGGCGTGCGTACGCAACCCGAGCTTGTGAGCCGTGCGATGCACTTCAAGCCATTGTTCGCTCGTGGCCTTGTTGACGCTCATTTTTTTCCGGTACCGCTCCGACAAAATTTCAGCGCCGCCTCCGGTAAGTGTTTCCAGTCCGGCATCCATCAACGTTTTCAGCACCTGTTCATAACTCAGGCCGCTGAGACGGGAAAAAAACTCGATTTCTGCTGCCGTATAAGACTTGATCGTCACATCGGGAAAGCGCTGTTTGAGCGCACGGATGCAGTCGACGTAATATTGAAACGGAACGGTCGGGTTATGACCGCCGGTAATATGGAATTCCCTAATTCCGGGATGGTAATGTTTTTCGGCGTAGGCAATTACTTCTTCCGGCGAATACGTATAAGCTCCTTCTTCACCGGGATTTCTCTTGAAACCGCAAAAGGCGCACGCAGCTTCGCATACGTTGGTAAAATAAAGCGTCATATTTTCAATAAAGTAAACTTTTTTTCCGTTTTTTTTCTGGTTGACGTAATCCGCCATTTGCCCGATGGACAAAATATCGTCCGACTCATACAAAAAAAGGCCGTCTTCCAGCGTGAGCCGTTCCCCGTAAAGCACTTTCTCACGGATTTCCGCCATTTTTTTGTCCGCGCTCTGTATGGCGATATTCATCTGGTTTTCCTCCCCCGAAATATGATGCGCAGCACGATCGAATCCCCTTCATTATAAACTTAGTCGCTTGGACAGGGCAACCGTTATGTATATCTCTTGAGATGAGGGAAGCAAAACAGTATAATGAAATTGAAGGAGGGTTTGGTCTATGATTCGGATCAGCGAAACCGCAAGTGAAAAAATTAAGGAAATGCTGTCCGCTGAAGGTACGCCTGACATGTTCCTTCGCCTGGGTGTGCACGAAGGCGGATGCAGTGGTCTTTCCTATGGGATGGGCTTCGATGACGAGTTGAAAGAAACGGATCAAGAATTTGAAATTGAAGGGCTCCGGGTTGTTGTCGACAAGGAGAGCTTGAAATATTTAAACGGCCTCAAAATTGACTACAAGGAATCGGCCATGGGTGGCGGATTCACGCTTGACAACCCGAACGCAACGGTGACTTGCGGTTGTGGCAGTTCATTCCGCACCGCAACGGATGCGGGCAAGCCCGAAGAATGCTGAATCCTTTAAGATATATACTACGGATCACTCCATGGAATTTTATGTACAGAGCTGATGCGACCTCGGTGATGACGACATGGACAAATCGGTAGCCGCAGGTCGTTTTTATTGTGAACCGGAGGGAACATACATTCGGTATTTTGGAAATATGGTCATGTGCTTTGGAAATAAGGTAAAGAAAAGGGGAACCGAATGCATGAAACATTTGAATGACGATGCATTGCTGCAAGCTTATGAAATGGCGATCAGACTCCGCCTGGAGCAGGAATTTATCGACCTGTTATTGGCCGAAATAAACAGACGGGGTTTGCGGCCGCCTGATGCCACGTACCCTGAACATCTGAAAGAACGGATCGCTGCATACGGCCTGATCGCTGTCTAACGGTACTGTTCATCGATGATGACAACCGTTTCTTCTCCACAGATTAGACAGCGCGCACGATGAATGCATTTTTTGAACGAAAGATCATTCCAACCGTTGATCCGTTTCAGATCGTCAATCGGTTGGTAGGGAGAGTACGGGCCCCAGTCATCGCTCTCCTTGCCGACGTCTTGCAAGGTTCCACCGCAGTCCGGACATGGATCCGTGATCATTTCCATACCGTTGCAAACCGGGCAGACAGAAGAAGTGTTCGGATGTGACAAGAGTTCCTCCTCCATCCATCCCAAAATCTTTACGACCTTTCCCATAGCCTCTCCCGTGCTGACGGTTTTTAAAACTTCATGCTGGAACTGTGTCCTGGCGAAATTTTCGCATTCGGATCGATGTAAACCACGGCATTGTTGACAGCGGTCGGCGCTTCACCGAATCCAACGGCAATCAGTTTTACCTTGCCCGGGTAAGTGGTAATATCTCCCGCCGCAAAAATGCCCGGGATGGACGTTTCCATCCTTGAATCAACCACGATCGAACCTTTTTCAATTTCCAGTCCCCATTCGGCGATCGGCCCCAGTGAAGAGACGAATCCGTAGTTGATGATCACTTCATCCACTGTCAGTTGGGTTGTTTCTTTGGTGTCCATGTCCGTCATTTCCACTTTTTCGATGCGTTTTTCGCCGATAAGTTTGGTGATCTGTTTGGGGGTTAATACTTTGACACTTGATTTCATCAGCATGTCCACACTGTGCTCATGGGCACGGAACCGGTTGCGGCGATGGATCAACGTGACTTCTTTTGCGATCGGCTCCAGCATGAGAGCCCAGTCCACCGCAGAGTCACCGCCACCACTGATCAGCACGCGTTTGTCCCTGAAAATGGACATATCCGTGACAAAGTAGTGTAGGTTCGTCTTTTCAAAATCTTTGGCATTGGGCAAGTCCAATCTGCGCGGTTCAAATGCGCCAACTCCGGCTGTAATGATCACCGCTTTAGAGTAGTGGGTGTCTTTGTCTGTCACCACTTCAAACAGCCGCTCTTCTTTTTTCTCTACCTTCAACACTTTTTCTTCCAGACAGATTTGCGGCTTGAAATAACTCATTTGTTTGGTCAAATTGTCGATCAGTTCCTGCGCACGCACCTTCGGAAATCCGGCAACATCATAGATAAATTTTTCCGGATATAAAGCTGACAATTGTCCGCCGAGCTGGGGCATGCTTTCGATCAATTTGACCGACACCTGTCTCATTCCGCCGTAAAACGTTGCAAACAGTCCGGCGGGCCCCCCACCGATAATGATCAGGTCAGTAAAGTTGGGAAGGTTTTGCTGGTTGGTCACAATGCTTGGCACCTCCAATTCTTATTACGTGCACTACCCATTATACAATGTGGCCATGATGAAATGAAATCAAAGCAACCGCAATTTACAATTGTATCCGCTTTCTTCACCAAAAGTTTTTATGAACAAATACAAACTTTTTTGTGAAATGGTAATAATGCTTGCACCTCATCTTCGATTGTAGTAATGTACTAGGTAATGAAATGGTGTCGCGTTTTCATTTTTGTCGTTTATGTGTAATTTTTCACAAATAAATAGATAAAATACACGGAAGGGATAGGATTATGAGCAGAATACCACGAATCGTCATCTTGGGAGCAGGTTACGGAGGGATTGTGACAGCGATCCGCTTGCAGAAAGAACTGAACTACAACGAGGCAGACGTGACGCTGATCAACAAGCACGACTACCACTACATCACGACCCATTTGCATATGCCTGCGGCGGGTACGGATGATCCGAAAAATGCCCGCGTTAACATATTGAACCTGATTGACGAATTCAAAATCGACTTTATCAAATCGACGGTTCTGCAAATCCGGAAAGAGGATCAGAAAGTCATTCTCGAAGACGGCACGCTTTCCTACGATTACCTGGTCATCGCACTCGGCGGGGAGCCCGAAACGTTTGGCATTCCCGGCCTGAAAGAACATGCGATGAGCATCCGCAGCCTCAACAGCGTCAATCTGATCCGCGAACATATCGAATATCAGTTTGCGAAATTCAAGCAGGAGCCTGACAAAAAGGAATATTTGACGATCGTTGTGGGCGGAGCCGGATTTACGGGTATTGAATTCGTTGGGGAACTGGCCGACCGGATGCCGAAGCTGTGCAAGCAGTTTGACATCGATCCTTCCTGGGTGAAAATCATCAACGTGGAGGCCGCTCCGACGGCATTGCCGGGATTTGATCCGGAACTGGTCAACTACGCAATGGAAGTGCTCACCAACAAAGGGGTCACCTTCAAGATTGGCACAGCGATCAAAGAAGTGACCGAAAACAGCGTATTGCTGTCTGACGGAGAAGAGATTCGCACCGCTACAATCGTGTGGACGGGTGGCGTGCGCGGAAACAGGCTCGTGGAAGAGGCGGGTTTTGAAAACAAGCGTGGACGCGTAGCCGTTGACGAATACTTGCGGGCACCCGGATACGATAATGTATATGTCATCGGTGACTGTTCTATTGTCTTTAACGAGGAGGGTAAACCGTATCCGCCGACGGCCCAAATTGCTACGCAGCAAGGAACGACTTGCGCGCAAAACCTGGTTGCCTCCATCCGCAATGCGCCGCTGAAAAAGTTTGTTCCCGAAATCAGAGGTACGGTTGCTTCCCTGGGACGGGGCGAAGCGATCGGGATTGTCGGCAATCGCAAACTGAAAGGATCGGTCGCAGCCTGGATGAAAAAACTGATCGACATCCGCTATCTGTATATGATCGGCGGAATTCCTCTTGTGTTGAAAAAGGCGCGTCTCTGATCGCTGCTTCGGGGGGGAACCTTCTGATGAGGCATAGCAGTGTGCAGGTTAGAGCGCATTTGACCCGGGATGAATTGGAGCGGTACAATGCCCTGTTTGAGGTCGGCAAATTTTTGGAGTCGCAAAAGCGTCATGATCTTGCCTACGTCATTCAAAAAGAAATCGACCTGCTCGTCCAACCTGCCATCGAACGATTGAAAGAAAAAAGTCGGCAGCGTGATCGCGACACGGAGGAATATTTGCGCAAGAAAGCGGAGCTAAAAAAAAGCAGAAATGACCGCTGATGATGTTGCTGACGACGATGAATGATGAATCATGGAGAATCAAATGAGGGGCATGCCGGAATCCTTTTTCCGGCATACCCCTTTTTTTACACTTCAAACAAGCGACGCAAGCGCTCCGCATCCAACCGATTTCCAACGAAAAATGCACCAAATTCGCCGTAGCGGGCACTCACTTCGTCAAACCGCATTTCGTACACGAGTTTTTTGAACTGAAGCGGATCATCGGCAAACAGGGTAACTCCCCATTCCCAATCGTCGAACCCGACGGAACCGGTGATGATCTGTCTGACTTTTCCAGCGTACTTGCGACCGATCATTCCGTGGCTTCTCATCATTTCGCGCCGCTCGTCCATGCTGAGCATGTACCAGTTATCACTGCCATCCCGCCGCTTGTTCATCGGGTAGAAACAGACGTGCTCGGTCGCGGGCGGAATCGGTTTGAGCCGCGCGCGCACTTCCGGATTTTCCATCGGATCGGAACCGGGTTTGGCCAAATAATTGCTCAATTCCACGACGGAAACGTAGGAGTACGGTCGGGTCAAGCATTCGGCGAGCAGGGACTTGTCCAGCTCGGTTTCCAGTTCGTTGAGGGTCTCCATCCGTTCGCGCATATGAATGATGAGAAGATCCGCTTTGTGTCCGTTCACGGTGTATACAACGGTCGTGCCCGTACCTTCTTCCTCACACGATCTCCATTGTTCCCACATTTTTGTAAACTGCGCCAGAGCAGCTTCACGTTGTTCTTTATCAAGAGACTTCCACGCCTTCCAGTCGATGGAGCGAAAATCGTGGAGCGCATACCATCCTTCCAGAGTCAGTGCTGCTTCGTTCATACCACATCACTCCTTCACCGTCTATTTTAGCCGATTTGGTCACAGCAGGGCAAACGGCTTGCTCCATTTCTCACACTTTGTCCACAATTGGTTCGGCAAAGGGATCCGGTCCCCTCCGTCGTTCTTTACTTTTAATTATGGTTTTTCTACAATGTTGTAGAGGTGAAACGTATGATTCAGTTGATGATCGCGATCTTGCTTTTTTTCGTCCTGCTTTTCGGAATCGGCTTTATATTGAACATGTTGCTTAAAACGACTTGGTTTCCGATATATGTGTACGTGCTCGTACTGATTCCGCTTGTCATCTATTGGCAGTGGACCCCGGGCCAGACGCTGTGGCAAAACCTGGCCGGTTACACACTCGTCGATTATTTGACCGCTCTCGGCGGCCTGGCCGGAGCGATATTGAGCGGCTGGACGATCAGAACGTTGCGCATGAAAGGGTACCGCATGTTTTGATGACCAATCTGTGCTAAAATGAAGACACCAACTTTTGACGAATGGTGTTGAATCATGCGAATTTCCAATCCGTTGCATTTTACCGAGCAGCACCGTTTCTTAGTTTGTCGCGATTTTTCGCTCAGCCCGATTGACCAGCAAATGCTGGCTACCGTCTACCAACCGCTTGTCGGTTCAGATGCGTACGGGCTTTATATGCTGTTGTTTCACCAGTTGCCTGCGGATCAGACGGGCTATTCCCGGCCGGAACAACAGCGCAAACTGTTTTTGTCGATCGGGTTGGAACCGAGCGATCGCGGACGAGCCCAGCTGGCTCTGCTCGCTTCGCGCCTGGAAGCGGTGGGGTTGTTGGAATCGTGGCGCAATGGCCTGGCTGTCAACGATGAGATGATTTATGTATACCGCCTGTTTGCGCCGCTATCTCCCGTCGAATTTTTTCGTACCCAGCATCTCGTTTTGCTGCTGAGGGACAAAGTGGGGCAACATATGGCCGAAGCGTTGCGCCAATCGTTTTATACGGACGAGCCGATGGAAGTCCGGGCAGAACATCTTGCTTCATCCGAAGATCTGTCCGTACCGTTCTATGAACTGTTCCAGCTGAATCCGCGTTCGCTGGATGACAGCTGGGAGCGGCAGATGGCCAAACCGGCCCTTTCCTTTCCGGAGTCCGTCAAGAACGAGAATGAGGCCTACAAGTTCGATTATGCGGATATTATTACCCGTTTTCCGAGGCAATCGAAAAACCGTGGCTTTGTCGAAAATTTGAAATATGAGCCGGAACAGCTGGCCGCGCTCAACTATGTGGCGATCAAATACGATTTGACCTTGTCTGAATTGTGCCGGCTTTTGGATGAGGATGGCGTATTTACCGCAAACGGCGAACTGAGTCTGGAAACGTTGCAACATCGCGCCAACTTGACGTTCAGACAGGACATTCACCGGGAAGAGGCGCGCATAAAGGCACTGAGCCGCGCTTCCTTAAGCAAACGAGAGCAGAAAGTTGCTCGCGTCGAACCGGTGGACGTCGATCCGGCCTATTATGTCGACGTCCCTGATATGCTCAGGGATGAATACGACAAGGAAAGCTACAACCGTCTGCTGCGTAACAGTCCCTATACCGTCGTGCTTCGCCTGTTTTTCCCCGGCACGATTCCGCAACATGTGCTGAACGTTTTTGAAAATCTGGATCTCAATTACAAGCTGAAGGAAGAAGTCATCAATGTGATGATCCACTTCCTGAAAGTCCACCGGTTGTCCTGGAACAAAAACTATATTGATTCCATCGCCGCCGACATGCTCGGAAAACAGATCGAGCGATATGAGCAGGCTGTCGCTTACTTCCGGACCAGTACGATGCGCCGCAAGGCGAGCGGATTCGAGGCGCCAGGGAAGGCTTCACGTTCACGCTTCGAAAGAAAAAAACCTGACATTCCGATCATCGATCTGTCCGCGCACAGCGAATCGGACGAGCCGCTGACCGATGAGGAGTTGCAAGAAATCGAAAAAATCGTGAAGGAACTGGACGGTTCCTGAACGAGGAAGGAGATTGAACGATGCGGTCGCTGTCGCAAATATTAAAACAGATGCCGGTACCGGCAATGGAAGAGGTGGAAAAGAAGCGGCAGGAATTGCTCAAGCATCCGCTCGTGCAAAATTTGAGGCAAACGTATACGTTTTTGACGGAGGAAGATTTAAAACCGCATATGACCCGTCTCTACCAGTATGTGCGCGAGTATACCCATTGCAGCCAATGCCCCGGGCTGGAGCGTTGCCCGAACGATTTTGCCGGTCATTATACCAAGCTGACCGTCGAAGGAGATGCGGGCCATGTGCGGATCTACGACCATAAAGTAGCCTGCAAAAAGTGGGTAGCTAAGCAAAATAGCGAAATGGTGCGCAAACGGGTGCGCAGTTTCTATGTCGATGAGCGCGCGTTGAACGAAGGGTATTCGGCGGAAGAAATTATTACCATCGATCCCGAACGGACAAAAGCGGCCAAACAGGTGTTGGAATACATCGTCAAGACGAAAAAACACGGGCTGCAAAAGCGCGGTTTGTACCTGGTCGGTACGTTCGGAACCGGAAAAACATTTATGATGTGCTATATGCTGCATGAACTGGCCAAGAGCGGATACACCGGTGTGATCGTCTACATGCCTGATTTTATCGAGGACTTGAAGTCGATGATCAAGGAACCGGAACGGCTCAATGAAACGATCGAACTGCTCAAAACGACGGATTTGCTCGTCTTTGACGATATCGGGGCGGAAAACCTAAACCCCTGGGCGCGGGATCACGTCATGGGGTCAATCCTCAATTACCGCATGAACCGCAAGCCGACATTTTACACATCCAATTATGAGCTCGATGCGCTGGAAAAACATTTTAGCTTTACAAACAAGGATGGGGACGAACAATACAAGGGAAAACGACTGATGGACCGGATCCGTCCATTTGTCGACACGATCGTCGTCAAGGGAACGAACAAGCGAGGAATGAACCTTTAAAAGAGGAATGGACCTTATAAAAACAAAAAGCCCCGTTATTCCAAAGACGGGACTTGCTTAAAATGCTTGTCATAAAAGAGCTTGTCAGCTTCAGCGAAGCAGCAAGCTCAATATGGTAGCCAGAACAGCGATCAACAGAAATCCGATTGTCGTGACAGCCATTCCGACGGCAACGTCGATAAAATCGTTTCTTGGTTCTTCGTTCACGTGCAGTTCGGGATGTTTCGAATCGCTCATCGTATTTCCTCCTTGAAGACGTTCGTTCTCATCGATCGGGCATGCATATAACATAGTATACCCAATTTTGTTTTCACATGTAAAGGCAAAGAAAGTGACAATTGTGCGTCAAAGTTGCAATGAAGTCGAAATTTTGGCAAAATGAAAATTAACGTAGTACCAGCTTTTTTGATAGGAGGATCAGCCATGGCGATAGTGGACGTAACGGATCAAACGTTTAAAAGTGAAGTAGAATCGGCGGGCGGAAAGGTGCTGGTTGACTTTTGGGCACCTTGGTGCGGTCCGTGCAAAATGATTGCACCGGTGCTGGAAGAGCTGGACCAGGAAATCGGCGGAGAAGTAAAAATCGCCAAAGTGAACGTGGACAATAACCCGGAAACGGCTGCCCGTTTCGGAGTGATGAGCATTCCGACGCTCATCCTGTTCAAAGATGGCGAGCCGGTTGACAAAATCGTCGGTTTCCAATCGAAAGAAGCATTAAAAGCGGTCGTTGACCGTCATTAAACGTCAATCAAGGCGGGATCGTGAATGAGGGTCTGAGCCTTCTCCGGATCGTATGGATCGCATGGGGAAGGCTCTTTTCCTGTGTGCTCAACTTTTGTGACGGGCTTTCTTTTGCAAACGATACTGATCTGGCGACTGAAAGGGGGGGAACCGATGGCGGAACAAGAACAAAATCAGGTCAGCCGGGAGGAGAATCTTCGCAACAAGCTGGCTCTTTTGCCGGATAAGCCCGGCTGTTATTTGATGAAAAACGAACAAGGTGAAATTCTGTATGTAGGTAAGGCCAAAGTGCTGAAAAACCGGGTGAGGTCCTATTTTACCGGCAGCCATGACACGAAGACCCAGCGGCTCGTGCAGCAGATCGCCGATTTCGAAGTGATCGTGACCGAAAGCGATGTAGAAGCGCTCATTCTGGAATGCAATCTGATCAAACAGCACAAGCCCCGGTATAATGTGCTGCTGAAAGACGACAAGTCATTTCCTTACATCAAGATTACGAATGAACGGCACCCGCGCCTTGAAGTAACGAGAAAGATCAAAAAAGACAAAGGCAAATATTTTGGCCCCTATCCGAATGCATCCGCTGCCCAGGAAACGAAAAAATTGCTGGATCGCCTCTACCCGCTTCGAAAATGCAAGACGTTGCCCAAAACGGTATGTTTGTATTACCACCTCGGCCAATGCGTCGCCCCTTGCGAATTCGAAGTTGACGAGAAGGAATATGAACGGATTGTCCAGGAAATCACGCGTTTTCTCAATGGCTCCTATGAGCGCATCCGCAAACATCTGCAGGAAAAGATGGAAGCGGCTGCGGAACAGCTGCAATTTGAGCGGGCGGCAGAATTGCGCGACCTCATCCGGCATATCGACGTTTTGATGGAGAAACAGAAAATTACCGTCAACGACGGCAAGGATCGTGACGTTTTCGGCTATGTCACGGACAAGGGCTGGATGGGTGTGCAAATCTTGCACATGCGACAGGGAAAAATGATCGAGCGTCACGTTTCCCTCTTTCCGTACTATGGCGAAGCGGAAGAAGATTTCGCTACCTTTGTCACCCAGTATTACAGCGACCATCCTGCTCTCCCTAAAGAAATATTGCTGCCTGAAAACGCGATGAGCGAAGAATTGAGGGAGCAGCTCGAAAAATGGCTCAACGTCAAGGTTCATATCCCGAAAAGGGGCTTGAAAAAGCAGATGGTGCGCATGGCGGAACAAAATGCGGCCACGGCGCTTGAGCAGAAATTTGGCATGCTTGAGCGGGATGAAGAGCGGACGATCCGGGCCGTGGAGAATCTGGGCGCTCGTCTGGGGACCGGGCCGCTCAGAAGAATTGAAGCGTTTGACAATTCCAGCACGCAAGGGACGGATCCTGTTTCCGCAATGGTGGTCTTTACAGATGGTCGACCGGACCGCAAAGAATATCGGAAATACAAAATTCGTACGGTCGAAGGGGCAGATGACTATGAAATGATGCGGGAAGTGATCCGCCGCCGCTATGAACGCGTGCTGAAAGAAAATTTGCCGTTACCTGATCTGATCATTGTCGATGGCGGAAAAGGGCAGCTATCCGCAGCAATCGATGTGCTGGAAAACGAATTGGGGTTATCCATTCCCGTCTGCGGCCTCGTCAAGGACGAAAAACACCGTACGTCCAGGCTGATCACCGGCGACCCGCCGCGTACGGTCGATTTGCCAAGGACGAGTCAGGAGTTTTATCTGTTGCAACGGATTCAGGAGGAAGTCCATCGATTCGCCATCACCTATCACCGGCAGCGGCGTGTCAAATCAATGGTGGCTTCCCTGCTTGACGAAATACCCGGCATCGGCGAAAAGAGAAGGAACCGGTTGCTCAGGCATTTCGGTTCCCTCAAGAGAATTCGTGAGGCTTCTGTGGAAGAGTTAAAAGAAGCCGGAATCAGCGAGCGGCTGGCGCGCGATATTCTCAAGCGGCTCAACGGATAATGGTTCACACCACACTATTCCCACAGCTCCTTGGCAAAATGCGCTTTCGCCTTTTCGACGATTCGCTTCGCCAGCGGATTTAATCCGGGAAAATCGGTAAAAATGAGAGAGGTAGTGCGGGTTACATCCGCCAGCTCAGGAATATCGGTGCGCATCAACTCGTTATCTTCCAGCAGGTTGGGGCGCAGATATGATCTGGGCAGCAAGGTCGCCGTCCGGCAAGTGGAAACGAGCCGCAAAATCGCTTCAAAGGAATCGATTTCCATCTTGACTTCGGGGTAAACATCGTATCGGCGCAGCAACTCATCCATCAGCACCCGATACCAGGTGCCGCGGGAAAAGAGTATCATCGGCAATTTGTCCAGCTGCCGGATATCGATGCGGTCGTGCTCTGTGAGCGGATGTTGAATGGGCAGAACGAGACAAAGCCGGTCCTCAAACAGCGGAACACAGTGCAATGTCTCGTTTTCCACTTTGGAAGCGACCAGCCCGATATCGACGGTACGTGATTCAACGAGACGCACGACTTCGTGGGTTTTGCCTGTAATCGTCTGGATGTCGGCGTTCGGCTCCATCTCAATGAGCAGCCGGATCAGTTCAGGCAACGTCGCTTGCAATGTCGTAAGGCTCGCCCCGATCGTGATCCGCTTTTGCGACTGTTCAGCCGCCAACGTTTCCAACAAACGGCTATGCAATCCGCGAAATTCCAGCGCATATTCATATACGGTTTCACCCGTTTTCGTCAGTTTCAGTCTTTTTCCCGTCCTCTCGAACAGTTCGACACCAAGCTCCTGTTCAAGGCGGGAAATTTTGCGCGACAAAGCCGGCTGGGACAGATTTAATTTTTTCGCTGCGCGATTCAAACTTGTACATTCGACCACTGTTGCGAAAGCCTGCATCAGTTCGTACATCTCGATGACTCCTTATGCATAATGGTTATGATCTATTATAATAGATCGGCACTTCCATTATAAGCATGAAAACGGTATGATAATAGTTAGGTGTCAAATTTGACGTTTTTTTGACAATTGAATGACAAAAGAAAAAACGGAAGTACTTACGCGCGATGATGAAAGGGGAACGCTGAAAAATGAAATGGGATTATTTCTACTCTCGCCGTCTGCATTCGCTGTTGGGCGTCATACCGCTCGGTGTATTCCTGATCATGCACATGCTGTCCAACTTCAGAGCGTTTGAAGGCGGCCCGGAAGGTTTCCAGCGGCAAGTGGAAGCGATCCACAATTTGCCTCTCTTGCTGTTCTTGGAGATTTTCGGGATTTGGCTGCCGCTTGTGTATCATGGGGTGTATGGCCTGTTTATCGCCTTCCAGGCGCGGCACAATGTTAACCGGTACGGATATTTCCGCAACCAGATGTTCTTGTGGCAGCGCATCACAGGCGTCATTACGATCGTTTTCGTAGCGTGGCATACGGCACATACTCGCCTGCAAGTAGCGCTCGGCAACATTACCGTGGATGAACTGGGACAGCAGATGCATGCCATCGTGACCAATCCGATCTATTACATTCTGTACATCATCGGAATCGTGGCGGCGACGTTCCATTTTGCGAACGGTATGTGGGCTTTTCTCGTGAGCTGGGGTATCACGGTAGGTCCGCGGGCACAACGTGTATCCAGCTATATCTGGATGGGCGTATTCGTGATCATGTCGGTGCTGTTTATATTGGCTATAACCGCATTTGCTAACACAGAATTTGCCGGAATAACAGGATAAGGGGAGTGACCATAAATGGCAAAAAATAAAGTAATCGTGGTCGGTGGAGGATTGGCAGGACTGATGGCTGCGCTCAAAGTAGCGGAAGCCGGCGTTCATGTCGACCTGTTCTCCATCGTTCCGGTCAAACGTTCTCACTCCGTTTGTGCACAAGGGGGAATTAACGGAGCTGTCAACACGAAAGGGGAAGGGGACTCTCCTTGGGAGCATTTCGACGATACGATCTATGGCGGGGATTTTCTGGCCAACCAGCCGCCGGTTAAGGCGATGTGTGATGCGGCTCCGGGTATTATCTATCTGATGGATCGCATGGGGGTCATGTTCAACCGTACGCCGGAAGGGTTGATTGACTTCAGAAGATTCGGCGGTACGAAACACCACCGGACGGCCTATGCGGGGGCGACGACAGGCCAACAGCTTCTGTACGCGCTTGACGAACAGGTGCGCCGTTGGGAAACCAATGGTCTGGTGACAAAATATGAACATTGGGAATTTCTGTCCGCTGTACTGGATGACGAAGGCCGCTGTCGCGGTATCGTGGCTCAAAACCTGCGCAGCATGGAAATTCAATATTTCAAAGCCGATGCCGTCATCTTGGCGACGGGCGGACCGGGTGTGATTTTCGGTAAATCGACCAACTCGATGATCAATACCGGTTCGGCAGCAAGCGCCGTATATCAGCAAGGTGCCTACTATGCGAACGGCGAATTTATCCAGATCCATCCGACAGCCATTCCTGGAGACGACAAGCTGCGTCTCATGTCCGAGTCTGCACGGGGCGAAGGCGGACGCGTATGGACATACAAGGATGGAAAACCGTGGTATTTCCTGGAGGAAAAATATCCCGCATACGGAAACCTTGTGCCGCGTGATATTGCAACGCGTGAAATCTTCAAAGTGGTCGTGGACATGGGACTGGGCATTAACGGGGAAAACATGGTTTATCTCGACCTGTCCCACAAAGACCCGAAAGAACTGGATGTCAAGCTGGGCGGAATCATCGAGATCTATGAGAAATTTATGGGCGAAGACCCGCGTAAAATCCCGATGAAAATATTCCCGGCCGTTCACTATTCCATGGGCGGGCTTTGGGTGGACTACGATCATATGACGAACATCCCGGGACTGTTCGCCTGTGGAGAATGTGATTACCAATATCACGGTGCCAACCGCCTCGGTGCCAACTCGCTCTTGTCCTGCCTCTATGGCGGCATGGTCGCCGGACCGAAATCGATCGAATACATCCAAGGTCTGGAAAAATCGGCCGAAGATCTTTCCTCCACCGTCTTTGAGCGGGAACTGAAAAAGCAGACCGAGCAATATGAAAACATCCTGCGTATGGACGGTAACGAAAACGCCTATCAGCTCCACAAGGAACTGGGCGAATGGATGACGAACAATGTTACGGTCGTTCGCTACAATGACAAACTGAAAGAAACCGACAACAAAATTTTGGAGCTGATGGAGCGTTACAAAAACATCAGCGTTTCCGACAGCGCGAAATGGAACAACCAGGCGGCTACATTTACGCGTCAATTGTGGAACATGCTTGAACTGGCCAGAGTGATCACGATCGGCGCGCTCAACCGCAACGAAAGCCGCGGTGCGCATTACAAGCCGGAATTCCCTGAGCGTGACGATGAAAACTTCCTGAAAACGACGAAAGCAAAATGGACTCCGGATGGACCGGCTTTCGAGTATGAAGATGTGGACATTTCGCTGATCCCGCCGCGCAAACGTGACTACACGACTGACAAGAAAGGAGGCAATTGACCATGGCGGTGGCGCAAACGGAACAAAAAACGATCAGGCTCATCGTGACCCGGCAGGACAGTCCCGATAGCCAGCCGTATGAAGAAGAGTTTGAAATTCCTTATCGGCCGAACATGAACGTGATCAGCGCCTTTATGGAAATTCAGCGCAATCCGGTCAATGCCAAAGGCGAAAAAACAACACCCGTCTGCTGGGAAGCAAACTGTCTTGAGGAAGTGTGCGGGGCCTGTTCGATGGTGATCAATGGCAAAGCGCGCCAGGCGTGCACAGCCTTGATCGACAAGCTGGAACAACCGATCCGCATCGAGCCGATGCGGACGTTCCCGGTCGTGCGCGATCTGATTGTCGACCGCAGCCGCATGTTCGAAGCGTTGAAGAAAGTAAAAGCCTGGATCCCGATCGATGGTACGTACGATCTCGGTCCGGGTCCGCGCATGGCGGAATCGAAGCGGCAGATCGCATATGAACTGTCCCGCTGCATGACCTGTGGTGTCTGCCTCGAAGTTTGTCCGAACGTCAGCGAAAACAACAACTTTATCGGACCGGCGGCCATCTCGCAAGTGCGTTTGTTCAATATGCATCCGACCGGCGAGATGAACAAGGAGGAGCGACTCGACGCGCTTATGGGAGACGGCGGTATCGAAGGATGCGGCAACTCGCAAAACTGTGTGCAGGCTTGTCCGAAAGGCATTCCGCTCACGACGTCGATCGCCGAAATGAACAAGGAAGTCACGAAGCATATGTTTAGAAAATGGCTTAATACCTAAAATGCCTCAAACGACGTCAACCCCTGCATCCGCTGATGCAGGGGTTTTTTTAAAAAGAGTGGTTTGACGTATGTATCCGCTTTATAAATTGTTATCAAAATGAAATAATGTTGTTATTTTTCGATAACTTTTTTCGGTTAAGATAATAACCAAGACCCCCTTTTTATATATATATTTAAGTTGAGGCCTGCTTTAAATAAGCGGGTCGTTTTTTGTTTAAGGGGTTTATAGCGGGACTGTGATCATTTTTCGCTGTTTGAAGTAAACCCACTCGCGAAATCCGATTTCTTTCAGACGAGTCACAACCTCGTCAAAATCGTCCCCGACCCGTTCGGGGACATGGGCGTCCGAGCCGAAGGTCACTTTTCCGTTGTAATGCAGGATCATCTCCAAAATATCGTCCGCCGGATACCAGCCGCCAACGTCTTTCGTCTTGCCGGATGTGTTGATCTCCACCGCTGCACCCGAGGCAGCAATTTCTTTGATCGCTTCTTCCACCATTTGCGATTTTATGTCCGAAAAGGCCGGATAATATCCTTTCATGGCGTCGATATGACCAAGAATATCAAATGCGCGCGATCGCGCAGATTGAATGATCAGTTCATAATAGATGTCTTTTTGCCGTACGCGTTCCTCTTCACTCAGTCCATGCCATCTTTTCCGGTTAAAGATGCTGATCCCATCCGACCGGTGGACGGAACCGATAATGTAATCGAACGGGTAACGGCTGTATTCCTTTCTGTAGATTTCGATATGTTCCGGGAAAAAATCGGATTCCACACCGAGCAGAACGTCGATCTTCCCTTCATACTTGGCTTTCAAACGCAACACTTCTTCCACATAACGCGGGAATTCGCTTTTCGCCATCGCAATTTTCGGCTCCGGATGATCGTGTTCGGATGCGAAAAATGGAGAATGGTCGGATATCCCGATCACCTTTAATCCTTGGTCGATTGCGGCACGAATGTAATCTTCGATCGTTCCTTCCGCATGGCCACAACGATTATGATGGGTGTGCAAGTCAAACTTGATCATGCCCGTTCCTCCAATACCGTTCTTTTATTCCGATCCCAGAAATTGCGTTTCCGGCATCCCTTTCAGATCGTTCAAAAATTGGGTCAGAGCTGAATTCAGGTATCTTCCCGATTTATATATAATGCCGACGGGATGCATCCGATCCAGTTCATTGACGTGGATCATTTTTAATGTGCCCATTTTAAGTTCCTTCGCGATCGAGGATTTGGAGATGATGGCTGCGCCGAGGTTCAATTCCACCATCCGTTTCACTTCTTCACTGCTCGACAGTTCCATCACGATTTGCGGAGTGATGTTGAATTTGCGAAAGATGGAATCAGCGAACCTTCTGCCTGCTGTTTCTTTCGAGAGCATGATAAATTGCAAATCGCGCAAAGCATGTATGGAGGTATGCGAAAGTTTTGCCAGCGGATGATCCGGCGAGACGACGAGTTCAAAGGAATCATAATACAAAATCGAGGTGGTTAAAGCCGGATTTTTCTCGAACAGATAGGCAATGCCGATATCGATCACACCGTTTTCCACACTGGACATAATTTGCGATGATGGCATCGTATGTATCGTCGTTTTGATCAACGGATATTGGTTTTGAAAGTACGACAATACCCGGGGCAGGATCTGGATGGCAATTGAGGTTGTCGTTCCCAGATGAATATGGCCTTGCGGGGTCTGTTTCAGGTCTGCCAGCTTCTGTTTTAGAATTTCGACTTCTTGCAATATCTTTTCGGCGTGTTCCAGAAACAGTTTTCCGCTGTCGGTCAATGTGATCGGTTGATTGCGGTCAATGAGTACCGTTTTGAATTCATCTTCCAGACTCTTGATTTGTGCAGAGACAGCTGGCTGGGTAAGGTTGAGCATCTCAGCCGCTTTGCGGAAGCTCATCGTTTTCGATATGGCCTGTAGCGTTTCGAGCTGGTTAATATTCATCCTTTCCCTCCTTCCCCGATCACATGCGTCAATTGGAACTTGGTGCACCATCAATCATTATACCATTCACGACACCGCCCGGTCGACATGCGTGTACTTGGCTATACGGCGGTGATATAATGGAAATATCGAAATTCAGGGACGGACATGAAGGGAGAGGATGGTGCCGTGCTCGCGGACAAAGTGATAGCAATTACAGGGGCTTCCAGCGGCATCGGTGCGGAGATGGCACGATTGTTTGCAGAACGCGGGGCAACGGTCCTTATGATGGCGCGTTCGGAAGTTAAACTGAAACAGTTGCAACAGAAAATCGGAGGCAAGACCGATTGGTTTGTGCTCGATGTGACGTCTTCAAGCATGGTGGATGAAGCGTTTACGGCAGCGCTCGAACGTTACGGCCGCATTGACATTTTGGTCAACAACGCCGGTTTTGGCCTCTTTCGTCCCTTTCTATCCCTGTCTGAACAGGAAATCGAGGAGATGATGGACGTCAATTATTTCGGCATGGTCCGGTGTACGCGTGCCGTTCTGCCGCAGATGATCGAGCGCGGCAGCGGTCACATTATCAACATCAGCTCCATCGCTGGGAAAGTCGGAACAGCAAAAACGACCGCTTATGCGGCCACCAAACATGCTGTACTCGGATTTACTTCCGCCTTGCGCCAGGAATTGGCCGGAACGGGCGTCCACGTTTCGGCATTCAATCCGGGCCCGATCCGGACACCGTTTTTCGACCGCGCGGATCCGTCCGGCCAATATTTGCGCAATCTGCCCGGCTGGTTTGTGCTCCATCCGGAAAAAACAGCACGAGCCGTTGTTCGTCTGGCGGAGACGAAAAAGCGTGAAATGGACATACCGTTCAGCTTAGCTATCGCGTCTAAGCTGTATGCGCTTTTTCCGGGATGGAGCGAACGGGTCGCCGGAAAGTGGATCAACCGAAAATAGGGCGTTACGTATTTTTCCCTTCTCATGCATAAAAAGGAACCGATTTTCACATCATACGTTTGGGTTTGCAAATGACATACAGTTATCGGATGATGCGTTTCGCCATCACAAAATTGCTTGTCCAATATGGCGTGTTCAGTGAATCGTAGCGCACGCCGCCGGTACCATACGTATGAATCATTTTGCCATTTCCGGCATAGATGGCAACATGTCCGATGCTCTTTCCACCGCGCACGGTAAAGAAGAGAAGATCGCCTTTGCGCAAGTTGTTTTTAGATACTTTGACCCCCATTTTTGCCTGTTCCTTGGTCGTGCGCGGCAGCGACGTTCCATGCTGGCGGAACACGTATTGCACGAACGAGGAACAATCAAACTTCCGGTTTTTTTCGTATGTAGCTCCAAACTGATAAGGAGTGCCGAGCAAACTGTGCGCTGTGGCCAGAATTGCATCCAAGCGTTGCGATACGGTCCAGCCACCTTTGGATTTGCCACCGGACGAAGATTTACTACCGGATGGATGGATACGGATGTACTTCGTCGAAACGTATCCGGTTTTTCCGTTGGCGCGAATTTTTACCCAGTATGCGTTGACTTTTTCCAGTACGGTGACTTTCTGGCCATTTTTCAGATTTTCATAAATTTTCGATTGGGTGGATGGGGCGGATCGAAAATGGGGGTACCCCGTAATGGTGCCTGTAGCAGCAAATGCAGTGATCGGTACGGATAAAAAGATAATGAGAGCTGTTGCCAATGCAGTTAATTTTCTTAACATGCAAGCACCTCTTTCTAGTATTGGTAATTGTTACGCAACGCCCAATAAACAGGATACATTAGAACAATTGTGGATGAAATGCAAAATAGTTGGCATAAGAGGAATATAATCCCTTTCCTTTTCGATGCTGATCCGCACAGCGTCACCAAACCTGTCTTTTCGGCGTAATATGGTGTCAGAACGAACAGTCTGTGCGTTGAAAGGAGAGGAAAGGCTTGTCCTGGTTACAAGACGATTTTTTATATGAAGTGGAAAAAATTCATCGCTCTTTGCGCAAAGCGATCCGATTCGGGGAACATTTCCTGGGGAGAATGCAACAGCAGTTGCCGGAATGGTTTCAGGGCGGTCCGAAAGCGGAAGTGTATGATGAAGGCAAGCAGGTGAGGGTGGTGCTTGAAGCACCGGGACTGACGCGGGACACGGGGATGAAATGGGCGCACCGCATCGTCAATGGACAGCTCTTGTTGCGCGGTGTTCTTGACGTAGAGAAATCCGTACGCACGCAGGGCGGGCGTTTTTACAGCGAACGTCAAAGCGAACGCTTTCTGAAACTGATCCCGCTGCCGGCGCCGATCAAGGCAAAACCGTCTGCGGTTCGTTATCGCAACGGGCTGTTGGAATTGACGTTTGACAAGCGGAGATCGGAAAAAGACTCCCCATGGTATGAGTTGGATATATAGAGAAAACGGATCCCGCTTCAAGCGGGATCCTTATGCTCGCTGCGCGAGCACTAAGCGGCGTTAGATACCGAACCAGCCGGCCCGAGCAACGATGACGAGAAGAATAAATAGAACCAAAATCACCCCGGTCGTCGTAAATCCACCGTATGCGCCTGCAGAACTCATGGTATGAATTCCTCCTTTCGCCGAATCTATGCTCAATATATGATCATGGGGATATGGACGAATGGACCGTAGCCCGGTTTCACAATTTTTGGGCTCTTGTCATTTGTCGGAATACGGGTGTTTTACGCACGGTGAAACGGGTTGTGGATCCGGCTTATGCATCCGGTTGAATCCGGTTGACGGCGGGGGCAATTTCCGGCATGATGGTATTAAGGGACCTGGGGGACCCGACATGGAGGGAACGGAAAGTTGACGGAAAACGAAATTATAGAGGCCATGTCGAAGACCGGGATGCGCATAACGGAACAGCGCAAAACGTTGGCCAAGCTGTTTACTGAGGCGGACAAATCGCTTACACCCAAAGAAGTTTATGAATATATGGAAAAGCAGTACTCCGGATTGAGCTTTGACACGGTGTACCGCAATTTGCGCCTCATGCATGAGCTGGGCGTGCTGGAACAGTTCGTGTTTGAAGACGGGGTCCGGTTCAAGCTGCGCTGCGCAACCGACCGTCATCACCATCACCTGATCTGCCTGGAATGTGAAAAAACGGTCTCGATTGATTTTTGTCCGATGAATGTTCGTCCCGAGCTGCCCGATCAGTTCAAGGTCGTCGGTCACAAATTTGAATTGTACGGATACTGCCAGGATTGCTACGAGGCGGAGGAAAGAGGAACATGATCCGTCAGTTCGTCACGCAACTGATGAAAATGCCGATCCTGTTTTACCGAAAGGTCATATCCCCGCTAAAGCCGCCCACGTGCCGCTTTTATCCGAGCTGTTCCCAATATGCACTGGAGGCATTGGACAAGCACGGCCCGCTTAGGGGAAGCTGGTTGGCGGTCAAACGTATATTCAAATGCCATCCGTTTCACCCCGGTGGCTATGATCCGGTTCCGCAACCTCAATCTGGCAAGCGCACTTGACATGGCCTGTTCGAATTGGGTATATTTTGGATAATTCCATCCATATCCATATCTCGTACAATATCGATGAACGGATGAGTACGCCGCACAAAGCCGATTCAGAGAGCCGGGATTGGTGGGAACCGGTTCGGCTTGTCGGCGGAAGATGGTCCGGGAGATTTTCGTATGCGAGCCAGGTGAATGACGAGGCAAGCATGCGACGTATGCCGGCGTTAACGGTAGCAAAGTCACGGACTTGCCGAGCCCGCAGCATGCGAATGTTGCGGGGAAATTGGGTGGTACCGCGCGAGTGGATGACACTCCCGCCCCAACGAATGGGACGGGAGTTTTTGTGTTCCTTTCCGCAAGTTCATTTCTGTTTATATTGATAGGAGGATGTGACGATGAGCGAACGTAAAACGTTTTATATTACCACTCCGATTTACTATCCGAGTGACAAATTGCATATTGGCCACGCCTATACAACGGTAGCTGCAGATGCGATGGCACGCTACAAACGATTGCGCGGCTACGAAGTGATGTTTTTGACCGGCACGGATGAACACGGACAAAAAATAGAACGCCGCGCGAAAGAAGCGGGCCTGACGCCGCAACAATTTACCGACCGGATCGTGGAAAGTATACGCGCGCTGTGGGACAAGCTGGAAATTTCATATGACGACTTTATCCGGACGACCGAAGACCGGCACAAACGCGTGGTGGAACAAATATTTGAACGGTTGGTACAGCAGGGGGACATCTATCTGGATGAATATGAAGGCTGGTATTGTACCCCGTGTGAATCGTTTTTCCTGGAGCGCCAACTCGTTAACGGCAACTGCCCTGATTGCAATCGGCCGGTTGAGCGGATGAAAGAAGAAAGCTACTTTTTCCGCATGAGCAAATACGTCGACCGATTGCTGAAATATTACGAAGAAAATCCCGAGTTTATCCAACCTGAAGCGCGCAAAAACGAAATGATCAACAACTTTATCAAGCCCGGGCTGGAAGACCTTGCGGTATCGCGCACGACGATCAACTGGGGCATCCGTGTTCCGAGCAACCCGAAGCACGTCGTATACGTATGGATCGATGCCCTGACCAACTACATTACCGCACTCGGTTACGGTTCTGACCATCCCGAAAAATTTGAGAAATTTTGGCCGGCTGACGTTCATCTGGTCGGAAAGGAAATTGTTCGCTTCCACACGATCTATTGGCCGATCATGTTGATGGCGCTCGGATTGCCCCTGCCTAAAAAAGTGTTTGGACACGGTTGGCTGCTCATGAAAGACGGAAAGATGTCCAAATCCAAAGGAAATGTCGTGGATCCCGTCGTCTTGATCGACCGGTACGGACTCGATTCCCTTCGTTATTATTTGCTCAGGGAAGTGCCGTTCGGTGCAGATGGAACGTTCACACCGGAAAGTTTCATCGAAAGGCTCAATTACGATCTGGCCAATGACCTGGGCAATCTGCTGAACCGAACAGTTGCGATGATCGTCAAATATTTCGGCGGTGAAATTCCGGCCTGCGATTTCAACGAAGAAGGCCATGCAGCCGATTTGAGAAGCACGGCAAGCGAAGTGGTGTCTGAAGTGGAAGCAGCGATGGAGAAGATGGAATTCTCTGTCGCATTGCAGGCGATCTGGAAATTGATCCGGCAGACGAACAAGTTTATCGATCTGACTGAACCGTGGTTGTTGGCCAAGGATGAAAGCAAAAAGCAGGAATTGGCCAGCGTCATGTATCATCTTGCCGAATCGCTGCGCATCGTATCGGTGTTACTCCAGCCCTTTATGACCCGGGCGCCGCAAAAAATTCGGGAACAGCTCGGACTCAATCAGCAAGAGGCCGCTGAATGGGAGAGCATCTACCGTTTTGGCTTCATTGCTCCCGGTACGAAAGTAAACCCGTCCGGCCCCCTGTTTCCGCGGCTGGAAGCCGAGCAGGAAGTGAACTGGATCGTTGCCCAGATGGGGGGGAACAAAGAAGCGTCCGCCGCTGAAACTGCACAACAGGCAGATCGCGAGAACGACGCTAAACAGGAAGCGAAGGCGGACAGCGCCCGTTCAAACGGGAAAGAAGAGATCGCCATTGACGACTTTGCCAAAGTGGAGCTGCGCGTTGCCGAAATCGTTGCAGCGGAACCGGTGAAAAATGCGGACAGGCTGCTCAAACTTCAGCTGGATCTCGGTTCGGAGCGCAGGCAGGTTGTGTCCGGCATTGCCCAGCATTACAAACCGGAGCAACTGATCGGACGAAAAGTCATTTGTGTCGTCAACCTGAAACCGGTCAAGTTGAGAGGGGAATGGTCAGAGGGAATGATTCTGGCTGCCTCGCAGGGAGATAAGCTCGTACTGACGACGGTTGCGGAGGACATTCCGAACGGAGCGGTCGTGAAGTAAAGCTTTTCAAATGTTTTGTGAACGAGCATGCAAAACGCTTTTCAGCCGGCGGCGGGAAAGGTATACTCAATGGAGACAGAGTCTACAATAGGGAATGTTGGTCGCGCAAGTCGATCACGATAATCACGCATGACCATTGAAGGGGATGGTTATGGAACTGAATGTTTGGATCGCTCTCGTCGCCGGTTTCGCCTCTTTCATATCACCTTGCATGTTGCCGCTTTACCCGTCCTACCTGTCCTATATCACGGGCATTTCCGTCAGCCAGCTGTCAGCAGCAGACAACACCCGTGAAGTTCGTCTGCGCACCTTGTTGCATACTTTCTTCTTTATCCTTGGCCTTTCTATCGTCTATTACGCTCTCGGGTATGCTGCCGGTATGATTGCGGAAGTTTTTGTGCAATACCGGGATATGATCCGGAAACTCGCCGCATTGCTCATTATTTTGATGGGCCTCTTTTTGCTCGGCATTTTCCAGCCGAAGCTGTTGATGCGGGATTTCAAGTTTAATGTGAGACTGAAGTCAGCCAGCTATCTCGGTTCATTGCTGGTGGGAATCGGATTTGCAGCCGGCTGGAGCCCATGTGTCGGGCCCATTTTGACGGCGATCATCGGACTGGCTACATCGGAACCCGGATTATGGCTGGAAATGATCACCGCTTATACGATCGGATTTGCCATACCCTTCTTTGTGCTGGCCTTTTTTATCGGTTCGTTTCGATCGCTGCTGAAATATTCGGAACGGATCATGAAAATCGGCGGTGCGTTTATGGTCGTGCTCGGTGTGCTTCTGTTTACCGGTATGCTGACAAGACTGACCGTCTGGTTGAATGCGATCACCCCGTCATGGCTGCAGTTTTGAGTGGAAAAGTGCGCGAACTTGCTTTAACAGGATGAATAAGTGTATCATACTAATAATTGAACCATTCTTGTAATGCAACCACTCATGCAAACCGTCATTTCGCTTTCGGTCACGTGCAGTTGCACGTGGGTAAAGGCTAGATCGTCTGAGGGGGGATTCGGTTTGGCCACGCCAAGTATGGAAGATTATTTGGAAAGAATTTATCAGTTGATTGATGAAAAAGGATATGCCCGTGTATCCGATATCGCGGAAGGTTTGGATGTTCACCCCTCATCAGTGACGAAGATGATTCAGAAACTGGACAAGGACAATTATGTCATCTATGAAAAATACCGCGGTCTGTCACTGACTTCCAAAGGCAAGAAGATGGGCAAGCGCCTGGTTGACCGTCACCAGCTGCTGGAGGAGTTTTTGGAACTGATCGGGGTGAATGAAGAAAATATATATCGAGATGTGGAAGGGATAGAGCACCATTTGAGCTGGGACTCGATCACCTGCATTGAAGCGCTGGTCGAATTTTTCCGACGCGATCCCTCTCAGATCGACAAGCTGCGCAAAATCCGTGAAGAACTCAATCCGGAATGATACCGCCAAGTTGAACCTGGCGGTTTTTTGTTTTCTTTTTAACCGCCATCGATCCGGTCTAACCGCGCGCTTCTATGCATATGCTTGATGGAAGCCTACTTGCGGGAGGATGATGCGATTGAGGGTGAATGCGGTTTTCGAAGGAGGCGGTGTCAAAGCTATCGCTCTTGTAGGTGCGGTCAAGGCAGCAGAGCAAAACGGAATCCAATTTGAAAAGGTGGCCGGCACTTCCTCGGGAGCGATCGTGGCATCGCTCATCGCAGCCGGTTATTCTGCTGATGAAATGCGAGACTTGATCATGGAGATGCCTTTTCAGTCTTTTGTGCCGAAGGGCATGCTTCACCGTCTGAACTGGATCGGGCCCGCGATACGAATCATGGTGAAAAAAGGTCTTTATTCCGGGCTGCAATTGGAACAATGGATATCGGAAAAGCTGTCGAAAAAAGGCATCTCGACATTTGGAGACTTAAAAGAAAATCAATTGCGGGTCATCGCTTCCGATATAACGCAAGGGAAAATGCTCGTGCTCCCCGACGATATTCGTCAATATGGATATGATCCGAAACAGCTGAAAGTGTCCGAAGCCATCATGATGAGCTCGGCCATCCCGTATTTTTTTGAACCGGTCATGATCCGGCCTGCGGATGGAAAACGCCGGCAGACCTATTATATTGTGGACGGCGCACTTCTCAGCAATTTCCCTCTGTGGCTGTTTGACCAGAGATACAAATACGGAGGCAAAATCGTGCCAGCGATCGGTTTTCGTCTGGTGGGGAAAAACGAGCGCGAACCGATCCGAATTCACGGGCCGATTTCGATGTTTCGCGCGCTGTTTGCGACGATGATGGGGGCGCATGACGAACGGCACATTGGAAAAAATGCCGCATTTCGAACGGTGAAAATTCCCACTTTGGGAGTGCAGACAACCGAGTTTGGAATTTCGCAAGAAAAGGCAAAAGCGCTTTATCGAACCGGTTTGGAAGCAGGGAATGAATTTTTCCGGAAGTGGTCGATGTCCGAATATATGATGCAGTTTGAAAAAGTCGTTCTGAGCGGGCTGAAAGGTGACGGGAAGAAGCGTTAGTGGTAGCGCGGCGGATCATTCCCGTCCTTTTTTCTGCCTTCGATTACGCGGAACTTGCGCTCGGCTTTTTTGTGCATGCGTCTCACGACGGGCCGCTTTTTCACTGCACCCAAGCTTCTCCACCGGTCCGGAGGAAATTTGTACAGCAGAAAAACGAGGCCGAAGACGATGACACCGATGAGCAGCACGCGATATCCGGCGGAAATTTGCGTTAACACCCCGATGGCGATCAGTATAAACAGAACGTAGGTCATGAGCGGTTTTTGTGAACGCATGCGCTTTCACACCTCTTTTTCTTTATATTGTAACAAAAACGGTACATAATACAAAGAAGACTCACTTCCTGAGTGAAAAGGAGGATTTTGATGGACGAACAATCGATTTGGATAAAAAACCGCTTTTTTTTTGCCGTTTATATCGGTGTGGTGGCCGGTCTGATCTGGGGCGGAATCAAAATTGCCGCTTATTATCTCGGATTTACGAAAGTGATCCCGGCCTTTCTGGCTCAACCTTTCTTCGGCCCTGATGGGCTGGATTCGTGGCGTGGACATATGCTCGGGTGGCTGTACATCATCATCGCTTCGCTAGTCGCTTCTATTGTGTATGCCTTGCTTTTTCATAAGGTGCGCGGCCCATGGCTAGGTTTGGCGTATGGCTTTCTCATATGGCTGATCGTTTACGGCTGGATCGGACCGGCGACCGGGATGACACAAAGTTTGCAGCAACTGGACTTAGACAGCGCGGTGACCGATGCGGGGCTGTTTATTTTGTGGGGAGTGTTCATCGGATACACGATCGCCTTTCACTTTGCAGAGAAGAAGGTTCATACACAAGGGCTACTCAAACGGCGGAAAATTTGGTAATATGTCAAAGGATAAAAACATTTTGAAGGAGACACCCCATGCGCAAAGTGCTCGTCATTCACGGCCCGAATTTGAATATGCTGGGTGTGCGCGAACCGGACGTATACGGAACGGATACGCTTGAATCGATCGAACAAAAATTGCGATCTGCGGCTGAACGACTCCGGTTGGAGCTAAGTTTTTTCCAATCCAACCACGAAGGGGAGATCATCGATCAGATTCACCGAGCTTATCCGCATATGGATGGGATTGTGATCAATCCCGGGGCATTTACTCATTACAGCTATGCGATCCGCGATGCGCTCAGCGCGGTGAATTTGCCGACGGTAGAGGTGCACTTGTCCAACATACATAAAAGGGAACCGTTTCGTCACCTTTCCGTCATCGCCCCGATTGCGCTCGGACAAATTGCAGGATTTGGGGCAGACAGTTATGAACTGGCCCTCATTGCCCTGCGGAAATATTTTGACAAGAAGGATGGAGCCGATGTTTGAAACGAGACTGACCCGGTTAAGGAAATTCATGGAGGAGAAGGATATTCCCGCCTTTCTCGTCAACTCCGCGGTCAATCGTGCTTACTTGTCCGGATTTGCGGGCACGGCCGGAACGCTGCTGGTCGTACCTGAGGAAGCCGTTTTGTTTGTCGACTTTCGCTACACCGAACAGGCGAAGGAACAGGCACCCCATTGCCGGATTGTTGAACACGGGCTGGACGTCAAGAAAGAGATCTACGAATATTTGCATTCCCATGGTATCCGGCGCATCTTCTTTGAAAAAGATCATGTGACATACGGGGCCTATTTGGAGTACAAGAAAGCCTGGCAAGGAATCGAGCTTTGCGCGGCGGATGGATTGCCGGAACGACTCAGGGAAATCAAGGACGAACATGAGCTGGAAATCATGCGGGAAGCGGCCAAGCTCGCGGACGAGGCGTATGAACACATACTGGGTATCATCCGCCCCGGCATGAGCGAAAGGGAAGTCGCGCTGGAACTGGAATGGTTTATGCGCAAGCGCGGAGCTGCCTCGACCTCGTTTGATACGATCGTGGCTTCCGGCGAAAGGTCAGCTCTTCCGCATGGAACGGCGAGCGACCGCAAGTTAGGCCCCAACGAATTCGTGACCATGGATTTCGGTGCCTATTACAAAGGGTATTGCTCCGATTTGACGCGCACGATCGTGCTTGGAAAGGCGAGCCAGCGGCACAGAGAAATTTACGAAATTGTGCTGGAAGCGCAGATGTATGCGTTGGAGCGAATCCGTCCGGGAATGAGCGGAAAAGAAGCGGATGCGCTCGCCCGGAGGATCATCGAAAAATACGGATACGGAGACCGTTTCGGTCACAGCACCGGTCATGGCCTCGGTATGGAAATTCATGAGGCGCCGCGTCTTTCGCAAAGATCAGAAACGGTGCTTGAACCGGGCATGGTGGTGACTGTGGAGCCGGGCATTTATATACCTGGATTTGGCGGGGTGCGCATCGAGGACGATGTGGTCATTACGGAAACCGGGGCACAGCGGCTAACGCTTTCTGCCAAAGATCTGGTTGAACTTTAATCCCATTTGCTTGAATCCAATTTAAATAGCGGAGGTAAACGAGAATGATATCAGTGAACGATTTCAGAACTGGACAGACCATTGAAGTGGATGGTGAAATTTTCACCGTTCTCGATTTCCAACATGTGAAGCCGGGCAAAGGGGCGGCATTTGTGCGTTCCAAACTGCGCAACCTGAGAAACGGCAACATTGTGGAAAAAACGTTCCGCGCTGGTGAAACGGTCAATACAGCACATGTGGAAACACGGGAAATGCAATATCTGTACGCCAGCGGCCAGGAACATACGTTTATGGATACGGAAACGTATGACCAAATTACGTTGCACGAAGATAAAATCAAGTGGGAGCTCAATTTCCTGAAAGAAAATATGTTGGTCAAGGTCGTCAGCTACCAAGGTGAGGTCCTTGGCGTCAACTTGCCCAACACGGTCGAACTGGAAGTGAAGGAAACGGAGCCGGGCGTACGTGGAAATACGGCGCAAGGAGCGACGAAAAATGCGGTGCTAGAAACCGGATTCAGGGTGCAGGTTCCCTTGTTTATCAATGAAGGGGACAAACTGATCATCAACACGGCGAAGGGTGAATATGTGTCCCGCGCTTGAGATGCGGGTTCCGTATCCGCGAGACTGCCGCATATTGCCGGTAGTCTCGCTTTATTGTTGTTTATCCTGGCACCGCTGAGGTTGTGTTATAATAAATTACCGTATAGCTGAATTGAAAATGGGAGTGAAGTCGTTTGTCGTTGATAGTCATGAAGTTCGGCGGCAGCTCGCTTGGAAATGCGGAGCGGATTCGCGTAGTGGCCGACCGGATCATCGCAAAGAAACAGCAAGGTCACCAGTGTGTCGTCATCGTCTCGGCGATGGGAGATACGACTGATGATTTGATTGATTTGTCCAAACAGCTTACAGACCGGCCTTCTCCACGTGAAATGGATATGCTTTTGACAACCGGTGAACAGGTATCGATGTCCCTGTTGGCGATGCGCCTGATCGAGTGCGGTCATGATGCCATTTCCCTGACCGGCTGGCAGTGCGGTCTGAAAACAGATGCGGCCCATACACGTGCGAAAATCATCGATATCAAACCGAAACGGATCACGGAGGCTCTGGAAGAGGGCAAAATTGTGGTTGTGGCCGGTTTCCAGGGAATCAGCGAGGATGGGGAACTGACGACGCTCGGACGGGGCGGTTCCGACACGACGGCTGTCGCCATTGCCGCGGCACTTCAGGCGGACTTGTGTGAAATCTATACCGACGTGGACGGCGTTTATTCCACAGACCCGCGCATCGTGAGAGTAGCCCGCAAACTGGATGAAATCACATATGACGAGATGCTGGAACTGGCTCATCTGGGCGCGGCGGTGTTGCATCCGCGGGCGGTAGAATACGCGAAAAACTACGGAGTTCCGCTGGTTGTCCGTTCGAGCTTTACGGATCATGAAGGGACGCTTGTGAAGGAGGAAGCAGCCATGGAAAAAGGAATGGTCGTAAGAGGGATCGCATACGATAAACATATTTCCCGTATCAGTGTTTTGGGCGTTCCGGACGTACCGGGAGTTTTGTCCAAAGTGTTCGGGGCGCTTGCCGAAGCCCAAATCGACGTCGATATTATCGTGCAAAGCGGCGTCACGAATGGAACTGCGGACTTTTCGTTCAGCGTGAAAGATGATGTGGCCGAAAAAGCGCTGCAGGTGCTGGAAGAGATCCGGAGTGAGCTTAATTATCGGGATGTGACGACAGAATCGGGACTGGTCAAAGTGTCGATCGTCGGCGCCGGTATGGTCAGCAACCCGGGTGTGGCCGCGAAAATGTTCGACATCATTTCCCGGCAAGGCGTCAACATCAAAATGGTGAGTACGTCGGAAATCAAAGTATCCTGTGTTATTGACAGCGACAAGCTGACGGAAGTGATGCTCGCGCTGCATACTGAATTTGGCCTGAACGCAGATTCCCAAGTGTTCATTGGCGGTCCGCAGGAACGAAGATAACCTGTGACGAAAAGAGGATTTGAAGGTCGCCGAATGTAGCGCTTAAAGAGGGATCTTGGGAATTGGAGTGAGCACCGAGTGAATACGAAAAAACGGTCTGCCTTATATATAGTCACCGGAACTTCACGCGGGTTAGGAGAAGCGCTCGCCTCTCAATTCATAAAGCCGGGGAACGAACTGATTGCCATATCGCGCACGCCCAACGCATCCCTTCAGAAAAAAGCGGAACAAACCGGCGTCCCTTTCCGTTATATCCGTCTGGATCTGGCACAGCTAGCCGAAGAACGGGATGCTCAGCAGCTGTTGGCCGGGATTTGGGCCGAGACGGATTTGGGACGATTTAACCGCCTTTGTCTGATCAACAACGCCGGGGTGCTGGAGCCGATCGGCCCGGCGCACACGTATCGCGCTGCGGATGTGGCGAAGCATCTCGCTGTGAACTTGACCGCTCCGATCCTCCTGACTGCTGCCTTTTTGCAAGCGACACAGCACATCGATGCGGACAAACGCATCATGCAAATTTCATCCGGTGCTGGACGCAAACCTTATTTTGGCTGGAGTGCTTACTGCGCGGGCAAGGCCGGTCTGGATCATTTTACCCGCTGTGTCCATCTGGAGCAACAAAATGAGCCTTACGGAGCCCGAATTGCCTCGGTGGCGCCGGGAGTGGTGGAAACGGCCATGCAGGAACGGATTCGCCGGACGGATGAGCGGAGCTTTCCTGATCGGAGTCGGTTTGTTAAGCTGTATGAAACAGGGAGAACCACACCCCCGCATGAAGTGGCTCAACGTTTGTTAAGCTTTCTGGATCATGACGACTTCGGGAAAGAACCTGTCGTCGATATACGGGAATGGAAAGGCTAAAAAATAAAAAGGCAGGGGCAAGCCCTGATTTAAAGGCTGCCTCTGCCTTTTTATGTTTCGTTATTGGCTTGGCGCCGCTTCCACGGTGTGCCCAAATAGGGCAAAGCCCAGCGATCCAGGCCGTACCAGCCGGCTACTTTCCAAGCAAGCACAAGCCAGGTGGCGAGTACGAACAAGAGCGGATTGGTGCTGAGCGTACCCGCGAACAGGAAACTGACGTTCATGAGGCCGCCGAAAAATGCGGCAATTCCGGTGAGGAACCCGAGGATCAGGCCGAGCCCGACGAGCAGTTCTCCGTATGCGACCATGTAGGAAAACACGGTGGCGTTGGGCAAGACGACATTTTCCAGAAAAGCTGCGTACCAGCCTGCAACATCCCCGCCTTCCTCGGCTTTGGCAAGTGCGCCGCTGATAAAGCCACGCACAGCCGCCCCTTTTTCGGAGCCTGTCCAAGTTTCAGACGTGACTTTTTTCCAACCCGCCATCAACCACACATACCCCAAGTAAAGCCGGATGACAAGCCAGATCCACGCAGAGCGTGTATCGCTGAATAAAAACCGGGAAACTGGATTTTCCGGAACGATGATGAGATGGTCTTTGATGCTTACATTTTTGTTCTCCATACTGCACCTCTTTCCACATTTTTGCTGGCATGATCGGATATATGATGGCTATGGGTGATGGGGTTGGCTCAAGTGTTGTGATATGTATGCCCGGCTTCCAATCATTATAATACATTTTGGCAATGGAAACCAATCTATTCAGGACTGACATAAAGATTTCAAAAACAGGTCTCAGCTGCTGAACAGGTCAAACAGGTAGGTCGATATTTTCAGCAACAGTGCTGTAATTCCGGCGGCCATCAAAGGGCCAACCGGAATTCCACGCAAGAACACGATCCCCAATATCGATCCGATGACGAGCCCGACAATCAGTTGCGGGTCAATTTTTAACAGATCGAGCCCTTTGCCATTCATATATGTGGCGATCGCACCCCCGACAAGCGCCAAAATTCCCGGCCAGGATGTAAATACCGACAATATGTCTTTCAGTGAAATCCTTTCGTTGGCGAAAGGGACGAGGACGGCGATCGTCAGAAACAAAAGTCCCAGCTCCAGTCCTCTTCGTTCCAGCATGGGCAGGAAACGTTCCAGTTGAACCAATTTGATGACAAGCAGCGTGCACGCAGCAGTCGTAATGATCGGAGATTTTCCGATCCAGCCGATGAATATCAAAATCAATAGCAACATTTCGCCGCTCATCCAACGTACCCCTTGTCTATGCGTTTACAGCCAGTCTATGTGATTTTATTCATTTTAGAACTGAGCGGCGCGGAGAATCTGATCCTGCATGACCGGCACCGTGTCGTACCGGTTGAGTTGCGCGCAGAAAGAAACATCTTCGACAAATCCCAGTTTTCGGAGCTTCACTCCATTTTCACACTTTAAAAGCGTCTCTTCCAGACGATCGCTGATCTGATTATAGGCCAAGTACATCGCCAGTGCAAAATCGTTCAAAACGGGCTGCTCCCCAAGCAACTGTTGCATTTCCTCAACGATCCGACCCGCACATAAACTGTCTTCCAGCGAAAATCGATCTCGCGTGCCGGCACAAACGAGCACGATTTTTTTTTGCAATTGCAGTGCATACTTGGCGCAGGCGTGGGCATTGAGAAAGGAGCCACACAAAATATGCATGGCTCTCCCTGATTTTTGGATCGCACGGGTTCCGTTCGTCGTCGTGAGAATGATCTTTTTTCCTCTTAGATCCGCGTGAGCATATTCGAGTGGAGAGTTGCCAAAATCAAAACCGGAAATTTTTTTGCAGAGCCGTTCACCGCCGAGCAGATCGTCTTTTTCATGCATGTTCACAGCCTGGGAAACGGTCTCAACCGGAATGACGCCATCACATCCATGTGCAAGCGCGGTGACGATGCAGCTGGTTGCCCGCAGAACGTCGATGACGATGACGGTTTTGTGGACCAACTCGTCAGAGCGGACGTCGTTGATGGTCGGAACGGCATCAATGTGCATGGGATCACCTCATTCGAAAAGATCAAGTCGCTTCCGACTTGTGCGTTGCCGTGATCTTGGCCGGAAACGTATCGGATCTTAAACCTCTTCGCAAACATTCCAATGACAAAATGTCGTGCGGTTGGATATTGCCAAGGTTGACGTTCGGGCCAAGCAGTCGAATAAAATGCAGCTGTTGCGATTTGAGCGGTGTTTCCCACATCAGTTGTTCCGGTTTTGATACTTTGTTCAGGATGTGAACCAGATCATCCTCTCTAGGACATCCCTTTTCATCGTACAAGCCCACATTGATTCCAGACTCCCGCCCCTCTATGGTGACGAGAGTGGCGCCCATGTTCAGATCGTTTTCCACCGTTTCGATCAAGCTTTCGACGTGAAAGGATTCGGAGTTGAGCTTTTTGCCGTATTCCGTAAATACCGTCAGGTCCAGTTCCCTTCCCCAGCGGATCAATTCATTGCGAAGATTTCGATCCATATCGATCGTTCCGTCCGAAACTTCGATACCGTTAAATCCGAGAGAATGCACCATTTCAAAATATGAAGCAATGGCATCCTGAAACACCGCCATCTCCAAAAAGGTGCCTCCCGGTATGATGCAAATATCATACTCCTTTGACAGGCGAATTTTTTCGCTCAGCGTCTGCTGCGGGTAAAGGGAACAGCTGCCAAACCCGATCTTGACGATATCGATATATGCACCGCAAGTTTCCAGCAGATCGCGGTACGCCTGCACGCCCATCCCTTTGTCAATGACCATTGTTTTCCCTTTTTTTCTCGGTTTTGTTGTACGTACTCCGGTCGGATCGAACAAGCCCGGGTGCCATTCCAGACGGGAAGTCCATTCCATACCTTTTAGTCTCCTAACCATTTAATTTGTATGTGTTCTTTAGGCAATATATGCAAACGCGGAGATTGACGTTCGGCATTCACCCATTTGTTGGGCGCACTTCATAGCCGGTCTTCATCTTGAAAACCCCGCATACACATATGGATAAAACAGCTTGGCTAGCCAGGGAAGGAGGTGGGCTTTGTTGATCAACAAGTTCGTGTTAGGAATGGTGGTGCTCCGCCTCATTTCCGGAGCGATTGAAATTACAGCCGGTCTGATCATGCTTCGTCTCAATGAAGTGGACAAGGCATTGCTCGTCAATTCCACCCTTGCTCTAATCGGTCCGATCGTACTCATCACAACGACGACGATCGGGCTGGTTGGGATCGCCGACCGCCTGTCTCCTTCCAAGCTGTTCTGGATCGTCACCGGTGTATGCTGCCTGTTTATCGGGATCGTCAAAAAGTGAATGGGTCCAAGTCATAAAACAGAAGGCCAGGCCATACATATGAGGTAAATACCGGACAACTTGGAGGCCGATCGCATGAGTGCATTGGACAGCATTTTGCCCTTGATGCCGGACAATTTGCGGAAGTTGCTATCCGGTATTGCCGCTCCGATCGCCAATCAGTTGCAAGAAATACGCATCCGTGAAGGCCGACCGCTGGAGATCGTGTACAGTTTTGGCCACCGCTTTGTGACGCCCACAGGTCAGACGACGGAAGATGCGGAGCAAGGTTATGTGCCCAATCGTGAGGATACGGCACGACTTCTCGATTTGTTGAGTGGCCATTCGCTGTATGCGTTCGAGGAAGAGCTGAAGCGGGGGTACATCACCGTCCGAGGCGGACATCGGATCGGCATCGCCGGAAGAACGGTGCTGGATCAAGGAAGCGTAAGACAAATCCGCGACGTAGCCAGCTTCAACATTCGCCTGGCTCGTGAAGTAAAAGGGGCTGGAGTGAAGCTGCTTCCCCTCATCGCCGACCGAAAATGGCATACGGTGCACCATACGCTGATCATCTCCGCGCCGCAACGGGGGAAGACGACGCTGGCGCGCGACTTGTCCCGGCTCATCAGCCATGGCGACTGGTCAGCGTTAGGGGTCACCTGGAAAGCAAGAAAAGTCGCGATCGTCGATGAGCGCTCAGAACTGGCAGCATGCGTCAGGGGAGTACCCAGCTTCGATGTAGGCCCGCGTACCGATGTGCTCGACGGCTGCCCGAAGGCGGAAGGAATGATGATGATGATTCGCTCCATGTCGCCTGAGGTGATTGTCGTCGACGAGATCGGCCGTGCCGAAGATGCTGAGGCGATCGAGGAAGCGATGCATGCCGGCATCCGCGTGATCGCGACCGCTCACGGAAACGGGCTGTCCGATATCGTCAAGCGACCCGTTCTTCGCTCGTTGATCCACGGAAAACGTTTTGAGCGGCTGGTCGTGTTGGACAGCCTGGCGGATCCGGGGACCATCAGCGGCGTGTACGATGCGGATGGTCATCCTGTTCGCCCTGCACTCTTGACAAAGGTGTGAATGCCGATGCTGAAGCTGATCGGTGCCGTTTTGATCCTGTTTTCCGGCACGATGTTGGGATTGTGGCAGGCAGAACAGCTTTCCGGACGCCCGCGGCAAATTCGGCAGCTTGTCCAGGTATTGCAAAAGCTGGAAACGGAAATCGTTTATGGACAAACGCCGCTTTCTGAAGCGATCGTTCATGCAGCCAAAGGAACGGCAGCCCCTTTATCTGAGATGCTGGCTACCGTCGCTCATGAACTTAGGACAAATGCAGGAACATCAACATATGACATCTGGCAGGAAACGACGAACCGGTATTGGCCGTTTACGCATATGAAAGCGGCGGAAAAAGAAATCTGGCTCCAATTCGGACAACGTGTGGGTGCATCCGATCGCGAAGATCAGATCAAGCATATTCGTCTGGCGATGCATCAGCTTAAACAGGAAGAAGATGAAGCGAGAGATGAAGCGACGCGTTTCAGCAAATTGTGGAAAAGCCTCGGATTGCTGGCGGCAGCTCTCATCGTTATTTTGATGTATTAACGTCGTTGGGATGTGTTGTAAATGAATGTAGACATCAACGCCATTTTTCAGATTGCCGGCATCGGCATTATCGTCGCCATGATCCATACGGTGCTCAAGCAGATGGGCAAGGAAGACATGGCTCATTGGGTCACGGTGATCGGTTTTGTCGTCGTCCTGTTCATGGTCATACGACTGCTGGACGAATTGCTCAGGGAGATCAAGACGATATTTTTGTTCCAATAGGAGAAGCCGATGGAGATCATCCAAATTGCCGGGATCGGCATCATCGCAGCGGTGCTATCGCTGATTATCAAGGAACAAAAACCGGCTTTTGCTTTCATGATTTCGCTGTTTGCCGGCGCTGTCATCTTTCTGTTTCTGGTCGGAAAGATCGCAGAAGTGATCGAAGTACTCAAAGATTTGGCCGGACATTCGGGCATCGACATGATCTTTTTATCGACCATTTTGAAAATTATCGGTATCGCCTATATTGCCGAATTCGCTGCCCAGATGACGAGGGATGCGGGAGAAGAGGCGATTGCGGCCAAAATCGAGCTGGCGGGAAAAATTTTAATCATGTTCATGGCGTTGCCGATTATCCGCGTATTGATCGAAACCGTTCTCCGCTTGCTCACAACTTGAAAAAAAGATGGCGGGTGATGTCACGCCGGGGAGTGGGAGCGAAGGTGATCCGATCCGTAGGGCTGAGTGTGGTGTTGCTTTTGTTCATGACCATGTCGTCGTCAACCGTATATGCCGCCCCTCTTTCCGACCCGGACTCCGCGCTCCCGACAACCGATGAATGGATGCGCAGCCAGGCGCAAGATTTGTCATTGGATGAAGTGGAAGCCTACTGGAATCATTTGATGGAGAAGTACGGAGGATATTTTCCGGAAGGAACGCCGCCCAAACTTTCGGACATCCTGTTCTCCGAGGAAAGCTCGTTCGATTTTACCGACGTCATCAGCGGTATCGCACGCTATTTGTTTCATGAAATTTTGTATAACGGCCGCTTGTTGGTCACGATTGTCATCCTGACGATATTTTGCATGATTTTGCAGACGCTGCAAAACGCCTTTGAAAAAAACACCGTGAGCATGGTGGCCTATGCCGTTATTTACATTGTTTTGATCATCATCGCGGTCAACAGTTTTCAAAATGCAGTCAGCTATGCCAATTCAGCCATCTCCAGCATGATCCATTTTATGGTGGCGATGATCCCGCTTTTGCTCACGCTGTTGGCTTCGATGGGCAATATCGTCTCTGTGACCATCATGCACCCCTTGATTGTGTTTATGATTCATACGATCGGCACGCTCGTTTACACGGTCATTTTTCCGCTTCTGTTTTTTTCAGCGGTGCTTCATATCGTCAGTTCCATTTCGGACAAATACAAGGTCAATCAGCTGGCCGATTTGCTTCGAAACATTGCCATGGCGGTACTTGGAATGGGTCTGACTGTTTTTCTCGGAGTTCTCACCGTCAGGGGGGCGACAGCTGCAGTGGCCGACGGAGTGACCATCCGTACCGCCAAATATGTGACAGGCAATTTTGTACCGGTCGTCGGGCGCATGTTTGCGGATGCAACCGACACGGTCATCTCCGCATCATTGCTTGTCAAAAATGCCATCGGCCTGTCCGGTGTCATTATCATCGTCCTTCTTTGTGCCTTCCCTGCGATGAAAATCATCGCACTCGCACTGATCTATAACGTGTCCGCGGCCGTCATGCAGCCGCTTGGCAACAGTCCGATCGTGACCTGTCTCAAGACGATCGGAAAAAGCATGATTTCCATCTTTGCCGCCCTAGCCTCTGTCGCACTTTTGTTTTTCCTGGCGGTGGCGATCATGATTACGGCTGCCAATGTGACGGTGATGGTACGATGACGTTCGCGCAATTGAAAGTAGGGATAGGTTGTGATGGGATGGATCGGAGATACGTTAAAAACGATAATCCTCGTCATTTTGCTCGCTGTATTTGTCGATCTCATCATTCCCGGCAAAGCGATGCAGCGCTATGTCAAAGTCGTCATCAGCCTCTTTATTTTGATGACGATCCTGCAACCGGTGCTCCAACTGTTGCATACCGATTTCAATCTGGAAAAACTGCAGTTTCCCGATTCTCCGTTCGATGCCCACCTATCTTCTTACGCACCGCTATCTGCAGTGCTGGAGGAAGGCAGCGAACTGCGAAAACGAAACGAGCAGCGTTCACTGGAATTGACCCAGACCTATATCGAGGAAACGATACGCAGGGAGCTTTACCCGCTCCTCGGAAAAAATCTGATCGAGGTGAAGGCATTGGTTGTACAAGGAGACGAAGACATGATCGCGCTCGACACCGTCGAATTGACGATCGGCGATGCGCCATTGGAAAGAGACGAACTGGCCAAAGACGAGCGCCGCCCTGATCCCGACACTTCAGGCTTATCATCGCCGATCGCGGCCATACAGCCGGTTGAAATCCGGATTGGCTGGGCAGAGTCGGAAAAGTCGCATGAAGCGACTCCCAAAACCGATGGGATACATGATGCGGATGCCGACGACCCGACCGTCGAGATGATCTTGACCTATATGCAGGAACAATGGCATTTGTCCGCGGATCAGGTACGGATCCGTTATACCGACAAGTCGGACAGGGGGTGACGGTATTGGCCCAGTTTTCGGAATGGCTTGATAAATGGTTGGGGGGTGGTCCGGGAGGGGAAAAACGCATTCGTTCCTTTCGCTGGCTCGTATTGCTAGGCCTTACCGGAATCCTGTTCATGATTGTTCAATCTTTTATGCAGTCCGGTCCCCCCGTTAGTCCGGCGGGCGGCATACCGTCTCAGCAAACTGCCCCAGATCCTATGGACACGATGAGCCGGGTGGATGAACCGTTTCGGGATTTTGAAAGAGCCCTGGAGGAACGAATCAAGAAAATCATCGAGCGAATCGTCGGGGTTAACGGAGTGGAGGTGATGGTGACGATCGAATCCACCGAGGAACTGGTCGTCTATCAAAACGAAAAGGATGTGCAGCAGATTACAGAGGAAAACGATCGCAACGGTGCGCGCAGACACATTACAGAGGTGTCACAATCCGGAGAAATCGTATTTGTCGAAAGGGGTTCCAGCCAGCAACCGGTCGTGCTGAAAACGGTGCGGCCGAAAGTTAGCGGGGTTGTCGTCGTAGCTGGCGGATCGGAAAATCCAACGGTACGGCAATTGATTATCGATGCGGTGCAAAAAGGGCTCAACGTTCCGCCCCATCGCATTTCCGTCGTGCCGGGCAAACAAAGACGGTAGGTAACGATCAGGACAAACATTTACGGAGGAGGAAGTTGATTTGAATACGAGAAGACAAACCGTATGGCTTGTTTCAATGCTCGGTCTGATGGTGGTGCTGTCAGCCTACTATCTCTTTACCGACAATGTGGACGATCTCAATGTGGCCGACAACGGTTCGTACAGCGATGTACAGGTCGATATGACAGATCCTTCATCGGACCATTCTGACGATGTGCTGCACCTTTCGGAAGGACTTTGGGAAGAATGGAAAACAGATGAGGAGATCCTCGAAGAATATGAAGCAAAAGAAACGAGCGCTTTCGATTATTTTACCTCTTTGCACCTGGAACGGATGGAAAAATTTGCAGAACAGATTGAAAACCAGATGGAAATTATCAATGACGCAAGCAGCACGGATTCAGCGATCCAGATGGCATTGGAAGAGTACAACCGGCTTGAGGAACTGCAGAGCAAGCTGATCGATGTGGAAGAACAGTTGATGAGCGAATTTGAAAATGTCTATATTTCGGAAGAGGAAGGAGCCTGGAAAGTGATCGTCAAAGCCGATCATCTGGAGGCGAGCCAGGCTGTCAGCATCATCGATCTCGTATCCGATGCACTCGATGTCAAAGCGGCTTCCATCCAGGTACAATATCGAAACTAGATGCTGAAGCATAAAATCCACCGTTCCCCGGGCGGGTTGGCGAAGGCACTGTCCCCCTGTCCGGGGAATCGTCTGTTTTGCAACGGGACTTGTTGTGTTATAATACTAACATTGTATGGTTGTGATTTTTGGAGGAGCGTGAAAATGTAGGATGTTCAATCTGAATGAAATTAAAGAACTCATTGAAATCGTTGATAAATCTTCCATAGAACAACTGGAAATTGAAAATGAAGGAACTCGGATTTATATCAGCAAGCCGAAACCGAATGTTGCGGTTTCCGTTCCTCAAATAGCGCCATATCCTCCGCAGCAGCCCATGCAAGCTCCCGCACAGCATGTCCCGGCAAATGCACAGAGTGCAGCGGATTCGCTATCGGGTTCGCAGGGAGAATCCGCGGATTCGTCCGAAGATGCGGATAAAAGCGGACTTCATACGATCACTTCCCCGATGGTGGGCACGTTTTATGCAGCACCCTCTCCTGGTGCAGAACCCTTTGTGAAAGTAGGGGACAGAGTGAAGGAGGATACGGTGGTCTGCATCGTCGAGGCGATGAAGCTGATGAACGAGATCGAAGCGGAAGTCAGCGGCGTGATTGTCGATGTATTGGTGGAAAATGCCCAGCTGGTCGAGTTTGGACAACCCTTGTTTCTTGTGAAGCCGGATTAATCTTCAGGAGGAAGCATGCATGAAGTTTCAGAAAGTGTTGGTAGCCAACCGCGGCGAAATAGCAGTACGCATTATCCGCGCTTGCCGGGAAATGGGGATCGAGACCGTTGCTGTCTATTCGGAAGCAGATGAGGATGCCTTGCACGTCAGACTGGCGGATGAGGCGTATTGTATCGGTCCGACAGCATCGAAGGACAGTTATCTGAATTTCACCAATATTTTAAGCGTCGCCACTTTGACCGAATGTGACGCGATCCATCCCGGTTACGGTTTTTTGTCCGAAAATGCGGATTTCGCAGAAATTTGTGAAAGCTGCAACATCGCTTTTATCGGCCCGTCAGCGCGTGCGATTGCCCGGATGGGGGACAAATCCGAAGCGAAACAGACGATGCGTGCGGCCAATGTCCCGGTCGTTCCCGGTTCCGACGGATTGGTGGAAAGTGTCGAGGAAGCGGTCAAACTAGGGCGTGAAATCGGATATCCGCTCGTGATCAAGGCGACGGCGGGCGGCGGAGGAAAAGGGATCCGCATTGTCGAAAATGAGGAGATGCTCATTCATCAAATGACAGCAGCGCAGCAGGAAGCGGAAAAGGCGTTTGGCAACCCGGGGGTTTACATAGAAAAATATTTGACCGGTATGAAGCACGTCGAAGTACAAATTCTCGGGGACAAATACGGCAACGTCGTCCATCTCGGGGAACGCGACTGTTCCATCCAACGCCGGCGGCAAAAACTGGTCGAGGAAGCGCCGTGTCCGGTGCTTACCCCCGAACTGAGGGAAGAGATGGGGGCGGCAGCTGTAAGGGCGGCGAAAGCGGTGGAGTACAGCGGCGCCGGAACGTTGGAGTTTCTCCTGGCTCCGGACGGCCAGTTTTACTTTATGGAAATGAATACGCGCATCCAGGTCGAACACCCTGTTACCGAGATGATCACCGGCATCGACCTGATCAAGGAGATGATCCGCATCGCCCAGGGAGAGCCGCTTTCGTTTACCCAGGACGATATCCGCTTCGACGGTTGGGCGATCGAATGCCGCATCAATGCGGAAAATCCGGAAAAAAATTTCATGCCCAGCGCCGGTACGGTCCGTTTTTACCTGCCGCCAGGAGGACCGGGGGTACGGGTGGACAGTGCGGTATATCCCGGATGCTACATTTCTCCGCATTACGACTCGATGATCGCCAAACTGATCGTGTGGGGAAAGACGAGAGAAGAAGCGATTGACCGCATGCGGCGTGCGCTATCTGAATTTATGATCGACGGTATTGACACGACTATACCGTTTCATCTGGAACTGATGCAGAACCCGCAATTTATCGAAGGGAATTTTGACATCAAATTTCTGGAAGAACATGGTGTGAAGCTGCGCAAGCTGACCAATACGGTATCTTAACAAAGGGGGAAATCGGTATGGATACGTTACTGCCCGACTATCATAAGAATGAGCTGGGGAGCATCCAGATCGCTCCGGAAGTGGTGGAAGTGATTGCCGGTTTGGCGACGATGGAAGTCAGCGGCGTAGCAGGGATGAGCGGCGGTTTCGCTGGCGGTATCGCAGAATGGCTCGGGCGCAAAAATTTGGCCAAAGGAGTCAAGGTCGACATCGGCGAAAAAGATGTCTCCGTAGACGTCTCCATCATTATCCGGTATGGCCACCCGATTCCGGAAACTGCCAGCCAAATCCAGAACAACGTCAAACAGCAGATTGAATCGATGACCGGATTGACCGTGACGGAAGTGAATGTTCACGTGCATGACGTTCACTTCGGAGATGACAAAAACAAGGATCAGAGCGACCCGAAAGAACTGCCCGCAACGGATGAGTAAATACGGTTCAATTCGGTTTCAGGCTGTCCCCTTCATTTTCATCGTTTCCTGGACGGGACAGCCTTTTCCCATGCCCTGGCCGAAAGGCATTAAAATGGCTTTGCAATTGCACAGACGAGCGGAGGGAAAATGGTGACAAGGCGACAGGCGAGAGAGATCGCAGTGCAAAGTTTATACTGGATCGAGATGAACGAGGTGTCCGCGGAAGAAGCGGTGCATTCGGTGATGGAACAACTCCGTGAGCTGGAAGAGAAAGATCTGAAGGCGGATGATAAGACGCTGGCGTTCATTCTCGCTCTTGTCAAAGGTGTGCGCGAACGGTTGGATTCTATCGACGAATGGATCAGTCGCAGTTTGCGCGGATGGAAACTGGACAGGCTGTCGCGAGTCGACAAACAGATTTTAAGAATGGCCGTATTCGAAATGATCTATTATGACGAAACCCCGCCGATCGTTGCTGTGAATGAAGCGGTAGAGCTGGCCAAAGCGTTCGGGGATGAACAGTCGGGTAAATTTGTAAACGGTGTGCTGGGGAAAATTTTGCAGGACCGGGAAGAGGTCAAAAAATAGAGGAGGGGATCGGATGCCTGCGAAAGTGATCAAAGGTTCAGAGTTGTCCAAAACCATTCGCGCGGAATTGAAAAAGGAAGTGGAACAGTTGACCCAGGCCGGCGTTCGACCTGGATTGGCCGTCCTGCTGGTGGGGGACGATCCCGCTTCCCATGTTTATGTCGGGCGCAAAGAAAAAGCTTGCGCCGATCTTGGCGTATATTCAGAAGTGTATCGACTGCCGGCATCGACCGGACAGGAGGAGCTTCTCCAGCGGATCGGGGAGCTGAATCGGAAACCGGAAATCCACGGCATACTCGTCCAATTGCCGCTGCCTTCGCACATTTCGGAAAAGGCAGTGATCGACGCGATCGCTCCGGAAAAAGATGTGGACGGATTTCATCCGATCAACGTCGGCAACATGATGATCGGCGAGCCTTCTTTGCTTCCGTGCACGCCGGCAGGCATCTTGGAAATGCTCAAATATAGCGGAGTTGAAATCGCTGGCAAGCATGCGGTCGTGGTAGGTCGCAGCAATATTGTGGGCAAACCGGTCGCACAGCTTCTGCTGCGCGAACATGCCACGGTGACGATCTGCCATTCTCGCACGCCGAATATCGCGGAAATAACCCGGCAGGCGGACATTTTGGTCGTAGCGGTCGGAAAACCGAAAATGATCGGAGCAGAGCACGTCAAGCCGGGTGCGGTGGTCATCGATGTCGGTGTGAACCGCCTTGAAGACGGCACGCTGGCCGGAGATGTCGATTTTGACGACGTGAGCAAAATCGCGGGCATGATCACCCCCGTTCCCGGTGGCGTCGGGCCGATGACGATTACGATGCTGATGAAAAATACGGTGGAAGCCGCCCGAAACGCAAGGTGAGGCGAAAACGATGATCAATCAGGCGGAAGCGTGGTCGATTCGAGAGCTGACGCGCCGAATCAAGAACACCATCGAAGCGGATGCCGCCTTGCAAAACATCTGGGTCCGTGCTGAAATTTCCAACTTCAAACATCATACGAGCGGACACATGTATTTTACGCTGAAAGATGAGACGAGCCGGATTCGCGCGGTCATGTTTGCTTCCCGCAGCATGCGTTTGCGCTTTATCCCGGAGGAAGGGATGCGCGTGCTGGCCAGAGGGAGCGTGTCCGTGTACGAACGTGACGGGCAATATCAATTTTATGTGGAAGAAATGCAGCCCGATGGGATCGGCAATTTGTATCTCGCCTTTGAAGAATTGAAGCGCAAATTGGAAAGCGAAGGCTTGTTTGCGGCTGAACGCAAGCGGAAATTGCCCTTTTTCCCGCGTGCGATCGGCGTCCTCACCTCGCCGACAGGGGCTGCTGTCCGAGATATATTGACCACGTTGCGCCGGCGCCAGCCATCCGTAAAAGTGATTGTTTTCCCGGTCGTTGTTCAGGGGCGGGAAGCGGTTCCATCCATCGTGCGAGCGATCCAGATCATGAATGAGCGGAATGAAGTGGACGTAATGATCGTCGGGCGCGGCGGCGGTTCGCTGGAGGAGTTGTGGGCGTTCAACGAGGAAGCGGTAGCGCGGGCGATCGCGGCATCGCGCATCCCGATCATTTCAGCAGTCGGGCATGAGACCGACTTTACCATTGCCGATTTTGTTGCGGATTTAAGGGCAGCCACCCCGACTGCAGCAGCTGAACTGGCGGTTCCGCATCGGCTGGAATTGAAGCAACAGCTGTTTTCCATGGAAAGAAGACTAAAGCAGGCCCTGTTTTATCGCCTCGAGCAGAATCGCATCCGGCTGGAACGCCTCCGCCGTTCCCCTGTTTTGATGAATCCGAAAAGACAGTTGCAGGAGCCGTTAGAGCGATTGGACCGGCTTCATGCTCGTCTTCGTTTTGCTATGAAGACCCGCATTGCGCATGGGAAAGAACGGCATCGTTCCCTGCAACGTGCGCTTGTATCCCATCATCCAGGGCGTGAAATCGAACAGGCCATTCAGCGCAGGAAAGTGGCTGTGACCCGACTTAGGCAAGCGGTTTATGGCGTGCTGCAGTCGAAACGAATGCTTTGGCAAGCGCGTCTGCGGCATCTTGATGCGCTCAGTCCATTGAAAGTGATGGAGCGGGGATATAGTGTCACCTATGATGAACATAAACAGAAAATCATCAAGTCGGTGACGCAGGTGCAATTGGGTGATCTCATCAAAGTGATGCTTAGAGACGGGGAACTGGACTGCCAAGTTTGGTCGATGAAAGGAGAGGTGGAGCGCGATGAAGGATGAACAACCGCTGAAGTTTGAAGAGGCGATGGAACGGTTGGAACAGATCGTTGAACGGCTGGAAAACGGGGATGTGTCGCTGGAAGAAGCTATCGAACTGTTCCAGGAAGGAATGCGCCTTTCCAAGCTGTGTGGGGAAAAGCTCGATCAGATCGAGAAGAAAATTGAAATGTTGGTAGAAGAAAATGGAGAATGGACGAAAAAACCGTTCGAACCGCCGCAAGAAGATGCAGGTGAAGCCCTTTGAGCGGACAAGCTTTTCAGGCTTTTCGAAAAAAATGGACACCGGTCATTGAAGAAGAATTAAAAACGGCTTTTGCGAAAGATGGTAACATTCCGGACGTTTTGGTCGAAGCGATGCTTTATTCGTTAACAGCGGGTGGAAAACGCATTCGCCCGCTCATGGTGCTGGCCGCTGCCGAAGCTTTGGCAGGTCCTGTTGCCCGCTGCGTGCCAGCAGCGATCGCGGTGGAAATGGTGCATACGTATTCGCTTATTCACGACGATCTGCCTGCCATGGACAATGATGATTATCGGCGCGGGAAATTGTCCAATCATAAAGTGTTTGGTGACGCGATGGCCATATTGGCAGGGGACGCCCTGCTCACCCACGCGTTTTACATGCTGACCGGGCTGGAACAAAGCGGGTTTCCTCCCGAGCGGATCCTTCGCATTATCCGTGAATTGTCCCACTATGCCGGACCGCGCGGCATGGTCGGCGGCCAGGCAGCGGATATGCTCGGTGAGCAAGGACTGACCGATCTGTCCATGCTGGAATACATTCATCGGCACAAAACGGGAGACATGATCATCTTTTCCTTGCGCGCGGGAGGACATCTCGCTGGCGCGAATGAGAAGCAGCTGGAAGCGCTGGAACAGTTCGGGAGTTGCATCGGATTGGCCTTTCAGATTCAGGATGACATTCTCGACATCAGCGGTGATGAGAAAACGATCGGTAAATCTTTGAAAAGCGATGAGAGGGAAAAGAAAGTCACGTTTCCCTATTTCCTTGGCTTGGACGAAAGCCGGAAAAAAGTGAAAGAATATTCGGAACAGGGGAAAGAAGCGATTCTCCAGGCTTCATTCGCCAAACCGGAACTGCTCCTGGATTTGGCTGACTATCTTGTTGACCGGGATCGTTGAAGCCGCTCATTGATGATGCCGCCCCGTTCATTGAGCGCGAAGCATCGCTGTGTTATAATGAAAAAGGTTCAAAACTTTTGGATGAACGGAATTTGGAATGATACGGAACGCTGACCGTTTCACCTGAGCTGTTCGTGATGTCATCGACAGGTCATCGATGATGGTTGAAGGAATCAACAGTGGAGCGGCCAGCGCTTTTGTCATATGTAAAGGGACTTATAAAAGGACTCATAAAACTTGCGTCAGGTTGCGTCGGAAACGGTAACTTCGGAAAGCGAGGGAAAAGGTGTGCTGCTCGAGCGAATTCACGACCCTGCCGATCTCAAACAGTTGTCTGTCGATGAACTGGAAGTGCTGGCCGGTGAAATACGCCAATTTTTGGTGGAAAAGCTGGCGGTAACCGGGGGGCACCTCGCGCCCAATCTGGGTGTAGTTGAACTGACCCTGGCCATGCATTATTTTTATGAAAGTCCGAAAGACAAATTTATTTTCGATGTCGGTCATCAATCCTATGTACATAAAATTTTGACCGGTCGTAAAGACCGTTTTGATACTTTGCGCCAGTACAAAGGTTTGTGCGGCTATATCAAACGGAGCGAAAGCGAACACGATGTCTGGGAGGCAGGCCACAGCAGCACATCTTTGTCAGCAGCGATGGGCATGGCGATTGCCCGTGATTTGAAAGGAGAGTCGCACCGCGTTGTCGCCTTGATCGGGGATGGCGCAATGACCGGCGGCATGGCGCTGGAGGCTCTCAATCATATCGGACATGAAAAACGCAAAGTGATCGTCATTTTAAATGACAATGAGATGTCCATTTCCCCGAACGTCGGCGCCATCCACAACTATCTATGCAAGATCCGCACGGACAAGCATTATTTGAAAGCAAAAGAAGAGGCCCAGCAACTGTTGAAAAAAATCCCCGCCATCGGCGGGACGTTGGCCAAAACAGCCGAAAAACTGAAGGACAGCTTGAAATATCTGGTCGTTCCCGGCGTGCTGTTTGAAGAACTGGGATTTACGTATTTCGGTCCCGTGGATGGTCACAACTTGCAGCAAATATTGGAGACGTTTGAACAGGCCGACAATGTGAACGGACCTGTGCTCATTCATGCGGTCACCATAAAAGGAAAAGGTTACAAACCCGCAGAAAAAGATTCCTTGACGTGGCACGGGCTCGGTCCATACAAAATCGAATCGGGAGAAGTACTGAAAGCCAAAGGCTCTCCGCCGAGCTATTCACAAGTGTTTGCTACAGCCCTGACCGAGCTGGCTAAACACGATGACCGGATCATCGGTGTGACCGCGGCGATGGCACCGGGTACGGCGCTGAACAAGTTTGCAGAACATTTTCCGGATCGGATGTTTGATGTCGGGATCGCCGAACAGCACGCGACAACGATGTGCGGAGCGTTAGCCGATTGTGGAATGAAACCGGTATTTGCGGTCTATTCTACCTTTTTGCAAAGAGGTTATGACCAGCTCTTGCACGACGTATGCCGGCAAAACTTGAACGTCGTTTTCGCCATCGACCGCGCTGGACTCGTCGGAGATGACGGGGAAACGCATCAAGGGGTCTTCGATATTGCTTACATGCGCCATATTCCGAATATCACGATCATGATGCCGAAAGATGAAAATGAACTGCAGCATATGGTCAAGACGGCGATCGAATACGACGACGGCCCGATCGCACTCCGCTATCCGCGCGGAAGCGGTTTTGGCGTCAAGATGGACGAAACGATGAAAGCCATTCCGATCGGCAAATGGGAAGTGATTGAAGAAGGAAACGATGTGGCGGTGCTGGCCGTGGGACCGATGGTCGAGCTGGCCCGTCAAGCCGCGGGCTTGCTGCGCGAGAAGGGGATCTCGCTGCACGTCATCAACGCCCGTTTCCTGAAACCGCTGGACGAGGAAATGTTGCTGGATTTGGCTGAGCGGAACATGAGCATACTGACGGTGGAGGAAGCATCGCTCGCCGGCGGTTTCGGCAGCAGTGTGCTGGAGTTTTACGCCAGCCGCTCGATTTACGGCATGCGCATCAAGCTGATGGGCATTCCGGACGTTTTTGTCGAACACGGCAGCGTCAAACACCAGCGCGAAGAAGTCGGCCTTACGGTGGAACAGGTGATTCGCCATGTAGAAACCCTGTTGCCACTGACGCGGCAGAGGGCCTAACAGTCAGAACATATAGGGGATAAGAAACGCATGAGCGATAAAGTACGGCTGGATGTTCTGTTGGTCGAACAAGGATTGTACGAGTCGCGCGAGAAAGCAAAGTCGGCCATCATGGCCGGTCTTGTCTACGTCGACGGGGAAAAAATGGATAAGGCGGGTACGAAAATTCCCCGCAATGCAAATTTGCAGGTGAAAGGCAGTGAGCATCCGTACGTTGGACGCGGCGGTCTCAAACTGAAGAAAGCGATCGATTATTTTCAGATCGATTTTACCGACAAGGTGGTGCTGGACATCGGAGCTTCCACCGGAGGGTTTACCGATTGCGCCCTCCAGCACGGAGCCCGCTATGTGTATGCGATCGATGTCGGTTACAACCAGCTGGCCTGGTCATTGCGCCAGGACCCGCGGGTCTGTGTCATGGAACGCACCAACTTCCGCTATGTGACGGAAGATCAGCTAAAAGGTCCGAAGCCGAACATGGCTGTCATCGATGTTTCCTTCATTTCGCTGGATAAAATTTTACCGCCGCTAAAACCGCTGCTCCTGCCGTCTGCGGGTATCGTAGCCCTGATCAAACCCCAGTTTGAAGCTGGCAGGGACAAGGTAGGAAAATCCGGCGTCGTAAGAGATCCCAAAGTGCATAAAGAAGTGTTGCAGCGGATACTTCAATTTGCGGACGAATGCGGATATGTATTCCGTGGACTCACCTATTCTCCGATTCGCGGCAGCGAGGGGAACATTGAGTTTCTGGCCTATTGGACCCATGATACGGAAAGCCCCGGGGGCGACGGTGCAGTACATCTAGAACGGCAGATCGAACAAGTCGTTTTCGAGGCGGCAGCACATTTTGCGAGGTGATGTCGTTTGCAGGAAACGGGCGATCTTGTCGTTTTTTTTCTCGTATTGCTCGCTTTGGTAGTTTGGATCGGGTACGGGATCAAAAAATGGCTGGACCGGCCTTGGTTGACTGGACTTCCCTATGTACGTGACGCGGATCCTCCGTCGGATGAACTCAGAGAGTTGCTGGAAATGCATGGCTACGAGACGGTGTGCGGTAAGATCAAATTCCCCCTCTCCTTTTCGGTCGACGGCAAGAAAATGAACAGTCGCCTTTTTGTCGATGGAATCGCGCGCGATGAACACGGCGTCTATGCGGTGAAACTGGCGCGGCGGCGCCAGGTGGTGGAATGGACCGGTTCCGGTGTGCGCGACGCGTTTTTGCCTCTGTTTGCGGTAGCGGGTCCGATCGGAGGCATCTTGTACGTCGATCTGGCGGAGGACGATGTGATCAAAATCACGTTGAACAGGGAGGATGATGAATGAAGGCGAAGCGACATTTGAAAATCAGAGAACTGATCGCCACCCACGACATCGAAACCCAAGAGGAACTGGTGGAAGCGCTACAACGCGAGGGGATTCCAGTCACACAAGCGACGGTTTCACGCGACATCAAAGAACTCCAGCTTGTTAAAGTTCCTCTCGATGACGGGCGCTACAAATATTCCATGCCATCGGATCACAAGTTCAATCCTCTTCCGAAATTGAAAAGATCGCTGGCAGACAACTTTGTCAATATTGACACGACTGAAAATCTGGTCGTGATGAAATGTTTGCCGGGAACGGCCAATGCTGTTGGGGCGATGATCGACCAGCTCAACTGGGGCGAAATTATTGGCACGATTTGTGGAGATGATACCATTCTGATCATTTGTCGTTCCAAAAAGCAGAGCGCTACCGTTGTAAAGCGCATCTTTGAGCTGATGCCATAAAGTGGGCTACCATTTCCACAAATGGGGGATTCGCGGTCATGTTGACTGAACTTTACATCCGCAATTTGGCAGTGATCGAACATGTGCATGTCACCTTTCGCAAAGGTTTGCAAGTGCTGACCGGCGAAACGGGAGCGGGCAAATCCATCATCATCGATGCGCTCGGGCTTGTGGTCGGCGGACGCGCATCGTCGGATTCCATTCGCCACGGGGCTGAAAAGGCGGAGGTGGAGGCCTCCTTTGAGCTTGAACGCGGGCACCCGGTATGGGACGTTTTGCGCGAGTTAGGCATCGAAGGAGAAGAGGATGAACCGCTGATCATCCGCCGTGAAATTACGGCCAATGGCAAAAGTACAGCTCGCGTCAACGGCCGGATGGTCAATCTGACGATGCTCAAGCAAATCGGTGAATGGCTGGTCAACATTCACGGACAGCATGAACATCAGTCCTTGTTAAAAGTGGAACGGCATTTGCAACTTTTAGATTCGTTCGGGGACCAAACATTAAAGGAAACGCTCAAAAAATATGAAGAACTTTATCAGACGTACCGCAAATTGCACGCGGAATGGAAAGAACTTACCGAAGTGAACCAGCAAAATCTGCAAATGCTGGATCTGTACCGGTTCCAAAAAGAAGAGATTGAAAAAGCAGAGCTGACCGTGGGCGAAGATGAATGTTTAGCCGACGAAAAGCGCAAGCTAGCTAATGCGGAAAAATTGTTCCAGGCCGTTTCTCTCGGTTATGAGTCGCTTTACGGGCAAGCGGGCGGTCTGGATGCGATCGGCGAAACGATGCAGCGGCTGGAGTCGGTTGCGGGCGTGGATCCCGGACAGCTTGAACCGCTGCTGGAGCAAATTCGTTCAGCGTATTATCAGCTTGAAGATGCGGCCTTGCAATTGCGTCAGTACCGGGACAACATCGAATTTAATCCGGAACGGCTGGATGAGATTGAACGTCGGCTAGATTTGATCGCTTCCTTGCGTCGGAAATATGGCAGCACGGTTGAGGAAATTTTGCATTATTATGAACGGATTGTACAAGAGATCGGCAAAATGGAAAATAAGGATGAGCGCATCGCCGAATTGGAAAATCAATTGGCGCCTACGCGCGACAAGCTTAGGCAGGCAGCGGAACAGCTCCATACGCTGCGGCAAAAATGTGCACAAAAGCTTGCTGAGCAGGTCGAGCGTGAATTGGCGGATCTGAACATGGAACGGACCCGCTTCCAGGTGAAAATCGAGCATGAGCCTGAAGCTTTTCGGCTGGACGGATGTGATACAGTGGAATTCATGATTGCTCCCAATCCAGGCGAACCGCTCAGACCTCTCGGCAAAATCGCTTCCGGCGGCGAATTGTCGCGCATCATGCTGGCCTTGAAGACGATATTCGCCCGTACGGATCGCATTCCAGTGCTGATTTTTGATGAAGTGGACACCGGCGTCAGCGGCCGGGCTGCCCAGGCAATTGCTGACAAACTGCTTGCGATCTCCGGTGACTGTCAAGTGTTTGCGGTTACCCATTTGCCACAGGTAGCTTGCATGGCTGATGCTCACTATGTCGTCCAGAAAGAGGTGCAATCGGATCAGACCTTTACCGAAGTGAAAGAACTGGACGAGGAAGCCAGAGTGCAAGAATTGGCGCGGATGCTCGGGGGAGTCGAAGTGACAGAAACGACGGAAGATCACGCTAAAGAAATGCTTGCTATGGCCGCTCGGAACAAGGAACAGAGGAATCATTTACAGTAATAAAACCGAAAGCGCGCGGACACCGTATAGATACGCGTACGGCGATCTACTCGAACCGGCACATGAGTTTTCGTCCGGCGTAGCAAGAAAGAGGGAGCGTGATCGAAGTTGAACCGCAGCAACAAAATATGGTGGACCGGATTTACTCTGGTCGCACTGATCGTATTGATCAGTCTCTCGGCCCCCCTTCAGCAATATGCTTCCCTTCCCCGCGAGCTACGGATGTTTTCGGGTCAAGAAAAATTTCTGAATCTGCACATTCCCGTTAACGCCAAGGTTCGGATCGATCATCCTGAAGTGGTCAAAGTCAATGGACAATCCAGGCCTTCATTTCATCTTCATCTTCATGATCCGATCCAGCTCAGCTCCGCAGCGGTAGGTGCAGCGCAAGTCGAGCTGAAATTGTTCGGTGCGATTCCGCTGAAAACCGTCAAAGTCGATGTGATTCCCGACTTAAAAGTCATTCCCGGTGGACAGACCATCGGTGTCAAATTGAAATCAGACGGCGCGCTCGTCGTCGGTCATCATCAAGTTTTAACTGCCAACGGCGAAAAAATTTCGCCGGGGGAACAGGCGCAAATCAAGCGCGGCGATTGGATTACGCATATGAATGGAAAACGGCTGACCAGCATTCATCAGGTCGCTGAAATGGTTGAATCTGCAGGAAAAAAAGGTGAACCGGTCAAATTGACCATCCTCCGAGGTCAGAAAAAGTTTCAGGTCCAGGTGAAGCCTGTACTGGATCAAAAGGACCAGGTTTATCGGATGGGGTTGTACATTCGTGATTCTGCGGCAGGCGTTGGCACACTGACTTTTTATGCTCCGGACCAGGGTGTCTACGGAGCGCTGGGACACCTGATCACCGACATGGATACCCAAACACCGATGACCGTCGCCAGCGGTGAGATTGTCCACTCCAGTGTCACTTCCATCTCCAAAAGCAGAAACGGTTCTCCGGGAGAAAAAAGAGCACAATTTTTCAACAATGGGAAGGTGTTAGGAAACATTGAAAAAAATTCAGAGTACGGGATCTTTGGCAAGATGACGGAGTATCCGGGCAATTCCATCAGCAATGAGGCCATGCCCGTTGCATTGGCCCATGAAGTGAAGGAAGGTCCCGCGCAAATTTACACAGTGATCGAAGGCCAGAAGGTAGAGAAATTCGATATTGAAATTGTGCATGTCGCCCGTCAGGACAAACCCTCTACCAAGGGAATGGTCATCAAAATTGTGGATCCCCGCCTGCTGGAGCGCACCGGTGGGATTGTGCAAGGAATGAGCGGCAGTCCCATCATACAGGACGGAAAAATCGTCGGTGCCGTAACCCACGTATTTGTGAACGACCCGGCATCCGGATATGGTTGTTTCATCGAATGGATGTTGCAGGAGAGCGGAGTCTTGCTCCGACCGCAAGAAAAAATGAACGCATCATAACACCCGCTTGCCGGGTGTTTTTCTATTTTGGTTTTGGATGATTTAGGAAAAAAATATTTTTCGACAGAAGGAATTTCATCGGTCTTGTCGAAAAGTATAAGGGTGAAAAAATGGAACCTTTTGGTCAAAAAATGAGGAGGATTACGGCATTGGAGACGATTCAAGTCATGTTGGCGGATGACAACCGGGAATTTACTCAACTGTTGACGGAGTATGTGGAGCAGCAAGATGACATGGAAGTGATCGGAGTCGCGTACAACGGAGAAGAAGTTTTGGCGATGATCGAAGATGGCAAGATACCGGACGTACTCATTCTGGACATCATTATGCCGCATCTGGACGGACTGGGAGTGTTGGAGAAGCTGCGTGAAATGGAGCTGGACCCGCAGCCGAAAATTATCATGCTCACCGCCTTCGGCCAGGAAAACATCACCCAAAAAGCGGTGCAGCTTGGTGCATCCTATTACATTTTGAAGCCGTTCGATCTGGACGTACTGAGCAATCGGATCCGCCAGTTGGTCGGAGGACAATCAGCCTCATCAACACCGCGTAAAAATATTGTCCCGATGGCCAAAAGCAAAAATCTCGATGCCAACATCACCAACATTATTCATGAGATCGGTGTTCCCGCCCATATTAAAGGGTACCAATACTTGCGGGAAGCGATTACGATGGTATATAACAATATTGAAATTTTGGGCGCGATTACCAAAACGTTATATCCGGCGATTGCGGAAAAATATAAAACGACGCCAAGCCGGGTGGAAAGAGCGATCCGCCATGCGATCGAAGTGGCCTGGACCCGCGGCAATATCGACAGCATCAGCCATCTGTTTGGCTACACGATCAACATCAGCAAAGCGAAGCCGACCAACAGCGAATTTATCGCCATGGTTGCTGATAAATTGCGCATCGATCACAAGGTGAGCTGATGGAACACCTTCAATTCGTTGGCACGGGATGAAGCCGATGAATTGAAGGTGTTTTTTAGTTAAACCCCTTTGCGAAGATCCTGCAAGGCTTCCCGCTTTAACATCAAGTCCGAGAATTCACAGATTAACCCGTCTCCTGTCGGGGACTGGGCGACAATGCCGACCTTCACGGTATCCGAAACCGGCAATTTGAACAAGCGCACCATATCGAATTTTTGGCCATCCAATGAGTAGTGCATGGCAAACACGTCGCCTTTTCTTGCCATTTGCAACCACACGGTGTTCGTTTCCAGGTTCGGACCGTTTGCGTCATCAGACACTCCGTGAGTGACGACACTGACAATCGATTTCGTACCCAGATCGGTCAGTTCAAAACAAAGCTTCGCCCAGGTATGATCATTTTCCATGACGAGCAATGCCGCGGCATCAAAGGTGGAATGGAAGTCATGTTTGACTTGCGTGCGCAGCACAAAATCTCCTCGTACATCCTCATAATAATAAGGCGCATTCAAAACCGATTCTCCGGTGACGGGATTGATAAAATAGTCCGTTTTCGCCGGAGCTGTTATTTTTAATTGCTGTCCCTGTATTTCCAGCGGTGCCTCATTGAGCCATTTGGAAAACAAGTTCATACGAGATCTACCCCTTCGCTTGCTAGATCATTTCATTCATTATATCATGTCACCTATAAGAGTTCATCTGAACGCGGAGTGGAATTTCATATGAATCCAAAACGACTGTTTGTGGCCGTGTCGCTTCCCGATGCGGTGAAAACAAAGATTCATGAATGGACAAAAGAATTGCGAAAAGAGCTCCCCTTTAAGCGATGGGTGCATCCGGATGATGTGCATCTGACTTTGAAGTTTCTGGGGGAAACTGCACCGGAAAAAATCGATGAGGTGATTGGCCGGCTAGAGAAGGCGACTTTCTCCACGAAGCCTTTTACCCTTCAACTGGACACGATCGGGACATTCGGTTCGCCTCATAACCCGACCGTTTTATGGTTGGGGGTGCAAGGGGAACTGTCCTTGCTTCACAAGTTGCAACAAGAGGTGGAAACGTCGCTCACTGAACTGGGGTTTAGGCAGGATGATCGTCCGTTTCGTCCCCATCTTACACTGGCCCGCCGCTTTTCAGGGGAATATCGTTTCAGCAACCGTGCCCTGTCGCAAGCCACAGCACAATCTGATCCGCTTTCATGGAAGGTTGACCGTATTGTGCTGTATGAAAGCCGGCTGGGAGAACGTCCGATGTATCGAGTACTCAGGGAATTTGTATTTCAATCCTAACCGAAAAGCAAAAATAAAAAAGACGGACTAGGCCGTCTGCTACATGAACTAGCCGTCATTCGATCACAAACAGGGTGGAATCACGCCAGTAATAAGTCGGCTGACCGGTTTTCTCACTGATGACCCTGACGGATTTTGGCGTGTATTTATCGATAAATCCACGATCGACTTCACAATAAACATCGGTGGCATCAGCTTGCCACACGCTGACCCGCACTTGGGAAAGGGCGGCTGCCAGTAAATCCATATCGGTTTCGATCGTTTTGGCCATACCGATTCCTCATCTGGAAAGATAATGATTTCACTGAAATTATACTGACATCATCTCTGAATTTCAATTCTTGCTGCTCAACTTGACGTTGTCACACATTTGTCACAAATTATTCGAATAGTTGTCATGCTCCAACATGAAAAGAGGAATGCTTTTTTGTAAAATAAAGAAGAACGCTTTTTTGTAAAATCACATGGAACGGTCAAAAATAGGATCAGGGGGCGCAAAGATGCACAAATATTTGATGCTTGTATTGTTTATCGCCGCAGGCGTCTTCGGATTGGTATATGCCTTCATCGCCGTACTGGACGCGCAAAGTGAAGTTGTCGAGCCGCCTGCCGAAAACGAACTGCGGTTTGTTGCGGTCAACTGGGCGTTTGACCAGGAAGAGTATCGTGTGAAACAGGGAGAAACGATGATTTTGAGCCTGCACAATCAGCAAGGACGTCACGGAATCGAAATTGAAGGGCTCGGCATCGAATTATACGAAGGCGAACCGGTTGAATATACCTTTGAGGAACCGGGAACCTACCGGGTGATTTGTAACATCCTGTGTGGTCCAGGCCACGAAGATATGGTGGCTACACTGATCGTTGAGTAACTTGAAATGTAAGTCTTACATTGTGAGCCTTATACGGCTTGTGCCAGGTTCGCGTGCGGAAATGTTTCCGCACCTTGCGAACCTTTTCCTTTATGCGTGCCATTCCTTGCTGATTGCCAGTTTTTATGTATGTCTGATTTTATATATGGCGCTTTGCGATCGTCCTCGCAAGGCGTTTTTTTATGCTCAAGTTTGGGTTGCATACGCTTATCGTGAAAGATTCATACTAAGCTACAAAAAGACAGTCGGGGGTGAGTGATTGGAAAAGTCGCGCCAAAAGAGACGCCCGCTGTCCGGTGTTGCCCGGGTGGGACTCAAGACCAAATCGTTGCTGAAACAGCTTTCACCAGGCCAGATCATCGTCATTTGCCACGACGATCTCGATGAAGTGGCCGCCCAAGACATTGTGGATGCCAAAGTGAAATGCATCATAAATGCAGGGCATACGATGAGCGGCTCCTATCCGACATGCGGTGCAGCGATTTGCCTAAAGCACGGTATTCCGATCGTTGAAATTGCCCGGGATGATTTTTTGCTTTTTTGCGATGGTGAAACGGTCACGGTAGATGTGAACCGAGGGCGTGTTTTTACGGAAAAAAACACCGTCCGTTGCCATTCCTTCACCCTGGACGACTGGAGACGATTATATCTGGAAGCGGAGCAGCGTCTTTCGGAACAGTTTTCCCGCTTTATCGATAATACGATCCAATATGTCAGCAAAGAAAAGAATTATTTTGTGCGGCCATTGACTTTTCCCGAAGTGCTCACACCGATACAAGGTCGGCATGTGCTTGTCGTCGCCAGGGGCAGCGGGTACAAGCGAGACCTAAAGGCGATCCGGCCTTATATCGAAGATTATCGACCGATCCTGATCGGGATCGATGGCGGTGCCGATGCTCTGCTGGAAAACGGCTGGAAGCCCGATCTGATCGTAGGCGATATGGACAGCGTTTCAGAACAGGCCCTTTGTTGCGGTGCGGAGATTATCGTTCATGCGTATCCGGATGGTCATGCACCGGGATTTGAACGGGTTTCCGCTTTAGGGCTTCCCGCGCGTACGATTCGCGCTCCGGGCACAAGCGAAGATCTGGCTCTTTTGATCGCCTATGAAAAAAAGGCCGAATGGATCGTTACGATCGGCACCCATACCCACATGATCGACTTTTTGGAAAAGGGACGCAAAGGGATGGCCAGCACCTTGCTTGTACATATGAAAATCGGAGGCAAGATCATCAACGCAAAAGGGGTCAGCATGCTATACCGTCCCCGCCCGAAATGGAAATGGGTCGGTTCCCTGTCAGCAGCGGGTCTGTTTCCGCTGTTCATGCTGATCTTCATGCATCCGGGTATTCGTCATTATTTCAAGATTTTGTATGTCTATCTGAAACTGCTCGTTTCATAAGCCACACAATATAGGACCGCCTCAGTCAAGGGGGTAAATCCGATACTTTCCACGAGATACCTTCTGATTACGTTGATCGCTGTTTTTTTAGCCCTCGGGATCGGCATCGTTATCGGGGGCTCGATCGGTGCCGAGTGGGTAGAGAAAACGGAAGATTCGGTGATTCAGCTGTTGCTGAACAAGTACGATGCGGAATTGAAAAACAATCAGCAGCTGCAGGAAAAACTGGATTATTTGCAGCGGGTGCGGTTGTTGACAGGACCCGTTTTGCTGAACAAGCGTGTGCTCTGGGTGTGTCCTGATTCGACCGGGCCCCAGCGGCTCGTTTTTGCCGTGCAGTCAGAGGGAGCGAAATGGCACAGCGTACCTGCCTGGAGTGAAGAAGAGGCGTTAAAAGCGGATGCGGTTCTCATCTGCAAGGAATTGGCAGAAGATCATGATGCGCTTGCCGCGCATGCCAATCACGACGATCGCGACTATAAAGAACGGCCTCTCTTTTTTGTGGACATGAAAGAACGGGATTTCAGCCGGCCGGAATCCGCAGCAGCCTTGATCCTGAAGTTGAAAGCAGCGATGGAGGAGGATGAGACCCATGACGTTAACGGCTTCAATCGTCATACCGGCCTGGAATGAAGGGGATCGTATCGTCGAGACTTTGCGTTCGCTGCGATCGCTGGAGCAGGATGGGGCCTATGTGTGGGAAATTATTGTCGTCGATGACGGAAGCCAAGACGATACAGCCAAGCTCGCTTCTCCCTGGTCGGACCTCATGGTGCGCCATCCGATCAATCGCGGTAAAGGTGCCGCATTGGAAACCGGTTGGAAAAATGCAACTTGCCCGCATATCGCTTTTCTCGATGCGGATCTTGGAGAAAGTGCGGTACATGTTACCCAATTGCTGCGGCCGGTGTGGGCAGATGAGCTCGATATGTGCATCGCGGTACTGCCGGCTCCCCGCGTTCGCGCCGGGTTTGGATTTGTGAAACGGATCGCCCGCAAGGGCATTCAGAGTCTGTGCGGGTTTGAACCGTCTGCTCCCTTGTCCGGACAAAGGGCGTTGAAGCGGGAGATGCTGTTGGCATTGCCGGCGTTTGCCCGCGGCTTTGGCATTGAAGTCGGCTTGACGATCGATGCGGTTCGTCGCGGCTACCGCGTCGCCGAAGTGGAAATTCCGTTTCGCCATCGTGAAACGGATCGTTCTTGGGCCGGTTTTTATCATCGGGGGAAACAATTTGCAGCGGTCAGTTTGACATTGCTGAACAAATGGAGAACGGTGCGATGAATTGGGCTGAAGGAATGTGGTTGATATTCCTGATTGTTTTTGTATGTTCGGGCGGATGGGTGCTGGAGAAAGTTTTGCGCTTTCAGACCGAACATCGCATGTGGTCAAATAACTTTGTCGGACGGAAAATTCCGTATGCAGGTGGAACATTTTTATGGCTGATGTGCCTGTTTTTCGCAGCAGGTTCATCCCTTCTTGAACAGGGAGGAAGAGATACTTTTACGGTCCCGGCCCCGGCTCTGGCCTTTTTTGTCCTTTTGATCAGCATCGTATATGTTGCCGGCTTGATCGATGATGTGATCGGCCACGCTGAGATCAAAGGTTTGCGCGGTCATTTTCGTGCCTGGCTGAAAAAAGGCTTGGTTACGACCGGACTTGTCAAGGCGATGTTAACGTCGTTGGCTGCACTGTGGGCGGTTTCCCTTTACGGCGGGAATGTTTTTTCCAAAGCCCTCGGTTTTCTGATGCTTACATTGTCCGCGAATGCGGTCAATCTGCTCGATGTCAGGCCTGGGCGCGCGCTGAAAGGTTCCCTTTTTCTGATCGTTCTCGTCCTGGTCGGGGGAGCGGATCAGACCGTTGTCTTTTACTTGTTTCCCATCCTGGCAGGCATGCTCTGGTTTTTGCCGGATGACGTTCAGGGAAGGGCAATGCTCGGGGATTCCGGCTCCAATGTGATCGGATTTTCCGTCGGGTTCTGCGCCATGCTGTCGCTAACGATGACCGCCCAGACCGTGCTGGCAGGGATGCTTGTCCTTTTACATGTATGGGCCGAAAAAAACTCACTTTCCAAGCTGATTGACCGATGGGCTGTCTTGCGCTGGCTGGATCGGTTGGGGCGTTTACAATGATGCGAGGAATTCGGATCAAGGTTTTCGCTTTGCTTTAAAGCGGGGAGCGACATAGTTACGCTTGCGGTCACGAAAGAAAATCCATCCGCCGACAAAACCGGAACCGGCGAAAAAGAGCACCAGTCCAAAGAGCGCCCGTAGCCACTTGAAACGTGCCTCGACAGCCTCGTCGCCAAGTTCGGCGACGTAATCAAAAATCGCATTTTTCACTTCCAGAAATCCATAAGCAGCCATGATGCCCGGAATGACCAAAAGTATAATAGCGATAAAACGCTGTACGGTTTCTTTCACTGGCGAACCTCTTTTCTATGATTCGATCTTGATTGCCTCTCTTCATTGTTCCTTGGCAAACTCTATATTTTCTCCGTATACTCAGGTTACAATAGAAAGTATACCAGAAACATTTCATTTTAAAAAATGGTGGAGGTTAGCTATGGCGTTGCGTGAATTTGATCTTGTCGTGCTGGGCGGTGGTACGGGAGGATATGTTGCCGCCATTCGTGCTGCCCAGCTTGGAAAAAAAGTGGCCGTAGTCGAAAAGGACAAGCTGGGAGGAACTTGCCTGCATCGTGGTTGCATACCGAGCAAATCGCTCCTCAGAAGCGCGGAAATGTTTGCCGCGATGAAAAGAGCCGATACATATGGAATCGAGGCAACTTCTGTCCGGCTTGATTTTGAAAAGGTAAACGAACGCAAAAACCGGATTGTGGAACAATTGCACCAAGGTATACAAACTTTGATGAGAAAAAACCAGATTGAAGTGATATACGGAGAAGGCCGCGTCATGGGCCCTTCCATCTTTTCTCCGCAAAGCGGCGCCATTGCCATCCAAGATGATGTCGACGATCCGGCTCATGAAGGCACGATCCTTGTGCCGCGTCATCTGATCATCGCGACCGGTTCGCGTCCACGTTTGCTCCCCGGATGGGAAAGCGACGGAGAGCGTGTGTTGACGAGTGATGATGCGCTCAAGCTGAAGAAGCTGCCGTCCTCGATCCTGATTATCGGCGGCGGTGTGATCGGGGTCGAATGGGCATCGATGCTGAACGATTTTGGTGTAAAAGTGACGTTGGTGGAAGCAGCGGAACGGCTCGTTCCGACCGAAGATGAAGCGATATCGAAACAGTTGCAAAACATTTTGGAAAAGCGCGGCGTCATCGTTTATACCCATGCCGAGATCCAGCCGGACTCAAAACAAGTCGCAGATGATGGCGTGCGCGTTGCCATCCGGACCAAGGACAAAGAACACGAACTGTTCGCAGAATGCGTGCTTCTTTCGGTCGGAAGAGTGCCAAATACTCAACATTTAGGGCTGGAAAATACGGCGGTCAAGTTCGACATATCCGGTATTGATGTCAACAAATATATGCAAACAGCCGAGCCGCACATCTATGCGATCGGCGATTGCACCGGAGGCATACAGCTTGCTCATGCGGCCATGCATCAGGGTATCATTGCGGTCGAGCATATGGCTGGTCTGGAAACGGAACCGTTTGTGGCAGAGCGCGTTCCCCGCTGCATCTATACACGTCCCGAAATCGCTTCCATCGGCATGACTGAACGAAAGGCGCGCGAGGCCGGCTTCGATGTGAAAACGGGGACCTTTCCTTTTTCAGCGATCGGTAAAGCGTGGGTGTACGGAGAAACGGATGGTTTTGTAAAAGTGATCGCTGATCGGAAGAGCGGAGATTTGCTCGGCGTCCACATCATCGGACCGCAAGCCACCGACCTGATTGCCGAAGCGGCGCTTGCGCAGCTGTTGGATGCGGCACCGTGGGAAGTTGCAGGTACGATCCATCCTCATCCGACCCTGTCCGAAGCGATCGCGGAAGCCATGCTGGCGTTAGACAAAAAATCTATTGGAATCTAATGATTGAACTGTTATAATATATACTAACTATTAGGACCTAGTATTAAACACAGCCGATGATTTCACGATTATGACTGACTTACGGTTACCACTGTTTCACGATGATTGCTGAACTGACTTACGGTGATCATTGACTCACGATTGTTACCGATTTTAATGCCGCTGAAGTTAGCCCCGTCCAATAATTTTGAGGGAGGTACCCCATGACCGGAAAAACGATAACGGAGTACGAAATCACCCACCGCGAGCTGGGACTGAGCGATGAACAGGCTGTTGATATGTACAGGTACATGCTGATGGCGCGCAAATATGATGAGCGTGGTCTTTTGTTGCAACGGGCAGGAAAAGTCAATTTCCACATTTCCGGAATCGGCCAGGAAGCAGCGCAGGTCGGTGCAGCGTTTGCGCTGGAAAAAGGAAAGGACTATTTTTTGCCCTATTATCGGGACTACGCTTTTGTGCTGGCGGTTGGCATGACCTTGAAAGAACTGATGCTGTCCCTGTTTGCCAAAGCGGATGATCCCGCGAGCGGCGGGCGGCAGATGCCCGGCCATTTCGGTTACAAGAAGCTGAACATTGTCACCGGCTCCAGTCCCGTGACGACCCAGGTGCCGCATGCGGTCGGGATTGCCCTGGCAGCGAAGATGAAAAAGAAAGATTTTGTCACTTTTGTGACGTTTGGCGAAGGTTCCAGCAACCAGGGTGATTTTCATGAAGGGTTGAACTTTGCCGGAGTTCATAAACTGCCGGTCATCTTCATGTGCGAAAACAATCAATATGCGATTTCCGTACCGTACCACAAGCAGGTTGCGTGTGAATCGATCGCCGACCGCGCCCAGGGTTACGGTTTTCCGGGTGTACGTGTCGACGGAAACAATCCGCTGGCGGTCTACAAGGTGGTCAAGGAAGCGCGCGAGCGCGCTTTGCGCGGTGAGGGTCCGACGTTGATCGACGCGGTCATGTACCGGCTGTCCCCCCACTCGACCTCGGATGACGATCTGGCTTACCGGACGAAAGAAGAAGTGGAGGAGCATCGTAAAAGGGACGGTCTGATTCAATACCGGCAATACTTGTTTGATTGCGGTCTGCTCGATGAAGAAAAAGACCGTGAAATGACGGAACAAATTATGGAGCAGGTAAAGGATGCGACGCGCTTTGCCGAACAGGCTCCATATCCCGAACCGGAAGATGCGCTCCGGCATGTGTATGCGGAGTAGTCAACGGGACAGGAGGAACGACGGATGGCAAGAATGACATATTTGGAAGCGATTCGTACCGCAATGCTGGAAGAGATGGAGCGGGACGAAGACGTGTTTGTTTTGGGTGAGGACGTCGGTGTCAAGGGCGGCGTGTTCGGGGCGACACGCGGTTTTTACGAACGGTTTGGCGAATGGCGGTCGCTCGATACACCGCTGGCGGAATCGGCCATCGCCGGAGTGGCCATTGGGGCAGCGATGTACGGGATGCGGCCGATTGCAGAAATGCAGTATGCCGATTTTATGTTGCCGGCCACGAACCAGATCATCAATGAAGCAGCCAAAATTCGCTATCGTTCCAACAACGACTGGAGTTGTCCGGTGGTCATCCGCGCTCCGTATGGAGGCGGGGTATTCGGCGGCTTGTATCATTCCCAATGTCCGGAGTCGGTCTTTTTCGGTACGCCCGGTTTGAAAATTGTAGCGCCTTCCACACCGGCGGACGCCAAGGGCTTGTTAATATCCGCCATACGTGATCCCGATCCGGTCATCTATTTCGAACATAAAAAGTGTTACAAGCTGATCGAGGGCGAAGTGCCGGAAGGGGAGTATACCGTACCGATCGGCAAGGCGGACGTCAAGCGTGACGGTGTAGACATCACCGTGATCACTTACGGCCTGCCCGTTCATTTCGCTTTGCAGGCAGCAGAGCAGCTGTATGAAGAAGAACAGATCGATGCGCTCGTTCTCGATTTGCGCACATTGCAGCCCCTCGATACGGAAGCGGTGCTCGAAGCTGCGGCCAAAACGGGCAAGGTGCTGATCGTGCATGAAGATAACAAAACGGGGGGCGTCGGGGCGGAAGTGGCGGCGCTAATCGCGGAACATCTCCTTTATGACCTCGATGCTCCTATCCGCCGTCTGTGCGGTTACGACGTGCCGGCTATTCCGATCAGTCCGCCGCTGGAGCGTTTTTACATGTTGAATACGGACAAAGTCAAACAGGCGATGCGGGAGCTGGCATTGTATTAGGGGAGGTAAACGATGAGCGGTGCAATAATGGAGATTGTCATGCCGCAGCTTGCGGAGAGCGTCGTTTCAGCGACGGTATCCAAGTGGCTGAAACAGCCGGGAGACCGGATCGAAGAATATGAACCGATCTGTGAAGTCATTACCGACAAGGTGACGGTGGAACTGCCTTCTACGGCGGAAGGAGTTCTCGCGGAGATCAAGGTCAAGGAAGGCGAAACCGTCGAGGTGGGAACGGTCATCTGTACGATAGCGGCGGAAAGCGGGGCAGAAACACCGCTGGCCGCTTCTGCTTCCGGACAGCCTGCCATTGTGGGAGCATCAGCTTCATCCGTTCGTTCGATGTCACCGGCGGAACAGGAAGGATCGATGCGCCACCGTTATTCACCGGCTGTGCGAACGCTAGCCGAACAACACGGTATCGATTTGAGCCGGCTGAAAGGGACCGGGTACGGGGGACGTATTACGCGGAAGGACGTGCTCCGTTTTATCGAAAGCGGAGCACAGGCATCGGAGGCTTCCGATCCCGTGGCACGGGTCGAAGTCAGGGAGCGCGCTCCTGTACCGCCCCGTGTTCCGCAGCCGCCGGTTGTTCACCAAGCGGACATACAGCAGGGCGGAGACGGCGAATATTTTATCGACGTTACACCGGTTCGCAATACGATTGCAACACGGATGCGCCAGAGCGTTTCGGAAATACCGCATGCCTGGACGATGATCGAAGTGGATGTAACCAACCTCGTCCAACTGCGCAATCGGCTGAAACAGGATTTCATGAAAAAAGAAGGCATCAATCTGACGTATTTGGCGTTTGTGATCAAAGCGGTCGTAAACGCGATCAAAGATTACCCGATCCTCAACTCGGTCTGGGCCGTTGACAAGATTATCGTCAAGCGTGATATCAATATCTCTTTGGCTGTCGGCACGGAAGATGCGGTCTATGCTCCGGTGATCAAGCAGGCCGACCAGAAAAATATCGCAGGTCTGGCACGTGAGATCGACAGGCTGACGAAATTGGCGCGTTCTGGCAAATTGAGGCCGGAGGACATGGAAAACGGAACGTTTACGATCAATAATACCGGTTCTTTTGGCTCCATCCTTTCGCAGCCGATCATCAATTATCCGCAGGCCGCCAATTTGACATTTGAAGCGATCGTCAAAAAGCCGGTGGTCATCGATGACATGATCGCCGTACGATCGATGGCCAACATCTGCCTGTCGCTCGATCATCGCATTCTTGACGGCGTTGTTTGCGGCCGCTTTTTGCAAAGGGTCAAAGAAAATATTGAATCTTACGGGCCGGATACAAAACTGTACTGAGCATTTTGGCATGCGCAAAACATGCGAAATAAACGAAAGCTGTGCGGGTTAAATGTACGACAAAACGCACAGCTTTTTTTCGTTTGCTTTATGTGGTGAGCCACGTTAAACTGAAGAGGAGGGTGGATAGCAGCATCGATAAGATCATGATATAGACGACGATTTTAAACCATTTTCGGTTTCTAAGCACGAGTGAAAGTTCCCCCTTTATAAAAAACTCAGGCTAAAAGTCCGCTTTTTCGTATAGTATAACGTACTGACGGTTCGGAGGGAAGGGATTTGGTACAAGAAGACAGAATTGTGGATGAATTGTTGCAATTGGTCCAGATCAGCAGCGAGACGAAGTTTGAGCGTGAAATTTGCGATGTGCTGAAAGCGAAGTTTTCAGAACTGGGCTTGCATGTGGAAGAAGATGATTCGGCCAGCATTACCGGACACGGTGCGGGCAATCTGATCGCGGTTTTGCCTGCAACAGAAGGAATGGAAAAGGTCGTCCCTCTCCTGTTTACTGCACATATGGATACGGTTGTACCCGGTAAAAATGTGCGTCCGCGTGTGGAAGACGGATATATTTTTAGCGATGGCACCACCGTACTGGGCAGTGATGACAAAGCGGGAATCGCTGCGATGTTGGAAGCGATCCGCGTGATCAAGGAACAGAACATTCCCCATGGCCGGATTGAATTTGTCATCACGGCAGGCGAGGAAGCGGGGCTTATCGGGGCGAAAGCGTTGGATCCGAAACGGTTGCAAGCCAAGTACGGGTATGCGCTGGACTCCAATGAGAAAGTAGGAGCCATCGCGGTCGCCGCTCCGTTTCAGGCCAGCATCCGCGTTCTGATCACAGGCAAATCGGCGCACGCTGGCGTCAATCCCGAAGAGGGGATCAGTGCGATCCAGGTGGCGAGCAAGGCGATTTCACGTATGCCGCTCGGGCGCATCGACAAGGAAACGACGGCCAATATCGGCAGCTTTGAAGGAAAAGGCCCGACAAACATCGTGTGCGACAAGGTCGAAATTATGGCGGAGGCGCGCAGCATACGCGAGCCCAAACTGAAGCAGCAGTTGGACACGATGCTGAGATGCTTTGAAGAAGCGGCTAAAGAATTCGGTGCCAGCGTCCAATATGAGACCGAGATCACTCCGGGTTTCCTGTTTGAAGATGATGCGGAAGTGGTGCAATTGGCCTCGCGCGCAATTGAAAAAATCGGTCGCACACCGCGCACTTTCCATTCCGGTGGCGGCAGCGATGCCAACATATTTAACGGAATGGGGATCCCCACCGTTAATTTGGCCGTCGGTTATGAGCAAATTCATACCGTGAACGAACGGATGCCGATCACCGAACTGGTCAAAACGGCTGAACTGGTCGTGGCCATCATCCAGGAGAGCATTAAGCGGATCGCCTAACCTATCGTAGAACGAGCCAACGCTATAGCATATGGGGTCCGAAAAAATATGGATCTGAAAACCTCTCGGGAGGGATGCGCCGATGATGCGCTGGGAAATCGGCACGGTAAAACACGTAGTAAAGCGATGGCCGGACAGCGAGGAGGTCTCCGTCATCATGGAGGGCGGCGAAGAAGCGCTCGCCTTTCACGACGTGCAGATTCAAGGGCCGCTGGAACCCGGGGACAAAGTACTATTAAACATCACCGCCGCAGAGCTTCGGCTTGGTAGCGGCGGTGTCCATTTCGTGGCCGCTCGGCTCTCTCGGCAGGAAGAAATGCGGAGAGACAGCCATGTTTTTGAAGGCCATATGATGAAAATGCGCTACTCCCCTTTCCAACGGGCGGTCCTGGCGGCGGAAGAGCCGAACAGCCCTTGGCATGATCGCTTTACCCCGCACCACCGTCTCGAAAACATGCCGGTGCTGATCGGGGAATTGCATAGCATGCTGCCGGCCGCGCTTTGCTGGTTCCGCTACAAACAGCGACATTCAAATCCGAGCATCGCTTATGTCATGAGCGATGGAGGGGCATTGCCGATTTCGTTCAGCCGCCATGTGCGCACTTTGAAATCATTGGGATGGATCAGCGATACGATCACATACGGTCACGCCTATGGGGGCGACGTGGAGACGATCAACAAATTTACAGCCCTCCAGGCTGCAAAACATATCGTTGGCGCTGATCTGACGATCGTGATGATGGGTCCGGGAATCGCCGGCACCGGCACAGCTTTTGGCCATACGTCGATGGAGACGGGAGAAATTGTGAACGCCGCTTATGCTCTCGGCGGTAGTCCCGTCGTCATTCCCCGCCTCAGTTTTCACGATCGGCGCCAACGGCATTATGGTCTCAGCCATCACTTTCTCTATGCGATGACGGAAGCCGCCATACATCCGGCTGTCATTCCGCTGCCATGCTTCCTGCCATCGGATAAACAGGCGTATATTTTAGATCAGATTGCCGCACATCCGAACCTTTCCAAGCATCGCATTCACTGGGTAGACGGTGTCACGCAGGAAGAGGTGGAAAAAAGCTTGCAGCTTTATCCGTATCCGATTACGACCATGGAGAGATCGGCAAAGAAAGACCCTTATTTTTTCTTGGCTGTCGCCGCGGCGGCCGAGTTTGTACGTTGCGAGTATTTTGGCGACGATCGATAAAATCGCGGACGGTGGTATGTCCTCCAGCCTGCCTTAACCATTGCCGGCTCAATGCGCGCACTTCCCATGCCTTTCCAATTGCAGTCAAACGTTTGGGACGGCTTGTCCATTGCATCGGGAATCACCTGCTTCTTTATTTCATCATTTTGGTTATCCGTTTGCTTGAAAAGGTATGCTTCGTTCATGACGATTATTCATGGTCAGGATGATTCATGGAAAAAATGATGGAAACAGGAGTGGAAAAATCGGATGAGTACAGAAAAGGGAGCATATGAAGAAAAGACGATCAGCACCCAACCCATTTTTTCAGGAAAAATCATTTCGTTGCAGGTGGATACGATCCTGTTGCCGGACGGACGTAAAGCCACGCGGGAAATTGTGAAGCATCCCGGAGCAGTGGCGGTCATTGCCTTGCACGAAGACAAACTGATCGTGGTGGAGCAATATCGCAAGCCGCTGGAGCGCAGTCTGATTGAGATTCCGGCTGGCAAGATAGATCCCGGTGAAGACCCTGAGCTCACGGCAAAACGGGAATTGGAAGAAGAGACCGGTTATCGTTGCCAGCAAGTAAAAAAACTCCATTCTTTTTATACTTCCCCCGGTTTTGCGAATGAGATTTTGCATCTGTATGTAGCGGAGGGTTTGGAAAAAGGAACGGCCGCACCGGATCAGGATGAATTTTTGCAATGCCGTGAAATCACGTTTGAAGAGGCGCTTCAGTGCGTGCAAGATGGCCGCATCGCTGATGCCAAAACCATCGCAGCGGTTTACGCTTGGAAGCTGTATCGCTTGACGGGGAGATGGGAATGACGTTTCGTTCTTTTTACGCAGACTTTCACATTCATATTGGCCGCACCGAATCGGGGCGGCCGGTCAAAATCAGCGGCAGCCGGAACCTGACGTTTTTTAATATTGTGCGTGAAGCGGCGGAACGAAAAGGGATGGATATGATCGGACTGATCGATTGCCACGTGCCGGAAGTGCTTGCTGAAATGCGCCGATATTTGCAAGACGGCATATTGCAAGAACAACCGGATGGGGGACTGAAATATAAGGACATGGGGATCATGATCGGCAGTGAAATCGAATTGAAAGAGACCGGCAGGAAGCCGTTTCACGTCCTGGTCTACTTGGCCACCGTGGAGGAGATGGCCGATTTCAGCGAGTGGATGCGCCCGCATATGTCCAACCTTACACTCAGTTCGCAACGGTTGTATGTACCCGCCCGCACCCTGCAGGAGGAAGTATCAAAGCGAGGCGGTCTTTTCATTCCTGCCCACATTTTTACCCCGTTCAAAAGCGTCTATGGGAGTGCCGCGGACCGGATCAGCGACGTGCTTGATCCCTCCCTGATTGCAGCAGTGGAGCTCGGCCTGAGTGCAGATACACTGATGGCCAGTCAACTGTCGGAGTTGGACCGATACCCTTTTTTGACGAACTCCGACGCCCACTCGCTCGGCAAAATTGCGCGCGAATATAACCGGCTTCGTCTGAAATCGGCGTCGTTTAACGAATGGGCGCTGGCGCTCAAAGGACTGGACGGGCGGCGGATTGAGGCCAACTATGGGCTGAACCCCCGTCTGGGCAAATATCATCTTGCTTTCTGTCGCCATTGCAACGCCCCGCTTCCTTCTCTGACCTCTTTTCAATGTCCGGCATGTGGAGGGAAAAATATCGTTCGTGGCGTTGAAGAGCGCATCCGTCAGATCGCCGATCGCCCGCCTGAAGCAGGCAACAAACGTCCTCCCTATTTGGAACAGATCCCGTTGGAGTTCATTCCGGGGCTCGGCAAGAAGACGCTGGAGAGACTCCTGGATCAGTTTGGGACGGAAATGAACATTTTGCATCGCACACCTGTGGAAGAGCTGGAACGTGCGGTGGGCAGCAAAATTGCCGGATACATCCAACTTGCCCGCACCGGCCGCCTGCAAATTGAAGAGGGCGGAGGCGGTCGGTATGGAAAAATTGCGGATCCGACCTGAACATACTTTGCGGTTCCGACTCATATTTTGTATTAAGTTGGACAAGAGGAGGAACCGCCCAGATGAGCCTCAATTTCAACGTGCGCCGATACATCCAGGACCATCTTTCCCTGTATGTATTTGTTTCCGTTTTGTTCCTGATGGGCGTCGTGTTCGGCGCGATGCTTGTCAACTCGTTGTCCTTGGAGCAACAGCAGGAGTTGTCCCGTTTTTTCGGCAGCTATTTGCATACGATGGAACAAGGTTATGATGGACAAAGCTCATCTTTTTTTTCCCAATCGTTCATCTCGTACACAAAATGGATCGTGCTGATCGGATTGTTTGGATTGACCGTGATCGGCATCCCCCTCGTCCTCGTACTTGATTTTTTAAAAGGGGTGCTGATCGGATTTACGGTCGGTTACATGGTCGGGGAGATGGGCTGGAATGGCATGCTCTTTTCTCTTTTGTCGATCGTGCCGCAAAATATGATTGTCATTCCGCTTGTGATCGTCGCCAGTGTAAGCGCCTTGTCGCTATCGATCACGCTTGTGCGCCATCGTTTCCAACGGCATCCGATCAAGCTGCCGGAAATATTTGCTGCTTATGCTGCAAAAATGTTTGCCCTTATCCTGGTATCCCTGGCGGTCTCCCTCTATGAAGCGTATGTGACCCCGGTGCTCATCCAATGGATGGCGCCGCGCATGTTGTCAACCGCTGTATTCTTATATAATTTAGAATGGTTCTAAGTAAACATTGACTTTAACTGTAAACACCCCCTATAATGTTATCAAGCACGCGCCGCATAGGGGGAGAAGTATGGAAGCCCGGGTTGAAAAAATCAAACAACTACTGCAAACACAAGGATATAAGCTCACACCCCAGCGAGAAGCGACCGTTCGCGTATTGCTTGAAAATGAGCAGGACCATCTGAGCGCGGAAGATGTGTTTATGCTGGTCAAGGACAAATTTCCCGAGATCGGTCTTGCGACGGTTTATCGGACGCTCGAATTGTTGAGCGAAATGCAAGTCGTGGAAAAAATGAATTTTGGTGACGGGGTAGCGCGTTACGATTTGCGCAACGATGACAATCATCACCACCATCACCATTTGATTTGCATCCAATGCGGAGCCGTAGACGAAATCATGGAAGATTGGCTGGAACCACTGGAAGAAAAGTTGAAAAAGGAATTTAATTTTACCGTATTGGATCACCGCCTTGATTTCCAAGGGATATGCCACCGCTGCAATGAGCAAAAAAATAGCGGCGCTAACAATGATGCTGATCCCAATATTCAACAAGAGGATCGACAAAATGATCAAAAACAGGAATAATCCGAGTAAAGCACTCTTTACGCACGTTAGCTGGCGTATAAGAGTGTTTTTGTTTAAATGAGGGCAGGAATCAGGTTGCGGGATGTGGAAATGATAAAAAACCGGAAAAAATATGGAACGATCATTATGGTAAGAAAGGAACAGGTGCTCTTGAAGCAAAGCCTGAACAGTTTTATTCATTATTTGTCTGTCGAACGCGGCTTGTCACCCAACACACTCGAGTCTTATGAACGGGATTTGACGAGCTACCTCGATTATTTGCAAAAACGTAATGTCCGCTCGCTGGCACAGTCGGACAAGATGCACATCACTGATTATATGCTTCACCTGAAAAGGGAAGGCAAGGCACCTTCCACGTTGGCGCGTTCTATGGCAGCCATCCGTTCGTTTTACCGGTTTCTCCTTATGGAAAAATGGATTGACCGCGATCCGACAGCGCATATGAGCGTGCCGAAGCCGGACAAAAAGCTGCCGAAATCGCTTGATGTGTCCGAAGTGGAACGATTGCTGGATGCTCCGGATGCGTCCACGCCTGCGGGGGTACGGGACAAAGCGATGCTGGAGACGTTATACGCGACCGGAATGCGCGTGTCCGAACTGGTTTCGCTCAATGTAGATCATATCCATCTCGGCATGGGATTTGTGCGCTGTTATGGCAAAGGGGGAAAAGAACGCATCGTCCCGATCGGCAGGATGGCGATTGAGAGCCTGGATGCCTATCTCGGTCACGCGAGATCCAAGCTTTTAAAAGGTGCAGACGATGGAGCGCTGTTTGTGAATCATCTCGGGAAGCGGCTCACCCGACAAGGGTTTTGGAAAATATTGAAAAAATATGCGAAACAGGCGGGCATCCAAAAAGAAATTACTCCTCATATGTTGCGCCATTCCTTTGCAACCCACTTGCTGGAAAACGGTGCGGATTTGCGCGCCGTGCAGGAAATGCTCGGACATGCTGATATTGCCACCACGCAAATCTATACGCACGTGGCGCAAACGAAAATGAAACAGGTGTACGAGCAGACACATCCCCGTGCAAAAATATAATGGAGTAACATTGCAGCAAAGATACACGATAGACGATCAAGGAGTGAATGGAGATGCAAAATGGACCGGCTCCGACACCTCCCTCTTCGCGTATGGTGGAGATTGATGCGCTGAGAGGATTCTGTTTGCTTGGCATACTGCTCGTCAATATCGAACTGATCCATTCCCCGTCGCATTATGCCGAGCTCATCGGCATATCGTTATGGACGCAACCGTGGGATCAGGCTGTGGACCGGTTTATAGACATTTTTGTGGCAGGAAAGTTTTATCCGATATTTTCTTTCCTGTTCGGCTTCGGGTACGTATGGTTCATGCGGCGAGCCGAGCGGGAAGGACATATGCGCTTTTTCAGACGAACCGCATTGTTGCTCTTTTTTGGTCTTTTGCATCTGTTTCTGTTCTGGTGGGGAGATGTGCTGACTTGGTATGCGTTTACCTCCCTTTTTTTACCTCTGTTTTATCAGATTAAACCGCGCACGTTACTGATATGGGCATTTTCACTTCCTTTCATTCCGCTCATGCTGACGGCGTTGGCGGTGATGTTCGCCGGCACGAACGAAGATCTGGCGTATGACCCGCAATGGGTAACGCAAATGAAATCGTTGATGGAGTCATCACTGGTTGCATACGGGGAAGGTGGATTTGAGGAGGCCTTTAGGCAGCGGCTGGCGGATATTGCCTTTGTTTCTACCAACATGATCATTTCGGCGATTTTTTTTGTACTGCCGATGTTTCTGCTTGGGATGCATGCTGCAAAAACGAAATGGCTCTTTCCACGTGAAGAATCTTCCAGGGTGGTTCCCGCCGTCGGTCTTGTCACTTTGATAATCGGGATCCCTTTTACTCTGCTTAAATGGTGGAGCGAAAAAAGGCTGGACCCGGAATTGACGACGGCATACGATCTGTGGAACATGGCCGGAACGGTTCTGGGCGACTTTCCCTTGAGCTTTTTTTACATCTGTGCGGTGATATACCTGTACCGCCGTTTTGCCCGCTGGAAAGGCTGGACTGTGCTTGCAAGCGCCGGCCGCATGTCGTTGAGCAATTATTTGGCCCAAACGATCGTGTTGACGACGCTTTTTTACGGCTACGGCTTTGCGTTATACGGGCGGATCGGTCCGGCGACCGCGTTATTGATCGCACTCGTGCTGTACATTGCGCAGCTGGTCGTTAGCGTTTTATGGATGAACCGGTTCACATACGGTCCGATGGAACTTTTGTGGCGAAAAGGAACATACGGCTTCGCCTTTCGTTCTGCCCAGCCGGACGAGTCCAAAGCAAACAGGGGCCAGCAATCAAACGGAGGGGGTTAAAGAAGAATGACATTTTCCCGTATTTTGGTTATTGTGCTGGACAGCGTCGGCATCGGCGCTTTGCCTGACGCTTCTCAATATGGAGATGAAGGCGCCCATACGCTCGGTCATATCGCGGAAACACGCAAAGGAAAATTGGCCTTGCCCCATCTGGAACAACTCGGTCTCGGCCGGATTGAACCGATTGTCGGGATAAAAGCGGTGGAACAGCCGCGAGCATTTTACGGAAAAATGGCCGAGGTGTCTGCCGGCAAAGATACGATGACAGGACATTGGGAATTGATGGGGCTGAAAATTGATACGCCGTTCCGCACGTTTCCGAACGGGTTTCCGCGTGAGCTTCTGCAGCGGTTTGAGGAAAGAACCGGCCGCAAAACGATCGGTAACAAACCTGCATCCGGAACGGAGATCATTGCCGAACTCGGTCCGACCCAGATGAAGACCGGGGAGTGGATTGTCTATACGTCCGCTGACAGTGTGTTTCAGATCGCGGCGCATGAAGATGTGATCCCGTTGGAAGAACTGTATGCAGCTTGCGAAATCGCACGTGAGCTGACCAAAGAAGGAGAGTATGCGGTTGGACGGGTCATTGCCCGTCCGTATGTCGGTGAACCTGGAAACTTTACCCGTACGGAAAACCGCAAAGACTATGCATTGAAACCGCCGGAACCGACAGTCATGAATGCGCTTAGTGAGGCGGGATATGATTGTATTGCAATCGGAAAAATCAATGACATTTTCAGCGGCGAAGGGATTACCGAAGCGGTGCCGACGAAAAACAACCTGGACGGAGTGGACAAAATTGTGGCGACGATGCAAAAGCCGTTTCGCGGACTCGCTTTTGCCAATCTCGTCGATTTTGACTCGCTGTATGGTCATCGCCGGGACGTGGAAGGATATGCGGCCGCACTGGAACAGTTTGATCAAAATGTGCCGCGCATCCTTGGGGTGGCCCGGGAGGATGATCTGGTGATCATCACCGCCGACCACGGCAACGATCCGACGCACCACGGCACCGATCATACGCGCGAATATGTTCCTTTGCTTGCATGGAGTCCTCGCTTTGAAAAAGGGGACAACCTGGGCGTACGTTCGACGTTTGCCGATGTGGCGGCGACCATCGCCGACAATTTTGGGGTGACCCGGCCGGCCAACGGCAGCAGTTTTTTGCCGCAGATCAGCGAAAGATGATCATTTAGCGGATGATGCGGTCGCTGATATAGCGTAAATAGGAAAAAGGAGTGTAACGGGAATGAACATAAACAAAAACGAAAAGGTCTACGGTTTAAAGGAAGTGGAAGAAGCCGCGCGTTTTTTGGAAGCTCGGTTGAAGAAAAGCCCGCAAATCGGGTTGATCCTCGGTTCCGGACTTGGCGTATTGGCCGAATCGGTGGAGGATGCGGTCAAAGTTCCTTATGCGCAAATTCCACATTTTCCGGTTTCCACTGTTGCGGGTCATGCCGGCGAATGGATTTCGGGGGAGCTCGCCGGACGGCAGGTTGTGATGATGAATGGTCGCTTTCATCTGTACGAAGGATATCCGCCAGCAGCGGCCGCGCTCGGTGTACGCGTCATGCATATGCTGGGTGTGCGCACCCTGATCGTGACCAACGCAGCCGGAGGCATAAACGAAAATTTTGCTGCCGGTGATTTGATGCTGATTACGGACCATCTGAACATGATGTTCCGCAATCCGCTGATCGGTCCCAATGAGGAGCGATTTGGTCCCCGTTTCCCCGACATGTCGGAAGCTTACAGCATCGGCTTGCGCAAGCGACTGAAAAAGGTCGCTAACGAACTCGGCATCGAACTTAAGGAAGGGGTATATGCCGGCGTGCTCGGTCCGAGTTATGAAACGCCCGCGGAAGTAAGGATGTTGCGTATTCTCGGAGCGGATGCTGTCGGGATGTCGACTGTGCCGGAAGTGATCGCAGCGCGGCATGCCGGGATCGAGGTGCTCGGAATATCCTGCATCAGCAATCTCGCTGCCGGAATAGCCAACGAGCCGCTCTCGCACGATGAAGTGGTGGCAACGGCGGAGGCGGTCAAGGAGAAGTTCATCCAGCTGATCATCCATTTTCTAAAAGGGATGGAGGAGAAGTGATGGTGGAAAAAGCGCTAAAGTCGGTGCGCCAAGCATTGGATACACAGCCGGAAATCGGTCTTATTCTCGGCTCCGGTTTAGGCGAACTCGCGGATGAGATCGAGTCGCCTGTCGTTGTGCCATATGAACAAATTGAAGGATTTCCCGTATCTACTGTAGCAGGTCATGACGGCTGTTTCGTCGGCGGTGTGCTGGAAGGAAAACGGGTCTTGGCGATGAAAGGGCGCGTTCATTATTACGAAGGCTATTCGATGAAACAGGTAGTCATGCCCATCTATTTGATGAAAGAGCTGGGGATCCATACCGTCGTCGTCACCAACGCTGCCGGCGGAATTAACCGTTCCTTTCAGCCGGGGGATCTCATGGTCATCCGCGACCACCTGAACCTGACCGGAGACAATCCGCTGATTGGCCCCAATGATGAACGCTATGGCCCGCGCTTTCCCGACATGTCTCAAGCCTATGACGAGGAATACCGCAAGTTGGCGCGGCGGGCGGCAGAACTGGTCAATCAGGAGCTTCTGGCGGAGGCGGAGAGTGCGGGAGAAAAAGCTCAGAGCGAAAGGACGACGGAGAGTTTCACGGGACGGTTGCGCCTTCAGGAGGGCGTATACGCGGGAATTGCCGGTCCGAACTATATGACCCCGTCCGAACTGATCATGCTTGCCCGCCTCGGCGCTGACGCACTGGGCATGTCGACCGTGCCGGAAGTGATCGCTGCCCGTCATGCCGGACTCCGAGTGCTCGGTATTTCCTGCATTACGGACATGGCGATCGGTGAAGAACTGGAACCGCTCACGCACGAACAGGTCGTCAGTGTCGCCAATCGTACAAAACCGCTTTTCAAACGGCTGATTCGCACATGGTTGTCCCTGCTTGAAACCTAACCTTGTGCACAGCGGTCGGAATGGAGAAGATAGCGTGCGTATTCAACCTGTGCTTTGATCGTCTCGTCGAATCGTTTCCAGCCATACAAGCGCCGGATCGTTTTGCGGCCAGGTTTGACATTCACTTCGATCAGCCACAGTCGGCCATCCTTGTCGACGCCGAGGTCGATTCCAAGCTCGACCAGCCTTCGCTTGCGCACGGTCTCCAGATGACGGGCTACGGTCAGGGAAAGTTTTTCGCACCGGGCAGCCAGGTCGAAAGCCTGCTTTTCATCAAAATAGGTGCAGAGGGAAGGGATGAATGGCAAAATCGCGCCACCGCAGTAGACGTTGGAAGTGACATTTCCTTCGGCACCCAGGCGAATGCCCATTCCGCCCAGCTGCCATGTCCCGCTTCCGTTTTTGTGAACGACGACGCGAATGTCGGATGGACTTCCGCTATCATGACGCTCATTCATCCAGTTGATGTCGATCCATTTTTGCACGATATACCGGTTTTCCCTCTGCCATCTGCGCCAGATCATTTTGAGCTCATCGCATGTACAGACAAAAGGCTTTTTCCCGTTTTCTTCAATGATCACTTTTTCCGCTTCTTTACTGACCCGTTTAATCCCTTTTCCCTTGCTGCCGTTTAACGGTTTGACCATCACCCGGCCGCATTCGTGCAAAAAGACCAACGTTTCATCAAGGTCGTCATTCGGGTTGTCCAAGAGGATGCCCGGTATGAGGTATTGTGAGATCAGGGGATGCTGTTTAAGCGCTTGTTCCACTTCCGCTTTGTTGCCAATCCCGTATCCTGTAAAACGAAGCGAGCTGTTGTATTTGATCCGTTTGACGCGGGCAATCGTTTTTTTGTCTGTGTATTGACCGATATCGTGAACGATGGAAGGAAAGGGGAAAGTGGCATGTCGCCAGCGCCGGTGGGTGTACACATAACCCCGGATCCGTTTCCGCAAGGGATCGACTGCGGAAGGAGTAAATAAGGCGATGCGGCTGAAACCGGTCGCGCGGGCATGCACGCATAACCGGCGTACGACGGTTGAGTGCGGCCGGATGCGGTCGCACATGATGCCGAAAACTTCCATCGCATTCCGATTGCCGTTTCAAGGGGTGGCATGAACGGCAATCTCGTTCCTCCTTACGGTGTTGGTTTGTCTGTCTTGTACGAATATATGCAGGGGCAGGAGTATGCGTCTGTTCGATTGTCCACCTGTTTTCTTTTAGCAAGCGGATATGCTACAATGACACTACTATTTTCCAGGAACGCAGGAGGGAGCATTCGATGAGGACCGTGTCTCTTATTGAAAAAAAGCGGGACGGCGGTGAACTGACCGAACAGGAAATTGAAACGCTCATTCAAGGCTACACAAATGGAAATATTCCAGACTATCAGATGGCTGCATGGGCGATGGCGGTTTATTTTCGGGGCATGACGGAGCAGGAAACGGCTGCATTGACACTGGCCATGGCCCGGTCTGGAGAAACGGTAGATTTGTCCGGCATTCCTGGCATAAAGGTAGATAAACACAGCACCGGCGGCGTCGGTGACAAGACCACCCTCGTCCTGGCTCCGCTCGTTGCTGCTTGCGGAGTACCGGTAGCGAAAATGTCCGGTCGCGGACTCGGGCATACCGGCGGCACGATCGACAAGCTGGAATCGATTCCCGGCTTTACGACGGATTTGTCCCGACAACAGTTTCTCGCTCAGGTCAATGAGATCGGGGTCGCTGTTGCGGGTCAGACGGCCAATATTGCTCCGGCGGACAAAAAACTGTACGCGCTCCGCGATGTGACAGCAACCGTCGCTTCCATCCCGCTCATCGCCAGCTCGGTAATGAGCAAAAAAATTGCAGCCGGTGCCGATGCGATTGTGCTCGATGTAAAAACCGGATCCGGGGCGTTCATGAAAACGCTGGAGGATGCCGTCCAGCTCGCCGAAGCCATGGTCAAGATCGGAAAAGAGATCGGCCGGGAGACGATCGCGGTCATCAGCAACATGGATCAGCCCCTCGGTTATGCGATTGGCAATGCCCTTGAAGTGAAGGAGGCGATCGAGGCACTGCGCGGCGACGGCCCGTCCGATCTGAAAAAGCTGTGCTTGGAACTTGGCACTCATATGTTGCGTGCTTCCGGCATCGTGAACAGTGAAGAGGAGGCTCGCGCCCGCTTGGAGGAAGTATGGGCAAGCGGCCGTGCGTTGGAAAAATTCAAAGCCTGGATTACAGCGCAAGGCGGTGATGCGTCTGTGGTCGATGCTCCCGAACAGTTGCTCGGCGCTGACACGATTGTAACTGTGCATGCACAATCGTCCGGTTTTGTTGCAGCCATTGACGCAGAAAGGATCGGCGTGGCTGCGATGATGCTCGGAGCGGGACGGGAGACCATTGAAGATCAGATTGATCCTGCTGTAGGGATCGTGCTTTCCAAGAAGGTTGGCGATTTTGTGGAAAAAGGAGAAACGTTGGCTGAATTGCACGTCAACGGTCGCAAGCGCGATCCCGGGGCGATCATGCAGATGGTAGAGAAAGCCTATACCTGGTCCGAACAAGCGCCGGAAAACGTACCGCTTGTCCGCGCCATCTGCGATCGCCAGGGTACCCGCTACTTCTGATATCCAATTTAATAACGACGCAAGGCCTTAGGCTTGCGCCGTTTTTATGT
>CALAME010000092.1 GCA_937925675.1 uncultured Paenibacillaceae bacterium | reverse complement strand
AGAAAAACTGGATATTTTCAATTTCCCTGCTGTGGAAGGGGGAGAAGGAGATCCGTCGAACGTTGTTGGCGGAGTAAGCCCGGCCTTTTCCGTCGCTGCCAGCAGCAAGCATCCGGAACTGGCAGTGGAGTTGGTCAAGTTCTTGACCAGTGTGGAAGTGGCGCAAGAGTACACGAACATTACGGGCAAAATTTCCGCTGTGCAAGGTGTTGTGAGCGATGATCCGTTTGGACAACGCTTTACGGAATTTTTGCAACAGGCGGGCAATATGCAGACGTACTATGACCAGACGCTGCCGCCGGAGCTGGGAGAGCTGCACAAAGATACGACGCAGGCCCTGTTTGGTCTGGACATGACACCGGAAGAAGCAGCGCGTTTGATGGAGGAAAAGGCCAAAGAACTCCTGGACTGATTTCCATACATGCGACGAAGAAGGAGGAATGGGGTTGAACACAGTAAACAACCAGCTCAGCTTGTCCAAAAAGAGGATGAAACGGAAAGAAGCCTTTGTCATAGCGTTATTTCTCGCACCTGCTTTAGCCGTTTACGCCCTATACGTTCTTTATTCGATCGGTCTAACGTTCTACTACAGTCTGTATCGCTGGTCAGGCATCGATTCCAACGTCGTATTTCTCGGATTGGAAAATTATACCCGTTTGCTGGCTGACTGGGTTTTCTGGGTGGCGCTCAAAAACAACCTCATCCTCGTTCTTTCATCCCTTTTAACCCAGTTGCCGCTTGGGCTGATCATGGCACTCTTGCTCTTTGCACCGATCAAGGGGATCCGGCTGTTTCGTACGGTCTATTTCATGCCGATTCTGATGTCGACGGTGGCAATTGGGTTACTGTTCGTCTTTATCCTCGATCCGAATTTCGGAATCGTGAACTATATGCTGGGGGCTGTCGGTCTCGAGTCGTGGCAAAGAGGCTGGCTCGGCGATAGCCGCACCGCCTTCTGGACGATCGTGGCCGTCATAGCCTGGCAATTTACGCCCATGTACATGATCTTGCTCAGAGCCGGACTCGTCGGCATCTCAGAAGAATATTATGAAGCCGCGACTATCGATGGCGCCAACAAATGGAGACAGTTTATCCACATCACCTTGCCTTTGCTCAGGCCGACGATGATGATGTGTGCGATTCTGATCATTATCGGTTCACTGAAATATTTTGATTTGATCTATATCATGACCAATGGCGGACCGAACCACGCAACTGAACTGATGGCCACCTATATGTACAAACAGGCGTTCACCAATTTCAATATGGGTTATGGCAGTGCGCTGTCGTTTACGATGCTCATCGTCTCCTTGATCATCACGTTGTTGGTGAACGGTCTGGATCAGTTGCGCAAACGGAAGGAGGGGGCAAGCGGATGAAATGGATCCGGCATCTTCCGCTGTATGTCCTAGCACTTATTTTGCTCTTTTTCACCGGCTACCCCTTTTTCTTCATGGTCAACAGTTCGTTTAAGAAGCAATTTGAATTTTTGTCCGATCCGTGGAAGTTGCCAGATCGGCTGTTTCTGGAAAACTACACGAATATTCTCGGCAGCTCATTTATGAAATATTTTTACAACAGTTTCATCATCACCGTCGTGTCGGTCGTGCTGGTCGTTCTCTTTGCTGCATTGGCCAGTTATCCGCTGGCACGGATGCAATTTCGTCTGAACCGGGTGCTGTTTCTGCTCTTTTTGATCGGCATGATGATCCCGGTGCATACGACACTGATTCCGATCTATGTGTTGACGCAGCATATGGGATTATACAACTCCTTGTGGGCGTTGCTCGGGCCGTATATCGCTTTTAGTCTGCCAATCTCCATTTTCATATTCACCACATTTTTGAAAGAATTGCCGCACGAGCTGGTAGAATCGGCACGCATTGACGGAGCGGGTCACTTCAGCGTCTTTTTTCGCATCCTGTTTCCGCTGCTTGCTCCTGCGAC
>CALAME010000091.1 GCA_937925675.1 uncultured Paenibacillaceae bacterium | reverse complement strand
TTTTTTTATTTCAGGAGCACACCATTTTTACACAAGTATAAGGACTCAACTTGAAGATGGACGTCGTCACAAGCGCTGGCGTAAGTAGCGGAAAAATGATGCGTATAAAAATTTGCACCGGTCCGCAACCGTCTACCCTGGCCGCATTGTCCAGTTCTACAGGCAAACCGCGGATAAATTGCACCATCAAGAAGATAAAGAAAGCGTCGGTGGCGAGAAATTTCGGCACGATCAAAGGGAGAAACGTATTGACCCAACCGAGATTGTGAAACATGACGTACTGCGGAATGAGCACGACATGATAAGGCAACATGATCGACAAAAACATGATCGAAAACATCAGGGACTTCAGGTCAAACTGCAGGCGAGCGAACGCATAGGCTGCCATCGAGCAGCTGATCAGATTGCCCAAAATGGCAAACGCGACAATGATGAAAGAGTTCGTGAAAAAAGTCGTAAACGAAATTCCGGAAAAACCTTTCCAGCCCTGAATGTAGTTTTCGAGCGTGATTTGCGAGGGGATAAGACCCAGCTCGCGAAATATGAGCGACTCCGGCTTGAGTGAACTGCTGATCATCCACAGGAGAGGATAGATCATGACCAGAGCCAATATGAGAACAACCGTAAACAGAACTTTTTGTTGAACCGATGAATACGCGCGCAAATCCATATCCCCTCCTTCAGTTTTCGTAGTACACCCATTTGCGCGAGGATAAGAAGAGTAACGACGTAAAAAGAGCAATGATCAAAAGCAGCACCCAGGCCATTGCCGCCGCATATCCCATCTGGAACTGCTGGAATCCTTTGATATACAGATAAAGGGTATAGAACAAGGTGGAGTCGAGGGTTCCGCCCTGCTCACCGCCGACGATAAAAGCCGGCGTAAATGCCTGGAAAGCGGAAATGATCTGCATGACCAGGTTAAAGAAAATAATCGGCGTCAAAAGCGGCAACGTAATGTTGAAAAAACGGGTGATCGCTCCCGCACCATCGATGGAAGCTGCTTCATACAAGTCAGCAGGGATCTGTTTCAGACCCGCCAGAAAGATGACCATCGGCGACCCGAACTGCCAGACAAGAAGGACAATCAGCGTATAAATGGCCGTGTCCGGATGGGTGATCCAGCTTTTCCCCTGTATGCCGAACCAGGAAAGAAACTCGTTAAAAACCCCTTTGCTGCCGAATACTTGCCGCCACAACAAGGCCACGGCGACGCTGCTGCCCAGCAGCGAAGGAATATAGTAGAGTGCGCGAATCAACGGCAAGCCACGCAGGCCCCGGTTCAGCATCAGGGCGAGTCCCAGCGCAAACAACAATTGCAGCGGCACGCCGATGAACACATATTTAAAGGTCACCGCAAGCGCCTTCATATAGCGCGGATCGGCAGTGAACATGTCGATATAGTGCGTCAAACCGACCCAGCGCGGCGCGCGAAACAGATCGTAATTCGTAAACGACAAGTATAGCGATGCCACCATCGGAATGATGCTGAAGATGAGCAAACCGGCATACCAGGGCGACAAAAACAAGAGCGCGGTTTTGTTTCGCTGCCACAGGCGATTCCAGAACGATCGGCGATGCTGCAGCGGCGCTATCCCATTCGCCTTTCCAATCATGGGCTGAACTTCCTTTCTTTTTCTGGGGTGTGGTATTTTGGTTTACTGGTTTTATCATTCAATGGTCGACCATTAAAGGGCAAAAAAAGTCCAGATCAACCAGATCAGCATGTTTGATAAACATGCTTGTCTTCAAACATTCGCGTCAGTTACAGAAAAACCACGATCCAGGGATCACGGTAAATGGACTACGGTTCGTTCCCGGCTCGCACGCAAAATCGCGTGGGAAATGGTTAAAATGGTAAGGCCCTCGGCGGCGGACATATGCGGTTTTTGATCTTTTAAAACACAATCGATAAAGTGGCGGTTTTCCATCTGATAGGAACGGATGTCAAGCGGGTCATCCAACGCCTCGATGCATTCTTCCTCCATCTCTTTCGTCCGGTACCTGAACGTATCGAAATTCCACGTCCCAGTACCGGATATCATCGCCGTTCCTTCGGTCCCGACAACCCCGCGGCTGTTGAATGACAAATACGACGACCAGCTCGCCTGGATGTTAGCGGCAGAGCCGTCCGCTAGATGCAGCACGACAAGCGCATTGTCATCGTAGCCCG